>JAUXWO010000011.1 GCA_030680175.1 Vicinamibacterales bacterium
CTTCGAGCACCCCAACCTGCTCGGCGTGCCCGGCGAGGACCTGCCGCACGTCTCACATTTCTACAAGGAGGCGCACCCGTTCTATCGCCAGCGCGTGGTGATCGTGGGCGGCAAGAATTCGGCCGCCGAGGCGGCGCTCGAGATTCACCGCGCCGGCGGCCACGTGACGATCGTGCATCGCGGCGCGGCGTTTGGCGATTCGATCAAGTACTGGGTCAAGCCCGACATCGAGAACCGGGTCAAGGAAGGCTCGATCGCCGCGCACTTCAACGCGAACATCGTCGAGATTCGCCCGACCGAGGTGGTCCTCGACACGGGCCAGACGCTGCCGGCCGAGGGCGTGCTGCTGCTGACCGGCTATCGCGCCGATCCCGACTTCATGCGCCGCGTCGGGGTGGAGATCAACGCCGAGACGCTGGAGCCCAAGCTCGACGCCCAGACCTACGAGTCGAATGTGCCCGGGCTGTTTGTGGCCGGCGGTCAGGTGGCGGGGAAGAAGACCGGCACCGTGTTCATTGAGAACGGCCGCTTCCACGGCGAGATGATTGCCAAAACGCTGGCGTCGCGGCAGAACGCGTAGGCTACTTCGGCAGACCCGGTGGCGTCTCGGACGGGTCCTGGCCGACCACGACCGTCCACGGTCGCACCGCCCAGCTCTTGACGAGCCCTTCGTGGACGTAGGGATCGGCCTTGGCGAAATCCTCAGCCACCGACTTGTCGGCGCCGCGGAACACGAGCAACGCGCCCGCGGGATCCGCGAGCGCGCCGGCCATGATCAGTTCACCTCGCGCCTGCGCCTCGCGCACTCCGGAGAGGTGGGCGGGACGAAACGGCGTGCGCTTGTCGACGAAGCCGTCGACGACGTCATAGATCAGCGCAAAATACGGCATGTCCGTCCCAAGTCCCAAGTCCCAAGCCCTAGATCGCCATCAACCAGCCGTGCCGGTCGGCGAGGCGACCCGAGCGGATGCCCTCGAGTTCGGCGCCCACCCTGGCCAACACGGAATCGGGCGCCATCGGCTTCACGGTGATCTCGCGATCCTTGTGACGCAGGCGGCCCAGCGGAGCAATCACCGCCGCCGTGCCGACCCCGGCCGCGCCGTCGAGCGTGCCCTTGGCGTGGGCATCGAACACTTCATCGATCGAGATGCGGCGCTCTTCGACCGGCACCTTCATGTCGGCCAGCAGCGTCAGCACGCTGTCGCGCGTGATGCCGGGAAGGATGGTGCCACCGAGCGGCGGGGTCACGACCGTGCCGCCGATGACAAAGACCACGTTCATCAATCCAGCTTCTTCCACCCACTTGTGTTCCATGCCGTCGAGCCACAGCACGTTGTGGAAGCCCTTCTTCTGCGCTTCGAGGGCGGCGAGCATGCTGCCCGCGTAATTACCCCCGCACTTGGCCGCGCCGGTGCCGCCGGGAAATGCGCGGACGTAGACGTCTTCTGCGATCAGGTCCACGGCGCCGGAGAAGTACGGCCCGCTCGGGCAGGTTTCGATGATGAAGCGGAAGGTGTCGGACGGCCGCACGCCGAGCGGTTCGCCGGTGGCAAACATCACGGGCCGCAGATAGAGAGCGGCGCCGTCGCTTTCGGGAATCCAGTTGCGATCGAGCTGCACCAGGGCCGCCGCGCCGTCGACAAAGATCGACGCCGGAATTTCCGGCATGGCCATGCGCTGGCAGGTGCGGTTCATGCGGGCGTGGTTGGCGTCCGGGCGAAACAGCACGGCGCCGCCGTCGGGCCGCGGAAACGCCTTGAAGCCCTCGAAGATGCCCTGGCCGTAGTGGGCCACCGCGGGAGCCGCCGCCATCATCTGGGAGCCGTACGGAATGATGCGGGGTTCGCCCCACTTGCCGTTGGCGTAGTCGGCCAGCAGCATGTGATCGCTGAACACGGCACCGAACGCAGAGTTGTCGCGGAGTTCCGGGGTCAGCCGGGATGCAGATGTCTTAGTGACGGGGATGGACGTAGCGAGCATGTCCGAGTCTATCACCAGCCTGCCCTGAGCGAGGTGAGGGCCCTGGCGCTCGCCGAGTCGAGCCGCAGATGACGCAGATGCTAACAGCCGCATCTATAAAAGGGCGTTCTTCGTCAAGGCACACGTCGAGTGAGCGCGCGCGGACCGGCCGACCGGCCGGTCCGGTCCGCGCGTGCGAACGATTCGACGGGGTCTTCCCGGTGTCCTTCCCCACACGTACCAAACCGGACTGACGATTCGTCATGCATCTATGCGAAGGTGCATCCGACACCCTCAGGGTCAGTTGCGAGATCGCGGGTGGCCTCAGTCAGATTGCGAAGCCTCGGGGCCTCATGCGGCTGTGCGAGGACCACCCGCGGGTGAGTCGTCAGCCGACTTGTCGCCACGTCTGCACGATCTCGTCACACATCCGTCGGGCCAACGCCACGCGGGCCTTCTGGATCCCCTTGTGCACCGCCAAGCGGCGCACCCACCGCCCGCGCGCATCCGATCGCTTCGTCGCATGCAGCGCCATCTCCACCAGCGCCCAGCGCAGCCACGGGGACCCCTGCCGCGTGATCCGCCCCGTGTGGATGATCCCGGCACTCGCGTCCACCCGCGGCACCAGGCCCGCATACGATGCCAGCGCCGCGCCACTGGCGAAGCGCGCGATGGTCCCGATCTCGGCGCGCAGGACCACGCTCAAGATCGGGCCGACGCCGACGATCTGCGTCAGCGCGACCGCGATCGGGTCCGCTGCCGCCGTGGCCTTGACCGCCGCTTCGGCCGCCCGCGCTTCGGCATGCACCGCCAGGAGCACGCGCTCGAGCCGTCGCAGCGTGGGCTCGCTGGCGTCCTCGACGTGCACCGTGCTGAGCCATGCGAGCCCCCGCACACCAATCAACGACGTCACCGGCGGCGCGGGGCCGTCCTGGCGCAACAACAGCGCCCGGATGGCTTGCACGACTCGGGTCCGCAGCCGCACCAACTGCTGCCGTCCCCGGCAGAGCTCGCGCAACTGTCGAATCGCCGGCGGCGGGATGTAGATGCTGACGACGCTCTCGCGTCGCAACGCATCGGCTAACCGCCGCGCATCGAGCCGATCCGTTTTCGCCGCGAAGCCCGCCTTCAGCTTCGTCTTGCGCGGATCGACCACGCATGCCTGCACGCCGATCGCCGTCACCGCATCGACAAACGCCCACGTCGGGCCTGTCGCTTCCACCGCCAACTGCGCGCCGGCCACCTCCCGGGCCGCCAACGCCGCGATCCCCTCGGCCGATCGGGGGAAACTCGCCTCCCACAACCGGCTCCCCGTCTCTGTCACGGCACAGGCGTGAAACGACGCCTTGTGCAAATCGATCCCGATATACTGTCGCTCCATAGGGCTGTCTCCTCTCGTGGCTTGGAGCGTGTGGTTTGGACACCGGCATTATCCGCAGCTGCGATACCGGCGACAGCCCTTTTATCCGATCAGATGCTAAC
>JAUXWO010000014.1 GCA_030680175.1 Vicinamibacterales bacterium
GCTCCGTCCGTCGGCCGGCGTCGCGACGCGCATCGGCGCCGCGACCGCCTGAGCACGCCCGGGGCGGGGCCGCGCCCGGCTCACCTCACGGCAGGGTGACCTGCCCGGTGCCGACGTTGTTCATCGCGTCGGTCGCCCGAATCACCAGCGTCCGTCCCGCCAGCGCCGCATCCACCGACAGTTCGAACGACTCGGTCCGTGCGTCGAGCATGCCGTCGCGCGGGAAGACCGCCTGCCACCGCCGCGCGTCCACGGACTGTTCGACCCGCCGCAGGGGCGTGTCGGCGTCACGCACCTCGAAGGGGACGACGATCCGGGTGCCGTCGCGGCGTGGGGTACCGAAGGCCACCACCGGCGGCGTGTTGTCGATCTCGAAGCTCTGGCTCTCGAGTTCGCCACGCAGGGCCGCGGCCGGCGGCTGGGACGGCGCATCCGACGCCACGATCCGCACGACGTAGGTGCCGTTCGGCACGCTCGACGTATCCCAGACGTAGATCGAGTCGGCGAGGTCGGCGGCGAGCGTCTTCCACTCGGTGTCGCTCTCACGCCGGTACTGCACGTCGAAGGCGAGCGTGTCGCCGTTGGCGTCGTCCGCGCGCCAGACGAACGTCTGCAGCCCTTTCTGGTAGACGCGGCGGCCGAGCGTCGGTCCGCCCGCGGCCTGCGCCACCATCTGCTGGTCGGGCGGCGCGCCCTCGAAGCCGGCAATCTCGGTCTCGCCCGTGGAGAAGGGCTTCTGGAAGACGAGCCCGGGCGGATGGACGGTGATGGCGGCCACCTGCGGCCGGACGTTGCGGGGCAGGTAGGCGACCGAGATGGACGTGAGCACCGGGGAGGCGCCCGAGGCCGTCAGCACGGCGCGCCACTGGAGGTAGCGCGCGCTGGGGCTCGTGATGGCGGCGCCTTCCGCGGTGGTGTACGCCGCGCTCCATTCGCTCCACGCCTCGTCGGGGGTCTGCGTGTTGCCGGAGCGTGTGAAGAGCTGCACCGCGGCGCCAGTCGGGACGGTGGCGCGCCAGGCGAGCGTGCCCCAGGACGCCACCATCTGGGCGTCCTTGACTTCCGAGTCGTACGTGCCGCGCGGGGCGTGGCCCGTGGTCATCGAGAGCAGGCGCCCGGGATTGGCGGTCGCGACGAGCGTGCGGCCGGCGGCGCGGTGCAGGCGCGTGGCCTGCTGCGCGGCGACGCGCGTCACGAGCGTCGGCCGGAGGGGGTCGCCCGCCAGCCGGAAGATCTTCCCGCCGTTCCCGGTCGCGACCAGCAGGGCCCCGTCGTCTTCGACGACGAGATCGTACGGCGCGTCGTCGCGCGATTCCCAGATCTGATCCCAGAGGCCGTCGGGCAGGATGCGGTAGATGGCGCCGGTAGGCGCGCGGCGATCCACGCCGCCGCCGGGCTGGGCGATCGGCACGTCGGCGATCGCGATCGTCGTGATCTCGGTCGAGACCGACGCCACGGGCGCGCGCGGTGTGCCGTCGGGTGCGCCGGCCTCGATGGAGGGCACGTCGCCGCCGGACGTGCTGCGTCCGCTCTGGGCGATGGCGTAGAGGCGGCCGTCCGCGTCGAACCGCAGCGCGCGCACTTCCTGGAACGGCGTGTCGAGCAGGAGGAACGGCCGGCCGGTGGCGTCGAGACGGAAGACACGCCCCGGGGAGTCCGTGCCGATGCGGAGGTGCCCGTCCGCACCGGCGACCATCGACATCACGTGGGTCGCCGTCGACGTGTGGAAGAGCGCACTGGTGCCGTCGGGGGCGACGCGGTAGATGCGGCCCGGCTCGCCGGTGGCCACGAAGAGATGCCCGGTGGGATCCACGGCGAGCGCCCAGATGTAGCGCTCCTCGGGATCGAAGACCGTCGTCGCGCTTCCGTCCGGCGCCACGCGATAGACGCGGCCGTCGGGCGAGGTGGCGGCGAACAGGCCGCCGTTCGGCGCGGGCGCCAGCGCCTGGACCGCCATCTCCGGCGCGTCGTAGAGGAGCCGCGACTGGTTGTTGCGGTCGACGTGGAACACCTTGCCGTCGTTCCCGGTGCCGAGGTAGTAGCCCCCGTCGGCGGCGGGGAGCAGCGACCACGCGAAGGGCGCCTCCGCATCGAGCACGGACGTCACCGTGGGCCCGAGCATCAAGCGGCCGTGCTGATCGATCGAGAGGTGTTCGACCTCGCCGCGGAGGAAGTCGGCGGAAGTCGCCGTCTGCCAGAACGCCGGGGCGGCCGTGAGGGAGAGGGTCGAGGCGATGGCGGCGACAAGCGCCGCGGCCGCGCCCGCGAGGGAGAAGTGTCTCATGGGATGCATCAGGGCCGTGCGACGGCGGGCCGCACTAGGGCTGGTTCAGGGTCAAGGTCAGGGTGCGGGAGCCGGTG
Organism: Vicinamibacterales bacterium; assembly: GCA_030680175.1. GTDB lineage: Bacteria > Acidobacteriota > Vicinamibacteria > Vicinamibacterales > UBA2999 > JAUXWO01. The sequence continues at coordinate 2,362 of JAUXWO010000014.1, forward strand.
ACGGCCACGTCGACCGGAATCTCCCACTCGCCGCGCACCGCGGTTCGGAGCGCCGCGAAGTTGCCGCTGTGACGATCGCCTTCGAGCACGGCGAGGACCGACGGCGGCAGGGACGGCATGGCCTCGCCACCGACGACGGCGCCGGCGTCGGGTGAGGTGAGGCGCACGTAGAGCCGGTTGCTGCGGCGCGCACGGTTGAACGTGCGGATCATCTGCGAGACGTCCTGCAGATCGCCGCCGAGCCGCATTTCGCGCGCCTCCTGCTGGGCCATCCGGGGGCCATCGGCCACGAGCAGCTGGAGCGTCCCGGTCGCGTTGGCGGGCAACTGCACGGACACACGATGCGTGGACTCCTCGCCGCGCCAGTTCCGGAGCTGGACGCTGACGTCGACCGCGCGTCCGGCCCGCGGGCGCGGCGTGTCGATCCAGACGCGCTCGATGCGCGCCGTGCGCGGCTCCTCCGTGGCGTCGATGGTCAGATCGAAGCGTTCGACCTCGATGGGGTCGGTCGTGTTGCGCAGCAGCAGCGTGAGGGGCGCGGCGACGTAGGCCGCGGCCACCGAGGCCGGCTGGTCGCCCGCGAAGATGTCCTCGAATGCGATGTCGCCGTGCTTGCGGATGGTCGCCGTGCCCCGCACGGTGAAGGTGGCGGCGCCGACCTGGCGCTCGTACGACGTCAGCACGTTGGCGACGGCCAGGTAGGTCAGCAGCGGCGTGAACGTCTGGTCCTTCACCATGCCGAAGGTGAACGTGCGCGACGGCGTGTGCTCGGAGTTGAGCGTGACGGTCAGCGGGATGAGCTGCGGGCCGGGCCCGAGCCGGCCGGCAATGGCGGTCGCACGATCCTGCTGGACCGTGCCGATCACGGCGCCGAGGCTCGCGAGCTTGCTCGACGTGAAGAGGCTGGGCAGGAGCGTCAGCACGTCGGCCCGCGTCATCGGGAACTCGGTGGGCCCCAGATTGTAGAGCGGGTGGCCGAACGCGTAGACGCGGTCGCCGTCGACATGCGTGACCGTGCCCGTGGCGCCCAACGCGAAGTCGCCCGAGAGCAGGGCCACGCCGACCGCATCGCCGGGCGCCAGTGCGGCGGCCGTCGGCGCCGCGGCCGGGGCCTGCCCCGGGACGCCGGCGCCGGATACCGGCACGAAGCCCTGCGCCGAGAGCGCCGGGATGAGCGGGTCCAGCACGCCCGCCGTGAAGCCGGACGTGACGAGGGGGACGGTGATGGGACGCAGCAGGGTGCCGAGACCACTCGTCACGTCGCCGCCCGAGGCCAGCACCGTCAGGTCGCCGGCCTGCTCCGCGAAGGGCCGCGACAGCCCGAGCCCCTCGCGCCAGACCTCGAACAGCGCCTGCGGGGTCGGGGGCCACGCGAGCGCGACCGGCCGGCTCTGGCGCGGACGCGACTCGAGGGCGGTCGCCTCGGTCATCTCCTCGATCGGGGTGATGCCGGCGATGGCCTCGGTGGGGAACTGGCCGAGTTGGTACGACACGGCGCCGATCAGCCGGCCGTCGATGTAGACGGGACTGCCGCTCATGCCGGCAATCACGCCGGTCTTCGCCAGCGGGCCGCCCTCGAGGCGCGCGAGAATCAGCGTGCGGCGGGGGCCCACGACATTCTGCAGGGTGCCGAGGATGTGCGCCCGGAACTCCTCGATCGTGTCCCCGCTGAACACGGTACGGCCGATGCCCACCATCCCCGGACGGACCTCGTCGACCGGCATCACCGGCGTCACGGCGGCGGTCGGCGCCACGAGCAGGGCGGCGGCGGTCATCAGGAGCGCGAGCAGGCGGACCATCAGGCGTCTCTCATAACACGATCAAGGGTATCAAACTCTCCCACGGGAACGGTCACGGGAATCAACCGGCGCGTGGAGTGTCCTGGCCGACTTCCCAACGGGCGCCCGGCCGTAAATCGTCAACGACACTCCCCTAGGACGCTCGCCGATTGACATTGGCCGCAGCCCTCCGCTAGCATGCATCTCGGTTCCTCGTGAGTCCCTTCCTCGCTTCGCGGTGCGCGTTCGACCCGGCTGGCAGCTGCCGGCACGGGCACGGTGTGTCCGCGTGGTGGTGGTATTGGCATCAGGGAAGAGGGCCCTCAGGAGCCGCGTAACACCGCACGTCTACGCACGCCGACTCCGGACAAGCGCCTCTTCAGCCCTCGCTGAACGAGGCGCTTTTGCTGTTTATGGCCACACCACGACTTTGCGCCACCGTCACCGCCGCCACCATGGCGGAGCTCCGCGCGAAGCGTGATGCCGTCCGAGGGGCGGATCTGGTGGAGCTGCGGCTCGACGGCGTACGCGACCTCTCCGCCGCGGCCGCGCTCGCCGGACGGCGCACCCCGGTCATCGTCACCTGCCGGCCGGCGTGGGAAGGCGGGCGGTTCGACGGCAGCGAGGCCGAGCGCCTCGCCCTGCTCACCGAAGCCTGGACGATGGGCGCCGAGTACGTCGACGTCGAGTGGAAGGCGGACGCACGTGCGCTGTTCGAACGCACCGGAGGGCAGCGGGTCGTGCTCTCGATGCACGATTTCGAGGGCGTCCCGGCGGACCTCGAGGCGCGCGTGCACGCCATGCGCACGACCGGCGCGGAGGTGTTGAAGATCGCGGTCCACGCGCGGCGGCTCCGGGATCAGCTGGCGCTGCTGCCGCTCGCGCGGAGCGGCGGCGTGCCCATGGCGCTCGTGGCGATGGGCGAGGCGGGGCTCGCGACGCGGCTCCTGCCGGGCCGGTTCGGTTCGTGCTGGACCTACGGGGGCGACGCGGCCCCGGGCCAGATGCCGATCGCGCGCATGCTCGAGGAGTTCGGCGTGCGACGCACGGGCACCCGGACCGCGATCTATGGGGTGGTCGGGCGTCCGGTGGGGCACTCCGTGTCGCCCGCGATGCACAACGCCGCCTTCCGCGCGGCGGCGATCGATGCGGTCTATCTGCCCTTCGCCGCGGAGAGCCTGGCGGACTTCTTCGCGCTCGCCGAGGCGCTGGGCGTCACGGGCGCGAGCGTCACGGCGCCGTTCAAGCGCGAGGCGTTCGACGCGGCCGACGAGGCCGACCCGGTCAGCCGCCGGGTGCAGTCGGTGAACACACTGCGACGGTCGGGGCGCGGCTGGACGGGGTGCAACACGGACGTGAACGGCTTCCTCACGCCGCTCGTCAGGCGCGGACCGCTGACGGGATTGCAGGCGTCGATTCTCGGCGCCGGGGGGGCGGCCCGTGGCGTGGCGATCGCGCTCAGCTCGGGAGGCGCGCGTGTGTGCGTCCACGCGCGACAGCGCGAGGAGGCCGCCGCCGTGGCCGAGGCCTGCGGCGGAACGACGGGACCATGGCCGCCTGAGGCGGGCAGCTGGGACCTGCTCGTCAACGCCACGCCGGTCGGCACCTACCCGGACGTGGAGGCGACGCCGATCCCCGCCGCCTCACTCACGGGCGGCCGCGTGTACGACCTCGTCTACAACCCGGTCTCCACGCGGCTGCTGCGTGACGCGGAGGCGGCCGGGTGCGAGGTGATCGCCGGGCTGGACATGCTGGTGGCCCAGGCGCTGCAGCAGTTTGAATGGTGGACGGGCGTGCGCCCGTCCGAACGGGTGATGCGCGCCGCCGCCGAGGCGCGCTTGAAGGCAATGGTTGAAGAGGACGGGACATCCCGCGTATGAAGCTCACAACGTTCGAAGAGTTCGTGGATCTCGCCAAGCGCGGCACGTTCGTGCCGGTCTGCAAGGAGATCGTCGCCGACCTGCTGACGCCGGTCTCGGCATTCCTGAAGATCGCGGAGCATTCCGACTACGCCTTCCTGCTCGAGAGCGTCGAGGGCGGCGAGCACGTCGGGCGTTACTCGTTCCTCGGGAAGGATCCGTTCCTGATCCTGCGGGGGGCGGCGAACGGCGAGGCGCGGATCGAGCGGGCCGGCACGGTCACCGTGTCCGACCAGCCGTTCATCGACACGCTGCGCGGCCTGATGGCCGAGTTCCAGTCGCCGTTCGTGCCCGGCCTGCCGCGCTTCACGGGCGGCGCGGTCGGGTGCCTGTCCTACGAGACCGCGGGCTGGTTCGAGCCGACCGTCACCCGCACCGACCCGCCGCCGGCCGGCGACGAGGCCGGCTTCATGGTCTTCGACACGGTGCTCGCCTTCGACCACGTGCAGCACCGCATCCTGATCATCGCCAACGCGCGCATCTCCGGGGACGAGGACCTGCAGGCGCTCTACCAGTTCGCGTGCGCCAAGATCGATTTCCTCGAAGGGGAACTCGACCGCGCGCTGTCGCTGCCCCGGGTCTCGCACGAGCGGCCGATTGCCCTCGAGTCCAACGTCACCCAGGAACGGTTCGAGCACATCGTGCGCCAGGCGAAGGAGCACATCGCCGCGGGGGACGTCTACCAGGTCGTGCTGTCGCAGCGCTTCGAGACGGCGCTCGACGCCGATGCCTTCACCGTCTACCGCGCCCTGCGGCACGTGAACCCCTCGCCCTACATGTTCTACCTGCGGATGGGCGCGCGCGCAATCGTCGGCGCCTCGCCCGAGATGCTGGTGCGCGTCGAGGGGCGGCGCGCCGAAACGCACCCGATCGCGGGCACGCGGCCGCGCGGCCGCACCGACGAGGAGGATCAGCGGCTCGCCGAGGAGCTGAAGCGCAGCGAGAAGGAACGGGCCGAGCACGTCATGCTCGTCGACCTCGGGCGCAACGACATCGGACGGGTGTCCGCCTTCGGCAGCGTGCGCGTCCCGACCTACATGGCCCTGGAACGCTACTCCCACGTCATGCACCTCGTCTCCGTCGTCGAAGGACAGCTGGCCGAGGAGTACGACCGGCTGGACGCGCTCGTCGCGTGTTTCCCCGCGGGCACGGTGTCCGGCGCCCCGAAGGTGCGCGCGATGCAGATCATCAACGAGCTGGAGCGGTCGCGCCGGGGCACCTACGCCGGCGCGGTGGGCTACCTCGACTTCGCCGGCAACCTCGACTTCTGCATCGCCATCCGCACCATCGTGGTGGAGCAGGGGCGCGCCTTCGTGCAGGCCGGCGCGGGCATCGTCGCCGACTCGAACCCCACCGCGGAGTTCGAGGAGACGCGCGACAAGGCGAAGGCGATGGTGCGCGCGCTCGAACTCGCCCAGCAGGGGTTGTAGCGGCGATGGTGCTCGTCATCGACAACTACGACTCGTTCACGTTCAACCTGGTGCAATACCTCGGCGAACTGGGCGCCGCGCTCACGGTGCGCCGGCACGACGAGTGCACGATCGAGGCGCTCGACGCGCTGGCGCCGTCGCGCGTGGTGATCTCGCCCGGACCGGGACGCCCCGAGGACGCCGGCATCTCGCTGGACGTGATTCGCCACTTCGGCCCCTCGCGGCCGGTGCTGGGCGTGTGCCTCGGCCATCAGGCGATCGGGCAGGCGTTCGGGGGCGAGGTCGTGCGCGCCCCCGCGCCGCGGCATGGCAAGGTCTCGGCCGTCCAGCACGACGGTCGCGGCGTGTTCCGCGGGCTGGCCAGCCCGTTCGACGCGGCGCGCTATCACTCGCTGGTGGTCGCCCGGGACCCGTGGCCCGCAAGCCTCGAGATCACCGCCACCGCCGACGACGACGGGGTGGTGATGGGGCTGCGGCATCGGGAGTGGCCGGTGCACGGCGTGCAGTTTCACCCTGAATCCATCCTCACGCACGACGGCCGGCGGATGCTGCGCAACTTCCTGGAGCTGTGATGACCCCGGTGACCTTTCCGTATCTGCTCGCGCGCCTGGCGCGGCGCCAGGACCTGACCGCCGACGAGGCGGCCGCCGCCATGGCCCTGATCATGAGCGGCGAGGCGGCGCCCGCGCAGATCGGCGGCCTCCTGATCGGCCTGGCGATGAAGGGCGAGCGTCCCGCGGAGCTCGTCGGCTTTGCGAGGACGATGCGCGCGCACGCCGTGCCGGTGTCGCGCCGGCCCGGCGCCGTGTTCGACACCTGCGGCACGGGCGGCGATCGATCGGGCAGCTTCAATATCTCGACCGCGGCCGCGGTCGTCGTCGCCGCGTGCGGCGTCCGTGTGGCCAAGCACGGCAACCGCAGCGTGTCGAGCCAGTGCGGCAGTGCCGATGTGCTGGAGGCGTTGGGCGTCCACGTCGCGGCGTCGCCGGCGACGGTGGAGCGCTGCCTCGACCGCGCCGGAATCGCGTTCCTCTTCGCGCCGACGTTCCATCCCGCCATGAAGCACGCGGCGCAGGCGCGCCGCGATCTGGGCGTGCCGACGGCGTTCAACCTGCTCGGCCCCCTGACGAACCCCGCGGGCCCGTCGCGGCAGATCGTCGGCGTGCCGCGGCCGGAGCTCACGGAGCTGATCGCACGCGCGCTGGTCGGCCTGGGGGCGGAGCGCGCGTGGGTCGTGCACGGCGCCGACGGCCTCGACGAGCTGTCGACGACCGGGTACACGAAGATCTCCGAGTGCCGGGATGGCGCCGTGCAGACCTTCTACGTCCACCCCGCGGAGTTCGGACTGGCCAAGGCGGCGCCGGCGGACCTCAAGGGAGGCGACGCGGCCGCGAACGCCGCCATCATCCGGGGCGTGCTGGCGGGCACGCGCGGACCCGCGCGGGACGTCGTGCTCCTCAACGCGGGCGCGGCGCTCTTCGTGGCGGGGCACACACCGTCGGTGCCCGACGGCATCGCCGTCGCCGCCGTCGCGGTTGACGATGGCCGCGCGCAGGGGACGCTCGAGTCACTGATCGAGCACTCGCAGGAGGGCGCGTGACCGCAAGCGCGCGCCCGGACCTGCTGGCCGCCATTGTCGCCGCGACGGTGCGCCGCGTCGCGGACGCGAAGGCGGAGAGGCCGCTGGCGGACGTGGAACGCGAGGCGGCATCACGCACACCGTCGGGAACGGCCTTCACCTCCGGGCTGATGCGGACCGGCCGGGTGAACGTGATCGCCGAGTGCAAGCGCCGGTCGCCGTCACGCGGGGTGCTCGCGCCGCACTACGACCCGGTGGCGATCGCCCGGACCTACGCCGCGGCGGGTGCGGCCGCCATCTCCGTGCTGACCGAGCCCGCGTTCTTCGACGGCGACCTCGCGCACCTGGCCGCGGTGCGCGACGCCGTGAACGTTCCGCTCCTGCGCAAGGACTTCATCGTCGATGCCTATCAGCTCGTCGAGGCGCGCGCCGCGGGCGCCGATGCGGTGCTGCTGATCGTCGCGGCCCTCGATGACACCACGCTGAGGCGGCTGCATGCGGACGCCACGGCGCTCGGACTGGCGGTGCTCGTGGAAGTGCACGACGCCGCCGAACTCGCCCGCGCCCTGGCGTGTGGCGCGCGCATCGTCGGCGTGAACAACCGCAACCTGCGGACGCTCGAGGTCGATGTGCGGGCGTCACACGAGGTGGCGGCGCTCATGCCGGCCGATGTGGTCGCCGTCAGCGAGAGCGGGTTGCGGTCGACCGGGGAGCTGGCGGCCCTGCAAGGCGAGGGATATCGCGCGTTCCTGATCGGCGAGCGGCTCATGACGAGCCCGGACCCGGCGGGTGCGCTGGCGGCTCTGGTCGAGGGGCGCGCCGTGCCCGAGGGCAGGATGGACGCGCCGCGATGACCGCGATCAAGTTCTGCGGCATCACGCGCGAGGAGGACGCGACGCTCGCGGCCGAACTGGGCGCGGCGGCGGTCGGGCTGGTCCTGTGGCCCGGGAGCCCGCGCGCCGTGGCGCCGGCACGGGCCAGGCGTGTGGTCGACGGGCTGCCGCCGTTCGTGACGCCGGTGGCAGTGCTTGTGTCGCCGACGGCCGACGACGTCCGGCGCGTCGTCGAGTCGGTGGGGGTGCGTGTCGTGCAGGTGCATGGCGCCGTCGACCTCGAGACGCTCATCGACGGGGGCTGGACGATCGTGCGCGCGACATCGCTGGCCGGGGGACCGGCCGCCGCGCGGGCGATCGATCCGCGCGTGACGGTGCTGCTCGATGCCCACGACCCCGCGCGGCACGGCGGCACGGGGACCACGATCGACTGGACGGCCGCCGCCGGCGTGGCCCGCGCACGGCGGGTCATACTGGCAGGCGGGCTCCGGCCCGACAACGTCGCGCAGGCGATCGCCGAGGTGCGCCCCTACGGCGTGGATGTGGCGTCCGGCGTCGAGGTGGCGCCGGGGGTGAAGGATGCGGCGCGGATGCGGGCGTTTGCCGCGGCCGTGCGCGCCGCGGAGACGGAAGGAAGGACGACGGCGTGACAGTCGAAGAGCAGGAGATGGCCGGGGTATTCGGCCGGCGGGACCCCGACGCGCGCGGCTACTACGGCGCGTTCGGCGGCCGGTTCGTGCCGGAAACGCTGGTGGCCCCCATCGAGGAACTGGAGCGGGCGTACTTCGAGGCCCGCGCGGACGCGGGCTTCAGGCGCGAGTTCGCGCGCCTGCTGCACGACTACGCCGGGCGGCCGACGGCGCTCTGGGAGGCGGCGCGGCTGCGCGCGGAGTGCGGCGGGGCGGCGATCTACCTCAAGCGCGAGGACCTGACCCACACCGGGGCGCACAAGATCAACAACGCGCTCGGCCAGGCGCTGCTCGCCAGGCGCATGGGGAAGACGCGCGTCGTCGCCGAGACCGGTGCCGGACAGCACGGGGTCGCCAGCGCCACCGCCTGCGCCCTCCTCGGCCTCGAGTGCGTCGTCTACATGGGCGCCGAGGACATGGCGCGGCAGGCGCTCAACGTGTTCCGGATGCGCGTGCTCGGCGCGAGCGTCGTGAGCGTCGAGTCCGGCAGCCGCACGCTGAAGGATGCGATCAACGAGGCGATGCGGGACTGGGTCGGCCGCGTCGGCGAGACGTACTACCTGCTGGGGTCGGCGCTCGGCCCCCACCCGTACCCGCTGATGGTGCGCGAGTTCCAGAGCGTGATCGGACGCGAGGCGCGAGCGCAGATTCTCGAGAAGGCCGGCCGGCTGCCGGATGCGGTGGTCGCCCCGGTGGGCGGCGGCAGCAACGCCATCGGGATCTTCGACGCCTTCATCGAGGATGCGGGCGTGCGGCTGATTGGCGTCGAAGCCGGCGGGGAAGGGATCGTGGCCGGCCGGCACGCGGCGCGCTTTGCCGGCGGCGAGGTCGGCGTCCTGCAAGGGACGCGGACGTTCGTCCTGCAGGATGCACACGGCAATATCGAGCCGACCCACTCGGTGTCGGCGGGACTGGACTATGCGGCGGTCGGCCCGGAGCATGCGTTCCTGCAGGCTTCGGGACGCGCGGAGTACGTGTGGGCCTCCGACGCCGACGCGATCGCCGCGTTCCAGGCGCTCGCGCGCTTCGAGGGGATCCTCCCGGCGCTCGAGTCGGCCCATGCGGTGGCGCATGCGATGCGCCTGGCGCCGGCCCTCGGGCCGGACGCCGTGATTCTGGTCAACCTGTCGGGACGGGGAGACAAGGACGTGCAGTCGGTGGAGCGGATTCTTGGGGAGGCTGGCCGTGCGTCGGATTGAGGCCGCGTTCACGGCGCTGAGAGCCGAGGGGCGCACGGGTCTGGTCACCTACGTGACCGCGGGTGATCCGAGCCTCGCGATCACGGCCGACATCCTGCAGGCGCTCGATCGCGCCGGTGCGGATGTCCTCGAGGTGGGCGTTCCGTTCTCGGATCCGCTGGCGGACGGCCCGGTGATCCAGCGCGCCACCGAGCGGGCGCTGGCGGGTGGGGCCACGCTGGACGGCGTGCTGGCGATGATCGCCGGGGTGCGCGCCGCCGTGCGCGCGCCGATCGTGATCTTCAGCTACGCCAACCCCATCCTGCGGATGGGGACCGACGCGTTCGTCGCCCGCGCCAGCGCGGCGGGCGTCGACGGGGTGCTGACGCTCGACCTGCCCCCCGAGGAGGCCGGCGAGATGCGGGCCGCCCTGGACGCCGCGGGGATTGATACAATTTTCCTGCTGAGTCCGACGACCAGCGACGAGCGAATCCGGCGGGCGGCCGAACTCGGTGGCGGGTTCCTGTACGGCATCTCGCGCCTCGGCGTGACGGGCGCGCGCGCGGAGGTGGCGGATTCGGCGGCGGCGCTCGCCGGACGCGTCCGCGCGCTGACCGACCGGCCGCTGGCGCTCGGGTTCGGGGTGTCGCGGCCCGAGCACGTGCGGACGATGGGGCAGGTGGCGGATGCGGCGGTGGTGGGGTCGGCGCTGGTGCAGGTGATCGCGGAGCACGGCGCATCGCCGGGGCTCCTGCACGAGGTGGAGCGCTACGTGCGATGGCTCCGGAGTTGAGCTTCGAGGCGCTCCGCGAGGAGATTGACCGCATCGACGAGGTGGTGGTCCGGCTGCTCGACCGCCGTGCGCGGTGCGCGTACGCGATTGGGCGGCTCAAGCGCGCCGAGGGGCGCGCCATTTACGAGCCGGGACGCGAGGCGGCGGTGATGGCCCACGTGCGGGACGTCAACGAACGGCTGGGCGGCCCGCTCGATGGGGCCGCCATTGTGCGGCTCTACGAACGCATCATGGACGAGGCACGGCGGATCCAGCGCATCGAAGCGGCGCCGGAGGGCAGCCCCGTCTCGGCGGCGCAGATCGAGATTCCGGAAGCAGACTAGCGCGGGATGCGCAGAGGGCAGGCATGGTTGTCGTAATGCAGGAAGGCGCCGACGAGACGCAGGTGGGCAAGGTCATTGCCTACCTCGTGGACCTCGGCATGGACGTGCACCGGTCCACCGGGGCGTCGCGGGTCGTGCTCGGGGTCGTGGGCAGCCGCAGCGTGGACACGCGCCTCGTCGAGTTGCTCGACGGCGTGCACGAGGTGCTGCGGATCACCGAGCCCTACAAGCTCGCCAGCCGGACGTTCCGCAAGGAAGACACGATCATCACCGTGGGCGACCTGAAGATCGGCGGCGACGAGGTGATCGTGATGGCCGGGCCCTGTTCGGCGGAGAACGAGGCGCAGGTCCAGCAGACGGCCGCCGCGTGCAAGCGCGCGGGGGCGAAGGTGCTGCGCGGCGGCGCGTTCAAGCCGCGCAGCTCGCCGTACAGCTTCCAGGGGCTCGGCGAGGAAGGCCTGCGCCTGCTGCGCGACGCGGCCAACGATCACGACATGAAGCTCGTGACCGAGGTCATGGACATCAGCCAGATCGAGGTCATCACCCGCTACGCCGACATCTACCAGGTGGGCGCGCGCAACATGCAGAACTTCACCTTGCTGCGCGAGCTCGGCCGGACGCGCAAGCCCGTGCTGCTGAAGCGCGGTATCTCGGCGACCATCGAGGAGTGGCTGCTCTCGGCCGAGTACATCCTGGCCGGCGGCAACACGGACGTGATCCTCTGCGAGCGCGGCATCCGCACGTTCGAGAGCTTCACGCGCAACACGCTCGACATCTCGGCGATCCCCGTCGTCAAGCAGCTGAGCCACCTGCCGATCTTCGTGGACCCGAGCCATGGCACCGGCCGGCGCGACAAGGTCGCGTCGATGGCGCGCGCGGCGGTGGCGGCCGGCGCCGACGGCCTGATCATCGAGGTGCACTGCGATCCGGATCACGCGATGAGCGACGGCGCGCAGTCGATGTTCCCGGCGCAGTTCGACCGGTTGATGGCGGAACTGCGGATCATCGCGCCGGCCATCGGCCGCAGCATCTGCCTCGAACCCGCCGCGCGGCGCGGCTGGGCGAGATAGAGGGGGCTGGCCTTCGGCCAGCGGCGATCAGCGACCGGCGATCGGCTGTCAGCGATCGGCTCTCGGCGATCGGCTCTGGGCCAGGGCCGGCCGCCGGGGCCGGCAGTCACGGGCACCCACACATGCCGTCACCACCTCGCACCATCGGGATCGCCGGCACCGGGCTGATCGGCACCTCCATCGCGCTGGCCGCGCGTCGCGCGTGGCCGGACGTGGGGCTCTCGGGTTTCGACCGGGCGGATGTCCTGCGGCAGCCCCAGGTCGCCTCGGTCTTTTCCCGGCTGAGCCCCGACCTTGCCACGCTCGCCGAGTGCGATCTGATCGTGCTGGCCCTGCCGGTCGATGCCATCGCACGCGCCGTGAAGGTGGTGGCCAGCCTCGCCGGCGCCGAGACCCTCATCACCGACACCGGCAGCACCAAGCGCGCCATCGTCGGTGCCGCCGCGGGCGTGCCCTCGTTCGTGGGCGGGCATCCGATGGCGGGTGCGGAGCGTGGAGGCCCGGACCTGGCGCGCGCGGATCTGTTTGACGGCTGCACCTGGTGGGTGGTCCCTGCTGCCGACACGGCGACCGCCGCCGTGTGCGACTTCGCACGCGCCATCGGGGCGTCGCCGGTGCAGGTGGACGCCGCGCGTCACGACGCGTTGATGGCTGCGATCAGTCACCTGCCGCAAGTCGTGGCATCAGCGTTGATGGCGCGGGTGGGCGAGGCGGCCGGCGAGGGAGGGCTGGCACACGCGGGCGCCGGCCTCCGCGATACGACGAGACTCGCGGCCAGCCCTGCGGGGATGTGGGCGAGCGTGCTGGCGTCGAACGCCGATGAGGTGGCCCCGTTGCTGCGCGCCGTGGCGAGGGATCTCGATCAGATTGCCGAAGGCCTTCACGACGAGGGCGCCGTGCGCCGGCTATTCAGTGATGCGAACCGCTGGCGCGCGCCCCTCGATGCGGAGCGCGGGTAACGCGCGCCCGGCGCGCACCCCGGCCTCGGCGCGGTTACCTCGGCGAGTGAGCCGCGTCGTTGATCTCGATCCAGTTCCCGTCCGGATCCTGCAGGTAGACCTGCCGGACGCCATCAGGCCGTACCTGTGGGTCGCTGCTGCGGCCTGGAAAATCCACGTACTTGACGCCCCGTTCCCTCAGGAACCGCAGGTACGCGTCGAAGTTCTGGACGGCGAACGCCAGATGGGCGTTCTTGTCCGGCTCGATTCTCTTGTCCGAGAGTCCCACGTGCAGCTGCCGGCTACCCCCCAACGAGTAGAAGCGGATCGGAGCTGTGGGTCCCCAAGGTGTCTCCAACGCCTCGAGATGCAGGATGTCCTCGTAGAACGCCGCGCTCTCTGCCAGGTCGCTGACCAGAAGCGTCGAATGATCGAAGCGCAGATCGAACACCGCCTGGGCGGCAGTGGGAGTCGGTCCCACGGCCAGGGCGACCAGCAGGGGCATTAGTTTCATTCTGTTCCTCTCGAGGCACGGATGCGTGCGAGCCCGGCATCGGCCTCCTAACCCTGGTGGCGCTACCCTACGGTTCGGTCTTCTTTTCGTCCCCGTTCTCCGCGTCTTTCCGTTCCGGCGCCTGCCAGTCGACGCCGCGCGTGTGCTTCATCAGCCAGCTGATTTCCTCCGCGTCCCGCATGCGGATGTGCTGCGGCTCGCGAAAGCCGTGCGGCTCGCGCGGGAAGCGGATGAAGCGCGTCGTGATGCCGCGATCCTTCAGGCCCTGGTAATACATCATGCTCTGGCCGATCGTGCACGTCTCGTCGTTCTCCCCGTGGAGCAGGAGCGTCGGCGTCGTGACCTTGTCGATGTAGGTATACGCGGACTGCTTCCGGTAGCCTTCGGGGTTCTCCCACGGCGTGCCGCCGATGTACCAGCGGCGCACGTCGTGGTTGAAGCCCATCGCGTACTCCGACGCCCAGTCGGCCACCATCGCCCCGAGCGACGCCGCCTTGAACCGCGTCGTCTGCGTCAGCGCGAAGCCGCCGAGGATGCCGCCGTAGCTCCAGCCGCGCACCGCCACCTGATCGGGATCGGCGAGGCCCTGCGCGATGACGGCGTCGACGCCCGTGATCACATCCTGATAATCGCCGCCGCTGATGTCGCGCATGTTGCCGCGCAGCAGCGCATCGCCGTAGGAGGTGGACCCGCGCACGTTCGGCTCGAGCACCGCCCAGCCCAGCGAGGCGTAGACGTGATTGATCCCGCGAAACGCGGTGCTCCACACGCCGGCCGGCCCGCCATGAATGCTCAGGATGAGCGGCAGCCGCGTGCCGGGCTGATGGCCCTTCGGCAGCCAGAGCATGCCCTCCACCTCGAGGCCGTCCGTGCTCGTCCAGGTGATCGCCCGCATGTCGGCGGTCGTGACGTCCTTGAACCACGGGTTCGCGTCCGTCACCGTCGTCGGCACGCCGGTGGCGAGGTCGACCACGGCGATCTCGCCGGGAGCGGACGGGGTGTTGTAGGTGGCCGCGGCGCGGAGGCCGTCGCGTGCGACCGAGCCGATCGACAGCGCGTAGTCGCCGATGCGGACTTCCCGGGTGCGGGCGGCGTCGACATCAAGTTCGTGCACGCCGGCGCGGCCGCGCGACACGGTCGACAGCGTGATGGTGCGGCCGTTCGGATGCCAGAAGTAGCCGCTGATGTTGCCCTCGAAGCCCTCCGACAGCCACCGGGGCGCGCCGCCGGTGGTGCGCACGGCGTAGAGGCGGCCCTGGCGCAGTTCCCACTCGCCGAGGCCGGGCGCCGTGAAGCTGATGACCGAGCCGTCCGGCGCCCACTCCACATCGCGCTCGGGCGCCTCGTTGGTCGTGAGCCGCGTGACGGCGCCCGAGGCCACGTCGGCGAGGTAGACCTCGGCGAGGTGCTGGTTGTTCCGCTCGTTCTCGCTGCGCGCGATGAAGGCGAGGCGGGTGCTGTCGGGAGACGGCGCGAAGCTCGAGATCAGCCGCTGGCCGGTCGTGATCTGGCGTGCGGCCTTGTCGGCGACCGTCACGACCCAGAGGTTCGAGAAGCGGCCGGCGCTCTGGCCGTTCGGGCCCTCGTCGACGAAGATGGCGTCGCCGAGGTTCTTCTTGCTCGCCTTCTCGGCGTCGGTCTCGGGCTCGTCGGCCGTGAAGAACAGCCGGCTGCCATCCGCCGCCCAGCGGAACGTGCGCACGCCCGACTTGAGGTCGGTGAGCTTGGTGGCCTCGCCGCCGCTCATCGGCAGCAGCCAGATCTGCGCGCCCGGCGCGTCGCGCTGGCCCTCCTGATCGCGCGTGGAGAGGAAGGCCACATGCCGGCCGTCGGGTGACCAGGCGGCGTTGCGATCCTTGTCGCTCCCGAGCAGCTGCCGCGCGTCGGTGCCGTCGGCGTTGACCACCCACACGGTCGAGGCGCGCTTGTTCTCGCTCCACTTCTGCAGGACCGAGCGGGTGTAGAGGACCCGCGAGCCGTCCGGCGCGATCTCCGGCGCCGAGACCTGGACGAGGTCGAGCAGGTCGTCGACCGTCGGGGCGCGACCCGGCTGCGCCGCGGCGGGCAGGGCGAACGCAAGAACGACGAGGACGGCGATCGTGCGGATGGCGGGCTTCATGAACGCTCCTTGACGGGGCCGCGGGCGGCCGGTCGGGGCCGTGCGCGAATCCGCGGATTATAATCTCGGATATGAACAAAGTGCTCGGCGACGCCGATGCGGCGGTCGCCCTCATTCCGGACGGCGCCACCATCATGATGGGCGGATTCGGCCTCTGTGGAATCCCCGAGAACCTCATCGCCGCCCTCCACCGGCGCGGGACGCGCGATCTCACCGTCATCAGCAACAACGCCGGCGTCGACGAGTTCGGCATCGGGATCCTGCTGCAGACCCGGCAGGTGCGGAAGATGATCGCCACCTACGTCGGCGAGAACAAGGAGTTCGAGCGGCAGTACCTGACCGGCGAGCTCGAAGTCGAGCTCGTGCCGCAGGGCACGTTCGCCGAGCGGATCCGCGCCGGCGGGGCGGGCATCGGCGGCTTCTTCACGCCCACGGCCTACGGCACCATCATCGCGGACGGCAAGGAGACGCGCGAGATCGACGGGCGGCACTACGTGCTGGAACTCCCGCTGCGCGCCGACTTCGCGTTCATCAAGGCCTGGACCGGGGACACCACCGGCAACCTCGTCTACCGCCGCACCGCCCGCAACTTCAACCCGATGATGGCGACGGCCGCCGCCGTCACGATCGCCGAGGTCGAGCACCTGGTCGAGCCCGGCCAGATCGACCCGGATCATGTCCACACCCCCGGGGTCTTCGTGAAGCGGATCCTCCAGGGCGTCGGGTACGAGAAGCGGATCGAGAAGCGCACGGTCGCCCGGGCGTCGTAGGGACACAGAGTATGGACAAGCGCGAACGCATCATCCGCCGCGTGGCGGCCGAACTGAAGGACGGCGACTACGTGAACCTCGGCATCGGCATGCCGACGCTGGTCGCCAACCACGTGCCCGACGGCATCCACATCACGCTCCATTCGGAGAACGGCATGCTCGGCGTGGGACCGTATCCGGCCGACGCCGACGTCGATCCCGATCTCATCAACGCGGGGAAGGAGACCGTGACGGAACTGCCCGGCACGAGCTACTTCAGCAGCGCCGACTCGTTCGCCATGGTGCGCGGCGGCCACATCGACCTCACCGTGCTCGGCGCGCTCGAGGTGGATGAGCGCGGCAACCTCGCCAACTGGATGGTGCCCGGCAAGATGGTGAAGGGGATGGGCGGCGCGATGGACCTCGTCGCCGGGGCCAAGCGCGTCATCATCGCCATGGAGCACACCACGAAGGACGGCGCGCCGAAGATCCTGCCGAGCTGCACGCTGCCGCTGACGGGCGTGGGCGTGGTGCACCAGATCGTGACCGAGATGGCCGTCATCGACGTCACGCCCGACGGGCTCGTCCTGAAGGAAGTGGCCGCCGACACCACGGTCGAGGCCGTCAAGGCCGCCACGGCCGCGACGCTGCACATCGACGGGGACGTCGGACGGTTCTGATTCTTAACGCTGTCAGCTTTCGGCTTCCAGCTACCGGCTTTCGGCTCCCTGCCGCTGATAGCTGAGAGCCGATAGCCGACAGCCATTCGAGGTCTTCTTCATGTCGTTAGCCACCATTCTCAGTGCCTGCCGGACGCCCATCGGATCGTTCGGGGGATCGTTGAAGCCCTTCTCGGCCGTCGAACTCGGCGCCCTCGTCATCCGTGAGGCGGTCGCGCGCGCGGCCGTGGAGCCCTCGGCCATTGGCGACGTGTGCCTGGGGTCCGTGCTGCAGGCCGGCGCCGGCATGAACGTCGCGCGCCAGGCGGCCATCAAGGCCGGGCTCCCCATCGAGGTACCGGCGGAGACGGTGAATCGCGTGTGCGGATCCGGCCTCCAGGCGGTGATTCACGGCGTCGAGGCGCTGTCGGTCGGCTACAGCGATCTCGTGGTCGCCGGCGGCGCCGAGTCGATGACCAACGCGCCGTACGTGCTCGCGGGCGCCCGCTGGGGCTATCGCATGGGCCATGCGCAGGCGCAGGACGTCATGATCCTCGACGGCCTGACCGATGCGATGCACGGCTGCCACATGGGGCTGACCGCCGAGGAGATCGCGTCGCGTCACGCCGTCACGCGCGCCGATCAGGACGCGTTCTCCGCCGAGAGCCAGCGGCGCGCCGTCGAGGCCATCGCCGCCGGGCACTTCCGCGACGAGATCGTGGCCGTGCCCGTGCCGCAGAAGAAGGGCGACCCCATCCCGTTCGACACCGACGAGTACCCGCGCGCGGGGACGACGGCCGAGAAACTGGGGGCGCTGAAGCCCGCGTTTGCGAAGGACGGATCCGTGACGGCCGGCAACGCGTCGGGCCTCAACGACGGCGCCGCGGCGCTCGTCGTGGCGTCGAACGCGAAGGCCGCGGCGATGGGCACGACCGGACTCGCCCGCGTCCTCAGCTATGCGGTGGCCGGTGTCGAGCCGATGGTCATGGGCCTCGGTCCGGTGCCCGCCGTGCGCAAGGCGCTCGATCGCGCGGGCCTCACGGCCGCGGACATCGACCTCTTCGAGTTGAACGAAGCGTTCGCCGTCCAGGCGATTGCCGTCGTGCGCGAGCTCGGCCTGGACGCGGCGCGCGTGAACACCCGCGGTGGCGCCATCGCGCTCGGTCATCCCATCGGCGCCAGCGGCGCGCGCATCCTGACGACGCTCATCTATGCGCTCAAGGCGCGCGGCGGTGGCCGCGGGGTGGCGGGGCTGTGTATCGGCGGGGGCATGGGCATCGCGATGGTGATCGAGGTTTAGCGCTGGACGCCGCAGGGGCGGAGTGCCTCGTCACGACCGAGGTGCTCGACGGGATCCTGGCGCATGCCCGGCGTGCGCGGCCCGACGAGTGCTGTGGGTTGCTCATCGGCCGCGCGCATGACGTGCGCGGCTTCCACGAGGCGCGGAATACCGCAGCGTCCCCCCGGACGCGGTACACCATCAACCCGGAAGACCACTTCGCCGCCATCCGCGCGGCGCGCGCGGCGGGGCTGGAGGTCGTCGGCGCCTATCATTCCCACCCCGCCTCGGAGGCCGTGCCCTCCGCCACCGATCGCGCGGAGGCCTTCCCGCACTTCCTCTTCGTGATCGTCTCGCTGGCCGGGCCGTCGCCGGTCGTGTGTGGGTGGACGCTCCTCGAAGGGAACTTCGCCCCCGTGCGCCTCGTCCGTACGACATAGGGCACGGGCCCGGAGGGAGACCCCGCGCATGAGCCAGTTCCCGCGTCGCATGTCCACGCTGATCCTGTGCGCCCTGGTGATGCTCACGGGGGCGGCGCCGGCCGCCCGCCAGCCGGCGCTCGATGCCGCCGAGGCGAGCGCCCTGCGGCGGCAACTGGACGCGCGCTTCGAGGTGGTACCGCTCGCGCGTGGCCTCGGGCTGGTTCCGCGGGAGTCGCGCGGCCTCATCGAGATCGACGAGGGGGTCGTCAGCATCGAGGGGCGGCCGCTCTCCGGCGGGGAACTGCGCGAGCGCTTCGGCGCCGAGGCGTCACTGCTGCTGCGGCTGTCGTACTTGACCAACGCCGACCTG
>JAUXWO010000044.1 GCA_030680175.1 Vicinamibacterales bacterium
GGCGCAGGGGCGGCGGAGGGGCGCGCGACGGGCGGCGCGGGACGCGCGGACGCGGCCCCGGGACGCGAGAGAGGCATCGCCGGCCCGCGCGACGGACCGCCGCCGCCCTCGAACCGCTCGATCAACTCCGCCAGCGGCACGAGCTTGCGCAGATGCATCAGGCGCAGCAGCGCCATCTCCATGTTGAAGCGCGGCTGGTCGGATCCGCGAATCTCCTGCTCGGCGCGCGTCAGCACGTCGAAGGCGCGCAGCAGCTCCTCGCGCGAGAACCGCCCTTCGAGCGCCTGCACGCGCTCGCGCTCGCTCTCGGCTGCCACGTCGGGGTCCGCCAGCCGGCCCTTGTCCACCGACACGATCAGCAGGTCGCGGATGGCGCGCGCGATCTCGCGGCACAGCAGCCGCAGATCGTAGCCGCGCTCGATGGCCCGCTCGACGAGCGCGAAGGCCGCCGGCGCATCCTCCGCCGCCACGGCCTCGACCATGTCGAACACCAGGTCGCGGCCGACGAGGCCGAGCACCGTGGTCACATCCTCGACCGTGATCTGGTCGCCCGCGAACGCACGCACCTGGTCGAACGCGCTCAGCGAGTCGCGCATGCTGCCCTCGCCCGCCCGCGCCAGCAGCAGCAGCGCCTCGTCGGGCACCTCGATGCCCTCCTGGGTGGCGATGTGCCGCAGCCGGTCGGCGACGACGCGGCCCGAGATGGTGCGGAACTCGTAGATCTGCGACCGCGAGAGCACGGTGTCGGGGATCTTCTGCAGCTCGGTCGTCGCCATCATGAAGACGACGTGCGGCGGCGGCTCCTCGATGGACTTGAGGAGCGCATTGAACGAGGAGGCCGACAGCATGTGGACCTCGTCGATCAGGAACACCTTGTAGCGGTTGCGGACGGGGGCGATCGACAGGCCCTCGATGATGACCTCGCGCACGTTGTCCACGCCCGTGTGCGTGGCGGCGTCGATCTCGAGCACGTCGATGTCGCGGCCCTCGGCGATCTCGACGCACGGCTCGCAGACGCCGCACGGCTCGATCGTCGGGCCCTGCACGCAGTTCAGCGCGCGCGCCAGCAGCCGCGCGGTCGTCGTCTTGCCGCAGCCGCGGGGGCCGGCGAAGACGAACGCCTGGGCGATGCGCTTGCTCTTGAGGGCGTTCTGCAGCGTGCGGGTGACCGCCTGCTGCCCCAGGACGTCACCGAACGTCTGGGGACGCCATTTTCTCGCGAGGACCTGATAGGACATGGGCTGGTGCGATGGGTCCCACCGCGACCCGGAAGCCTCCACACATGTCAGGGACTACTTAGCGCTGCTGCCTTCCGGCCCTGACGCGGTTCGTAGGCTGAAATTGCACAGGTCCCGGATCGCGATGCGACCCACCGCCGTGACGCCCTCATGGCCGCGGGCGCGGCCAGTCAGGCGAATTTCGAGTGTAGCGCGCCGGCCACGCCTTGCGCAAGGAACGCCCCGCCGCTGCGTGCGTGCGCGATCCGCCCTGCCCACATGGCGCACACACCGCACACGCGCGAAGCCGCTCGACCTGGCAAAAACAGGCCTGAAAACGTCCGTGGGGCCGCCACCAACCCGGCACCGCCCTTGCAACCTGACTGGGCGTCATGTCCTCCGCCCACATCCGCTCCCTGAACCACCGGGCCGCCACGCTCTTCGGCGGCGCCGAGCGCCTGGACCTGCTCCTGTCGGTCGCCCGCATTCTCGTCGTCGACGACGAGGAGGCGAACGTGCGGCTGGTGACGGAGATGCTGAAACGGTCTGGCTTCGCGTCGATTGCCACGCTGACGGACCCGCGCAAGCTCGAGCAGACGTTCGAGGCGTTCGAGCCCGATCTCGTGCTGCTCGACCTGCACATGCCGCATCGGGACGGGTTCTCGGTGCTCGAGGCGCTGTCGCCGTGGATCGTCGCCGAGCACCTGCCCGTCTGCGTGGTCACCGGCGACATGTCGATCGACGTGCGGCGCAAGGCGCTGGCGCTCGGCGCGCGCGACTTCATCACCAAGCCGTACGACCTGATGGAAGTGGTGCTGCGCGTCCGGAACCTCCTCGAGACGCGGCTGCTCTACCAGGATCTGCGCAAGCAGAACCGCACGCTGCTCGAGACGGTGCACGGGCGCACGACGGAACTCGAGGAGACGCGGCTCGAGATGATCGAGCGGCTCGCGATCGCGGCCGAGTACCGCGACGACAACACCAGCCAGCACACGATCCGGGTCGGCGGGATGGCCGCCAGCATCGCCGAGGGGCTCGCGCTGTCGTCCGATCATGTGGCGCTCATCCGCCGCGCCGCCGCACTGCACGACGTGGGCAAGATCGGGATCCCCGACGCGCTGCTTCGCAAGCCGGACGGCCTGACGCCCGAAGAGACGCAGATCATGCGCACCCACACCTCCA
This sequence comes from Vicinamibacterales bacterium, assembly GCA_030680175.1. Lineage (GTDB taxonomy): Bacteria > Acidobacteriota > Vicinamibacteria > Vicinamibacterales > UBA2999 > JAUXWO01. The sequence continues at coordinate 2,400 of JAUXWO010000044.1, forward strand.
TCGGGGCGCACATCCTCGGCGGCAGCCAGGCGCCGCTGCTGACGATGGCCGAGAGCATCGCGCTCACGCACCACGAGCGGTGGGACGGCGAGGGCTACCCGCAGAAGCTGCACGGCACGACCATCCCGCTCGAGGGCCGCATCGTCTGCGTCGCGGACGCGTTCGACGCGCTCACCAACAACCGCCCGTACCGTGCCGCCCGGCCCGTACGCGAGGCGCTCGCCGAAATCGAAAGCCACCGCGGCACCCAGTTCGACCCCGACATCGTCGACGCGCTGCTCCGAGTGGTCCCGCACGTGGTGGGGACGGTGCCGATGTCGATGACGGTGCAGTAGCCGGGGGGAGGCTGTCGGCGATCAGCTGTCGGCTTTCGGCTCTCAGCTCTCGGCTATCGGCTATCGGCTATCGGCTTTCGGCTTTCGGCTCGACGTCCCACTACCCACTACCCACTACCCACTACCCAGCAGTTGCCGGGCGAGCCTGACGTAGAGCTCCACGCCGCGCTCCAGCTCCGCGATCTCGATGTGTTCCTGGTCGGTGTGGGCGACGTGGATGGAGCCGGGGCCGAGCAGCAGCGGCGTGCCCCAGGCGGCGAGGAACGGGATGTCGGTCGTGTAGGCGAACACGGCCGTGTCGAAGCCCTCGGCGGTCTGCAGGTGGACGGCCGGCACCTCGAGTACCTCCTCCACCTCCACCAGGGTGCCCACGGCCGCGCGGACCACGGCGCGCAGCGCGTCGTGCGGGCCCACGGAGCGGAAGAGGATCTCGGCGCTCGCGTGCGGCGGCACCACGTTCGGCGCCACGCCCCCCTCGATCAACCCAATCGTGTAGTGCGTCCGTCCGAGCACGCCGTCGTCGGGCAGCGCGGCGGCCCGCAGGGCGGCCAGCGCGGCGAGCAGCGTCTCGATGGCGGAGTCGCCCAGTTCCGGGTAGCCCGAGTGGGCCGCGCGTCCGCGGGCCTTCAGCCGCACGCGGTAGACGCCGCGCGTCGCCGCCCCGAGCCGGTTCTCGGTGGGCTCCCCGTTCACCAGATAGCGCGACTGCGAGGCGATGCGGTTCGCCGCCTTCGCGCCGTCGCTCCCGCGCTCCTCGCCGGCCACGAACACGAGCCCGATACGCGTCTCGCCGGCGGCGCGCAGCCGCTCGGCGGCCGCGACCTGCGTCGCCAGAATCCCCTTGGCGTCGCACGCCCCGCGCCCGTAGAGCCGCCCGCCCTCGACGCGGCTCGGGAAGAACGGCGGGACGCAGTCGAAATGCGTGGAGAAAGTGATGCCGGGCTCGCCGGCCCCGGCGATGACATTGACGCGCGGCGCGGTCTCGCCCTCCCCGACGGGCTGCTCGAGCACGCTGTAGCCGCGGCCGCGGAGGTACGCCGCGAGCCACCGCGCCACGTCGCCCTCGCGCCCGGTCGTGGAGTCGATGTCGATCAGCTGCCGGGCGAGCCAGACGGGATCTACCGGATCCACGCTTCGAGCTCCGTGCGGGTATCCGTGCGATCGTCGCGGTACTTCACGATGACGGGCGTCGCCAGCGACAGGCCCCAGTCCTTGCCCGCCCCCACCGACACCGCGCGCGCGCCGGGCACGACGACCGCGCCCTCGGGCACGACGAGCGGCTGGCCCGGCTCCGGCTTGATGATGCAGCCGTTCGGCAGGTCGTACACCGGCGTGGACCCCGTCAGGATGACGCCGGCCGCGATCACGGCGCGGCGCTTGATGACGGCGCCCTCATAGATGCCGGTATTGCCCCCGACCAGCACCTCGTCCTCGACGATGACGGGCATGGCGCCGACGGGTTCGATGACGCCGCCAATCTGCGCGGCGGCGCTGATGTGGACGCGCGCGCCGATCTGCGCGCACGACCCGACGAGCGCGTGCGAGTCGACGAGGGTCCCCTCGCCGACGTACGCGCCCACGTTGATGTACATCGGCGGGATGCAGATCACGCCGGGCGCCACGTAGGCGCCCGCGCGGATCATCGAGCCGCCCGGCACGATGCGCACGCCGGCGCCAAGGCCGGGGCGCTGCACGCCCATCGTGTCCTTGTCGTAGAACGCCCAGCCCACGGTGGAGGCATCCACCATGTCGCCGAACCGGAAGCCGAGCAGGATGCCCTGCTTGACCCACTGGTTCACGCGCCAGCCGGTCGGCGAGGCCGCGTCGGGCTCCGCCGAGCGGACGTCACCCGACGTGAGCAGCCGCTGCAGCTCGAAGAACGCGGCGCGGCCGTCTTCCTTGTCGGCCGCCGCGCCCGCGGCGAACAGGGATTCAATTCGTATCTGTAGTGTCATGTGGCAACTTCTTGTCGGCTGAACACGAAGGACACGAAGGCCACGAAGGCCACACCAAAGAATCTTTGGGGGCCTGCTTCGTGGCCTTCGTGTGCTTCGTGTTTGTACGTCTCACGCCCTGGAGCCAGCGACGATCGGCAGGCCGAGCTCGCGCATGACGGCCAGCACCTTGTCCTGCGAGGCCGGACGAGGCGACACCATCGGCAGGCGGTACACCTCGTCGCAGAGGCCCATCGCGGCCATCGCGAACTTGACCGGGCCCGGATTCGACTCGACGAAGTTCACCTGCATGATGCCGAGCAGCTTCCGGTGCAGCAGCCGCGCGGTGGCGAAGTCGCCGCGCTCGGCCGCTTCGGCCATCTGCGCCATCTCGGCGGGTACCTGGTTCGAACACACCGAGATGATCCCGCGCCCCCCGATCGCCATCATCGGCACCGTGATCGCATCGTCACCCGACAGGACCAGGAAGTCGTCGGGCACGGCGTTCAGGATATCGGCGATCTGCGACATGTTGCCGGACGCCTCCTTCACGCCGACGAGCGTGGGGATGGTCGCGAGGCGCGCGAGGGTCGGCGCCTCGACGTTGCAGCCCGTGCGGCCCGGCACGTTGTAGAGGATGATCGGCAGCGGCGTGGCGTCCGCCACGGCGCTGAAGTGCGCGAAGAGCCCCTCGGGCGTGGGCTTGTTGTAGTACGGCGTCACCGAGAGCAGCCCGTCGGCGCCGGCCTGCTGCATCTCGCGCGAGGCGGCCACGACGTCGGCCGTGCTGTTGCCGCCGGCGCCCGCGAGCACGGGCACCTGGCCGCGCGCCTCCTCGACGACGAGCTCCACGACGCGCCGGCGCTCGGCGGCCGACAGCGTCGGCGTCTCCCCCGTCGTGCCGCACGGCACGAGGAAGTGCACGCCCGCATCAATCTGCCGCCGCGCCAGCCGCTTCACGGCCGCCTCGTCCACGGCGCCACCCGCGGTGAAGGGAGTCACCAGCGCCGTTCCCACACCCGTCCATTGCGTTCTCATCCAGTCTGCTCCTCAGAGGCTGTCGGCTATCAGCGATCGGCTATCGGCTCTCAGCTATCGGCTTTCGGCTTTCGGCTTTCGGCTTTCGGCCCAGCGTCGCTGTCGTGCTGAGCCGAGAGCCGAGAGCTGATCGCCGACAGCTTCTCCCGTTCACCGCCCCTCGTCTCCGACTAACACGTCACGCATCCCGTACCAGCCTTTGCGGCCGGCGAGCCAGCGGGCGGCTTCGAGGGCGCCGTGGGCGAAGACGGCGCGGTCGCGCACCGTGTGGGTCAGCGTGATCGTCTCGGCCGGCCCGTCGAACCCGATCGTGTGGGTGCCGGGGACCGACCCCGCCCGGGAGGCGGCCACATCCATCGGCGCCGCGTAGCCCGCCGCGCGCATCGCGCGCTCGAGCATCAGCGCCGTGCCCGACGGCGCATCCTTCTTCGCGGCGTGATGAATCTCGTGGATCCAGGCGCCGAACTCCGGGCGCGACGCGAAGCGCCGCCCCGCCTCCTCGGCGAGCATCTGGAACAGGTGCATGCCAAGCGAGAAGTTCGCCGCGGCGACCACGCCGATGCCGGCCTGTGCGGCCACCGCCCGCATAGCCTCTTCGTGGGCCTGCCAGCCGGTCGTGCCGATCACCACGTTCACGCCGCGCGCGGCGAGCCGCGGCAGGTTCTCGGGCACGGCCTCCGGGCGCGTGAAGTCGATGGCCACGTCCACCAGGCCGCCCGCCTCGGCGAGCGCCTCGGGGGCGGACGCCTCGGTCACGATGGCCGCGACCGCGAAGCCGTAGTGGGACGCGAGCGCCTCGACGTGCCGCCCCATCTTGCCGTGTCCGATCAGCAGGAGACGCATGAAGCCTACCCTTTCGCGCCCGTCGCACCCGCGTGCGAGGTGTCCGGGACGCCGAAGAAGCGCGCATGTACGCCGCCGAGCGCGCGTGCGAGGTCGGCCTCGCGGATGACGAACGTTATGTTACGCCGGGAGGCCGCCTGCGACACGAGCTTGAGCGGCACGTCGCCGACCGCCTCGAGAATACGTGCCGCGAGCGTGGGGTCGGACTGCAGCCCCTCGCCGACCGCGCACACGATCGCCATCTCGTGCTCGCACCGCACCTCGGCAAACTCCGACAGCGCGTCCACGATGTCGGTAAGACGCCGTCGATCGTCGATCGTGACCGACACGCTCACCTCCGAGGTGGTGACGACGTCCACCGGCGTCCGCTCGCGCTCGAAGACCTCGAACAGGCGCCGCAGGAAGCCGTGCGCCATCAGCATGCGGGTGGAGGTGATGTCGATGACCGACACCTGGCGCTTCGAGGCGACGGCCGTGAGCGGCCGGTCGCTCAGCGGACGCTCGCGCGTGATCAGGGTGCCGCGCGCCTCGGCCCGGTGCGAATTGAGGATGCGCACGGGGATGTTCTTCGCCACGGCCGGCAGGATCGTCGCCGGGTGCAGCACCTTCGCGCCGAAGTACGCCAGCTCCGAGGCCTCGTCGAAGGAGAGCTGCGGAACGACCTGCGGGTCCGCGATGATGCGCGGGTCGGCGGTGAGCATGCCGTCCACGTCGGTCCAGATCTGGATCTCGCCCGCCCCCAGACAGGCCCCGACGATCGCGGCCGAGAAATCCGACCCGCCCCGGCCGAGCGTCGTCGTGACGCCGCCCGTCGTGGCGCCGACGAACCCGCCCAACACCGGGAGCCGGCCCGCCGCGAGCAGCGGGTCCACCTGCGCCATGAGCGCCGCGGTGGTCTCGGGCATCAGCGGCGGCGCGGCTGTGTGCTCGTCGCCGGTCACGATGGCGCGCCTGGCATCCACCCACGCCGCCGGCAGCCCGCGCGACGCCAGCGCGGCGGCCACGATCCGGCTGCTCACGATCTCGCCCGTGGCGGCGATGGTGTCGAGCCAGCGGGGCGACACCTCGCGCAGCACGGCCAGCGCCTGCACGATGCGCTCGAGCGCGTCGAACTCACGCTCGACGAACGCCACGACGTCGGCACGCATCGCCTCGTCCGTGATCACGCCGGCCACGGCCACGTGCCGCGCCCGCAGGTCGCGCAGGTTGTGCTGCGCCCCCTCGGCATCGCCCGCGCCCGCCTCCGCCGCCACACCAAGCAGCCGGTCCGTGGCCTTGGCGAGCGCCGATACGACGACCACAGGTCCGCGGCTGTCGCCGCCTTCCTGCGCCGCGTCCCCCTGCCGCTGCGCCCGCACGATGGCGATCAACCGCTCGATGGCCTGCGCATCCGCCACCGACGTCCCGCCGAACTTCATTACGACCATAGATAGATAGATAGATTCCGTACCTGGTGATCTCGTGATGTGGTGACGTGGTGATTGGATGTCGAATGTCTGGATGTTCAGCGCCTTCTGCGCGCATCTATCTTCTGATCTTCAGATCGATCGAGACCCGGAGGCCGCCCCAGAATCACAAGTTCGATGGCGACCCGAAGGCCGCCCTTACACCACGAGATCGATGCGGCGCTACGGCCCCCTACATCACCAGATCGATGCGGCCCGAAGGGTCCCTACATCATGAGATCGATGCGGTCCGAAGGGTCCTGAACATCGCGAGATCGATGCGGTCCGCAGGGTCCTGAACATCGCGAGATCGATGGCACCCGAAGGCCCCGAAGATCCCAAGATCTCCACATCAGATCACCACGTCACAACGTCACCACATCACAAGATGACCTTGCTCTGCCACCATTAACTCCGCGTTCAGAATGGCGGCCCCTGCCGCCCCTCTGACCGTGTTGTGTCCGAGGGCCACGAACTTTGCGTGGAGGACGGGGCACGGGCGCAGGCGGCCGACGCTGACGGCCATGCCGGCGCCGCGGTCCGCGTCGAGGCGCGGCTGCGGCCGGTTCGGCTCGTCGCAGACGATGATGGGCGGCACCGGTGCGCTCGGGAGCGCGAGCTCCTGCGGGCGGCTGCTGAAGCCGCGCAGTGCCGCGTCCACTTCCGCGATCGAGGGCTTGCCGACGAGGTCGACCGACACCGTCATCGTGTGCCCGTCCACGACCGGCACCCGGTTGGTGTGCGCGCTCACCACCGCCTCGTACGGAATGCGGCCGCCATCGGTGCCGAGGATCTTCAGCGTCTCGCTCTCCATCTTCTCTTCCTCGCCCCCGATGAAGGGGACGATGTTCCCCAGGATGTCGAGCGACGGCACCCCCGGATACCCCGCCCCCGACACCGCCTGCATCGTCGACACGATGACGGCGCGGATGCCGAAGAGGCGCATCGGCGCGAGCGCCATGGCGAGCACGACGGTCGAGCAGTTCGGATTGGTGACGATCGCGCCCGTCCAGCCCTTCTCGCGGCGCTGCTCCGGCAGGAGGCCGAGGTGCTCGTGGTTCACCTCGGGGATGAGCAGCGGGACCAGCGGATCCATCCGGTGGTTGCGCGCGTTGCTGACGACGATGTGGCCGGCCTCGGCGAAGGCGCGCTCGATGTCGCCCGCGACGGAGGCGTCGAGCGCCGAGAAGACCAGCTGCGGTCCGCGGCCCGGCGTGCAGGCCTCCACGGTCATCGCGCCGAGCGCGTCCGGCATCGGCGCCGCCAGCCGCCACGGCGCGGCGTCGCGATAGGCGCGGCCCTCCGATCGCTCGCTCGCCGCGAGCCAGGTGGCACGAAACCACGGATGCCCGTGCAGCCGCGCGATGAACTGCTGTCCGACGACGCCCGTGGCGCCGAGAATGCCGACTTCGATCGATCGCATATTTCGCTGTTCGCTGTTCGCTGTTCGCAATTCGCTGTTCGCTGTTCGCTATTCGCAATTCGCTGTTCGCAGTTCGCAGTTCGCTATTCGCGATTCGCTGTTTGCTATTCGCGATTCGCGAGTCGCTGTTCGCGATTGCCCAACAAAAAACCCGCCGGCGGGAAGGTCCGCGGCGGGTCGCTGTGTGGCCCTGAGGGCCGGTCGATTCAGTGGTGCTCTACTGAGCCGGCCGCAAGGGCACGCTTCCCGACGCGGACGTGGCCCGCTTAGCCGTGAGCCGCTTTCGCGACGGGAAGAAATGTCCGAGGGCCATGAGCGAGAGGAAGTATACATCAGGTCTTCACAGGTCCGGACAGGTCCGGACAGGTCCGACGGGTCCGGACGGGTCCGACGGGTCCGGCGGGTCCGGCGGATCCGGCGGGTCCGATCTGCCATTCGCACACCTCTGGACCTGTGAGGACCTAACGGACCTGTCCGGACCTATCGGACCTGTGAAGACCTGGCCGGACCTGTCGGACCCTGATCGACCCCTCTTGCAAGTGCAACGTTTCCAGCTTATTCTTTCAGTTGATGACACCTGTGGCACGCACGTCTGGGGCGGTGGCGCCGGATCCGGCGGCGGTGCTGGGCAAGGCCCTGTTGTCCGCGGCCGGGCGGCTCGGGCTGCGGCCGCGGCAGATGGCCGCGATCCTCGGCGTCAGTGAGGCGTCGCTCTCACGCCTGCAGCGCGGTCGCGGGATCGACCCCGGCTGCAAGGAAGGCGAACTGGCACTGCTCTTCCTCCGGATGTACCGCAGCCTGGATGCGCTGGTGGGGGGCGACGACGAGCGCGGGCGCGCGTGGCTGCATGCCATGAACGACCACCTCGCCGCCGTGCCGGCCGAACGCATCGTGACCGTCGAGGGCCTGGTCGATGTCGTCCAGTATCTGGACGCAATGCGCGGGCGCCTCTAGTGGGGTGTCGTTGACGATTTACTACCGGGCCGCCCGTTGGGCGGCCCGCAGGATCGCGGCTGAGCAGAGGCGCTGGTAGTGCCTCTGCAGTCGATACACTCCACTAGACGTCGCCCGCTCCGGCTGACGACGTGGCGCGTCGTCGAGGCGCAGCACCAGGTCTCGACGCGCAAGCTGGTGGACACGCTCGAAGAGCAGGCGCTTCTCGAGGATCTGATCGACTCCGCCAAGCCTCCGAGCCGGCACCCCCGGCTGCACTACCTGCTGTCCACCCCGTTCCGCTACCCGCCGCTCCGGCATGGATCGCGATTCGGTACGCGGCACGCCCCGGGCCTCTGGTACGGATCGGAATCGGCGGCCACCGCCTTCGCCGAGGTGGCGTACTACCGGTTCGTGTTCCTCGAGGGCACGCACGCGGACCTCGGCGCCGTCACCACCGTCCTCACGGCGTTCACGGCGCGGGTGCGCACCGAGCGCGGGATCGATCTCACGGCCCGCCCGTTTGCGGCGCACCGTGCCGTGCTGGCCTCCCCCATCTCGTATGTCGACACGCAGGCGCTCGGCGGCGCGATGCGCGAGGCCGGGGTGGAGGCCGTGCGCTACCACTCGGCGCGCGCCGACGGCGTCAACGTAGGCGTATTCGCGCCCCAGGTGTTTCGCGGCGTCGTGCCGCGCACGCTCGAGACGTGGCACTCGGTGGCGGCATCCCACAGGGTGGAGCTCGTCCGCCGCGACTACTTCACGCCGGCGCAGCACACCTTCGCCCGGGACGCATTCCTCGTCGACGGCCGCCTTCCCGCCCCTGCGCTGTAGTCGATGTTCCCCCGCGCCACACGTCGCGGGCAGGGAGTATGCTCGAAGTTCGAGCACGCCCGTGGCCGGCCGGCTCGTCTCTTGGCCACTAGGGGAGACGCAACATGCGGTGGGAACGCGCGCGGCGCAGCAGCAACGTCGAGGATCGACGCGGCCGATCAAGCGCGGGGATGGTCGGCGGCGGCGGTGTCGGGGTGATCCTCGTCGTCCTGGTGGTCTCGTTCCTGACCGGGCAGAACCCGCTGCAACTGCTGCAGCTCGTGGAGTCCGGGTCGGGCGGGTCCGTGTCGCCGGCCCCTGGCGGCGCGCCGCCTGCCGATGATGCGCACGCGCAGTTCATTGCCGCGGTGCTCGGTGATACCGAGGACACGTGGGAGCGCATCTTCACGGCCCAGGGGCAGCGGTACCAGGCGCCGGTGCTCGTGCTGTTCGACGGCATGGTGGCGTCGGCGTGCGGATCGGCCTCCTCCGCGATGGGCCCGTTCTACTGCCCGGCCGACCAGCAGGTCTACATCGACCTGTCGTTCTTCCGCGACCTCGACGAGCGCTTCGGCGCGCCGGGCGACTTCGCGCAGGCGTACGTCATCGCGCACGAAGTCGGGCATCACATCCAGACGGTGACCGGCATCTCCGGCAAGGTGCAGCAGCTGCGCGCGCGCGCGTCGGAGGCCGAGAGCAATGCGCTGTCGGTGCGGCAGGAGCTGCAGGCCGATTGCTTCGCCGGCGTGTGGGGACACCACGCGGGCCGGCGCGATCTGCTGGACCCGGGAGACGTGGAGGAAGGCCTGCAGGCGGCCGCGGCCATCGGCGACGACCGGCTGCAGCGCCAGAGCGGCCACGTGGTGGCGCCCGAGAGCTTCACGCACGGCACGTCGGCGCAGCGCGTCGAGTGGCTGCGGCGTGGCCTCGAGACCGGCGACATGAACCAGTGCGACACGTTCGAGGGCGGGCGGTAAACCACGCGGCTCGTCCCCGCACGGCCACCACAGTTGCAGGCGCAGGCCGCGGCGATCCGCGGCTTCGTGCGTGGAGGCGAGGCGCAGAGGGTTGACAGATGCCGCGGCATGTCGGACACTGCCGGAGCACTAGACCAGTCGGTCTAGTGCCAGGAGCGATGCGAGGCACCACCAAGCGCACCCTGCTGGAGCAGGGCATGACGATGCTGCTGAAGCGCGGCTACAACGACCTCGGGGTCGCTGACGTGCTCGACGCGACGGGGGTCCCGAAGGGCTCCTTCTATCACCACTTCGCCAGCAAGGAGGACTTCGGGCTGCAGGCGATCGACATGTACATGGAACAGGTCCACGCAGGGCTTGACCGCTGCCTCGGCGACACGACGCGTGCCCCACTCATGCGCATCCGCCGCTTCTTCGAGCTCAGCGCGAAGAAATACCGGGCGGAAGGCAATCTGGGCTGCCTGCTCGGGGGGCTCGGCCAGGAGCTCTCCGGGGTGAGCGAGGCCTTTCGGCAGAAGGTCGATCGGTGCTTCACCGAGATCGCGCGCCGGATTGCGGACACGTTGCGGGAGGCCGTCGCGAACGGCGACGTGCCCCCTGGTACCGACGTGGACGCGATGGCGCACCTCCTGGTCAACTGCTGGGAAGGCGCGGCGCTCAGGAGCCGCCTTCGGCGCAATCCCGCTCCGCTCCACGACATGCTCGACTTCTACTTCCGTGCCGCAGCCCATCCGCGCAGCGGCGACCCCGTCACCCAACGCACCACTTCGAGGAGGAGACGATGATCGCATTCACGAAGAACGACGTCCCTGTGGCCATCGAGGCCGACGGCATCCAGTTGCGCAAGCAGGCGATCGGGGGCGACATGACCGTGGCGTTCGTCAGCGCCAGGAAGGGGGTCGACCTGCGGCCGCCGCTGAAGGGACTGCTCGACGATCGCTGCCAGTGCCCCCACTGGGGCTACGTCATCAAGGGCACCGTCCGCATGCACACGGGAGACGGGCACCAGGACTACACCTCGGGCCAGGCCTTCTACTGGGCGCCCGGCCACGCGCCTGAGTTCACCGAGGATGCCGAGTACGTGGACTTCTCACCGACGGCGGACTTCGATGCGGTGATCCAGCACATCACGTCCCAAGGCTAGCCACCCGTGGAGCGGCGACGCTTCGGCGGGGCCGAGGCGTCGCCGCTCCATCTTCCCGATGACGTGAGGCGGGTTCACGAGCCGCCACCGGTCGTTCCCGAGGTCAATGTCCCCCCCCTTCTTCCCCGTCGCAATCGGGAGGCACACGGTGTATGGTAGGCAGCGCATGTGCGCCGGTCACAGCTGGCGGCGCCAGTGAGGAGCTCACGATGGGGATGAACGAGACGCAACGTCGGACTGGTGTGGGCCGCCTGCTGGCGGCGTGCGTCCTCGGGATGGCGCTGGTCGCACAGGGGCCCGCGGGGGCGCAGGGTCCGGGCACGCAGCGCGGCGAGTGGCATTTTCTCGGCGGGGACGCCTGGAACACCCGGTATCTGCCGGCCAGCCAGATTGACGCGTCGAACTTCAACTCCCTCGAAGTCGCCTGGCAGTGGAACGGCCAGAGCTTCGGCGAGGCAGGCCCCGGGCTGATGCGATCGACGCCCAGCTACGTCGACGGGGTGCTGTACACGGTGGCCGGCGAGCGCCGCACCGTCGTGGCCATCGACCCCACCACCGGCGCCACGATCTGGACCTTCCGCGAGCCTGACACCGCCCGCTGGGCCTATTCGATGCGCGCCAGCTACGGGAAGGGCGTCTCGTACAGCGTGGTCAACGGCCGCCCGGTGATCTTCATGATCACGCCGGCCCGCTTCCTGTACGCCCTCGACGCCCGCACGGGACGCCCGCTCGAGAACTGGGGCGGCGGCGTCGACCTGCCCGGCTTCAGCCAGACCGGGGTCGTCGACGTGCTCGAGGATCAGGCGCGCGACTGGGGCCCGTGGGCCTCGCTGAAGAAGCCGTGGGATCCCAATCAGGGCATCCCGCTGGAGCTTGGCTACGCCACCGCCTCCTCGCCCCCCATCGTCGTCAACGACACCGTGATCGTCGGCACGTCGCACGAGCAGGGCTACAACCAGACGCGCAAGGAGAACATCCCCGGCGACATCGTGGCCTACGACGCGCCCACCGGCAAGATGAAGTGGAAGTTCCACGTCGTGCCGCGCGAGGGCGAGTTCGGCCACGAGACGTGGGAGACCGGGACCTATCACGAGGGCAACATCGGATCGTGGGCGCCGATGTCGGCCGACCCCGAGCTCGGGCTGGTGTACATCCCGACGAAGGGCGGCGTGCTCGACTACTACGGTGGGTTCCGTCCGGGCGACAACCTGTTCGGCAACTCCATCATCGCGCTCGACGTGAAGACCGGCGAGCGGCGCTGGCACTACCAGATGGTCCGGCACGACGTCTGGAACTACGACACGCCCACCGCGCCCGTCCTGATGGACGTCACGATTGACGGCCAGCGGGTGCCGGTCATCGCGCAGCCCAGCAAGCAGTCGTTCCTGTACGTCCTCGATCGGCGGACGGGTGAACCCATCTGGCCGGTTGAGGAACGGCCCGTGCCGCAGTCGAAGGTGCCGGGCGAGAAGCTCTCGGCCACGCAGCCGTTCCCCACCTGGCCGCTGCCGTACGACCTGCAGGGGCGGAGCGAGGATCACCTGATCGACTACACGCCCGAGATCCGGCAGCGTGCGCTCGAGCAGGCGCTGAAGGGCAACCACTTCGCGCCGCTCTTCAACCCGCCCACGCACCGCGGCAACGCCGAGGGGGCCGGCCCCGCGCGCATCTGCGGCGGCGGCAGTGGCGGGTCGAACATCACCGGGCCTCCGGCCGCCGACCCGGTCAACGGCGTCATCTACGTGTCGTCGTTCAGCGGCTGCACGTACGTCATGCTCGTGCCGGGCTCGGAGGTCGACCATCCGAAGGCCGCCGGCACGACGGTGGTCGACTGGGCGCGCGGCCCCGGGGGCCGGCCGTCTGGGCCGCCGGACAACATCGACGGGCTGTCGATCTGGAAGGGCCCCGCCGGGCGCATCACGGCCATCGACCTGAACACCGGCAAACACTTGTGGGTCACTCCGAACGGCGATGCGCCGCAGGAGATGCAGGACCGGATCCGCAACCACCCGCTCCTGCAGGGCGTGGACGGGGTGATGACGAATCCGGGCCGCGGCGGCCAGCCGTCGATGATGGTGACCGAGACGCTGGTGATCGCCACTGGCATGGGCGCCGACGACGAGCCGTACGTGTTCGCGATCGACAAGCGCACGGGCAAGCGCGTCGGCCAGGTGCGGATTCCCGCGCTCAGTATGTACGGCATGTCTGGCTTCGTGCACAACGGCCAGCAGCACATCATGATCCAGCAGCCGTTCGGGCTGGTGGCGCTCAGGCTGCCGCAGAAGGCGGAGAGCGGGGCGTTGCAGGAGTGAGGCGCGGGCCGGCCGCCGCGTGGGGATGTTCGACGTCGTGATCCGAGCGCGCGCCGGCCGGCGGGTGTACGCGTTGCCACCGGCCGTGTGAGAGTCAGGCATTCAGGTTGAGTGCGTCGATGTCTTCCGGACAGCGCCGGGCGCGCCGGCCGCCCACCTCCTCCCGTTCCGATCCGCCCACGCCGATCGCCTCGCGGAGCATGGGCGGCGCGTTCCTGGCGCCGCTGGCCTTCACGGCCGGGCTCCTGGCGCTCACGCTCGTGCCGCGCATCGGCGACCACCCGGCGCTCCGATGGTCGTTCTGGGGCGCGGCGGCCGTGCTGCTGGCCTGGCAGGCGGCGCTCGCCGTGCGGAGCCGGCGCGAGGGCGTGCCGGTCCTGCACCTGCCCACGCCTCGGCCGCAGCACTACGTCCAGGCCCTCTGCCAGATCGGGATCTACGCGTATTGGGGGTGGCACTGGCCGCCGGTCTACGACTTCATGCCGCTGCTGGCCGGGCAGCTGCTGTTTGCCTTTGCGTTCGACCTGCTGCTGGCCTGGTCGCGGCGTGAGCCGTACCAGCTCGGCTTCGGCCCCTTCCCGATCATCCTCAGCACGAACCTGTTCCTGTGGTTCACCGACGACTGGTTCAGCCTGCAGTTCCTGCTCGTGGCCGTCGGCTTCCTCGGCAAGGCGTTCGTCCGCTGGGAGCGTGACGGCCGCCGCGTGCACATCTTCAACCCGTCGGCCTTCACGCTGGCGATCTTCTCGGTGGCGCTGCTGCTGACGGACTCGACCCACCTGACGTGGGGCCAGGAGATTGCCACCACGTTCGGCGCCGGGCCCAACATCTATCTGGTGGTGTTCACGGTCGGCCTGGTCGTCATGTACTTCTTCTCGATCACGCCGGTCACGGCGTCGGCCGCGGCGACGCTGTTCGGCGCGAGCGCGCTGTACGGGGCCGTGACGGGCGTGCCGTACTTCATCGACTCCGAGATCCCCGCGGCGGTCTTTCTCGGGCTGCACCTGCTCGTCACCGATCCGTCGACGTCGCCGCGCACGCCGCTCGGCCGCGGCCTCTTCGGCGTGCTCTACGGGCTGAGCGTGTTCGCACTCTACGCGGTGCTCGGCGCGATCGGGCTGCCGACGTTCTACGACAAGCTCATGGCGGTGCCGCTGCTCAACCTGGCCGTGCCCGGCATCGATCGCCTCGTGCGCGCCATCGGGGAGCGTCCGGTGCTGGAGCGGCTCGGCCTCACGGGGCCGCTCGGCCGCCTCAATCCGGCTCATATGGCGGTGTGGATCGTGCTCTTCGCCGCCATGGCCGCCCGCGGCGGCGCCGACGGCATGCACCGCGGTGATGCGCTGCCGTTCTGGGAGCAGGCGTGCAGCGACGAGCGGCCACAGGCCTGCGAGCGGCTGATTCGCCTCGAGGTGTCGTACTGCGGCGACAACGCCGGGTGGGCCTGCAATGAACTCGGCCGCCACTACGTGGAGGGCCGCCTCGTGCCGGCCGATCTCGATCTCGCCTTCGTGTACTTCTCGCGCGCCTGCGAGACGCGATTTCAGCCGGCCTGCCTGAACCTGCTCGAGCCGTCCGCGGCCCTTGGCGGCGATCCTCGAGCGCTCGATCTCCGGCTGCTGCTGCGTGAGGGCGGCCACAACCTGCTCGACATGCCCGAGCCCGACCTCTACGCGCGCGCGTGTCGCCACGGCTGGAGTTTTGCGTGCGACCGGCAGGCGGCCTCGCGATGAGCGTGTCGCGAGGACGATCGCGTCGCTCCCACGTCGTGGTGACGTGCGCGCTGCTGGCGGCGAGCGTGTGGCTGGCGTCGGTGTCCGGCGCGTCTTCGGCGCGGAGCGTCGCCGACCTGCCGCCGGAGGCGATCCCCGAGTTCGTCGAGGTGCCGGCCGGGCCGTTCCTGATGGGCGCGGGTCCTGCGACCGACCCCGACGCCTTCGATAACGAACGCTGGTCGCCCACGGCGGCGCAGGGCACCGTCGATCTGCCCACGTTCTACATGGCGCGGCACGAGGTCACCGTCGCGCAGTTTGCCGCCTTCGCGAAGGCCGGCACGTGGCGCGTGGATCCGCGTGCGCTGGCGGCGCCGCCCGATCATCCGGTGGCGTTCGTGTCGTGGCCCGATGCGCTCGCGTACGGCCGGTGGCTCGACGCCGGGCTGAAGCGGTCGTCGTCCCTGCCCGCCTGGCTGCGCGCGCGATTGGACGAGGGGTGGCGTGTGACGCTGCCGACCGAGGCGGAGTGGGAGAAGGCGGCGCGCGGCGCCGACGGGCGTCGATTCCCCTGGGGCCACGATCCGGATCCGGCCCGCGCCAACTACCAGCGCGCCGGCACGGCGCCGGTCGGACAGTTCGCCTGCCCGGCGTGCGCGTTCGGGCTCGCCGACATGAGCGGCAACGTGTGGGAGTGGACCGCCAGTCCGTATCAGCCGTATCCGTACGACCCGGATAACCTGCGTGCGACGATCGACGATGACGCCCTCTGGGTGATGCGGGGCGGGCACTTCGGAGATCCGGCGCGGCTGGTGCGCACGACGACCCGCGGCGGCGCGGACCCGGGGGCGCGCCGCGCGTTCATCGGCTTCCGCGTGGTGCTGACCGGCCGGCGTTTCTGAAGGGCGTTTCTGAAGGCCTCACGGCATCGAGGCGTGCAGCGTCTTCAGCCGCCTGACCTCGGACGCCGTCCATCCGTCGGGCTCCATCAGCGCACGCCAGGCGTCGACATAGTGCTCCGCGGCGAAGTTGTGCCCGTACCCGGGTGGCGGGGCATTGGCGACCGCCATGTCGGCGGCCAGCTGCACGGTGGACACGACCGGGTACCAGCGCAGGGCCGGCGAGACATCGGGGGCGCGCGGACCGCGCATCCAGTCGGGTTCCACGAACAGCGACCGGACGCTGAAAAACGTCATCGGGTCACTGGCATACTGCAGAAACGCGATCCGGAATGGGCCCCAGGGCGCGTCTCCGACCTCGAGCCCGCCCTGCTGGTTCATGAACCGCACGACTGAGCCGTCGCGGAACCGCGGCCGCCACGCCGGCGAGTCGGGCCGGCGGTCCGAGGTCAGCAGGTGCCGGAGTTCGCTGCGAAACGGCGGCCCCGTCAGAAGAATGCCGCGAAACGGGTCGGCGATGATGTCGTGCACATCGAACGACCGCTCGGAGTTGAGCGCGCCCAGGCTCACGCCGTAGAGGTACAGCGCCGGGCGGCGTTCTTTCGGCAAACGGGTCCAGTGACCGTAGACCGCCTGAAAGAGCGCCCGCGCGTTTTCCGCGCCGTACGCGCCTTCGGTGGGTAGCGCGATGACGCTGGGCAGGTACGAGTACTGCACCGCCACACTGGCGATGTCACCGCGATGCAGATACTCGACCGGGCTCAACGCCGCGGGGTCGACCCAGCCCGTGCCGGTGGGCGTGACCAGCAGCAGCACGGCGCGGTCGAAGGCGCCGACCCTCTCGAGTTCGCGCAGCGCGAGGCGGGCACGGGCGTCCGGCGTCTCCGCGGCGTTCAACCCGACATAGACGCGAATCGGCGTCGGGGTCTCATACCCGAAGAACGCGCGGAGGTCCGCCGCCGTGGGCCCGGTCGACACGAACTCGCGGCCCTGTCGCCCCAGATCCTCCCAGGCCACATGCGACTCGCGGCTGCCGGTGCGTTGCGGGTCAGCGGGTGGCTCGAGATCGACGGGCGTCGACGCATCCACCTGCTGCGAGACGCCGTCGGCGAACCTGAGGGCCGCCGCGATCAGGATACCGTCGAGAATCGTCCAGAACAGCGCGACCGAGACCGCCACGCCCACGACGTTGGCGACACGCTGGGGCAGGAACCTGTCGAACCGGGCGGCGATGATGACGAACGTCTGCCGGAACAGCCGTGCGAGCGACACGAGGACGCCGAAGGCCAGCAGGGTGACCGCGGCCAGACTGAACGGACTGACGCCGCTCGCCGGGGGCAGGTGCATCAACTGCCGGACCGAGTTCTGCCACTCGGATGCCTGCCAGATGAACAGCCCCAGGAACGCGACGCCCACGACCGCGCCGCTCGCGGTGAGGATACGCGCCAGACGGTCCCCGGCCTGAGGAAGTCCGAGGTAGGCCCACAACCAGCGGCCGGCGACGCCCAACGCATACCCGAGCGTGAGCGACAGCCCCGAAACGAGGCCCTGGTAGATCAGCGGCCTCGGCACGAGGCTGGGCGTCAACGACAACGCCAGAAACAGCACGCCGACAATCAACCCGATTCTCGAGAGCCGGGCACACCACACGGTGATCAGGCGAAGCACAAACGTCATCGGATCCCAGATCGTCGCGCGCCAAGCATAGCAGGAACGCGCCCCGCGGGACGCGGGGCAAGAACAACAGGAGGCCGGGACCACCGGCGCGATGGATCAGAACACCAGGACCCTGTCGGCGGAGACCGTCAGGTCCGCGAGGGCCTCCATCGTGCTGCGCCTCGCGCCCTCCATGACGTCGTCGTCCATCATGCCGCGCGCGTCCATGCAGGTGCCGCACAGCAGCACGGCACCCTTGCCCGCGGCCACGCGCTTCAGCATGCGTTCCAGGTTGTAGTACCCGTCCGGCGTCTTCTGGCCCGTGCGCGCCGCGGCCACTGCGTCGGCCATCAGGAAGACCGTCACCCCGGCGTCTGGCGCCTTCTTCAGGAGCGCGAGGGCCAGGCGGAGCGCGTTGTAGCAGCGTTCCGTGCCATACGGCGGATCGTTGAGAATCAGCAGCGTCGTCATGCGCGTGTCTCCGTCTCTTCCCGATTGATCGGATAGCCGCTCGCCGGGCCGCGCAGCGGCTGGATGAGCATGCGGTCGAGCCACAGGTCGCGGGGGGTGCGGAACTGCTCGATGCCGATGGTCATCGCCGCGTGTCCGTCGCGGGGCTGCGGCCGGTACGTGCCGAGCAGCCGGTCCCACCAGGGCAGGTTGAAGCCGAAATTGGAGTTCGTCTCGCTCGGGTAAATGGAGTGATGCACCCGGTGCATGTCCGGGGTCACGACGACAAGCCGCAGGAGCCGGTCGAGCCCGGCGGGGATGCGAACGTTCGAGTGATTGAACATCGCGGTGGCGTTGAGGAGCACCTCGAAGACCAGCACGGCGATGGCGGGAGGTCCGAGCGCGGCGACCACGGCAAGCTTGAGACCCATCGACAGCAGGATCTCGAGGGGATGGAAGCGCAGCCCGGTGGACACGTCGAACTCGAGGTCGGCGTGGTGCATGCGGTGCAGCCGCCACAGGGCGGGCACGGCATGGAACATGACGTGCTGCAGGTAGATGGCGAGGTCGAGCGCCACGAACGACAGCACAACGGCGAGCGGGAAGGGAACGGCGAAGACGTTGAACAGGCCCCAGCCGTGCGCCCCGGCCGTCACCGCCAGCCCCACCGCCAGGACAGGAAACGTGAGGCGCAGCAGCAGGGCGTCGACGGCCACGATGCCGAGGTTGTTGCTCCAGCGGATCAGGCGCGGGATCTCCCGCCGGCGACGCGGCGCGGCCACCTCCCAGATCGCCATCACCAGGAGGACGACAAGGAAGAAGCCCAGTCGGATCAGCGGTTCGTCGGCCAGGGTCAGGTTGGTCATGGGGCTGATGGTCCGCGACGTTCGTTCAGGTCGCCAGACATTCAACATATCACTTGAATGATGTATCGTGGGGCGATTGAAGAAGATGTCGAAGGGCCCCAAGCAAGCGATTTACTCTGAATTCGCGACCGTCGCCAGGGCGCTCGGGTCGCAGCACCGGCTCGAGATGCTGGAGCATCTGGCCCAGGGCGAACGCGGCGTGGAGGCACTGGCGACGCGTGTCGGCCTGTCGGTGGCCAACACGTCGCAGCACCTGCAGCACCTCAGGAGGGCGGGGCTTGTCGCCTCGCGCCGGGACGGCAAGTTCGTCCTCTACCGGCTCGCTGACATCGGCGTGCTCGGGCTGATGGCGTCGCTGTCCGCCGTGGCGGCGCGGAACCTTGCCGAGGTCGAGCGCATCCGGCTGGCCTATTTCGCTGATCGTGACGGGATGGAGCCTGTGTCTCGCGAGGAGTTGCTGCAGCGGACGCGCGACGGTCTCGTCACGGTGCTGGATGTCCGGCCGGCAGACGAATTCGCCGCCGGGCATGTCCCCGGTGCCGTCAACATCCCGCTTGGCGAGTTGGAGGCGCGGCTGGCCGGCCTCGACCCCGATCGCGAAGTCGTCGCCTACTGCCGCGGCCCGTGGTGCGTGTTGTCCTTCGAGGCCGTGGCCGCGCTGCGCGCGCGCGGCTACACGGCGCGCCGCCTGGAGGATGGCCTCCCCGAATGGCAGGCGGCCGGCCTGCCGCTGGAGCGCGGCACGTTCGAGGGCGGCCGGTGATGGCGGCGCGCGGCCGGCTCCTCCAAACGGTGAGGCCGCGCGTCACCAGGCTTGGCAGACGCGCCGTCCCAGATGCCCGGGCCAGGAGAATCACGCATCCTGTCGGCGCAGATACTCCGGTGTGAGCAGGCCGGAGAGGCCCCAGTTTTCTGGCTCACCCTATCGGAGCATGGCGCCACAAAGACGGCCAAGCTCCTGCTTTTCGTTGTCCGAGAGTCCCATGGCGACGGCTTCATGGACGGCCAGGACCTCGGGATCCAACCGGTTTAACAACGCCAGGCCGCTCTCTGTGATTCTCGAGAGCGACAGACGCCGGTCTTCGGGTGAGCCTACGCGCTCGATCAGCCCCCCTCGCCCCAGCCGGTCGAGCAGCCGCGTGACGTCCGGCGCACGATTGATGAGTCGCTGCGAGATCTCGAAGCGCGGAAGCCCCTCCGGATATGCGCCGCGCAGGATTCGCATGACGTTGTACTGGTCATGCGTAATCCCGTGGCGCGCACAGACGTCGCTCAGCGACTGCTCAATGCGGCCCGCCAGGCGGAGCAGGCTCACCAGGGCATCCTGTGCCGTAGTCCTTGTCATTCGATCTCCTGCCAGGGCCCCCCATAAGCATGTTGTAAACACATAGTATCCCCGGTTCGCTGGCAATTCAAGCCGTGCGCATCGCGGACAACCGGTCGCAAACACCAGCCTGGAACATGCCCTGACCCCTCTAGCAACAGCACATCAGGCATTTTATGTGTTGACAACACGTAAGTTGTAAACACATACTGGCTCGACCTTGACTTGGAGAGGCAACCGCGAACGTCGGTCGCGCGCCCTCCCCGTCGAGGAGTTGCTGCCGGACGGCTCTCATTCACCCGCTGATATTCGCGACAGGATCGACATCCCAATGAGCAGACACCTTGAACTCGGACTACTGGTTTGGTTCCTCCTCGCGTCTCACGTGCACGCGCAGCCTCACACGCAGGGGCAACGATCCACGATCGAGACCGCCGAGGTGGCCGGGACCAGTCCATGGGGCCCCGCCGATGAGATCGGCACGCTGAACATGATGAGCGACGCTTCGCGCACGAAGATTCTCTCCCGCGTCTCCGGCGGGACGGTCCACGACCTGTCGGTCGAGTTCTTCAATGGGATGCCCAGCTGGCACCTGCTGGGGGATCCGCGCTACCAGTTCTGGCTCACGCACTCGCCGCGGGGGACCGCGGTGGACGATCCCGCGGGCATCGGGCGCGAGATGAACGAAAAGGTGGCCTACACCGGCGACGCGGTCTCGATGTACACGCACACCGGAACGCACATCGACGGCCTCAACCATTTCGGCCTGCATGGGCGGGTCTGGAATGGGTTCGCCGCAGATGACCACCTGGGAGATCAGGGGTGGCGCAGGGCGGGGGTCGAGAAGTTCCCGGTGATCATCGCTCGGGGCGTGATGATCGACGTCGCCGGCTACAAGGGTGTGACGGTGCTTCCGGATTCCTATTCGATCACCCCGGATGACCTGCAGGGGGCCCTTCGCCTGCAGGGCGTCCGGCTCGAACCGGGAGATGTCGTCCTCATTCGAACCGGGCGCATGACCCTTTGGCCCGACAACGATGCCTACATTCTCAATCAACCGGGCCTCGGCCTCTCGGCAGCCCGATGGCTGGCGGAGGAGCAGCAGGCGATGGTGATCGGGGGCGACAATCTGTCCCTCGAGCACTTCCCCGGTGAACGCGCAGACAACTGGGTCGCCGTGCACACCTATCTGCTGGCACAGCGCGGGATTCCTATCATCGAGGTGGCCTACCTCGAGGACCTGGCCCGAGAGCGTCTGTACGAGTTCGCCTTCATCGGCGGGTCGCTGAAGTGGCGTGGGGCGTCGGCGGCACCCTTCCGGCCGGTCGCGCTGCCGGTCCGTCAGGATTTCCGGTGAGGATGTCTCCGGTGCGCCACGAGACCAGGCAGACGCCTTTTGGCGTCGGCCGCCCCCTCGCGGTAAACTGGGTGGCCCACCCGAACGGAGAGATGTCCGAGTGGTTGAAGGAGCACGCTTGGAAAGCGTGTGTAGGGGAAACTCTACCGAGGGTTCGAATCCCTCTCTCTCCGCCACTCTCTCGGCTTCGCCTCGTTCGGGCGGAGCGAGAGGGTTCTAGATCAGCTGCCGCCGCGGCCGCGGCGGCACCAGCGCGAATCCCCAAGGCCTCATGCTGCTGGCTTCGCCTTCCTCGCGCCAGCCAACCTTCGCCCCCGGCATCCGAGAAGCACAGACGCCCCGGCCGTGAGGCCGGGGCGTCTGTCGTTCAGGGAGCGACCCCATCGAGGAGCGCTAGCTCGTCGGCGACGTGTTGCCGCGGGCGACGGTGCCGGTGCCGCCATCGATGATGGGCGCCTCGAAACCGGTGATGCGGTTCCCCGTGATCCGGGTGGCGGTGGACCCGGGATAGATGTAGACCCCGCCCGCCCCGTCATCGGCGCTCACACGGTTGCCCGCGAGATGGTTCCGGTCACCGGCGATGAGCACGCCCCAGGCGCGGAAGTTGTAGATCGACTGGCTCACGATCGTCGAGGACGTCTGGTTGCCGCTCACGTGGTTGTCGCTGCCGGCGACGAAGACGCTGAACTCGTTGTCGGTCATCGTGTTGTTGCTCAGATGACTGTTCGACGAGAACAGCAGAATCCCCGTCGAGGCCCAGTTGGACGGGCCGTCCCACCAGTGACCGGTGACGATGTTGTTCGTGATGCGGGCGACGGCGCCCTGATCCACCTGGATGCCGTTCTCGGCCCACCCGCTGGTCTTGGCGCCGGTGCCCCGCACGGTGTTGCGAGAGACGGTCACGTCGGTCCCGACACCACGGAGCGCCACCCCGGCCCGGTGGGCGCCCGTGAAGACGCTGTCACGGATGGTGCCGGTCGCCCCGTCGCGGTACGTCACGGACACAAACTGATGCGGGTAGCCGTCAGCCACGGTGACTGACGACCCGGTGACGGTGACCGCTGCGCCGCTCACGTAGATCCCGTACTGCACGGGCTTCGCGTCGCTGACGGTGCCGCTGATCTCGACCCCGCTCAGCACCCCATCCTGGCTGATGAAGATGCCGATGTCGCAGGTGACGACAAACGGCCCGGACGGCACATCGTTGACGTAGTTGGCCGTCAGCGTCCCGACGCCGGTCATCTGGCACTGCGCCTCGGCCGTAGAGGGGGCGACGACACCGGTGGCCAGCACGACGGCGAGGGCGAGCGGGAGACAGGTCTTGCGCATCTGAGCGCCTCCTTCCCTGACACGGATTGCTGGGGGCGTGAACCGCCAGATCATACGTCCCCCATCAGGGTCGCGCCAGCGCAATCGAGGTGCTCACGCAGCCTGTTCGTGCAGAAGGAAAGGAGCGGCTGGACTACCGGCTGTCGCGCCTGCCCTGACTTCGGCGGCCGCGGCTCGAGACGTGTGCCTGCATGCGCACCTGGCCGCTGCGCCTCACCAGGTCGCCCTTCGCCACGACGGGCCCGCGGGACGCCTTCACCTTGGAGGGAGGCAGCATCGACGCCATCCCCTGCTGGGCCGCCTCTGCATTCGCCGCCACCTCCGCCGCCGTCCGAGCCTCGGCCGCCTCGGCCGCCTTCACGGCCTTCGCCGCCTTCGAGGTCTTCGAGGTCTTCGAGGTCTTCGCCGCCTTCACGGCCTTCTTCGTGCCGCTCGTCGTTCGGGGCCTGGCCGTCTTGGCGGGTGTCGCCGCCTTCGCGGCGAGCGCGGACAGGCGCGCCTCGTAGCGGGCGAACACCTCGGCGAAGAGCTCTGCCTTGCGCTTCGTTCGCGCGTTCAGTTCGTGCGGGACCGCCGGCCGCTTCCCCTTCGCTGCGCGCGACTGGCTCCTGACGAGGTCCGCATACTTCGTCCAGAGCTTCCGCGCGCGCGCGGCCTTGGCCTTCAGGCGCGCAGGCGAGAACTCGCGGATCGCCGCCGGCAGGCTCGACTGCACCACCGGCCATTCAGCGACCGTCGTCAACTGTCGTGCTTCGCGTGTTGTGATGGACATACTCCCACCATAACGCCGATTGCATGGCGGGGGATCGGCAATCGGCTGTCAGCGATCGGCTTTCGGCCCTCGGCGGTCGGCTCTCGGCGATCAGCGGGCAGCTATCGGCGATCAGCGGTCGGCTATCGGCGCAGCGGTACTAGTAGCGTTGCTGAGCCAAAAGCCGAAAGCCGAAAGCCGAGAGCCGAAAGCCGAGAGCCGAGAGCCGAAAGCTGATCGCTGACGCTGACCGCCGTCCGCCGACGTCCCGTCTAGGAGGCGGCCTTCAGCCAGACGATTCCGCCGACGATCATGGCGAGGGCGCCGAGGCGCTGGAGGGTGGCGGGTTCGTTGAGCCAGAGGATGCCGATGGCCGCCGTGCCGATGGCGCCGATGCCGGTCCACACCGCGTAGGCCGTGCCGATCGGCAGGGTGCGCGCGGCCATGCCGAGGAGGGTGACGCTCAGGATGAGGCAGACGATGACCACCACGGTCGCCACCGGCCGCGTGAACCCCTCAGTCGCCTTCAGCCCCACGGCCCAGGCAATCTCGAAGAGCGCCGCCACAACGAGAATGCCCCACGCCATGTCAGCCGTTCCCGGTTCACCGCTCCCCGTCCACAATCCGCATCGCCATGTCCTCGACCGAGTAGACGCGCAGGCCGTCCACCCAGAGCCAGCCGTTGGCCACGGCGTACGCGCCGCGGTCGTCACGGCCGACTTCCGTGATCTCGATCTCGGTGAGGATCGTCTTGTTGCGGGGCACGACCTGGCCGCGGTACTTCCAGCTCATCGGCCGGCCGATGGCGATGGGCTCGAAGCGCGGCGCCGTCATGCCGGCGCCCATGTCGCGGTCGAGCATGTGGAACTGCAGGAGCTGGATCAGCGCCTCGATGCCGAGCGAGCCCGGCTGCACGGGGTCCTGGAAGAAATGCGCCTTGAAGAACCACTCCGACGGCTTCACGTCCTTCTCGGCGCGCAGCCGGCCCAGCCCCTTGGCGCCCGCCTCGGGCCAGATGCCCGTGACGCGGTCGATCATCAGCAGCCGCTTGTCGGGCAGGCGCAGCGACCCGCTGCAGTACCGCGCCGGCCGGCTCGTCAGATCCTCGAGCCGATCGCTCGACGCGCTCACCCACACCCGATCCGCATCGGTCGTCGGCAGGCCCTTCTGGTTGGACAGCGCCTCCGGCGAGAAGTGGCCGAACTTCGTCGTGAACTCGTAGACCGGCACATCGTCGAGGTAGCAGGTGCCCTTGAAGCTCTCGAGGAACATGCCGGGCATCGTGGCCACCGCCGTGCAGCGCGTGTGCGTGCGAAGCGTGCCCGAGTCGGGCAGGATCTCGACGAGCTGCGTCGCCGTGCCCTCGAGGTTGCGGAACGCAAGGTCCGTCTCGCTCGCGAGCGGCGCGCCGCTGTACGCCGTGAGCCAGCCGCATGGCTGAAGCGCGGCCTCGAGCAGCACGGCATAGGGCATCGTCTTCGCCCCGTTGGCGTCGAAGTACCACGCGGTCGGTGACACGTCGAACTCGAGGTCGACGGCCGCGCCCTTCTCGAACACGCCGTAGGCGCCCTCGACCTTCGTCACGCGCGACATGAAGAGATACGGCGGACCCGGCAGCCGCGGCAGGCGGCGCGTGCCGTCGAACCGCGTGAACGCCTGGCCGAACGCCTCCGAGGGCTTGCCCCACGCGCATGCGAGCAGCGAGCGGCTGCCGAACTGGAAGCCGTCCACCTCCGCGACCGGCCGGCCCGGACGGTCGGGGATCACCTGATCCTCGCGCGTCGAGAGCGGCCAGTCGGGCACGAGGCGCAGGCCCATGCGGCGGCAGTGGAACGCCTTCAGGCCGTCGACCGTGCCGAGCAGGTCGGCATAGATCGTCGGGTAGGGTCCGTCGGTGACCTCCTCGACGAAGAGCTCGCAGACGACGTCCGGCGACGTCGGCAGCACCTGGCCGCGGCACCGCAGCAGGTACTTCTCCTCGGGCACCGGCTCGAACTGCCAGCCGTCCTTCTCGAGCGTGTAGCCGAGGCCCGTCAGGTAGAACGCCATCAGTTCGAGACAGCCCTCGAACATCAGCGTGCCCGGCATGCACGGGTCGTTCTTGAAGTGGCCCTGGAAGAACCAGTCGTCGGGCGAGATGCGCGTCTCGGCGCGGCAGTAGCCGCGGCCCCACGGCCCGCCCGTGGGATCGAAGTGGGTGACCTCGCTGAGCAGCAGCATCTGGCCGCCCTGGATGCGCGGCGACCGCACGTGCGTCTCGGCGTGCTCGAAGCCGGGGCCGAAGCAGTCGAACGGCCGGCCCGCGGCAAACGCCTCGAGCTCACGCGGGCCGAAGTGCGTGCGCGTGCACGGCACGGCGGGCGGCGCCACCGGGCAATCCGGGAGCGGCGTGGCGGTGTTGATATCCCACAGCACGCCGCCCGACTCGGCCAGGTCGCGGTCGCTGAAGAAGCCGGCCTGCCCCTGCCGCACGCTGAGCCGCACCTCGTCGTTGACGCGGCAGTCGTAGTGGAAGAAGAACAGGCGCACGTCGCCCTGGCTGGCGTGGCCATCGACATGGATGTCGTACTTCAGCGTGTCGCCCACGCGCGGCAGGCCGCCGTGATACGTCAGCTCGCACCCGAGCAGGCGGTAGACGCGCTCGCCCTTGTTGAGGAAGTCGGCGCCCATCCAGGAGATGAGCAGCAGATCGGCCTGGCCGGCTTCGATCATGATGCCGGCCGGCATCCGCCCGTCGTTCAGATACCACGCATCCGGCGTGACATCCGTCTCGGTCCAGATCGTCCCCGTGCCGTGGACGCCCGGCTCGGCATCGATGCCCGTGACGCGGTCGGCGAGCAGCAGCGGCGGCTCCGGCATGCGCACCTGACGCCGCCACTGATCCTGCTGCTCGAAGAGCGGCCCGAAGAGCGACGAGATCTTGCCCGACGACAACACCTCGAGTTCCTGGCGGTTGAACTTGGGGCCGGGGAGTGTGGTGGACAGTGCACGGTGCACGGTGGACGGTGCAGGGTCGGTGACCGGTGCACGGTGAACGGTGGACGGTGCCACCTCGGTGACCGGTGCACGGTGAACGGTGGGCGGTGCCACCTCGGTGACCGGTGCACGGTGGACGGTGGACGGTGCGGCCTGCACCACCGGCCGGGTCGCGTCGACTACGCCGGCCTGCCCGGCTCGGGCAAACGCGGCCGGAGTCGCGTCGTAGCCCGTCTGCCCCGCCCGGGCGAACGGGCCCTCCGGGGCGCCGAAGCCCGGGGTCTGTCCGGCCCGGGCGAAGGCGGCAGCGGCATGCTGCATGTAGCTCTGCTGCGCGTGCGCCACGCGCGCGACCATCGTCATGTACTGGTCACGCAGGTTCCGCTGCCACTCCGACACGTCCGCCTCCATCTCACTTGCACTCGAGACAGGCCCCGCGGCCGCCCCGACCATCTCGAACACCGGCGCTGGTGCGAGCGCGCGTACGGGCTCGGCCAGCGTGGCGAAGACCGACGGCAGCGCTGGCGCCATGGCCATCGCCTGCCGCGACTCCCCGGACGCGGAGACCTGCGCGGACACGGCCGCCGTACGCGGTGCCGGCAGGCGCACGGGCGCGGGATGCGCCGGCAGCACCGTCACCGGCCCGCGCGGCGCCTCGGCCCAGCGCGCCACGTCATCGAGCGCACGGCCCAGCCGCGCGCGATCCACCGGCACACCGGCCGCAATCAACTGCGCCGCGGCGCGCACGGCCTGGATGAGCGACGGCTCGCTCGCCGTGTCGAGCGCCACGGCCAGATGCTCGCGGTCGCCGAGAATCTCGCGTGCGAACGCGGCACAGCCCGCCCGCGGGCCGTGCTCGATGAACACGCGCACGCCGTCGTTCCAGGCGGCCTCGATCACCTTCGGAAACTCGATCGTCTGCACGGCCTGCTGCGTCAGCATGTCCGCCACCGCATCGTCGCCCAGCGCGAAGTGCGAGTTCGTGGCGTGCGTGTAGAAGCGGACGCCCGGCACCGGACGCGTCGGGCGGCGGTGCACGGCGTGCCAGGTCTCGCCGAAGGCCTTCAGCTCCGGGCAATGCACGGCGACGTTGTAGCGCACGGGGAACGCGCGGGCGCCCTCGAGCTTCGCCACCACGCGCGCGCATGCGGCCGCCTCGCCCGCCACGATCAGGTCCGCGTTGGTGTGGACGATCGTGATGTGCGCGCGTGTCTCGCCCTCGAGCGCCTTGCGCACCGCGGCGATGGGCGCCACCACGCGCCAGGTCTGCCAGGTCGCGGCTTCGGCCTCGGTCGAGCCCCAGGCCCGCGCGATCGCCTTGAAGTTGCCCGCGATCTCGTGATCGAACGCGCCCGTGCCCAGGAACGCGTCGTAGAAGATGTCGAGGTCGCCCCACGCGCCGAGCGCGAAGAGCGCGGTCGTCTCGCCCGACGACAGCCCGATGGCGGCGTCCGGCTTCAGCCCGAGGATGTCGCGCGAGAACGCCGCGTGGAGGTACGAGACGAACGATCCGCCCTTCAGCCGCTCGGCGGGCGAGATCTCCTCGGGGCCGTCGGCCTCGAAGATCCAGCCGGCCACCGTGCGGTTGCGGTGCATCAGCGCGGTCGTGCTCGAGAGCAGCGACGGGAATGCGGCGATGACGTCGCGCGCCATGCCGCGATACGAGCCGCCGGCGCCGCCGAAGATGAAGCCCACCTCGCCGCCAATCGGCCGGTCGCGGAAGTACAGCCCGTCCTCGATCTGGAACGGCACCGCGCCATCGCCCGCGGCGGTGATGACCGCAACGGCCGCTTGCGCTTTGCGCGCGCGTTCCGTCTCGTCGGCAGCCACGACCACCAGGCACGCCGGGCCCTCGCTGGCGCGATCGTCCCGCTCGGCCGCCGCAATCACCGCGCGCCGATCCGCACCGGCATAGGCATGCACGCGCGGCACGATCGGGCGCGCCAGCGGCGCCGGCGGCGCGGCCGCCTCCACGAGGTGCACGACCGCACGCTGTCCGCCGGTGGCGTCCATGGCTACCGTCACCGCACGGCGCTCGGTATCCGCCAGCCACGGCGTGACGACGCCCCCGCGCGCGACCGGGCGGAGCCGGTGATGCAGGGCGAGCGCGCCCGCCGCGACATGCACGAGGCCCGAGGCCGCATGCGCATGCCCGACGACCGGCACGAGCGAGGTCGCGCCCTCGTCGAACCCGAGGCGCAGGTCGGCGCCCTCCGGCTCTTCGTCCGGAAGGATCGCGTAGACGCGATCCCCGTCCCGCTCCGCATCCTCGAGCCGCTTGAGCACGAGCGCGACGGCGGCATCGCCCGGCACCTGCCGGTCGGCGGCGAGCACCTCGCGCGCGGCAGCCTGATGCACCGGCTCGCACGACAGATCCACCGCCCCCACGACGGCGGCGTCGATCTCGCCGGCGCGCAGCGCCCCGATCGCCTCATCGAGGGCGACGAGGCCCGAGACCTCCTCGGCCGCCACGGAGAAGCTCTGCCCCGTCAGATCGAACTGGCTGTTGATGCGGTTGGTGACGATGTTGGGCATCATGCCCACGACCATCGCCGCGTTCAGCCGTGGCGCAATCGCGTCCTGCGTGGCCGGTGTCAGCACGCCCCCGGCGGGCACGCCGTTCGCCGTCCACTGCTCCACCCAGCCGGCCAGGCGCTCGCGCACGCCCATGCGCGCGATCTCGTTGTCGCAGCCCATGCCGACAAACGCGCCGGTGCGCGCCGCGGGCAGCACCGCCACGTCGGCGATCGCCTCGGCGGCCGCGCGCATCACGAGCAGCTGCTGCGGGAGCGTGTCGGCCAGATCGCGCGGCGGGAAGCGCAGCCCGGTCAGCGGCAGCGTCACCGTGCCGGCCGGCGCGCCCGATGCGTCGCGCACGGGCGCCGCGCCGGCGAAGATCGCATCCGCGAAGTCGTCGCGGCTCTGTCCCGCGCCGACCCGCGCACCGACGCCGACGATGGCGACGGGGCCGCGGCCGGGGGCGGGGCTGTGCACCGCGACGAGGGGCCGGGAGGGCTGCCACTCCTCGACGAGCAGGTGCGCGTTGTTGCCGCCGAAGCCGAACGCGCTCACCGCCGCACGGCGCGGGCCATCCGACGGCCACGGCTCGGCCTCCGCGAGGAGCCGGAACGGCGATCCCGCCAGCGCGTCCACGGGCTGGTCGGCCCACAGCGTCGGCGGTCGCGTGGCGTGCTCGATCGCGCCGAGCACCTTCAGCAGGCCGCCGAGGCCCGCCACGGTGATCGCGTGGCCGAGGTTCGACTTGAGCGATCCGAGCGGCACGCCGGCCTGCCCGGCATACACGCGCGACATGCTGCGGACTTCGGTGGCATCCCCCACCACGGTGCCGGTCGCGTGGCACTCCACGAGCGAGATGTCGGCGGGGGCCAGCCCCGCGATCTCGTACGCGCGCTCCATCGCGCGGACCTGGCCCTGCTCGCTCGGGACGAGCAGGCCCTGTGCGCGGCCGTCGTTCGACAATCCGATGCCGCGGATGACGCCCAGAATCCGATCGCCATCCCGCACGGCATCGTCCAGCCGCTTGAGCACGACGAACGCGGCGCCCTCGGCGGGCACGAGGCCGTCGGCCTCGCGATGAAACGGACGGCTGCGGCCGCTCGGGCTGAGCGCCTGCAGCGCGCTGAAGCCGGCATGGATGAAGAGGTCGTCGCAGCGGTTCACGGCGCCCGCGAGCATGATGTCGGCGCGGCCCGTGTGGAGCCAGCCGCAGGCCAGCTTCAGCGCGTAGAGCGACGACGCGCACGCGGCATCGAGTGCGTACGCGCCGGCGTCGAGGCCGAGCGCGCGCGCGAGCATGTGGGCCGGCAGGCCCGACGAAAAGCGATTCTCCGCCGCGGGCCGATCGACGCCGGCCGCCACGCGCGGATCCAGAGGCGCCCATGCCTCGCGCTGCGCGTCGAGCCAGTACGCCTCGGCGAAGCGCACCTGGTACTCGCTCGGGTAGCACAGGTTGCCCATGATGGCGCCGGTGCGCGCGCCGGACGGCACGGCGTCGTAGCCGGCGTCGGCCAGGGCGGCGCGTCCCGTGTGCAGCACCCAGCGGAACGCGGGATCGAGCCCCGCCACGAGATCCGCGGGCACATGGAAGCCCGTCGGATCGAACTGCGCGTCGAAGCCCTCGACGTAGCCACCGCGCCGCGAGCTGATGCGCGTGCCGGCGCCGGCCGGGTCAGCGGTGATGAAGCGCGCGGGCAGGCGCCAGCGGTCGTCGGGGCACTCGGTGAGCAGGTCGGTGCCCGCGACCACCCGGTCCCACAGCGCCTGCGGGGACGGGGCGCCGGGCAGCAGGCAGGATCGTCCTACGATCGCGATCGGCGGAAACGGCACGTCAGCGAGCCCCGGCAGCCTGCTGGCTCGACTTCGACGCGGGGAGCATGTGCATCTCGAGGTCGGTCATCGATGCGACGGGCGTGCCCTTCGCATCCACGACGAGCAGGTTGACGGCGAGGCCGTGCTTGCCGGTGACGCGGCCTTCGAGCACGCAGGTCAGCGCGCCGTCGACCGGCCCGGTCTGCCACTGGCGGAACGTGCCGATGCGCGTCGGCAGCGACAGCCGGCCGAGACGGTGCAGGCCCCAGACCTGCGCGAGCTGCACGGCGCCGTCGAGCGCGGCCACGTCGGTCGCGTACGGTCCGCCGATCCAGTGCTGGGCCGTGACGCCCTGCAGCGTGCCGACGAGTCCCTGATCCGACACGCCCTCGACGCCACGAATCACCTGGAACTCCGGACCGTGAAACAGCAGCTCGCCGTAGATGTCCGACGAGGTCCAGCGGCACGCTTCCAGGGTGCCCGCCGACAGCACGGGCGGCGCCAGGCGATGGCTGGCGGGGCCGAGGGTGACGACGGCGCCGTAGTGGCGCGTGCCGTCGGCGCCAACAAGCGCGGCGGTCATCACGACCTCGCGGCCCTTCGGCTGGGCGTCGAGCGTGACGGTGAACGCGTGGCCGCGGCCATCGAAGTCCGGCAGCGGGATCCCCTTGTAGACCCGCAGGTCATCGCAGGCGATCACGGCCAGGTCCGGCCGCTCGGCCGCCGCGGCGCTCAGGATCCACTCGAGCGCGAGCACGGCCGGGACGACGGCATCACGCTGGATGCGGTGGCCGGTGAGGAACGGATGGCTTGCCGCGTCCACGGTCACGGTGTGCGTGCGCGGCCCCACCGGCTGCGACTCGCCGCTCAGCAGCCCGCCGATCACCACCTCGACATCGTCGGACGGCGCCGCGGCGAGTTCCTCGCAGAACATGCGGGCGCCGGTGGCGACGGGGATGAGCGACACGCCGCGCTTGCCGAACTCGGCGGCGAGGGCGGGCGTGACCATGCCGCCTTCCCACGGGCCCCAGTTGATCGACTTCACGAGGCACGCGCCCTTGCGGCGGCGCTGCTCGCGCGCGCCCACCTTGTTGAGCACCTCGTTGGCCATCGCGTAGTCGGACTGGCCGGGGTTGCCGGCGCGCGCCGCGACCGACGAGAAGAGGCAAATAACGTTAAGCGGATCGCCGGCGGTCGCCTCGAGCAGCGCGCGGAGGCCATCCACCTTGGTGCCGAAGACGAGATCGAACTGCTCGACGGTCTTGTCGGCGAGGCGCTTGTCGGCGAGGACGCCGGCGCCGTGCACAAGGCCCGTGATCGGCCCCCACGCGGTGCGCACCTCGTCGAGCGCCGCGCCGAGCGCGGCGGCGTCGCGGACATCCACCGGGACGTAGCGCGCGGGCGAACCGGCCGCCTCGAACGCGGCGAGCGTCTCGCGCACCTCGCGGGAGCGGAGGATGCCGTCCACCTGCCGGCCGAGGTCGGCGGGACGCAGCATCTCACCGCGCGCCTTGGCATCGGCGAGCAGCGCCTTCTTGAGCGCCGCATCGCCCTCGACGCCGCGGCAGGCCGCCGGTTCGTCGGCGAGCGGCGTGCGGCCGAGCAGCAGGATGCGCGGCTGCGCGCGGCGGGCCAGTTCCAGCAGCGACGCGGCGGTCACCCCGCGCGCGCCGCCGGTGGCGACGATCACGCTGGTCGCGTCCACGCGCGGTGCCGCTTCGACGACGGGCTCGGCCACGGAGACGAGCGTCGTGCGGCGGCCGTCCTTGTGGAGGCCGACCTCGAGTTCGTCGCCGCCCGCAATGATCTCCTGCAGCACGGCCGCCGCGAGCTTCGCGGTGGGCCGGCGGCCACGCTCGAGGTCGATGGCCTTCGCGCGCACTGCCGGCCACTCCTGCGCGGCGGTCTTCACGAGCGCGGCGAGCCCCGCCGTCCACACGGTATCGGCGTCCACGCCGCCGACGCCGAAGCTGCCGCCGGTGTCCTGCACGGTCACGAAGAGGCCGCCGTCGGCCGACGCACGCGCCGCAAAGGCCTTCGCCGCCTGGAAGGCGCGGCGATTGATGGCGAGGGCCGTCGCCGCGTCCGGGCACGCACGCAGGCCATCGAGCAGAATCACGCCCGCGGCCTCGGCCGGGACGGCTTCGACGATGGCCACGCGCACGCCGCTGGCCTCGAGCTTCTCGGCCAGCGCGCTCGCCACGCCGTGCCCATCGTCGGTGATCGCGACGAGCCCCGTGCCGACCGCGTCGAGCATGGAGCGGCCGCTCGCGGTGGCCACCGCTTCGCGTACGACGAAGCGTCCCGCACGCTCGGACACGGGCTCGGCGGCCGTCTCGCGCGGCGCACTCGGACCGGAGGGCGTCGTCGGTGCGGGGTCCGTCGGCGCCCCGGTCGTGCGCCCGAGGTACTCGACGATCTCGCGGAGGGTCCGGACCGCGGCCATGTCGCTCGGATCGACCTCCGGCAGGTGCGGCGCGGCCGACCGCATCGCGGCGAGGATCTCGACGCGCTTGATCGAATCGACGCCGAGGTCCGCCTCGAGCGCCATGTCGAGCTTCAGCATGTCGACCGGATAGCCGGTCTTGTCGGCGACGACGGTGAGGAGCAGCGCGCCGAGGTCCTCGGCCGCCGCGGGCGCGGCGGACGAAGCGGACGGGGCGGCCACCGGCGCGGCGGCGGCGGCCG
>JAUXWO010000020.1 GCA_030680175.1 Vicinamibacterales bacterium
GCCGCCGTCGCGACCGTGGCGAGCAGCAGGGCGGCGCGGCCCGCGCGGCGGGCGCGCACGGTGAAGTCCTGTCGAAGACGCATCACGTTCGATTATCTCACCGCGTGCTGCCGATGGCGCCGCCGGCCTCGCGGACCTTGCGGAACACGCGGTCTTCCATCCACTTGCGGTCCCACCACTCGACCGGGTTCACGGCCACGCCCCCGACGAGCATCGTGAAGTGCAGGTGATCGCCGCCGGCGAGGCCGGTGACGCCGGTGCGTCCGAGCTCCGCGCCCTTGTCGACCATGTCGCCGGTGCGCGCCGTGATCGTCGACAGGTGCGAGTAGAGCGACTGCACGCCGAGTCCGTGGTCGAGGATCACGGTGTTGCCGTAGATGCCGAGGTAGTCGGCAAACAGCACCACGCCGCGGTTGGCGGCCACGACCGGCGCCTGCGCCACCGACGCGAGGTCGAAGCCGAGATGAACCTGCTGGTCCACCTCGCGGCCCTCGAACAGGTACGTGCGGTGGTCGGCGAAGCGCGACTCCACCTGCGTGTTGCCGAGCTGCGAAAACGCCTCCTGCCAGAGCATCTCGGGCCGCGTACGCGCGGCCATGGCCGCGATCGTCTCGTTGTTGCGGCGCCGCAGGTCGTTGTTGATGCGGAGGAAGCCGTCGAGCAGGCCTTCGGGCGTGGTGCTGTCCACGTCCAGATCGGCCGTGTTGGCCGCGATGGCCGGCACGACGCGCTCGATGAAGCGCAGATCGATCCCGATGCGCGAGCGGGCGAACGGCTTGGCGAACGGGCGATGATCGAGCGGCGTGCTCGCCTCGTTGCCCGCCTCGTCGCGCGCGAAGACCGACATCGGCGTCGTGAGGTCCTCGTCGTAGGCGAGGGCAAAGAAGGCAACCTGCAGGGCCGGGTCGGTGAGGCCGACCGCGCTACCCGGGAAGCCCGGATAGCTCCGCTCGCCGACGCGCACGCCGGTGGCCACGCCCTCGGGCGTGGCGCGATAGACGACGAATTCGGCGCCGCCGTGGTTGACGTAGTGGTGCAGCGAGACGACGCCGACGCGCGGCGGGTCGAGGCGCACCTCGAGGTCACGCGTCACCGTGGAGACCGCCTCGCGCAGGCCGAAGAACACGGGCCGCGCCGCGGTGACGACCAGCTGCGCCGTGCCCGCAACGAGTTCCGGCTGCGCCTGCTTGCCGACGGGCCGGATGATCCACATCTGGTCGGTCGACTCCTGGCGCACTTCGCCCACGCCGTCGGCCGCCTGCTCGAGCGCGAACACGGGGAGCGACCGGCCGTTCTGATCGAGCGTCACATCGAGCCGCGTGAGCTGCCCGCCGGGGGCGCCCACGAGCAGCTCGAGCGAGCCGCGCTGCCCGATCACGCGTTCGGGGCTGCGGATCTCGAGTGTGGGGCCCGGTTCGCTGCCGGCGCGGTAGTACAACACCCCGGCCGTGACGGTGCCGAGGACGAGGACGAGCAGGACCAGACGGACGAGAAGTCGCATCCCGTGATCATACCGGGTCGGCGGCCTCCCCGCGGTCCAAAGACCGGCCGTCGCCGTTGACAGGCGGGCGGGTTCGCTGGTAACTTCAAGGGTTCCTAGCGCACGTGCCGGTATCGTCTAGGGGTTAGGACACGTGGTTCTCAGCCACGGAACCGGGGTTCGAATCCCCGTACCGGTACCAACCGTCGCCCACGGGGCAGCGGGAAGCCACCACGGCTCGTTGCGCATCGAAGGCCCCGCCGTGTCGGGGCTTTTTTTCTTGTACGCGGGCCGGCGCCTCCGAGGCATCATGCCGGGGATGCTGATCGGCCTCCTGCGCGGCGCCGCCGCGGCCGCCGTTGCCTGTCTGCTCGGCCTCCTGCCGTTTGCCCAGACGATCGAACTCAAGACCTACGACCGCCGCCTGGCCGCGACGGCCGGCCCCGCCATCGAGCGCGACGACATCGTGCTCGTCACCATCAACGACGACTCCCTGCAGCGGCTCGAGCCCATCGTCGGGCGCTGGCCGTGGCCGCGGCTGGTGCATGCCACGCTCGTGGACTTCCTTGCCCGCGCGCCCGCGAAGCTCATCGTCTACGACGTGCTGTTCGCGGAAGCGGATCGGCGGCAGTTCGATCTCGGGGGCGAGACGTGGAGCGGCGAGGAGTCGGACGCCGCGCTCGTCGATGCGACCGCGCGCGCCGGTCGCGTGATCCATGTGGCCGAGGCGTCGAGCGAGGGGCTGATCGACCGGTCGCGCGAGCTGCCCATCGCGTTCGAGGACCTGCCCACGTTGCGGCCGCCCGGCGGGCTGGCGGGCGTCTTCGAGGAGCGGCCGCGCCTGACGCCGCCATTTCCCGCGCTGGCGCGCGCGGCGCACGCGGTGGGCCACACGTTCCTGATCCTCGACCCCGACGGACCGGTCCGGCGCTATGCGCCGTTCGTCGAGGTGCAGGGGCGGCTCGTGCCGTCGCTCGGTGTGGCGGCGGCTATCGCGGTGGCCCCGGCCGCGCCAGCGGTGGCCGGGGACACGCTGCAGATCGGTGCGGCGCGGGTGCCGCTCGTCACGCAGGCGGTCGCCGACTACTACGGGGTGGACCGCACGGCGCGTCGCGCGCTCGTGCCGTACCGCGGGCCGTCGATGCGCGCCGACGGGACGCCCGCGTTCCCGCGCTACTCGTTCTACGACCTGTTCTTCGCCGAGCAGCAGATCCTCGAGGGCCTGCCGCCGCACATCCCGCCGGACGTCTTCAAAGATCGCATCGTCTTCGTCGGCGCCACGGCGCAGGGGCTGCGCGACTCGTTTGCCGTGCCGTACGGCGAGGGCGAGATGCCCGGGCCCGAGATCCACGCGCACATCCTCGACGGCCTGCTCGCACCGCGCGCGATCGGGCCGGCGCCGGCGGGCACCGCCGCGGGGGCGGCGCTGTTGATGGCGCTGGCCGTGGCGCTCGTCAGCACCATCCGCTCGCCCTGGGCGGCGCTCGGGGCGGGCGCGCTGCTCGCGGCCGCGTGGGTGTGGGCGGGCGTGAGCCTCTTCGCCGGGGGCGTGTGGATCCCCTTCGTCGTGCCGTTGCTGGCGGGGGCGCTGGCCGTCTCCACCGAGTTCGCCTGGCACTACCTCGTCGAAGGACGCGAGAAGCGGCGCGTGAAGCGGCTGTTCTCGCGGTACGTCTCGAAGGATGTCTTCGACCAGCTGATGGCGGATCCGTCGCGCGCGTCGCTCGGCGGCACCCGCCGCGAGATGACGGTGCTCTTCTCGGACGTGCGTGGATTTACAGCGCTCAGCGAGCGGGGCGAGCCCGAGGAGATCGTCCGCCAGCTCAACGAGTACTTCTCACGCATGGTCGAGGTCGTGTTCGCGCACCAGGGCACCATCGACAAGTTCGTCGGCGACATGGTGATGGCGCTCTTCGGCGCGCCGCTCGACGATCCGCGGCATGCGGATCATGCGGTGGCGGCGGCGCTGGGGATGGAGACGGCGCTCGAGGAGCTGAATGCACGGTGGACCGCGGAAGGCCGGGCCACGCTCGACATCGGCATCGGCATCAACACGGGCGAGATGGTGGCGGGCAACATCGGGTCCGAGTCGATCATGAGCTACACGGTGATCGGCGACAGCGTGAACCTCGGCGCCCGGCTGGAGTCGCTCACCAAGGAGTACGGCGCCCGCATCATCATCAGCGCGCGGACCCGGGACCGGCTCCAGGGGCGGTATGATATCCGTCCCCTCGGCGAGGTCGTCGTCAAGGGCCGGACCGAGGCCGTCGCGATTTACCAGGTGACGGCCCCGCCGGTCCAAGGTGAGAGAGGCGAAGACAGGTCATGACCCACGCATTCTTCGGTGTCGCCCTCGTGATGGCGGTGATGGTGGCCGTGCCGCCGGCCGCTGAGGCGCAGCTCGGCCAGGCGCTCAAGCGCGCGCAGCAGTTGCGCGACGTGCAGATGACCGACCAGGAGGAACAGGACCTCGGCCTGGCCGTGAGCCTGCGCATCCGCCAACGGTACGGTGTCGTGCAGAGCGAGCCGGTCCATCGCTACGTGACGCTCGTCGGGACGGTCCTGGCGCAGGCCAGCAGCCGCCCGGCCCTGCCGTGGACGTTCATCGTCCTCGACACGGACGCGGTGAATGCGTTTGCGGCGCCGGGTGGCTACGTCCACATCACCCGCGGCGCGCTGGCGCTCCTCCGCAACGAAGCGGAGCTGGCGGGCGTGCTCGCGCACGAGCTCGTGCACATCACCGGGAAGCACACGGTCGGCGCCATCCAGAAGGGCAAGCTCGTGCAGATGGGCGCGGACGAGACCGTCGCCGGCAACTCCGGCCTCTTCGACCGCCTCGTCGATGCGGCGACCAACGTGGTCCTGCAGGGGTTCGGGCGGGGCGAGGAAATCGAGAGCGACGAGGACGGCATCGCGCTGGCCAACCGCGTCGGCTACGCGCCGCAGGGGCTGGGCGCGTTCCTCACGCGGCTCAGCGAGCGGAACAAGGATGCGACCGAGAAGCGCGGGCTGTTTGCGTCACACCCCGAGATGAAGGAGCGGCTCGGACGGCTCGACACGCAGATCGCCTCGGCGAAGATGGCGTCCACGGCGACGCTCGCGGACCGCTACACGAGCCGCATCACGTACAAGCCGGTGGCGATTACGGCGATCGCGGTGGTCGAGGGCGGCGCGGCGGGCCTGGCCGGTGGCGACGAGAAGGCCGAGGACGCCAAGCCGCAGCCGCCGCCGAAGAAGGGCCGGTTCGGGGGCGTTGGCAACCTCGTGCGCCCGGGCGGCGCCGAACGCCAGTCGGCGCAGGCCACCGGATCCGGCGCGGCCCGGGGGGTGGATCCCGAGCGCGACGCGGTGGGCGGCAGCAACCCGAAGCCCGTGCCCGTGCGCGTGACCGCCGCGCAGTTGGCCGAGTTCAAGAAGGCGGGCGGGCTCCCGTAAGCGGCGCCCGGCCCGTCCTGGCAGTTCGCCGGTCACAGAGGGGGCAGTCCCCGCTTCCCGTCAGGCGCGCCGGGAGCCGGGGACTGTCCCCTCTGTGCTTACCAGCGGCCGCGACGGCCGCGCACCGCGTCGCGGTAGCCCTCTTCGTAGCCGGTGGTGAAGGCGCGGCGGTAGATCTGCCGGTAGGCATCACGCGGGCCGTAGCTGCGGTGGTAGCCGCGGTCGGCCGCGCGGTAATCGCGATGCCGGCGCGCATTGTACCGGTCGCGATCGCGGGCATCGTCATGACCGCGGCGGTAGCCATCCTCGTAGCCCCGTTCGAAGGCGGGATCCACGTAGCGGCTGCTGTGTGAGGGCGGTCCCCACCCGCCGCCGCCCCAGCGTCCCTGCGCGCCGACGGTGGCGGCGCAGCCGGACGAGAGCGTGATGGCGAGTGCGAGAGCGGTCCACCGGCCCCAGTGCAGGTTTCGCATCGGAGTTCTCCAGGTGGCAGGCTGGCAACCTGACACCTGGCCAGATAGCAACTCCCTTGCCACCCTCGGACGCCGGCGGTCAGGTCAGTGGCGGCGCCTCGCAACGCGCACATGCGCTCGCCGCATCTGGTGCACTCTGAAGCACTTGCGGCACCCGAGGGCGTCGCGGCCGAGGCCCTCGAGGCCCGCGAAGCGCCGGGCGCATCAGCGGCCTACTGTACCCAGACGATGACACGGGCGCCGCGCGGGTCGGCGTAGTCGAGGAGCATGCCGGGACCGAAGCGCTCGATGTCCTCGACGGTGATCTCCAGCGAGCGGTTCTCGAAGGTGGACACCATGTCGCCAACGCGGAACGGCTTTGCCTGCAGCCGCATCAGCCAGAAGGGCAGGCTGAACCGCGCGAGCTCCCCGTCGCGGGGATCCCACGCGAGGACGTGGAGGTTCTCGAGGGCGGCCGTCGACGTGCCGGCCTTCGCCGCCTCCGACAGCCGAGGCGTTTCCCCGTCGAAGACCAGCATGGGCGTCTGGTTGGGGAACTGCCGGCGCACCCGTTCGAACTCGTCGCCGATGGTGTCTTCGGTGTGCGTCCTGTCGATCTCGACGCGGTCGCGCACCATGCTGACGACCACGAACAATCCGGCGGCGATCACGAACACCAGCAGGACGGCAATGCCCCCGACGATCGGCAGCCACCCGCGCTTCTTGGCCATCAGGTTCCTCTCGCTATTCGCTATTCGCTATTCGCTATTTCGCCGTTCGCTACGCGCCGTGAGACGTACAAACACGAAGGTCACGAAGGCCACGAAGATCCTCTTCAGAGATACGGTTTCGGAAACGGATGTCCAAAGAGAAAGGACCTTCGTGCGTCCTTCGTCCGGTACGTGCGAATGGCGAATAGCGAATGGCGAAAGCCGTCTTCACAGCGTCAGCTCCGTGCCGGCGCCGGTCTCGATCGCGCGGCGGTAGACGAGGTCGGCCGCGACCACGTCCTCCACGGCCATCCCCAGCGACTTGAAAATCGTGATCGTGCCGTCGTCGTCGCGGCCCGTGACGCGGCCGAGCACGACCTCGCCCAGTTCGCCGCGCAGGTGGCCGGCCTCGAAGCGTCCTTCGGCCATGCCCATCACGACATCGCCCGACTCGACCAGGGCGGCGGCGCGTGAATCCACGAACAGCCGCGCGCGCGCGACGAGCGCCGGCGGCATCTCGCGCTGATCCGGACGGCACGCGCCGACCGACACGACGTGCGCGCCAGGCGCCACCCACGCGTCCTCGATCACGGGGGTGGGCGACGAGGTGGCGAGCACGATGAGATCCGCACCGCGCACGGCCGCCTCAGCGGAGGAGGCGGCGGTGACGGCGACCGGCACCTGGCTCCGCATGTCCTCGACGAATCGATCACGGCTGCGCGCCTGCGGGCTCCACACGCGGACATCCTTGAGCGCGCGCACCTCGGCGAATGCCTCGAGATGGCTGCGCGCCTGCACGCCCGTGCCGATGAGGGCCAGCGTTGAGGACTCGGCCCGCGCCAGATGGCGGGCCGACACGGCCGACACGGCCGCCGTCCGCGCCTCGGTGATGTAGCGGCCGTCCATCAACGCCAGCAGCGCGCCCGTGTCCGGGTCGAGGAGCAGGATCGTGGCCAGATGCGACGGCAGGCCCTTCGCGTGATTGGCGTTGTACACCGTGACGATCTTCGCGCCCATGCAGGCGGGCTGTTCGATGTACGCCGGCATCAACCCGAAGAAGGCCTTCTCGGGCCCGACCTGCAGCACGGTGCGCACCGGCTGCAGCACCTCGCCGGTCGAGAATCGCACGAGCGCCGACTCCATGGCGGCCACAAGGTCGCCCATCGGCAGCAGCGCATGCACATGGTCTTCGGTGAGGAGACGGAAACGCTGGGGCATGTCACAAAGTATACGGGTCTCGGGCGCCCGCGGTGCCATACGCCACGCCGGTGCGGATCGTATTGGCGTGGATGGTGACGATGGCGTCGAGGTCGTGGGCGTAGCCGCCGCTCATCGAGAGGGCGACGGGGAGGCGGCGGCAGCGGTCCAGCACTATTTCGTCGCGGCGGCGCAGGCCGTCGATGGTCAGCTTCAGCCGCCCGAGGCGATCGCCCTCGTAGGGATCGGCGCCCGCCAGGTAGAACACGACGTCTGGCCGCTGGTATGCGAGCACCTCGTCCAGGTGCCGTTCGAGCAGTTCCAGATACGCCTCATCCCCCGTCCCATCGTCCAGCGCCACGTCGAGGTCGCTGGCTTCCTTCCGGAACGGGAAGTTGTGGGCGCCGTGCATCGAGAACGTGAAGACCGACGGGTCGTCGCGGAAGATGGCCGCGGTGCCGTTCCCCTGGTGCACGTCGCAGTCCACGACCAGCACCCGTGTGGCGAGGCGGTCGCGCTGGAGCCGTCGGGCGGCGACGGCGACGTCGTTGAAGACGCAGAAGCCCTCGCCCCGGTCAGCGAACGCGTGGTGCGTGCCGCCAGCGAGGTTGGCCGCCACGCCGTCCTCCAGCGCGCTGATCGCCGCCGCGATCGTGGCGCCCACGGAGCGTCGCGACCGCTCCACCATCTGCGGCGACCAGGGGAAGCCGATCCGGCGCTCGACCTCGCGCGGCAGCGTGCCGCCCGCCACGGCCGCCACGTAGGCCGGCGTATGGGCCAGCTCGAGGTCCTGCCAGGTCGCGGCGGGCGCTTCGTGAAGATCGCCCTCGGCCACGATGCCGTCCGCGAGCAGGCGCGCGCGGAGCCGCGCGTACTTGGCCATGGGAAACTTGTGGCCGTCGGGCAGCGGCAGGACGAAGTGATCGGAGTAGTACGCCTTCACGTCCCATGATCATGCAGAATTGGCGGGTGGAACGCCACCCGCGAGGATCCCAGGATCGATGATTCATTCCGTGCGCACCATTGACGCCCATGCCGCCGGCGAGCCCCTGCGCCTCGTCATCGAGGGGCTCCCGAGCCCTGACGGCAAGACGATGCTCGAGCGGCGCGCGTGGGCGGCGAAGCGGATCGATCACCTGCGCCGGGCGCTGATGCTCGAGCCGCGCGGGCACGCCGACATGTACGGCGCGCTCATCACCGAGCCCGAGCGGCCCGGATCGGACGCCGGCGTGCTCTTCATGCACAACGAGGGGTGGAGCACGATGTGCGGGCACGGTGTGATCGCCGTGACGACCATCGCCATCGAGCGCGGGCTGATCTGGAAGGCCTCGTCGGCGCCGCTCGGGGCGGGGGAGACCGCGACGGCCACGCTGGCGCTGGACGTGCCGGCGGGCCTCGTCACGGCCACGGCCACGCTCGTCGGGCGGAGGGAGGGGCTGCGCGTCACCGACGTCTCGTTCGTCAACGTGCCGTCGTTCGTGTATGCCCCCGGCGTGCCGGTCACCGCGCTCGGCCGCACCATGACGGCCGACGTGGCCTTCGGCGGGGCGTTCTACGCGATCGTGGATGCCGAGGCGGCGGGGCTGCCGCTCGAGCCGTCACACCTGCCGGAATTGCGGCGCATGGGGATGGCCGTGAAGGCGGACGTCGAGCGGCAGATGAAAGTGCAGCACCCGGTGGAGGCCGGGCTGCACGGCCTCTACGGCACCATCTTCACGGCGCCGGCCCGCCACCCTGATGCGCACCTCCGCAACGTCACGATCTTCGCGGATGCCGAGGTGGATCGATCGCCGTGCGGGAGCGGCACGGCCGCCGTCATGGCGGTGCTCGACGAGATGGGGCTGCTCGGCGAGGACGCCCCGTTCGTCCACGAGAGCCTCGTCGGCACGTTGTTCCGCGGCCGCCTGACCGGGCGCACGCGCGTCGGCGACCACCCCGCCATCGTGCCCGCGATCGCCGGGAGCGCCTGGATCACCGGCGAGCACACCTTCCTGATCGACGGAGACGATCCGTTGAAGGCGGGCTTCAGGTTCTAACGATAGATATCTGGTGATCTCATGATGTGGTGAGCTGGTGATGGGATGTTCGATGTCCAGATCTGGGCGGCCACAGCTGGATCTATCTGTTGAGCTACTTCAACCCTGCGAGCTTTGCGGTGTCGACGTCCTGCATGAACTCGTGCAGGACCTTGGGGTCGTCGATGTCGCGGCCCTCGATCGTCACGAGGAAGCGCTTGGCGACGACGAGGTTGAGTTCACCGGTGCGGGGGCCGGACTCCCAGCGTTCGAACCCGGGGTGGCCGCCGATCTGCACGGAGCGCTCGTAGCCTTCGCTCGTCTCGCGCTCGTAACCGGCGGCGAGGAACATCGCCCACGGCGCGATCAGCATCTGGTTGAACCCCGAGTCGACGATCTTGACGTCAATGCTCGCGTCGCCCCTCGTGTAGCTCGTCTCCGACTGCGAGAACGGAATCGGGCTCGTCATGCGTTCGCCGCGCGGGGTCTCGCGCTCCCAGCCGGACATCTCGGGCAGCGCGGCCTCCAGGTCGCGGAAGCTGACGGGATCCACGGCTGCGCCGCCGGTGGCGCCGGCCGCGAGGCCCTCCATCGCCTTGGCCATCCCCTCGAAGCCTTTGGCCATGTCCTCGGCGGCCTGTTCGGCGGCCTGCTGGGCCTCTGCAACCTTGCGCTCTTCTTCTGACGGGCCGCAGCCGGCGAGGCCGGCGCCCAGGGTGGCGATCAAGAGTGGCGTGATGACATGACGCATAAGGAAGTCCTCCTTCCGGCATTGTAGGCCAATGCCGTCAGGAGGACTTCGCGCAGTCAGGCGGCTAGAAGTAGCGCTTGATTCCGACCGTGAGCGCGAATCCGCTCGGGTCCACGAGCGGCGTCTTCCCGACGAACTGATAGCGCGCCTCGCCCTTGACCGTCCAGTCGCGCGAGACGAACGCTTCCGCCCCCGCCAGCGCACTGACGCCCAGCTTGTTGTGGCTGGGGCCGATGTGATCGCCGCGATCGTACAGGCGCAGCATGTGCCAGCCCAGGCC
The DNA here is from genome assembly GCA_030680175.1 of Vicinamibacterales bacterium. Classification (GTDB taxonomy): domain Bacteria; phylum Acidobacteriota; class Vicinamibacteria; order Vicinamibacterales; family UBA2999; genus JAUXWO01. Next base: position 10,321 of record JAUXWO010000020.1, read on the forward strand.
CGCCCCCGCAAACGGATGCACGCGGCCGAACTCCCAGTTGTGGATCAGGTCGGCGCCGAGGCGGATCTGGCGCTCCTGCTCGTCATTCCCGCGCGTGTACTCCGGCCGCATGGCCATCACGCCCGTGCGGAGGCCCCAGCGCGGCGTCACGTAGAACTCGAAGAAGCCGCCGCCGGTGATCGATGAATCGAACTGATCGTCAGAGGGCAGGAACAGGCCGACCTCGAGGCCCGCGGCGACCTGTCCTTCGTTCGGCTGCGCGACGGCCGCGGACGGCATCGCGACGAGCGACAGTGCCAGCAGGATCATCGGAATGGATGAGAAGGATGTGGTCATCATGCCGAGATCCATTCCAAGCCCCGTGCCAGCTGCCGGCGTGGAGCCAACTCCAACCATTGCAGGCACTTGCATGGCTGAGCCACGCCATGACCGGGCGCGGCGCGTGTAAGTTATGCACGATAGCGCCTCCGTCTTCCCACGTCAGGAGGCCGCCGGTGTCCCGGCGCTGCCGCGGTCGTTGACGGAACCTCGTCAAGGCCGCGAGGGCCTCGAGGGCGAGAGTCATGGCTTCATGGGCGATCCCGCGGACGCCGGTTGGTGCGCGCGTTGCACTGACGATCAGGTGGTGGCCGCCCGCTGCCGGAAACCCGGGGCCGTGTCACCAGGACGCGCTGTGCGCGTCGGAAGGGAGGCATGTCATGTCTGCCGTGCTCGAGAGGCAGGCGCCTGCTGAGAAGATGCCTGCGACTCGCCACCCGTTCGCGCTGATGGACCGGATGCGCGAGGAGATGGATCGTCTGTTCGAGGGCTTCGGCACGAGACCCCTCGTGCCCGGGGTGGCGCGGCTCGCCACCGAGTGGATGCCCGCCATCGAAGTCGAAGAGAAGCCGGGATGGCTCCTCGTGAAGGCCGATCTCCCCGGCCTCAAGCGCGAGGACATCACCGTCGAGGTACGGCCCGAGGGCCTCGCGCTGTCGGGCGAGCGCAAACATGAAACGAAGGAGGAGAAGAAGGAAGACGGCTTCTTCCGGACCGAACGCTTCTACGGATCGTTCTACCGCTTCGTGCCGCTGCCGGAGGGCGCGGCCCTCGACAAGGTCACCGCGGTCTTCAAGGACGGTGTGCTCGAGGTCAACGTCCCGGTGAGCGAACCGGCCAGGCCGGCCGCACGCACACTGAAGATCGGATAGTGGGACAGGGGTGTCGGGGTGCCGAAGTGCCTCGGCACCTCCCCCTCATTTGAACGTCCGTTCAGCCGGGCGTATACTCCGGGCATGTCCATTCGCGACCGCGTCGCGGCGCTGCACGCCGAACTGGCGGAGGCGCCGGAGTTCCCGTCCCAGGGCGCCACGCTCTTTGTGGACCTCGAGCGCCGGGAGACGCGCACGGGCTACACCCCCCTGCCGGTCGTGCGCACGCTGCTCGGCGGGCGCGGCGCGAACATGTACTACCTGCACCGCCTGCTCGACGAATCGCTCACACCGCTCCACCCCGACATCCCGCTGATCTTCGGCTCCGGTGTGCTGACCGGGCTGGTGCCGAGCGCGGCGCGCGGCAACTGCACGTCGTGGTCGCCGGAGTCCGGCGTCCTGATGGACAGCAACTGCGGCGACTACTTCCCGTCGTTCCTCCGCATGAACGGCTACGACCACGTCGTGCTCTACGGCCGCCGCCCCGGGTGGACGATGATCGTCATCCGCGACGGGGTGGTGTCGTTTGAGGACGCGGCGGCGTACGAGGGGCTCGACAACATCGACCTGCGCGCGCGCGTTCAGCAGGATCTCGGCGGCGTCTGGACGCGCAACATGGCGATGGTCAACATCACGCGCGCCGGCGAGCGCCAGGTGCTCACCGCCGGCATCATGGGCGGCCCGAAGGCGATCTACGCGCGCGGCGGTCCGGGCGCGAAGATGGGCGCCCTCGGCCTGAAGGCGATCGTCACGCTGGCGCAGACGCGCGAGTTCACGACCGCCCAGCCCTACAAGCCCTACAACCGCCACATCGCCCAGAAGCTTCTCGGCACCTCCGTCGTCAAGAACGCGCTGTCGAAGACGGGGACGCCGTTCCTCTACAAGCCGAGCCGCGTGCTCGGCGCGATGGGGACGAAGAACAACCAGGAGACGACCTGGACCGACGCGCTCGACGCCGGCAACCACGACCCCTATCGCGACGGCATGGAGGGCTGCTTCCGCTGCCCGGTGAACTGCCGGCCCCTGAACGACCTCCACTCGGCCGAGCCCGATCGCTACGACAAGGGCGACGGCCCCGAGTACGTCACGCTCGGCAAGTTCGGGCCGAACCTGGGCATCGATGATGTGAAGGCCGTGATGCGGCTCAACAACATCTGCAACGACCTCGGGTTCGACACGGCGTCCACGGGCTCCGCGATCGGCTGGGCGATGGAGCTCTTCCAGCGCGGCCTCATCACGACGGCCGACACCGGCGGGCTGGACCTCACGTGGGGCAATGCCGCGGCCGTCGAGACGCTGCTCTTCCTGATGTCGCGGCGCGAGGGCTTCGGCAACGTCGTCGCCGACAGCGCGCGCGCCGTGGAGAAGGGCCACTACCCCGCGGAGGCGCTCAAGTACCGCATGACGGTGAAGGGCCTCTGGCAGAGCGACCCGCACGATGCGCGCATCCTGAAGGCCTTCGCGCTCGGCCTGGCGGTGGCCACGCGCGGCATGGACCACCTGCGCAACCGCGTCACCCTCGAGATCAACGCGAAGATCAATGACGATGCGGCGTTCAAGGCGGAGTTGTATGGCGGGCCGGTGAGCGCCGAGCCGAACAGCTACGTCGGCAAGGAGCGCGCGGTGCGCGCCTGCGAGAACACCTACGCCGTGGGCGACTCGGTGGGGATGTGCCGCTTCACGACGAAGCTCTTCAACTCGCCGTCGCTGCCCGGGATGGAGGAGTTCCGCCAGCAGATCGAGAACGTCACGGGCCTGGTCTTCACGCCCGAGGCGCTCGATCGCGTGGGGCTGAACGTGATGGGCGTCGAGCGGCTCATCAACTACCGCCTCGGCGTGCGCCGCAAGGACGACACGCTGCCCGACCGCTGGTTCGACGAGCCGAACACGTTCGGCCCGTTCAAGGGCGAGCACATCGACCGCGCCGAGTTCGACGCGATGTTGTCGCGCTTCTACCAGATTTCCGAACTGACGAGCGAAGGCGTGCCGCGCGACGAATGGCGAGGACAGCTGAACGCCGTGCTTGGCGGATAGGGCACGTCGTGCACCCCTTGCACCCCGTGCACCGTGGGCACTCCGGGCACGCCGTGCACACTGGGCACTCCGGGCACCCATGATCCTCGTCCATTTCCCCGCGATGCTCCACCCCGTTGCCGGGCGTGAGCAGCGTGTGGACGAGCCGGTGGCGAACGTCGGAGAGCTGCTCGCAGCGCTCGAGCGGCTCGTGCCGGGCCTGGGCGCTGCCCTCGAAGACCCCGTCTACAACCTCGCCGTCAACGACGACATGCTCCTGCACGGCGTCCACGCGCACCCGCTCAGCGACGGCGACGTCGTGGAAGTCATCCCCACCATTGCGGGGGGATGAACAGTTATCCGCAGATTACGCAGATGACGCGGATGCTGTCCGCTGTGCGGTGCCGCGCGGCGCGGCCGAAGGCCGCGACGGCGTGTGCGGAGGGCCGAAGGCATGAGCCCGTGACGATCGCAGACGGGGCTCATGCCATCGGCCCTCCGCGCACGCCGCGTGCGCCGGTCTCCGACCGGCGCACCGCGCGGGACCGCCTGCGCTCCGACACCTGACGCCAACCACGCACGTGTCACCCACGCCGGATGCCATCCGCGTAATCTGCGTAATCTGCGGATAACCCCGTGCGGCCGCGTCCGGGAAGTATCGTACTATCGCCTGCATGCCCCGCAGCGTCGGCCGCAGCGTGCGCCGGAAGGATGGTGACGACAAGGTCACCGGACGCGCGCTGTACATCGACGACCTCACGTTCCCCGGCATGCTGCACGGGATGACGGTGCGGGCGACGATTCCCTGCGGCCGGATCGACCGCGTCCGGCCCGCCTTCGACACGACCGGCTTCGTGCTGGTCGACCGCCACGACATCCCCGGTCGCAACGTCGTCGCCGGGATCATGGACGACCAGCCGTGCCTCGCCGTGCACGAGGTGCGGCACGCGGCGGAACCGATCATGCTCGTCGCGCACGAGGAGCGCGACGCGCTCGCGCGCGTGCACGTGGACATCGACTACACGCCCGCCACGCCCGTCTTCGAGCCGCGCTGGTCGTCGGAGTGCTTCAAGAGCCTGGTGATCGAGAAGGGCCGGCTCGATGCCGGCTTTGCCGAGGCCTACACCGTTGTCGAGGGCGAGTACCGGACCGGCCACCAGGAGCAGCTCTACCTCGAGACCAACGGCGTGATCGCCGTGCCCGAGGGCGGCGGCATGACGGTGTACGGATCGCTGCAGTGTCCGCACTACGTGCATCGCGCGCTGGTGATGGCGCTCGGCCTGCAGGCCGGGCAGGTGCGCGTCGTGCAGGCGGAGACGGGCGGCGGCTTCGGGGGCAAGGAGGAGTACCCCTCGATCCTCGCGTGTCATGCGGCGCTGCTGGCGCGGAAGGCCGGGCGGCCGGTGAAGATGATCTACGACCGGGCCGAGGACATGTGGGCCACGACCAAGCGCCACCCCTCGATCGTCCGGCACCGCACCGGCGTGACGCGCGAGGGCCGGATCACGGCGATGGACATCGACCTCGTGCTCGACGGCGGCGCGTACTGCACGCTCAGCCCGGTCGTGCTGTCGCGCGCGTCGATCCATGCCAGCGGGCCGTACCGCTGCGATCACATCCGCATCCGCGGGCGCGCGATGATGACCAACACGCCGCCGAACGGCGCCTTCCGCGGCTTCGGCGCGCCGCAGAGCCAGTTCGCCACCGAGGTCCACATGGACCGGATCGCCGAGACGCTCGGGATCGACCCGGTCGCCGTGCGCGAGCAGAACGCCCTGCGGCCGGGCGACACGACCGCCACCGGCCAGGTGCTCGGCGAGGATGCGAGCGCCGTGGAGGTGCTGCAGGCGGCGGTCCGGAAGTCGAAGTATCACGAGAAGCGGGCGCGGTGGCGCGGCACCGGGAAGGGGATCGGCCTGTCGCTCTTCTTCCATGGATCCGGGTTCACGGGCAGCGGCGAGGTCACGTTGGCATCGAAGGCGTCGGTCGAACTCACCGCCGGCGGCGTCCGCGTGCTCGTGAGCAGCACCGAGATCGGCCAGGGCACGCGCACGATGCATGCGCAGATCGTGGCCGACGCGCTCGGGATCCCGTACGAGGTGGTGGAGACGGCCGCCGTCGACACGGCGGTGGTGCCGGACAGCGGGCCGACCGTGGCATCGCGGACGTGCATGGTGGTGGGGCGGCTCCTGCAGCGCGCCGCGGGCGACCTGAAGGCGCGCCTCGGACGGCTGTCGCCCGCGGCGTACTTCGCCGCGCACGGGCCGCTCGTCGTCACCGCGGAGTACGAGCCGCCGCCGGGCGCGGCCTGGGACGAGCAGGCGTACCGGGGCGACGCGTACGGCAGCTACGGCTGGGGCTGCCACGTCGCCGAGATCGACGTGCGTCCCGACACGTGGGCCGTGCAGCCGGTGAGGATGACGGCGGTGGCCGAGATCGGGCGCGCGATTCACCCGATGATGGCCACCGGGCAGATCGAGGGCGGCACGGCGCAGGGCGTGGCCTGGGCGCTGCTCGAGGAAGTGGTGATGCGCGACGGCGCCATGGCGAACCATACGCTGACCAACTACCTCATCCCGACGGCTGCCGACACACCGCGCATCGACACGGTGATCCTCGAGCGGCCGTATGCCCACGGCCCCTTCGGCGCCAAGGGCGTGGGCGAGATGCCCATCGATGGTCCCGCCCCCGCCATCGTCAACGCCCTGCGTCATGCCGGGTACGACGTGCGCGCCATCCCGGCGACGCCCGAACGCGTGATGAAGGCGGGACGGCTGTGATCCGCTGCACGCTCAACGGCCGCGCGCGGCGGCTCGACGTGCCGCCGATGGCGCGGCTCCTCGACGTGCTGCGCGAGCACTGCGGCCTGACGGGGACGAAGGAAGGGTGCGGCGAGGGGGAGTGCGGGGCCTGCACCGTGCTCGTGGACGGCGTGCCGGTCGTCTCGTGCCTCGTGCCGGTGGCGCATGTGGACGGCGCGGAGGTCCGCACGATCGAGGATGTGCAGGGGCATCCGCTGCAGGAGGCGTTCGTCGAGCACGGCGGCGCGCAGTGCGGCATCTGCACGCCGGGGATGATCATGGCGGCGCTCGTGATCCCGCGCGGTGCGACGCAGCCGGACGTGCAGGAGGCGCTGGCGGGCAACCTCTGCCGTTGCACCGGCTACGAGAGCATCTACCGCGCGGTCGCACAGGCGACCGCGACGCGGCCCCGCGCACCGAAGCGTGCCAGCCGGCGCGAGCCGGTGGCCGAGACCCGTCCTGGCCCGCCGAAGCGTGCCAGCCGGCGCGAGCCGGTGGCCGAGACCCGCCCTGGCCCGCCGAAGCGTGCCAGCCGGCGCGAGCCGGCGGCCGAGACCCGCCCTGGCC
>JAUXWO010000024.1 GCA_030680175.1 Vicinamibacterales bacterium
CGGGCACCTCGGGCACCTCGGGCACCTCGGGCACCTAGGGCACCTCGGGCACCTTGGGCACCCTGGGCACCTCGGGCACCTCGGGCACCTCGGGCACCTCGGGCACCTTGGGCACCTCGGGCACCTTGGGCACCTCGGGCACCTCGGGCACCTTGGGCACCTCGGGCACCTCGGGCACCCTGGGCACCCTGGGCACCCCGGGCACCTCGGGCACCCCACCTCTTGCCTTACAATTCCCCCATGGCCTCAGGCATCGTGACGAAGGGCGCCCTCGCGGCGCTGGGATTGGTGACGGCTGTGTCCCTGACGACGGCCCAGGCGCCGCCACAGGCGCCCACGTTCCGCGCCGGGGTGACGCTCGTGACCACCGATGTCATCCCCCGTGACGGCGGGGGCCGGTTCGTCTCCGACCTCACGCGCGACGACTTCACGGTGCTCGAGGACGGCGTGCGGCAGGAGATCGCGTCGTTTTCCCTGGTCCACGGCGGCCGGACCTTCACCCTCGTGGCGCCCCCACCGCCGCCCGTCGCCGAAGGGATCATCCTGCCGGCGTCCCCGCGTCGTCCCATCGACGCCACCGCCGGCCGCCTGATCCTGATCTTCGTGGATGACCTGCACTTCGAGGCGGAGTACACGCCGCACGTGCGCCGGCTGATCGAGACGCTCTCGACGAACCTGCTGCACGACGGCGACATGATGGCGATGATCTCGAGCGGCCCCTCGTCGATCGAGGTCCCGGCGACCTACGACCGGAAGATGGTGGTCGCGGCGGCATCGAAGATCCGCGGGTCAGGGGTGACCGCCACCGAGATCTTCCAGTCGCTCGAGAGCTCGCAGGGCCCCGGAGATCTGCGGCAGCGCGCGCGGACCGCGTTCTTTGCGGCGTACGACTTCCTCGGGGAACTCGAGCAGGTGCAGAACAAGCGCAAGGTCGTGATCTATATCAGCACCGGGTACGACTTCGACCCGTATGCGCTGGCGCGGTTCTCGAAGGACCGCATCATGGGCGGGCGCTTTGCCGACAACCTGCGGCATCTGATTGATGAGGAGAATCCGTACTACCGGCTGGGCACGGTGAGCGCTGACGTGGATCTCTACGCGCTGATGCGCGAGCTGACCCTGACGGCCAACCGCGCGAACGCCACATTGTTCACCGTGGACCCGCGCGGCCTCGCCGGGGTGGTCGATGCGGGGCAGTACCTGGACCAGAGCGAGATCCGGACGTTCCTCCAGAAGACCCAGAGCTCGCTGCGGTTCATGGCGGAGGAGACCGGCGGCTTCGCCGTGGTCAACGCCAACGACTTCGCGACGGAGTTCAAGCGGATCGACGCCCAGACCAGCGACTACTACGTCATCGGCTACTACTCGAGCAACCCCGATCCCACGCAGCGTGTGCGCGAACTCGAGATTACGACGACGCGCCCCGGCGTGGAGGTCCAGTCCCGCCGTGCGTATTCGCTGAAGTCCACGCGCTGAGACGACGTACCAACACGAAGGTCACGTCCGCCTCCGCGGCCTAAGGCCGCTACGGCGTGACCTCGCCGAAGCTCGCCTGATACTGAGGCGAGCGGAGGCGGGAAGGCCACGAAGAAGAAGACAGTGGCATCTGGACGTCGCCGTGGGTGATGTAGCACGGGTCCTGTCGCTGCACTGACCTCGCCACCGCTCCTTCAGATCAAGACAGACCCAACGGGTGGCTGGCCTTCGTGGCCTTCGTGTCCTTCGTGTTTGTACGTGATCGCCGGTGTTGGTGCGTGCTCAGCGCGCGGCGACCATGTCGCGCCACGCCTCGACGAGGGCCGCGTGCGGGGCGCCCTCGGCGATGTAGTCGCGCGCCAGGGCGGTGAAACGTGCGCGCCCTTCAGCGGAGGCGCCGGGGCCGCGCGCGTGGACGAAGCCGGCGTACAACGCCTGCAACTGCAGAAACCGCATCTGGTCGCTCGCGGGCAGGCCCTCGAGCACGATGAGCGCCGTGGCCTCGTCTCCGGCCTGGAGCGCCGCAAGGGCGTGCCAGCGTGCGACGTCCGGATCCGCCGGCTGGCGCGCACGCGCGGCGGTCGCCGCCTGCGCCGCGCGCGGGCCGTCGCCCGCGCGCAGGTGGGCGAGCAGGACGGCCGCTTCCAGGCCGGGTGTGGTGAAGCCGGCATCGAGCGCGGCCTGCCATGCCGCGGCCGCGGCGCGGTGCTGTGACTCGAGCGCCCGTGCCGTGCCGATGAGCACGCGAACCGGTCCTGCCGGCGCCTCGAGCCGCAGCGCCTGTTCGAGTTGCACGGCCACGGAGGCGGGGGCATCGCCGAGGGCCAGCAGGGCCAGGCCGCGGAGCGCCGTGCGCACCCCCGTTTCTTCCGGGGCCACCGGCTCCTCGCCGAGGAGGTCGATGAACCGCTGCTCGCGGGCGATCGTGAACGCGCGGGCCAGGGCCGGTGAGGGAGCGGCCGGCAGGAGCCCGTCGAGAATCAGCGCGAGGGTCTCCGGCGTCAGCAGCGCCTGCCGGTCGAAGCGCGGAAGCGGCATCGCGGGGGCTTCGCGCAGCAGGCCGCGCGGGCTCGGCGCGATCCGGAAATCGAGCCGTGTCGTCGCGGCGCGGCCGGCGAGGCGGTCTGAGACGCCGACGAGCAGGCGGTAGTCGCCGCGGTCGAGCGAGTCGAGCGGCGCCGCCATGGCGACGACCAGCGGATGGCCGCGCGTCAGGTCGAAGTCAGGTGGCAGCACCTCCGAGTGATAGTGCTGCGGGTTGAGCGTGGCGACGAGCGTCTCGCCGGCGCCGGTGTCCTGCACGATCCGGAACGCGACGGTGACGTCCGGTTTCCCGGCCGCGGTCGCGGTCGCATTGATCACCTGGAAGATGACGGCCATCCGCTCGTCGCTCGTGAACACGGTGTCGAGCGCCGGCACGATGTCCATCGCGCCGATCGCGTACGGATGGGCCGACTGTGCCTGCGCGTCAGGCGGACGCTCGAGTGCGCGGATCTCCTCCGCGACGATCACGCTGCCGATCGTCAGGGTGTTCGCCGATGCCGGCGGGAGCGCCAGGGCGCGCCTCATGACGACGGGGGGCGTGCGGCCCCCGTCGGCCGGCAGCCAGCCGACGTAGAGGTCGAAGTCGCCGGGGCCGGCGGTCACCGAACGGCGCACCGCGCCGCCGCCGCCCGGCACGGGGACGAGCGCGGCCGAGACGTCGAAGTCCTCGAAGGGGTACATCACCGGAGCGGCCGTCGCGCCCCCCTCCAGCGCCGCCCGGCGATCGCGGTCCTCGTCCTCACGGCGCTCCCGCGCGCGTTCGCGCTGGTGCTCGACGAGGCGAAGGGCGGTGGAACTCTGGCCCCCGCCTGTCCGATCCGCCGCGCTCGCGCCGCCGACCGGCATCTCGCCGCTTGGCACCGACACCACACGCGCCGCGCGCGCCGGCAGCGGGTCGGCGCGCTGCCCCTGCAGCCACTCCATCACCGCCGAACGCTCCGCGACGACGGTGGGGGCCGCCGCGCGGGTGGCGAGCCGCACGTACAGCGTCCCCGACGCGGCCGAACTCGACTCCGGCGGCAGCAGCGCCGAGAAGGCGATGTAGTGGGAGCCGTCGGAGGCGCGAAGCAGATGGATGGGCCACGCGGCGGGGTCGGTGTGGGGGAGCGTGCCGGCCGCGTCCACGGCGGCGACGACCGCCCGCAGCGCGTCCCGCTCGGCGCGCGTGAGCTTCGGGGTGGTTTGTGTCGCCGCTGGTGGCGGCGCCAGCAGGCAGATCAGGGCGACGACGAGGACGCCGCGCACGTTCACAGGAGGGCCTCCGTACGCCGCCACGATAGCACGGGCGATGGGGGAGGCGCGGCCGATCAGGGGCGGTACGGCAGGTCACTGGCCGAGACCCAGGCGCCGCAGCCGTGGCCGGTGCAGCCCTCGTGGGCGAGCGCGTCGGCGAGCGCCTCGGCCTCGGTGAGCGTGTCCACGTAGGGCCACGCCGGCTCGTCCGCCTCGTCCTGCGCGGGGAGGCACGCCGCCCGGTAGCCGGCCCCCTCGTCGTCGCGGTAGATGCGGGCGATGATGCCGGTGCTGTGGCGGCGTTCGAAGACGAGGTACTCCACGGGGAGTGAGTATCGCACGCACGCGGCCTGCACGGGGAGCGCGTGCCGGTGTACCAGCGGCCGGGCGCAGATCGCGCCGCCGTGGCTCTGATGGGGTGTCGTTGACGATTTACTACCGGGCCGCCCGTTGGGCGGCCCCCAGGATCGCGGCTGAGCAGAGGCGCTGGTAGTACCTCTTCCGTCGATACACTCCACTAGATGGCGCTCATCCCCCCGATCCCCACGACCGATCGTGCGACCCTCGCCTGGGTCACGGCGCTCTACGTCGCCGTCACCGTGGTGTTCGCGTACCCGGTGTCGCTCGCGCCGGCCACCACGCTGCTCGCCAACGATCCCGACGCCCACCTGTATCTCTGGACGATGGGGTGGAACGCGCACGCGTTCGCGACCGGGCTGACCGGTATCTTCGAGGCCAACATCTACTACCCGGAGCGCCTGACCCTGGCGTACTCCGAGAACCTGATTGGGACCGCCGTCTTCGCGGCGCCGGTGCTGTGGCTGTCGGACAACCTGGTGCTCGCGCTGAATGCCGCGCTGCTCATCACGCCGGTGCTGTGCGGCCTGGGCGCCTTCCTGCTCGCGCGCGCCCTGGGACTGAGCGTCGCCGCGGCCGTGCTCTGCGGCCTGGTCTTCGCGTTCTCGCCGGCCCGGTTCTTCCGCCTCTCGCAGCCGCACGTGACGGCGGTGCAGTGGGTGCCGTTCATGCTGGCCTTCCTGCACGCGTATCTCGACCGGGGCCGCCCCCGCGACCTGCGGCTCGCGATCGCGGCCTTCTCGATGCAGGCGCTGACAACCGGGCATGGGGCCGCGTTTGCGCTCGTGGCGATCGTGTTGCTGGCCGGCTGGCGCGTGGCGCTTGGCGAGCCGATCGCCGTGGGCCGCCGGATTCGCGACGTGGGGCTGCCCGGGCTGCTGCTGATCCTGCCCGCGGCGCTGATCTACCTGCCGTACCGGGCAGTGCAGGACGAACTCGGCCTGCGCCGGACGCTGGTGGACTGGGCGCCCGCGCCCGAAAGCTTCCTGGCGTCGCCGTCGGTGCTGCACACGTGGCTGACGGGCTGGCTGCCGGGCGCGCCGGTGCACGAGACCGCGACGGCATTCCTCTTCCCGGGGCTGGTCCCGATCGCGCTGGCGCTCGTCGCGGTGCTCTGGCGCATGCCGGACACGGGCGGCGCGCCACGCCAGGCGGGGCGCCGCTGGAGGCGCGCGGCCGCGATCATCGAGATCGCGGGGGTGGTGGCGATCGCGGTGGCCGCCTACGTGGCGCTCGTCGAGCCCATCCGGTGGCGCGCGGGCGGCGTGCTGCTCTTCACCGCACGCGATCCCTGGCGCGCGGGGGCGGTGGCGCTCGCGTGCGTGATGCTGCGCGCGGCCCTGACGCGCGTCGCACCGTTCGCCCCCTGGCTGCGGCTGCGCGCGTGGCGCGAGCGCTGGCGCGCGTGGGCCGAGGTGAACCGCGGCAGGCCCGGACCGTTCTACGCGGTGCTGACGCTGGTCGCGCTGCTGTTGACGATGGGGCCGCCCCTCGGCATCTGGCCGCTCGTCTACTGGCTGCCGGGTCTGAGCTTCATCCGCGCGCCCTCGCGCTTCATGGTGCTCGTCGTGCTGGGCCTGGCCGTGCTCTCGGCGGCCGGCCTCGACCGCCTGCGCACGGCAGCGCCCGCGTCACGGCGCCGCGCGGTGGGGGTGATCGCGGCGGCGCTGCTTCTCATCGAGTCCGTTGGCGCGCCGCTGCCGGCGGTGCCGTTCCGCGTGGACCCGCCGGCGGTGGACCGCTGGCTCGACGCGCAGGCGCGTCCGTTCGCGGTCGCCGAGGTGCCCGTGTATCCGGTCGCGCGGTCGCAGACCGTCTTCATGCTGCACGCGACCGCGCACTGGCAGAAGACGGTGCATGGGTACAGCGGCGGCCAGCCGCGGCTGCACGATGGCCTCTACGACGTGTTGCGGGGATTCCCCGACCGCGAGAGCCTGGCCCGGCTCGCCGCGATCGGCGTGGACTACGTCGTGGTGCATCCGGGGTTGTACGAACCCGGGGAGTGGCCGGCCGTGCGCGACCGGCTGCCCGCGTTCGCGGATCAGCTGGCGCTGGTCTACGAAGCGGACGGCGATCGCGTCTACCGATTGACGCGCTGACCGTCCAGTGGCCGGCGCGCGATCGAAGATGCGTGTTGCGATTCCGGTGGCGCGGCCATAGAATCGGCGCGGCAAATGCCATGACGGCGGCCGCGGCCGCAGCCAGACGCTCGCGGTCGAGCTTCACCCCCCAGAACGAGGTTCCACGTATGAGACGAACGGTCACCGCACTCGGATTGTGCATCGCGATGGCGATCGCGGCGGTCCCCGCCGGCGCACAGCAAGGCAAGAATCCCTCCCCGCAACTCGTCATCGTCGCCGCGGCGGCAGACGACACGTTCGTCTACATCAACGGCGTGAACTTCGGCACGAGTCCGTCGGTGTTCCTGTCCGGGATGCCGCTCGGCGGCGTCACGGTGAACGCGGGGCGCACCGAGATCACGGCGCTGGTGCCCGTGCTGCCTCCCGGCACCTACCTGCTGCACGTCTCCAGCGGCAACGGTGTGCCGCAGAACGGCACGTTCAACCTGACCATCGGCGCCGTCGGCCCACAGGGCCCGCAGGGCGATCAGGGCCCGCAGGGTGACCCGGGCCCGCAGGGTGAACAGGGCGAACAGGGCCCGCAGGGCGAACAGGGAGTGCAGGGCGAGCAGGGCCCGCAGGGGATTCAGGGGCTGCAGGGCGACCAGGGCCTGCAAGGATCCGAGGGGCCGCAGGGCCCGATGGGTCCCCAGGGCCCGATGGGTCCCCAGGGCATCGCCGGCAACCTCGCGCTGGCGAACCTGTCGTGCCCGGCCGGCCAGTTCCTGACGGGCTTCAACGCGTCGGGTGGGCTTGTGTGCAAGGCCGCCGTGACGGATCCAAACGCGTTGCGGTCGACCGTGATGCTGTGCGGGTCCAGCAGCTATCCCGTGGCCAATTTCATCCCCGCCGACTCCGGTCTGACGCTCGTCAACTCGTGCACGCCTGACGAGACCACGCAGGCGATGCTCGTCACGCGCTCCGGGCACAGCACGGTGGACGCCGCGGCGCTCCAGGCCTATCTTGATGGGGGCGGCATCGTTCTCACGGAAACGTTCGCGAGCATTCCCGTCTATAACAAGGCGTTCGGGACCTCCGTCCCGGCGGGGGCGTTCATCGGCTCGTGCCAGGACAACGTGAATCCCGTGCAGCAGTTGAACCCGAGCGATCCGTTCTGGGTCGCGAATTCGCCCTGGAGCGCGGAAGTCGCCGCGGGCTGCGGCCACAATATCGCCGGGCTGCCCGGCATCACGCCGCTCGGGAGCAACTCCGCCACGCCAGGCACTGTCTCGCTGGCGTACATCGAGAAGGGCAACGGACGGTTGTGGCTCGTCGAGTCCGACTGGCAGGACAACGAGGCGGGGTTGCTCAATGCGGCCTCGCGGGCGATGATGCAGTACATGGTCACGCACCGCCGTTAGTGTTCGCGGCCGGGGGCGCCTCCGTGTTCAACGGGGGCGCCCCTGGCTGTCTTGGCGTGCACTCGCGCGCGCGGCACGCCGGTGGTAAGTGGCAGCCGCGCGCCTATGGATTCAGCAGGACCGCCGCGGACGCGAACGGCAGCACCGCGCCATCGGTGATCGTCAGATACATCACCTGCAGGTCGAGCGTGCCGGTGGGCGACAGGAAGTGCCAGTCGTCGATGTAGCCTTCGGCGCGGGCATCGAGCACGTCGCCGTCCGGCCAGAGGAAGACCACCTCACGTGCGGAACCCTGCGCCTCCCAGTCCTCGAAGTCCACGAGGCCGGGCGTCGCCGTGACGGCGCCATCGGCATAGATCAACTTCTTCGGGCCGAGGAACGGGAGCCTGGACAGCGGATCGCGGCCGGACGTGAGGGACGGATCGCCGTAGTACATCTTGTAGCGCGCGCCCCCGACGTGGACGGGCTGCGCCGCCTGCGCGCTCGTGAAGAGCTTCGGGCAGGCGCGAGCGTCGTACTGCACGTGCCACGCGCCGCCGTCCCAGACCGCGTACGCCTGGTTCATCGCGCTTGTCGAGCAGCCCGCCACCTGATCCGTCGTCACCACCATGAAGCGTCCGGGCGCGCCATCCCAGCGCCAGTCGTCGAGCGTCGGCCACCCGAGCTTGAACTGCCGGGCATTGCGGAGCCCCCGGTTCCCACGCGTCTCGTCGCCGTCCACCCCGATCACGACCGCCGGCGCGCAGCCGCCCATGTAGTCCGCGGCGGTGGCGCAGAGGGACGACCCGCCGGGGTTGAAGTCCTGCCCCGTGTAGCCATCGACGCTGTCGAGCGACAGCACCCGCGTGCGCCCATCCGCGCCCTGCGCTTCGAAGAACAGCCGCACGGCGCCGCCGAGCGAGGCGGACAGCGGGACACCCTGGCCGGTCGCGACCTGCGCGACGAGCGGGGCGGGGCTCTCGGGCGTCCACAGGCCGGTGGCGGCGCCCCGGCTGATGAACTCGAGGTACGACGACGGGGACGCGGCGTCGACGGGACCGGGCGTGGCCGCGGTCGAGAGCGGGTTGCGCCCCACGCCGAAGGGGCCGTAGTACAGCTGCACCCGATTCGCCATCGTCCCCGCCTCGGGACCGAACCGTGTGGCGCTCAGCCGGGCGTTGCCGTCGCTCACGATGCGCGTCAGGCCATCGACCGAGCGGCCGGCGCCGATCAGCTGCCAGTGCTCGGCCGAGGTCGTGGCGGCGGCAGCAGGGGACACCGTGGAGAGCGTGCACACGGCGTTCGCGCACGCGCGGACCAGGACGGTGTACTCAGTGGCGGCCTTGAGTCCCGCGAGGACGACCTCCCGTGCCGCCGCCGCCGCGGTGGCCTCGACGGTGTGGCCGGCCACGGCCTCCGTCGCCGCGATGCGGAAGTGGTCCACCTGCCCCGCGGGGGGCGACCAGACGACGTGCAGTGCGGTCGACGAGGCGAATCGCGCGGCGCCGACCGTGCGCTCGTCCACGGCGCCGGCCGCGATGGTCCACTGGGCCCGTGCGGCCGCCGGGGCGAGCATCACGAGGAGGAGGGCGAGCGTGCAGCGAAGGGGATGGTGAGCCATCAGCCGTATTGGACCGGGCGGTGTGGGCGGAGGATACACGCACCGGCTCATTGGGAAGCGGAACTGACCAACGTCGTGTGGATGGCCGTGCGAGCGGGCGTCCTGCCGGCCGCCGAGGGGCCGGTGCGTCTTGGCCTGGCGCGGCGGCTGGGTATCGAGTCGGTCGCCACAGCCACGCTCTGCCAGGGAGCGCTGTTGCGGGCCATCGCGTCAGGGGTGTCTGCGTACGACACGCTCTTCGTCGAACTCGCCGCCCGCTCGGCCTGCCCCCTATTGACCTTCGACAAGGCCTTGCTGAAGGCGTTTCCAGAGATCGCGTGCCGTCCTCGTGATCTCGTTGGACGTTGATTCGGTCCGCCCGACCGTTTCGGCTTCAGCCGCGGCGGCCATTCGCGCGAATTGTTCCGCAGAAGTCCGCCGCCGTCGGCTGCAAGCGGAGGTTATGCCGCCCCTCGCTTGGGCTCCTTGTGCAGCGCTTCGATGACCGCTTTCGGATTCCGCGCAGCCACGCGGAGCAAGGCCAAGGCCGGGCCGTCCGGTGTACGCCGTCCCTGCTCCCAGTTTCGGAGAGTCGCCACACTCACCCCGATCATGAGTGCGAACTCAGCCTGGGACGCACCGAGTTTGGCCCTGACGGCCTGGACGTCGGTCGGACGAAAGGTCGTCGTCCGGGACGGACGTCGTGTCCCGCGCCGGATCTGGCCGGCCTGCCGCACGCTCGTGAGCAGTTCCTGGAACGCAGCCTCTTTCACCTGAACTCCTCCCGGATCACGCGCGCCAGCTGGCGCGTCTGCGTGGGGGTCAGATCCCCCTGCTCGGACTTCGTGTACACGTAGACCATGTAGAAGGCCTGGTCGTCAGGCGCCCAGTAGTAGATGACCCGCAGTCCGCCGCGCTTGCCGACCCTAGGCGGTTGCCCACCGGACCTTGCGCATGCCGCCCCCGCCCCGAATCACAGGTCCCTGCTCCGGGCGCAGCATCAACGCGATCTGCAGTTGACGATACTGCTCGTCGTCGAGGTGCCGTCGAAGAGCGGCGGTGAACACGGACGTCTCGACGAACCGCATCGGCATTCAATCATGCGCCATTGGCGTAGTCGCGCTCAACCACCATTGTCGGATCAACGTCCGCAGCAACGCGTGGGCCCGCTTCAGGGCGTGGTAGCGCGTGACCTCGCGCGGCGTCGGCGCCTTCACCGCCGCAGAGAGCTCGGCCCGTCCCCGCAAGGTTCCCTCGCGAGACCCCTTGCGCCACTTCGACAGCATGAACGGATGGATCTCCAAGGCCTCCGCCACGTCCTGGACCTGCACGCCGGCGAGCTGCGTCAGCTTCACCGCCTTGAGCTTGAACTCGAGGCTATCCGACTCGTCAACCGCAACAGCGGTACTCGCTGGGAGAAGCACTGGGTGTGCGTCACCCACACGCTCGCGGGCGAACACGTCGGTCTCGAAGAGATCGACGATGGGCGGTGGGACGTATATTTCGGACCGATCAAGCGAGGGCGCATGGATGAGCGGATCCTCCGCATTGAGGACCACACGGGGCGCACCGGCCGCAAACAAGTGTCACCCATGTCCCCGGACTGATCTGTCACCTATCTTGCCGGCCGTTCAGTCCCGATGGTACATTGCGTTCGTGACCTTCACCATCGAGCTCGAACGCGAGACCGACGGCCGGTGGCTTGCCGAGGTGCCCGCCCTGCCTGGCACTATGTGCTACGGCGCTGACCGGAATGAGGCCATGGCCAAGGTCCAGGCTTTGGCCCTTCGCGTGATTGCCGAGCGGCTCGAGCACCGGGAGGCGCCGGCGGAGCTTCTCAACGTCACGTTCGAAGCGGCGTGAGTAGCTGGCCAGCTACAAAGGCCCGGCGCGTTCTCGCAGCTCTCCTGCGGATTGGCTGGCAGGTCAAACGGGTGCCTGGCTCGCATCGGACGCTCAGTCGCAACGGGTGGCCAGACTTCGTGTTCGCATTTCACGATGACGAGGAGATTGGGCCCCGCATGCTCGCTCGCATCGCGAAGAAGACCGGTCTAACATCTGACAATCTCTGGCGCCATCGGTCATCCAGGCTGGGACCATGGCACAGAGGCGCAACCGCTCTACGACGCCCGCGGGCCGGGCGAGTGAGCATGCCTCGGCATTCATTCGTGTTGGTCGTGTTCGTCGATTCGTGTCCGCCCAACGACCGCGCTTCAGCCGCGGCGGCCACTCGCGCGGATTGTGTCACAGAAGCTCGCCGCCGTCGGCTGCAAGCCGGGGTTAGGCTGCGGGTTGCATCCGTTTCGCAATTATGTCAGATTAGACATTGCCATCGATGCCTCGCCCTCAGGACAAGCCGCTCGTCTGGCGCAAAGGAGCGGTGAAGACGCCCCCGTTCAGCACCGAGGCGCGCATTGAGGCGGGGTTTCTCCTCCGGCGGTTGCAGCAAGGAGAGGTGCTCGGACTCCCGCACTCGCGCCCGATGCCGGACATCGGCACGCAGTGCCATGAACTCCGGGTCAACGACCGCGAGCAGGCGTGGCGGATCGTGTATTACCTCGCTGACGATGCAGTGGTGATCCTCGATGTGTTCAGCAAGAAGACGCAGGCAACGCCCAAGACCATTATCGCGTCGTGTCGAGAGCGATTGGCTTCGTACTACACCGCGGCGAAGGCCACGAGGAAGCGACGATGAAGAACGACAAGCGTACGCGCCTTGAGCGGGCGGGCTGGGTGGTCGGGGATGCCACCGTCTTCCTTGGTCTCAGTCCGGAGGAGCAGCGATTCGTGGAACTCAAGCTGGCACTCGCCAGGGGGGTGCGACAGCTCCGGGAGCGACAGGGGCTGACCCAGGCCGCTTTGGCGAAGCAGCTCGGGTCGAGTCAGTCCCGGGTGGCCAAGATCGAGGCCGCCGACAAGACCGTCAGCCTCGACCTGTTGATGCGTTCGCTCCTCAGCATTGGTGCGACACCGAGGGACATCGCGAAGCTGATCAAGACGGCCGAGGCAGCCTAACCAGTAATTAGACTGCAGGCCCCCGGGACCCCTCCAGGCCGATCCTTGCGAAGCTTCGCAAGACCTGGTCACGGTTGGGGTTTCGAGCGGACGGCCGAAGTCGTTTCGGCGCATCCTACTGCAAGCGACGGGGCAGGGCCAGCAGGGCGGCCTCTCCGCGATAGGCTGACCAGGGGTTGGTCGGGGTTCGGCCCGCCTGGAGCAGATCGGCCGAAGCACGGCGGCAGACCAGGACTCGCTCGCGGTGACGGCGCGCCACGCACCCTGGGCCGTGTGACCCCGGTGTGACGCCGGAATCCGGCCCGTGTCAAGAAGCGCTGATGTGTGCGGAAGTCGTGGTGGCCAGGGACGGAATCGAACCGCCGACACCGTGATTTTCAGTCACGTGCTCTACCAACTGAGCTACCTGGCCACAGGCGGGGGGCTGGAGAGCCGAACGAACACCGGAGTATACCACGACCCCGGCATGCCGCACCCTGCCAGGCTCGCTCCGTTGACTGCGTCCGTGTCGGCAGCGAGGCCTACGTGCGTCTCCGGGGCGCGAACCGGATCGCATACACCCCCGCGTTCAGCAGCAGCGCGCCGGCCCCGAGCCCGATCTGCATCTCGCGGCTCAGGCCTTCCGGATACAGCCACGGGAAGACCCAGTTGGCGATGAAGTCGCCCTCGTAGGGCGCGAGGCCCTCGCGCGCGCGCCATGCCTGCTCCAGCGGCGTCAGCGGACAGACACCGCCGCTTAGCTCAATCCACGCCGCCCAGACGACCGCCGGCACATGCACCCACGCCACACGGGGCCAGCGCCAGACCAGCAGCGCGCCGCCCGCGACGAACACCACGAACGCGGCATGCACGACGACGATGAGGGCGGACACGGGGGCAGTATAGGCCCCGCGGCGTCAGCGCGTGGCGGACGAACGTGATGCCCTTGATCCCAGGCAGGAGCACGACCCACGACCCACGACCCACTACCCCCACGACGCCGGCGGTGGCCGGCGCCCGCCGAGCACCAGCCACGCGCACGCAAGGCCGGTGATCGCGCCAGCGAAGACGTCGAAGGGGAAGTGCACGCCGACGTAGACACGGGAGAGGGCGATGGCCGAGGCGAGCGCGAAGAGGGGGAGTCGTGCCGCGGGCCAGATCTGCGAGGCCGCCAGCGCCCCGGCAAACGCCGAGGCGGCGTGCCCCGACGGCAGTGAGTGCGTCACCGGCCGCGTATCGATCACCTGCACGCCCGTGAGGACCTGGAACGGCCGGTCACGGCCGATTGCGGGTTTGAGCACCGCATCGACGACCAGGAAGGTGAGCCCGATGGCCAGGACGAGGCGGAAGGCCGCGGCGCGGCGGGCCGGCGAGAACGCCGCCACCACCGCCATGACGAGCCAGACGAAGCCGAAGCCGCCCACGTGGCTGAACGCGGCCATGGCCGTATCGAGCCATGGCGCGCGCCAGGACGTGAGCCGATCGAAGAGCAGGACGTCGAGTTCGAACACGGCCCCTCGGTGGGCGCGCAGGGGCCGGCCCTACGCGGTGACAGCCTCGGCTTCGCGGTCGCGCGTGAGCCCGAGTTCCTTGCGGAGCTTGTCCTCGATGGACTGGCGGATCTCGGGGCGCTCCTTGAGGAACGCCTTCACGTTCTCGCGGCCCTGGCCGAGGCGCTCTCCCGAATACGAGAACCACGCGCCGCTCTTGTCGACGATCTTCTTCTCGACGGCGAGGTCGAGCAGGTCGCCCTCCTTCGAGATGCCCTCGCCGTACATGATGTCGAACTCGGCCTCGCGGAACGGCGGCGCCATCTTGTTCTTCACCACCTTCACGCGCGTGCGGCCGCCGACGACCGCGTCGCCATCCTTGATGGCGGCAATCCGGCGGATGTCGATGCGCACCGAGGCGTAGAACTTCAGCGCCCGGCCGCCCGTCGTCGTCTCGGGGCTGCCGAACATGACGCCGATCTTCTCGCGGAGCTGGTTGATGAAGATGAGGCTGGTCTTCGACTTCGACACGATGCCGGTGAGCTTGCGGAGCGCCTGCGACATGAGGCGCGCCTGCAGGCCCATCTGCGCCTCGCCCATCTCGCCCTCGATCTCGGCGCGGGGCACGAGCGCGGCCACCGAGTCGACGACGACGACGTCGACCGAGCCCGAGCGGATGAGGACCTCGACGATCTCGAGGGCCTGCTCGCCATTGTCGGGCTGCGACACCAGCAGGTTCTCGGTCTCGACGCCGAGCTTGCCGGCATACGTCGCATCGAGCGCATGCTCGGCGTCGACGAACGCCGCGAGGCCGCCGGCCTTCTGCGCCTCGGCGATCACCTGAAGGGCGAGGGTCGTCTTGCCGGAGGATTCCGGGCCGTAGATCTCGATGACCCGGCCGCGGGGGAACCCGCCGATGCCCAGGGCGTAGTCGATGCTGATCGAGCCGGTCGAGATGGTCTCGGCGGGCATGATCGAGCCGCGCTGGCCGAGCCGCATGATCGAGCCCTTGCCGAACTGCTTCTCGATCTGACCCACGGCCACTTCGAGGGCCTTCAGGCGTTCCTTCTGATCGTCAGCGGCCATGGCCGCTCCTTTCTGGTGAGGGTAATGGGAACGACGGCGCCACGCGGGCGCGCACCGTTCAGAGTGTGATGCTAGCCACGCGCCAAGCGAAAGTCAAGCGAAATTCCGTGCACGTGTGACCTCATCTGTCAACGTTTTCAATCACTTGCGAGCGGTCCACACTTTCGCCCAAAAGGGGGCATATGACCAATGAATGGCAGGGACTGCCCGCCCGCGAGTTGACCCGCATCGCATCTTCTGCGTACGTTGCTCGGATGCCAAGTCCTGTCGGGCACGCTCTGGGGGGGATCATCGCCGGCCTCCTGATCCATCCGCCTCAGCCCGCCGCCCGGGGGAGCGCCGCCCCGGCGGCGCTGGCCGATCGGCTCCGGCCGTGGCGGACCACGGCGCTGCTGGGCCTCGTCGCGTGCCTCCCCGATCTGGACTTCCTCTGGGCGCGCCACAACTACGAGACGCACAGCCTGGGCGCCGCCGTGGCGGCCGGACTCCTCGTGCTGGCCTGGACGAGAGGCCGCGGCTGGCGCCTGGCCCTCGCCGTGGCGGCGGCCTGGTCGACGCATGTGCTGTTCGACTGGCTGGGCTCGGACGACTCGCCGCCGATCGGCGTGATGGCCCTCTGGCCGTGGTCGACGGAGTTCTATTTCGCCGACGCCTGGCTCTTCGACGCGATCTCCAGGCGGCCCTGGCGCGACGACTTCATCT
Source organism: Vicinamibacterales bacterium (assembly GCA_030680175.1). Classification (GTDB taxonomy): domain Bacteria; phylum Acidobacteriota; class Vicinamibacteria; order Vicinamibacterales; family UBA2999; genus JAUXWO01. Next base: position 15,443 of record JAUXWO010000024.1, read on the forward strand.
CGCAGAACGTCATCGCCATCCTGAAGGAAGTGGCGCTGCTCGCGCCGCCCGCGGCGGCGCTCGCCTGGGGGAGAAGACATAGATAGATGGAGATATCTAGTGATCTCCTGATGTGGTGATGTGGTGATGTGGTGATGGGATGTGCGATCTCCAGATCTTTACTCGCCGGGGCGAATCTATCTGGTGATCTCTCGGAGATCGCGCGATCAATCGATACATCACCAGATCGACACATCGCACATCCCAGCTCACCACATCACCACATCACGAGATCTCCAGATGTCTCGGGCGCTGGTCAGAGCATTTCGACAGCCAGCGCCACTCCATTGCCTCCTCCGAGGCAGAGCGTCGCGATGCCGCGCTTGCCGCCGCGATCCTTGAGCGCGTAGAGCAGCGTCGTCAGCAGCCGCGCGCCGGACGACCCGATCGCGTGGCCGAGGGCCACCGCACCGCCGTGGACGTTCACGCGGGCCGGGTCGATGGCGAGCTCGCGCATCACGGCCACCGCCTGCACGGCAAACGCCTCGTTCAGCTCGAACAGATCGACGTCCGCGAGCGTCCAGCCCGCCTTCTTCACGGCCTTGCGCGTGGCCTCGACGGGCGTCATCAGCAGCATCTTCGGTTCCACGCCGCTCGTCGCCTGCGCGACGATGCGCGCCAGCGGCGTGAGGCCGAGCGCGGTCGCGCGGGCCGCCGACATCACGACGAGCGCGGCGGCGCCGTCATTGACGGGCGGCGCGTTGCCGGCCGTCACGCTGCCGTCCTTCTTGAAGGCGGGCTTCAGCTTGCGCAGGGCCTCCGCGGTGGTGTCGGCGCGCACCGATTCGTCACGGTCGAACACGAGCGGGTCGCCCTTGCGCTGCGGAATCGAGACGGTGAGCATCTCGTCCGTGAACTTGCCGGCGGCCTGCGCCGCCGCCGCCTTCTGGTGGCTCTCGACGGCGTAGGCATCCTGCTCGTCGCGCGTCACCGTGAACGCGTCCGCCACGGTCTCGCCGGCGTTGCCCATGTGCCAGTTCTCGAACGGGCACCACAGGCCGTCGTGGATCATCGAGTCGGTGATCTGGCCATGGCCCATGCGCAGCCCTTCGCGGACGCGCGGCAGCAGGTAGGGGGCGTTGCTCATCGACTCCATGCCGCCGGCGACCGCGATCTCGATGTCGCCGGTCTGGATGCCCTGGTGCGCGAGCATCACGGCCTTCAGGCCGGATCCGCAGACCTTGTTGATGGTGAGCGCCGCGACGCGATTCGCCAGGCCGCCGTTGAGCGCGGCCTGCCGTGCCGGCGCCTGCCCGGTGCCCGCGGAGACGACGTTGCCCATGATGCACTCGTCGACGCTGGCCGGTTCGATCCCGGCGCGGCGGACGGCCTCACGCACGACCAGGGCGCCCAGTTCCGGCGCGGTGAAGTCCTTGAGCGTGCCCAGAAACTTGCCGGTGGGCAGACGAACGGCGCTGACGATGACGGCTTCCTGCATAAGGCCTCGCGAAGATGAAGGGAGTAGGTCGGAACGCTTGATCGTACTCGGCGGGACCGCGCGCCGCAACAGGGCCGGCCGCGCCGCTACCGCACGTCGACGCTGCGCACCGCGCCCTCGCCGAGCAGCTCGTTCAGGCGGGGGATGATCAGGCGGAGGGAGCGGCGGACTTCCTTCTGCCAGTGCGCGTCGGCGGCCGTGACGCGCAGGGTGCCCTGGGCATCCAGGCGGACGGAGGTGGTGCGTGCGACCGCGTGGCCCACGGCCAGCCGCCACGCCAGCGTGACGCGCTCGTCGGAAGGGGGCGCCTTCCGGAGGATCTCGGCCATGACGCGCGTGAGCGCATCCTGCGCGGGCAGCATCCCGGCAGGATAGCACTCGTCGGTTTCAGGTTGTCAGGGGCGGCGCGACATGCCATTGTGCCCGCGCGCATGTTGATCCTCGCATCTGCCTCCCCCCGCCGTGCCGAGCTCCTGGCCGCGGCCGGCATGGCCTTCACCACCGCCCCGGCGGACATCGACGAGCGCGTCCTCCCGGACGAGACGGCCGAGGCGCACGTGCGGCGGCTGGCCGAGGCCAAGGCGCGCGCGGTCTCCGCCGGCCATCCCGGCGCCCTCGTCCTCGGCGCCGATACCGTCGTCGTCCTCGACGGGCGGATTCTCGGGAAGCCGCGTGACGCGGCCGAGGCGGCGGAGATGCTGCGGGCGCTGGCCGGGCGTACGCATGAGGTGTGGACGGGGGTGGCCCTGGTGTCGGACGGTGGCGCGACGGTCGAGGCGGCATGCACGCGTGTCTGGTTCACCGGGATGACGGGCGCGGAGATCAACGCGTACGTGGCCACGGGGGAGCCGATGGACAAGGCCGGCGCGTACGGGATCCAGGGGCGCGCCTCCCGCTACATCGACCGCATCGACGGGTCCTACACGAACGTGGTGGGGCTCCCCGTCGCGCTGGTGGCGCGGCTGCTCGCGGAGTTCGGGGGCGGCACCTCATCCACGGCGTGACACCCCATGACACCCGCGCGGGAGGGGCCGGGTAGCCTTTGTGGAGGCATTTCGGCACCGGGCGTGGCGTGACTGCCGGGTTCCCGGCAGTGTCAGGGCCAAAGATACGGGAAACAGCCGGCCCAGGCGGGCCTGCTTCTTGCTACGGGTTTCATTGACCCGCGGACAGCCCGGGGGTATTCTGAGGGCGTAATTCAATCGCGCGGAAGTCCTTTGCCATGAGACACAAAGCCATCAAGATTGCGCTCACCAGCACGGTGCTCGTGCTGTCCTTCACGGGCCTGCTGTACTCGACGCTCCGTGACGGCACCGAGTACTACAAGCACGTCGACGAGGTGATGGCGGAGCCGGACCCGTGGTACGGCCAGCGGCTGCAGCTGCACGGCCACGTCGTACCGGGTTCGATCGCGCGGAAGCCGAACTCGCTCGACTACCGCTTCGAGGTCCACGCCAACGGCCACGTCGTCACCGCGACCTACACCGGCATCGTGCCTGACACGTTCAAGGACGAGTCCGAGGTCGTGCTGAAGGGCACGCTGTCGCCGGAGGGCTTCGCCGTGTCGCCCAACGGCGTGATGGCGAAGTGCCCCTCGAAGTACGAAGCGCAGTCGACCGGCGCCACCAACATCGGCTACTAGCGACCTGCGGCCGAATGTAAGAGGCAGAATGCAGAAAGGCGACGCGGCGACCGCGTATTTGCTTTTTGCATTTTGCCTTTTCTGTTTCGTGTTGGTGCCGTCCAACCCTTCCGCCTTCCGCGATTAACCCATGGCCACACTAGGCTCGCTCGTCCTCCTCCTGTCCTTCCTGACCTGCGCGTATGCCATCGCCGCATCGGTGGCGGGCGCCCGCCGCGCGAACCCGCGGCTCATCGCGAGCGGCACGGGGGCGTTCCACACGGTGTCGGCGCTGATGACGGTGGCCTCGGGCCTCATGGTCTATGCGTTCGTCACCGGCGACTACACGATCAAGTACGTGCAGCGCTACTCGAACGAGGCGCAGCCGCTCTTCTACAAGATCACGTCGTACTGGGGCGGACTCGACGGGTCGGTGATGTTCTGGGTGTTCCTGCTCGGGCTCTTCGGCTCGCTGGCCGTCGCGCTCAACCGGGAGCGGCATCGGGAGCTGATGCCGTATGTGGTCGCGATCATCGCCGCGGTGGAGATGTTCTTCCTCTTCCTGATGATCGTCCACAACAACCCGTTCTCGACCTACCTCACCGAGGCGCACGCCGACGGCCGCGGGCTGAACCCGCTGCTACAGAACTTCTACATGGCGATCCACCCGCCGACGATGTACCTGGGCTTCGTCGGGCTGACGATCCCGTACGCGTTCGGCATGGCCGCGCTCATCACCGGGCACCTCGACGATTCCTGGCTGCGCGCGGTGCGCCGCTGGATGATGATTTCGTGGTTCTTCCTCTCGCTCGGCCTCGTGCTCGGCATGATCTGGGCGTACGAGGAACTCGGGTGGGGCGGCTACTGGGGCTGGGACCCGGTGGAGAACGCCGGGCTGCTGCCGTGGTTCACGGCCACCGCCTTCCTGCACTCGGTGATCGTGCAGGAGCGGCGCGGCATGCTCCGCGTGTGGAACGTGTCGCTGGTCATCCTGACGTTCCTGCTCACGATCTTCGGCACGTTCATGACGCGGTCGGGCATCGTGCAGTCGGTGCACGCGTTCGGCGAGGACCGCGAGCTGGCGTGGCTGTTCACGTTCTTCATGGTGGGGATCCTCGTCTTCAGCTTCGGGTGGGTCATCTACCGCCTGCCGATGCTGCGGGCGCGGCACGAGCTCGACTCGTGGGTCTCGCGCGAGGCGGCGTTCCTGGCCAACAACTGGATCCTGCTATTCTCGGCCCTCTTCATCCTGTTCGCGACGATGTTCCCGACCATCTCCGAGGCGCTCACCGGGGAGCGGCTCACGGTCGGCCCGCCGTTCTTCAACAAGTGGATGCTGCCCATCGGGCTGATGCTGCTGCTGCTGACCGGCATCGGCCCGCTGCTCGCGTGGCGCAAGTCCACGGTACAGAACCTCTACCACCAGTTCTTCTACCCGACGATGCTGGCGCTGGTCGTCAGCGGCGCGATGGTGGCGCTTGGCGTGCGCGTCTGGGCGTCGGGGATTGCCTTCGCGCTGTGCGCGTTCGTCGTCGGCACGATCGGCCAGGAGTTCATCCGCGGCGGCGCCGTGCGGCGTGACACGACGGGGACGGATCTCTTCACGGGCATGGTCGGCCTCGTCGGCCGCAACAAGCGGCGCTACGGCGGCTACATCGTCCACCTGGGCATCGTGCTGATGTTCTTCGGGTTCGCGGGCGAGGGGTTCAGCACCGACGAGCAGGCGCTCCTCAAGCCGGGCGAGACCGTGGCCGTGCATCACTACCAGCTGCGCCTCGACGCCATCCGGGTCACCGACGATGGCCAGAAGCAGATGGTGACCGGGCACATCACGGTGATGGACGAGGACGGCGTCGAGCTGACGAAGATGTATCCGGCCAAGTGGTTCTACCATGGCCGCGAGGACGAGCCGACGACCGAGGTGGGGATCCGCCGCACGTTCGCGGAGGACCTCTACATCGTGATGCCGGCCTTCGAACTGCAGGAGCAGACGGCCAGCGTGGAAATCCACATCAACCCGCTGGTGAACTGGCTCTGGCTCGGCTTCGGGCTGATGGCCGTCGGCACCGGCATCGCGCTGCTGCCGGAGCGGGCGTACGGCTTCGCGGTGGCGAAGCTGCCGTCGGAGGCCGCGGCGGCGCTCTTCCTGATCGGGCTGCTGCTCATGCCGGGCGTCGCGCGTGCGCAGCACATCGAGGCGCCCGCCACGAGTTCCGGACTCGTCGTGCGGAGCCCGCTCGAACGCGCCGTCGGTGAGCGCATCATCTGCATGTGCGGCACCTGCGGCCGTCAGCTGGTCGGGGTGTGCCAGTGCGGCTACGCGGCCCAGATGCGCGAGGAGATCGCGGGGCTGGTGAAGAGCGGCAAGACCGAAGACGAAATCGTGCAGTACTACATCGACAAGTACGGCTCGCAGGAGCCGCTCGCGGCGCCCCTCGATGTGGGCTTCAATCGCCTCGCGTGGCTTTTTCCGTACCTGATCGGCGTGGGCGGGATCGTGATGATCGGCGTCACCGCGCGCCGCTGGAGCCGCCGTCAGGCGGACGACGCCGGGACCACGACGGCTGCGGGCGCCGACGACTCTGCCGAACTGCACGCGAGGTTGGATGATGAGCTCAGAGACCTCGACTAACGTGGCTGGCGCGATGGCGCCCGGCCGCTCGACGCCGCGAGGTCCCGCGCCCGCGGCGGCCCCCGCCGCGGCCCTGCAGCCCTGGCAGTTCTTCCTGCTCGCCGGCATGCTGGGCGCCACGGCCGTCGTGTTCGTCAGCACCGGGCAGAGCATGGCCGCGATCCTCGCGCTCAGCGCCACGGTCGTATCGAGCGCGTTCGTGGGCCTCGGGGTCTACCGATCGCTCGCACCGCTGGTGGACACCAGCTGGTCGGACACACCCGAGATGGTCGGTGGCCAGACGCGCGCGGCCCTCGAGCGCGAGAAGTTCCTGGTCCTGCGGTCCATCAAGGAACTCGAGTTCGACTTCGCGATGGGCAAGATAGCCCAGGCCGATTTCGACGAGATGGCCAGCCTGCTTCGCACGCGCGCCATCCGGCTGATGCGCGATCTCGAGGCCGGCAGCGAGTACCGGCGGCTGATCGAAAGCGAGCTGGAGGTGCGGCTCGGCCGCAAGCCGGAGCCGCTGCCGCCGCCGTCCACGCCGCCGCTTCCTGAGGCGGCGGCGCCGGCCGCCGGCAGTGACGCGCCGGCCGTGCAGTACTGCCCGCAGTGCGGCGTGGCGAGCGATCGTGACGCCCGCTTCTGCAAGGCGTGCGGCACGAAGCTCGCGGGAGACGCGTGATGCGCCGCCTGCTGTTCGTCCTCATGCTGACCGCCGCCTCGCCGGCGATCCCCGCATTCGCGCAGGCGGGCGCGGCCATGCCGGATGCCTCCCAGATGGCGGGCCTGCCGATCGGCGCGCCGGAACTCGCGACGGGCACCGTGGCCGTGCGCCTCGTGCGCGAGCGCATGGGCAACAACATCGCGAATCACCCGGTGACGCTCGGGAGCGCCACCGAAACGTGGACCGCGACGACCGACGAGCAGGGCCGCGCCCAGTTCACCGGCATCCCCACGGGCACGGTCGTCCGCGCGGCGGCCACGGTGGACGGCGAGAACCTCGTGTCGCAGGACTTCGACATCCCCGCGAGTAGCGGCGTGCGCGTGGCGCTCGTCGCGGGCGCGACGGCCGCGGCTGCCGCGGCCCAGGCGGCGGCCGACGCCGCGGCGCAGGAGCCGGCCCGTGAGGGCATCGTCGTGTTCGGCGCCGACACCCGCGTCATCTTCGAGTTCCAGAACGACGAGCTGCGCGTCTTCTATCTGCTCGACCTGATCAATCGTGCACGCACCCCGGTGGACACCGGGGGGCCGCTGATCCTCGACCTGCCGCAGGGCGCGGCCGGCGCGTCGCTCCTGCAGGGGTCGTCGACGCTGGCGACGGTGCGCGGCACGCGGCTCACGCTGACCGGACCGTTCCCGCCCGGCACCTCGTCCATTCAGGTCGGCTTCGGCATGCCGTATCGTGGCGAGCGCCTCACGGTGACGCAGGCCTGGCCCGCGGTCGTGGAGCAGATGCTGGTGGCGGCGCAGAAGGTGGGCGCGCTCCACATGACGTCGCCGCAGTTCACGAACCACAGCGACGTGCCCACCGAGGGCGGGTTCGTGTTCGTGATGGGGCAGGTCGCGCGGTTGAACGCCGGCGAGGCCATCACGCTGGAGCTCGAGGGCTTGCCGCACGCGAGCCTGCTCATGCGCGACCTCTTCATCGGGCTGTCCGTGCTGGTGCTGGCAATCGGCGCCTGGGCGAGCGTGGGCCGGGCGCGCGCGCCGGACGTGCGGCAGCGCCAGCTCACCGCGCGGCGCGAGAAGCTCTTTGCCGAGATGGTGGCGCTCGAAGAGCAGCACCGCAACGGGCAGATCGATCAGGCGGCGTTCGACGGGCGGCGGGCGGGCATCCTCGTCGACCTCGAACGGGTGTACGGACAACTCGAGCGCACGGCTGGGGGCGAAGGACTGGCCGCGTGACGGTCGACTTCACCCGCCTGGGGGTGCACGACCTCGGCCGGAGCTTCGGGCGGCGGCGCGCCTTGGCGCGCGTCTCCTTTGCGTGCGAGGCTGGCGAGATCGTCGGGCTGCTCGGTCCGAACGGCGCCGGCAAGTCCACGCTGCTCTCGATTCTCGCCACGCTCCTCAAGCCCACCACCGGACACGTCCAGTATGGGGAGCGGACCGCCGACGTCGCGGGCGCGGCGCTGCGCGCCCGGCTGGGCATGCTCGGACACGACCTCTACCTCTATCCCGAACTCACGGCGCGCGAGAACCTGCTGTTCTTCGCGCGGCTGTACGGCCTGGCGGATGCCGAGGCGCGCGTGGCGCATGGCCTCGAGAAGGCGCAGCTGGCCGAGCGCGCGGACGACCAGGTGGCCGGGTTCTCGCGCGGCATGCGGCAGCGGCTCGCGCTCGAGCGCGCGCTCGTGCACGGTCCGCGGCTGCTGCTGCTCGACGAGCCGTTCACCGGCCTCGATCAGGCCTCGGCGGCCTCGCTCGTCGCGCGCCTCCGCGGGCTGCGGGACGATGGCTGCCTCGTGATCGTCGCCACCCACGATCTGGACGTCGTGGACGGACTGCTCACGCGCGTCCTCTACCTGCGGCAGGGGAAGCTCGTGGCGGAGGAGCCGGGCGAGGGCGGTGGCGGGGCGCTCTGGGAGCGGTATCAGCGGGTGATCAGCCACTCATGACGGACTTCTTCCGCATCGCCTGGCTCATCGTGAAGAAGGACCTGACGGTCGAGATCCGCAGCCTCGAGCTGGTGCTGACGACCGTGTTCTTCGCGGCGCTGTGCGTGCTGGTGTTCGCCTTCGCCTTCGTCGAGGAGGGCCGCGCGCTCGATCACGCGGCGGGCGGCATCCTGTGGATCGCCATCGCGTTCTCGGGGACGCTGGCGCTCGGCCGCACCTTCGAACGCGAACGCCAGGCCGAGACGCTCCGCGCGCTGCTGCTGGCCCCGGCCGACCGGCCGGCGCTCTACGTGGGCAAGCTCCTCGGCGTGATCCTCCTGATGCTGCTCGTGCAGGTCCTCATCGTGCCGCTCGTCGGCCTGTTCTTCCAGGCGCCCATCTTCCGGCACCCGGGCCTGCTCGGCGCCCTGCTCCTGACCGGCACGATCGGCTACGCGGCCGTCGGCACGCTCTTCGCCGCCATGCTGGTCCGGGCCCGCAGCCGGGACGTCATGCTGCCGATCCTGTTGTATCCGATCGCCGTTCCGGTGATCATTGCGGGGGTTCGCGGGACGGCCGCCATCTTCCAGGCCACCCCCGATGAGCCGATGGCCCGGTTCTGGATTACGCTGTTGCTGTTCTTCGACGTCGTCTTCGTGACCCTCGCGCTCTGGACGTTCGAACCGTTGATGACGGAATGATACTTGCGGCTTTCGGCTGTCAGCTCTCAGCTTCCGGCGCGCTCAGAGCCGATCGCTGAGAGCCGATCGCCGATCGCTCGTCGCCGATAGCCGATAGCTGATAGCTGATAGCCGATAGCCCTATGCGTAAGTACCTCCACCTCGCCCTCGGCGTTGCCGCCGTCGTCTTCGCGACGGCGCCCTTTGCGATCCACTGGGCGCCGTACGAAGTCACGATGGGGCTCGTGCAGAAGATCTTCTACTTCCACGTGCCGTCGGCGATCCTCACGCTCGTGTGGGCGCTCGTCTGCGGCGTGGCGAGTGCGATCTTCCTGTTCCGCAAGTCGAAGTACGCGGATTACGTCGCGGTGGCGTCGGCGGAAATGGTCGTGCTGCTCGGGTCGATGATGCTCGTGAGCGGCCCGCTCTGGGGGCGCAAGGCGTGGGGCGTGTGGTGGACGTGGGATCCGCGGCTCACCTCGAGCCTGATGCTCTGGATCACGTTCCTGGCGTACCTGCTGCTGCGCCGCTTCGGCGGCCCCGGCTCCGACAAGCTCGGCGCGGGGATGGCCCTCTTCGGCATGGCCAACGTCCCGTTCATCTACGTCTCGGTGAACTACTGGCGGACGCTGCACCCGCAGACGACGGTGATCCCGAACCTCGTGCCGCCGATGGCCGGTCCGCTCTGGTTCGCCATGCTCGGGTTCCTGGTGTTCTCTCTCGTGCTCGTAACGCTGCGCGCGCAGCTGGAGGAGCAGCGGGACCGGGTGGAAGCCCTGTACCTCGCTGCGGATGAATCGTGATGCGTATTCTTCGCATTCTTGCGGTGGTGGGGTGTCTCGGCGTCGTCGCGCCCGTCGCGTCGTACGCGCAGGGGCAGACGGCGGCCCGGGACGAATACGTGCCGATCAGCGAGCTGCCGCAGGACGAGCAGCTGCCCGCGGCCCCGATGGTCGTGGCGGCGTACGCCTTCGTCTGGGTGGCGTTTGTCGGCTACGTCTTCACGCTCGTCGGGCGGACGAAGAAGCTCGAGGCCGATCTGAAGGCATTGGAGCGGGAGACGCGCTGATGGGGGAGATGACGGCGGGGCACTTCATCTATGTCCCCGTCACCATGCTCATCGGCGTCGTCGTCGGCTGGGTGCTGGGATCGCGCGCGGCGCAGGACGCCTTCGCCTCCGAGATGAAGCGGCGCGAGGCCAAGGCGGCGAGAACCGCCAGCAAACAGGCCCAGTAGATCACCGCGAGCTGGCCGGGTCGATCACGGACAAACACGAAGCACACGAAGGCCACGAAGGGGCACGAGAGGTCATTTTCAAGGATCCCGATGCGGAAGGGGATCGTGAATTGGTCTTCTTCGTGGCCTTCGTGATCTTCGTGTTTGTACGTGGTCCTACGGGCGGAGGTTCAGGCGGATGGTCAGCGGTGCGCGGAGCGTCGTCGTCGCGTCCGTGCCGGCCGCGAGACGCACCTCTTCGCCCTTGGTCGCCAGCACGACGCCCGTGCCGGCCGCGCCGCCGATGGCCGCGCCCTTGGCCGCGCCGCTCTTCCCACCCAGAATGCCGCCGATCGCCGCGCCCGCGCCGGCGCCGATCCCGATCTTCACCGCATCCTCCCCCTTGGTCGCCGGCGCCAGCCAGGAGACGGGCTCCGTCTGCATGTCGTAGCGGTCGCCGCCGGTCTGGATCCGGGTGAACTGCAGGGTGATGAGCGCGCGTCCCTTGACCCGCGCTGAGCCATCGGCGACGGTCACGATGCCGGATACTTCCGTGCCGGCCGGGATGACGGATTCGCCGTCGACCACGAGCGGACCCGAGAAGGTCGCGCCGATTGGATCCTCGACGCGGCTCGTGTCCGACGCCACGGGCGTCGTCAGCCGCAGCGAGAGGGTGGTGCCGGCCGGGATGGTGAACTCACGGAACGTGGGCGGCGCCTGGCGGGCCGGGACCGGGACGGAACGCGGGGCCGTGGGCACGGTGGCGATGGGCGGCGGCGCGGCGGGGGCCTGGGCGGCCGGCG
>JAUXWO010000050.1 GCA_030680175.1 Vicinamibacterales bacterium
TGCGCGCTCCGCCACCGCCGCCGCATCGGCCGGCACGTCCGCGGGCCGGCGGCCGGCCAGCACCGCGAAGGCGGCCGCCGCCTGACGCCGGACATCCGCGTGCAGGTCCCCCATCGCCGCGGCCAGGTGCCCGAAGGCCGCGGGCGGGACCGCCACCACGGGGGCGAACCCCGCGTCGAACGCCGCCAGCGCCCCGCTGAAGTCGTCGACTTCTCCCGAAAGGCGCGCGCCGACGAGCAGGCGCAGCGTGGCGCCGATGGCTTCGGTCTGGATGCCGTCTTCGGGATCGCGCGCCAGCGCCGAGACGGCCTCGGCGGCCTCCGGGTAGCCGGAGACATCGAGTTGCCGCAGCGCACGCACACGCACGGCGGGGTCCTGGCTCTGAAGGTCGGCGACCACCGCGTCGAACGGCGCCTGCCGGACCTCGTCCCCCGCGGCCGGGCTGCCGGTCATCACGAGCAGCAGGCAGGCAAGGGCGCGGCGCATCGCTATCGCTCGACGGTCTGCAGGATCTTGCCGGACGACAGCATCTGCTGCAGGTAGCGTCCGGTGTGGGACTCCGGCACGTGGGCGACCTGCTCGGGCGTGCCCATCGCGACGATCGTGCCGCCGGCGTCGCCGCCTTCGGGGCCGAGATCGACGATCCAGTCGGCCGTCTTGATCACATCCATATTGTGCTCGATGACGAGCAGCGTGTGTCCCGCATCCAGCAGCTTCCGGAACGCCGTCAGCAGCTTCGCGATGTCATCGAAATGCAGGCCCGTCGTCGGCTCGTCGAGGATGTAGAGCAGGCGCTCGCCGCTGTGCGACGCCAGGTGCGCCGCGATCTTGATCCGCTGCGCCTCGCCCCCCGAGAGCGTCGTCGCCGGCTGCCCCAGGCGCAGGTAGCCGAGGCCGATCTCGTCGAGCACCTGCAGGCGCCGCAGCACCTTGGCCGATCCGCTGAAGAACGAGAGCGCCTCGCGCACGGTCAGGTCGAGCACCTGCGTGATGTTGCGGTTCTTGTACTTGACCTCGAGCACCTGCGTCTTGAACCGCGTGCCGTCGCACTGATCGCACGGCACGAACACGTCGGCCAGGAACTGCATCTCGACGCGGACCTGGCCTTCGCCCTGGCAGGCCTCGCAGCGCCCGCCGGGGACATTGAACGAGAAGTGGCTGGCCGTGAGGCCGCGCGTCTTCGCGTCCTTCGTCGCGGCGAACAGCTCGCGGATCGGATCGAAGGCCTTCAGGTACGTCACCGGGTTCGATCGCGGCGTCCGTCCGATGGGCGCCTGATCGACGAGCACGACATCCGAGATGTACTCGACGCCCTCGAGGCGCCGGTAGGCGCCGACCTTGCGGTCCCAGTCGCCCTTGGCGCGCTTCATCGCCGCGTAGAGCACGTCGTGCACGAGCGTGGACTTGCCCGAGCCGCTCACGCCGGTGACGCACGTCAGCGTGTTGAGGGGCACCTCGAGATCGACGTTCTTCAGGTTGTGCTCGCGCGCGCCGATCAGGCGGATGCGCTGCGGCGTGCCCTTGCGGCGCATCGCCGGAATGGGGATGACAAGCTCGCCACGCAGGTACTTGGCCGTCAGCGACCGCGGCTCTTCCTCGAGCGCCTCGAGCGTCCCGGCAAAGACGACGCGGCCGCCGTGCTCGCCCGCGCCGAGGCCCATGTCGATGACGTGGTCGGCCACGAGAATCATGTCCACGTCGTGTTCGACGACGAGCACGGTGTTGCCCTGGTCGCGGAGCTGCCGGAGGATGGCGATGAGCCGCTGGTTGTCGCGCGTGTGCAGGCCGATCGACGGCTCGTCGAGCACGTAGAGCGTGCCGACGAGGGCCGAGCCGAGCGACGTGGCCAGGTTGATGCGCTGCGCTTCCCCGCCCGAGAGCGTCGACGACAGACGGTCCAACGTGAGGTAGTCGAGCCCGACGTCGCTCAGGAAGCCGAGACGCCGCCGGATCTCCTTGAGGACCTTGTCGGCGATGGCGACGTCCTTCTCGGAGAGCGCCAGCTCCTCGAAGAACGTCTGCGCCTGCCGCGTCGTCAGCGCCGACACGGCATCGATCGTCCGCCCGCCCACGCGCACGTCACGCGCCTCGCGCCGGAGCCGCGCGCCGCCGCAGTCCGGGCACGTCAGGTACCCGCGGTACCGGCTGAGGAACACGCGGACGTGCACCTTGTACTTCTTGCGCTCGAGCCAGCGGAAGAACCCGCGGATGCCCTCGTAGCCGCCGTCGCCCTTCGACCCTGCCGCGGGCGACCCTGAGCCTGTCGAAGGCTCGCCCTCGATGATGAGCTGCCGGTGCTCGTCGGAGAGGTCCTGCCACGCCACATCCATCGGGATGCCGCGCACCTTGGCCACCTTCTTCAGTTCGGCCAGCGCGGTGCGGTAGTGCGGCTTCGTCCACGGCTCGATGGCGCCCTGCGCGATCGACTTGCCGGGATCGGGCACGACGAGGTCGAGGTCGAGTTCGATGATGTTGCCGAACCCGTGGCACGTCGGGCACGCGCCGAACGGGTTGTTGAACGAGAACAGGCGCGGCTGCGGCGTCTCGTACTGCAGGCCGCACGGCCGGCACTCGAAGCGTTCCGAGAACACGTGCGAGACGGCCGGATCGCCGTCCGCGGGCAACTGGAGCGCCCAGGCCGCACCGCCGCCCTCGGCATAGGCGATCTCGACCGAGTCGGTGATCCGCGACCGGATGTCGGGGGCGATCTGGATGCGGTCGACGACCACGGACAGCTCCGTCCGGTCGGCCAGCGCCGCCGGCTCGATGTCTTCGAGCGTCACCGCGCGGCCATCGATCAGGAGGCGTCCGAAGCCCTTGCGCCGCAGCGCCTCGAGCATCACGAGGGCGGGCGCCTGCCCGTCGCCCGGGCTCTCGGCCTCGTCGCCGGGCGCGCCATCGCCGGCGTCGGCCGTCGCCTGCGCATCGGCGGCGTCGGCCTGCGAGAGATCCACGAGCGGCACGTCGAAGCCGAGCAGCAGCCGCGTGCCGTCCGGCAGCGCCTGCAGGCGGTCGGCAACGACCTCGGCGGTTTCCCGCACGACTTCAAGTCCGCACTGCCGGCAGAAGGTGTGCCCCACGCGCGCGAACAGCAGGCGCATGTAGTCGTGCACCTCGGTGACGGTGCCGACGGTGGAGCGCGGGTTCCGGACGCTGTTCTTCTGGCGGATGGCGATCGAGGGGCAGATGCCCTCGATGCGGTCCACGTCCGGCTTCTCCATCCGCTCGAGGAACTGGCGCGCGTAGGCCGAGAGCGACTCGACGTACCGCCGCTGCCCTTCGGCGTAGATGGTGTCGAAGGCGAGCGAGGACTTCCCCGAGCCACTGACGCCTGTGATGACGATCAGCTTGCCGGTGGGCAGCGTCACGTCCACGTTCTTCAGGTTGTGGGTACGCGCGCCGCGCACGATGATGGCGCCGGGAGTGGTGCGTGGCGATGGCATGGTCAGTGGCGCCAGGACGCTAGGCGAGGACCGAGCCTCGGCCCGTAAGAGGACCATGGTACCTCAGACGGGACGGGGGGCCAAATCGGGGGCTTCGCTGGTCGCCGTTAGCTTTTCGCTGTTCGCTGTTCGCTGTTCGCTTTTCGCTTTTCGCTGTTCGCCGTTCGCGGTTCGCTTCTGCCCTTCGCGTTTTGCTCCTTTCAATCTGCTCAATCTGCAATCTGCAATCTGCAATCTGCAATCTGCCATCTCATCCCCCCTCCCTTGTGCCGCCTCGTGGTCCCACAGTACGATTTGCGCATGGAAGTCCGGTTGTTTCCGAACCCCGTCCGCCCGGGCGTGGGGCTGAAGCCGCGGCGGGAGAGCCAGCGGCCGTTTCTCCCGCAGCATGCGCGGCACTGCCCGGTGCTCGAGGCCGGCAGCGGCCTCGGCTATCTCGTGTACCCCGCGCTCGAGGCGCACGAGGCCTTTCACATCGAGTTCCAGGGGGACGGGCGCTTCGAGTTCCGCTACTTCCTCATGGGCGCGGACACGAAGTGGGTGCCGCTCTTCGCCTTGACGGTGACGCTGCCGGTCGGCAGCGTGGGCATGATCAAGAAGGAGGTCGCGTTCCTCGTCGCCAACCCGCCCATCTCGGAGGAGGGCGCCATCAAGGTGGCCCAGACCTTCATCGTCCTCGAGGATCTCGGGACGCCGCCGGGCGCGGTGACGCTGCGCGGGTCGACGAACTTCCGGACGCCGCCGGGCTGGGACACGGTGTACCTGCCCGTGCTGAACATGATCGAGCGGCCGATTGCACCGATGCTGGTGGTGCGGGTCGAGACGGACTGGTATCCGCAGGAGAGCGAGTTCCGCTACGTGCTCGCGCCGGGCGAGGGCCTGCCGGGCTCGCGCACGCTGCCGATCGGCCAGGTGTGCTTCGTCCCGCGCGAGGAGGTCACGCTGCGCGACTGCACCGACGCCGAGATCGAGCAGATCAAGCAGGAGAAGGCCACCTTCATGCAGGAGAAGTCGGCGGCGAAGCGCACCACGAACTACGGGCTGGAGTACAGCCCGCATTACTCGCAGAAGAGCAAAGCGAAGAAATAGGTGCACGGGGTGCACGGGGTGCACGGGGTGCCCAGGGTGCACGAGGTGCCCAGGGTGCACGGGGTGCCCAGGGTGCACGGGGTGCCCAGGGTGCACGGAGTGCCCAGGGTGCACGGAGTGCCCAGGGTGCACGGGGTGCCCAGGGTGCACGGGGTGCCCAGGGTGCACGGAGTGCCCAGGGTGCACGGAGTGCCCAGGGTGCACGGAGTGCCCAGGTGCCGGGGTGCCGAAGTGCCGAAGTGCCGAAGTGCCGAAGGGCCCGGGTGCCTTGGGGGGCGGGGTCAGTGAAGGGGATAGTCGATGAAGGATGAGCGGAAGGAGACGCTGGTGCTGGGGTCCGACAAGGTGGTCTTCCTCGAGGAGATGGCCAAGGCGTACGACCTGCCGGACATCGGCAAGGCCGTGCGTTGCCTGATCGACTGGGCGCGCGAGCATCCCGAGCAGCACAAGGACATCTTCGACGAGCAGCGCTGCCTGGATTGCTAGTCCCCTGGGAAGCGTGGCGCGTCCGCACTAGTCCCGGGCGGTGGCCTCAACGGCTGCCGGTTGCCGTGATTCGGCCGGGCTGGTATGATGGGAGCTTCGCGCGAAGGGACGGCCTCCGACAGGCCCCCACCGCGCACCCTCCGCCTGGCCGGCATAGCTCAGTTGGTAGAGCAGCTGATTCGTAATCAGCAGGTCGTCGGTTCGAGTCCGACTGCCGGCTCCAGAATTCCTGGACATCCCTTCCCCGCCAGCAGCGCGCACTCCGCGTGCATGCGCCACGCCGGCACTGCAGATTATTCACTCACCCCGTGGCCTCCGTGGCCCGAACCGTGACCAACCCCTGGTCAGCCTATCGCGCCGACGCCTGCCCACTGGCCCTGCCCCATCGCTTGCAGTAGGATGCGCCGAAAGGACTTAGGCCGTCCGCTCGAACCCCGAACCGTGACCAAGTCTTGCGAAGCCTCGCAAGGATCGGCCTGGAGGGGGTCCGCAGGGCCTGCAGTCTAATTACAGGTTAGGCCGACGACACACATTCCACAGTCGGGCAGCCTTGAGCCGTCTCCCGGACATCAGATAAGGATAAGTGACCATCCATGCTCGCCAATCTCGTCGCATTAGCTGTTGCGTCAGCAATCGCCCTTAGTGCTTCGCAAGCGTTCCCTGTCATCGGAGCCACCTACCAGCTGGACCGGGCCAAGTACCCAGGCCGCGTGGCAGTGTGCACGACCGAAGCTGCGATGAGCGCTTACGCAGAGGCAGAGGCAAGGCGCGATCAAGCCGCCATGAAGCGGATGGTGATGAATGTCTCAACGATGGCCGACCTCAACGCAATGAAGAAGGCCGAAGCGTGCACGATGGTGAGCAGTTCGTCCCAGGCCAAGATCATCGAGAAGGGTATCGAAGCCCACAAGGCCGAGTTCGCAGCGTTCGCGTTGACACCGATGTGGGGGCATTACTTGTACTTCGGCGGCCGGGTCAGGTAGCCCCGCGTGTGCGCACCGTCGCCGGTGGGAGGGTGTCGAGGCGGCGACGGCGCCGTATGCATCGCACTCCGCTGCACCCGCGTCGGCTCGCCGAAGAGCGGCCTAACAAGCGGTTGCAGCCGTCGGCGGCGATCATGGGCCGCCGCGGCTGAACCGCCACGTTAGGCAGACCACGCATGCTGACCGTCTCAGAGCTACTCTTCGAGCGGTTCTGCCAAAGCCGCCACATTGTTCACAGGCAAGTGCCTGCCGGACCGAGGCAGACGCCAGACTATGAGCTTGATGTCGGTAGCGTGACGATCGTGGTCGAAGTCAAACAGCTCGAGCCGAATAACGGAGATCGTGAATTGGCTCACGATGCAGTCGAAGGCGGTTCCGCATCGTGCTGGGTCGATATGGGCCGGGCACGCCAGAGCATTCTTGACGGCGTGAAGCAACTGCGCGCTCACGCCAAGGGTCGGCACCCGGCCCTGGTCGTTCTCTACGAGGTCGTGGACTTGCTCGACTATCTCGGAGCTGACAGCATCGCTCAGTGCATGTACGGACCTGAGCGAGTTCATGTCGCCGTGCCTCATGCGCCGGACGCTGAGCCATGGGTGCTCGGCGCAAGCTACGGCGGTGGCCGAGTTGTCACCGCGTCGCACAACACGACCCTCAGTGCGGTGGCTGTCCTGCGGCGCGCGGGTGATGCGGAAACGCTATCAGTGTT
Source organism: Vicinamibacterales bacterium (assembly GCA_030680175.1). Classification (GTDB taxonomy): domain Bacteria; phylum Acidobacteriota; class Vicinamibacteria; order Vicinamibacterales; family UBA2999; genus JAUXWO01. The sequence continues at coordinate 6,711 of JAUXWO010000050.1, forward strand.
TCACAACGCTTACGCCGCGATTCCACTGAACCCCGATCAGTTTCAGCTGGATGGGGTGCGCCACTTCGTGTGGCAAGCCCGAGATGACCGTCATCTTCCGTACTGGGTCGAGGTGACATCACCGGCTGCCTAACCAGCGGTTGCAGCCGGCGGCGCGCTGGTGCAGCCTGAGCGCGCCGCGGCTGAACCGCGGACGTTCGGCCACGGAGGAAATGCAAGTGAATGGGGTGCCGTTGTCGTGAGAGGGCCGTTCTTCAAGTACTGGAATCGCGTTCGTTCCGGTTTCTGGTTTGTCCCGGCGGTCATGGCCGGCGTGGCCGTGGCGTTGGCCCTCGTGAGCGTCACCGTGGACGAGCCGTTAACGGAATGGTTGGCGCTCAACTTGGGCTGGACGTTCACCGGTGGTGCGGAAGGAGCGAGCGCCCTGCTGGGGATCGTCGCCGGATCGATGATTACCATCGCCGGGGTGGTGTTCTCGATGACGTTGGTCACCCTCTCGCTGGCCTCGTCTCAGCTGGGACCCCGTTTGCTGCGCAGTTTCATGCGCGATTCCAGCACACAAGTAGTACTCGGCACGTTCATCGCCACCTTCCTGTACTGCCTGCTCGTCCTCCGCACGATTCGACGCGCGGAGGAGGTCGCTTTCGTCCCGCATCTGTCGGTCACGCTCGGCGTTCTACTCGCGATGGCGAGCGTGGCGGTGCTGATCTACTTCATCCATCACGTTTCCGTATCCATCCAGGCCAACGAGATCGCAGCGCGGATCGGCAAGGAACTGATCGAGAGGATCGACCATCTGTTCCCGGGACACATCGGACAGGGAGCGTCACGGATTCCGGCGGAGCCACCTGACGCGAGCTTCTTCGAGGCGTTCGACCAGGAGGCTCGGCCGGTCGGCGCGGACGGGGACGGCTACCTTCAGTTCGTCGACGCGGAGGCCTTGCTGGCGCTGGCGATGGAAGAGGATCTGGTGGTCCGACTGGAGCGAAGGCCTGGAGACTACGTCGTCGCCAGCTGTCCACTGGCGCTGGTCTGGCCAGGAAGCCGAGTGACCGACCGACTCACCGAGCAGGTCCAGTCCCTCTTGGTCCTGGGCCACCAGCGGACTTCTGACCAGGACATCGAGTTCGGGGTGAACCAGCTGGTGGAGATTGCGGTCCGGGCCCTGTCCCCTGGGCTGAATGACCCGTTCACGGCGATGACGTGTGTGGACCACTTGGGATCCGCTTTGTGTCGTTTGGCTACACGAGACATGCCATCGCCTTATCGCCATGACCGCCGGAATCAGCTTCGGGTGATTGCACGTGGTAATACGTTCCCGGAGGTCGTGGATGCGGCGTTCAACCAGATCCGGCAATCTTGCCGCTCCAGCGCCTCGGTGACGATCCGCCTGCTGGAAACGATCGCCGTGGTCGCGACCTTCGTGCATCAGCCACAGGACCACGCCACCCTCTTGCAGCACGCTGAAATGATCGCCCGAGGGGCAAGCGAGGGGCTGCCCGAAGAAAAGGACCGCCGGGCAGTGGAAGAGCGCCGCCAGGCGGTAAGCCGGTTATGCAGCGAACCGGCAGGCGCTGGCCGCTGAAACGCGCGTACGCCCGGGCAGTACACTCTGAGGCGAGGGGTTGGGATCTTGGGCCGGGCGCCCATGGCGGTCAGCAAAGAGACCGCCGAACAACAGCATGCAGCGGACGGCGCTGCGCGCCGCCGCTGATGCTGAGCGCTAGGCAGACAGGTTGGCGGAGCGCCGAGTGATGAAACGAATCCGATTCAGCGCTGCGGTGAGTCTCGATGGCTACATCGCGGGCCCGAACGGCGAGGCCGATTGGATCGTGCCCGACCCGGAAAGGGACTTCCCCACACTGATCGCACAGTTCGATACGCTACTCGTTGGTCGACGGACGTTCGAGACGATGGTTCGCAGGAAGCGAACGACCATGCTTGGCATGCGCACCGTCGTCCTGTCGACCACGTTGCGGCAAGTCGACCATCCGGAGGTGACAATCGTTAGCGAGGGAGTGGACGCTGCCGTGAGAAGGCTGCGCGCCAACTCGCAGAAGGACGTCTGGCTCTTCGGGGGCGGCGAGGTGTTCGGACGCCTCCTGGCGTGCGGCCTCGTAGACGGCGTAGAACTCGCCGTCCAACCGGTTCTTCTCGGCGGCGGGATTCCGCTTCTGCGCGAGACCCTGCATCGACACCGGTTGCACCTCGCCGCGCATCGAGTGTCGCAGGTAGGAGTGGTCCATCTCGAATACGCGGCCCAGCACTCGGCTGCCTAACCAGCGGTTGCAGCCGACGGCTGATCTTCCCTCGATAAAGTAGACACTTCCCTCTAACGATCGGAGGTGTCCGATGGCACGAGCAGGCCCGAAGAAGGTGCGCCGCTATAGCCTCGAGTTCAAGCTCAAGGCGGTGAAGCTGACGCAGCTCGCCGGCGTGCAGGTCCAGGACGTGGCGGAGGCCCTGGAGATCCATCCGTTCATGCTGTCGAAGTGGCGCAAGGAGGCCCGCGAGGGGACCTTGCGCGGCCGGGCCGAGCTGTCGGCGGCAGTGAAGACGCCAACGCCGCGCGAGGTGACCCGCTACCACGCCCTGAGGCGGGCGCACGCGCTGCTGCAGGAGGAGCATGCCCTCCTAAAAAAAGCCATCCGGTTCTGTTCCGCACGAAGGCCGACGTCTTCGCCTTCATCGAGCAAGAGCGGGCGACGTTCGGGGTGACGCGGCTGTGTCGGTGCTACGGGGTCACGCGGGCCGGGTTCTACGCGTGGCGTCGCCGCCCCGAGAGCCGTCACCAGGCGCAGGACCGGGCCCTCTCGACCGCAATCGCGGCGATCTTCGCGGCCAGTCGAGGCACGTATGGCAGCCCGCGTGTCCATCAGGCGCTGCGCCACGCCGGGCACCGGGTGAGTCGGCGCCGTGTCGAGCGCCTGATGCGGTACGCCGGCCTCCGCGGACGCGTCGCGCGTCTGTATCGGCGCAAGGCGGGCACCGCACGCTGGTTCGGCCAGCATCCGAATCACGTGCGCTGGACGCGCGCCACGGGCCCGAATCAGATCTGGATCGGGGACCTGACGTATCTCCGCGTCGGGACGCGGTGGTGGTACATGGCAACCGTGCTCGACCAGTACTCGCGGCGCGTGCTGGCGTGGCGCCTCGGGACGATTCGCGACGCGCGATTGACGGGGGCGGTGATCCGGGCGGCCCTGCGGCGGCGCCGCCCCGCCCTCGGGCTGGTCTTTCACAGCGACCGCGACAGTGAGTTCCTCGGCGCCGCCGTGCGCCATGGCCTGGCGGCCCACGGCGTGCGCCAGAGTATGACGCGAGGGGGCGCCCCAGGAGAGAACCCTCACATCGAGTCGTTCTTTCACTCCTGTAAGGCGGACGCCATCCACGGACGGGACTTTCGCAGCATCGACGAGCTGAGGCGCACGCTCCGGTGGTACCTGCCGTTCTACAACCACCGGCGTCTGCACTCCGCGCTGGGGTATCAGTCTCCCGTTGACTATGAGCGCCGAGCCGCGTAGAACACTCGTGTCTACAGAAGCGAGGGAAGATCCCGGCGGCCGGTGCGATCCTGAGCCGCCGCGGCTGAACCGCAGTCGTTAGCCGGACGAGACCAAGGTGCGACCCCGATTTAAGTTGCCGGCACAGGAGGTATGGTGTTTGCCATCAATCATGCTGCGACCGCTCTCTTCATCCGTCGACGGTACCCAGATGTTGCGTTCATTCCGATCCTGCTCTCCGTTCAAGTCATGGAGTTGCTGTGGGTCACACTGAATTACCTGGGCCTCGAACGAACCACGACGGAGCCTGTGGTGCGCTACGTCGGCGACATCCACCTCGAGTTCATGCCGTACTCGCACTCCGTCACCACCATGCTCGCTGTTGCAGGATTGTCATGGGCCGCAGGCGCGGCGTTCCGAAGACCGCAGCTGGGGGCCGCGTTCGGCATCGGTGTGCTGTCGCATCTTCTACTGGATCTGGCTACTCACAACGGAGACATTGCTCTGGCTCCATTCACTGGGAGTGAGGGGTACGGGACGTATCTCTATGGCAGGCTGCCAGCTCTCGCCTTCGTCGTCGAGCTCGGCTTTGGCGTCCTCTGCTGGTGGGTGTACCGTGGGGGCCGGGCGCTGTTGGCCGTCATCGTAGGCTTTAACCTGGCCAACCTGTCTCTGTTCTTCCCAGCAGTGCCGGGCCTTGAAGGAATGCTGGCGGGCCGGTCACAGCTACTTGTGACCGTGATTCTCGTTCAAATTGGCGTCACGCTTTGGGCCATTTGGTGGGCTGCGAACCACCGCGGCCCCCGAGAATCGCCGCCTACCGCGACCCACGCCGGCTAACAATCGCGTGAAGCCGCGGGCGCCCGGCAGTTCGTGGCAGAATCCCGGCAGGCAGCCGCCGCGGCTCACGCGCCGGTTAGACCGCACGAATGCCATCGGTGCGGTATGGTATCGTCATATACATCGACCATGGGCGAGCTCGACGATCTGGTGGCCGGGCTCGAGGGCTTCGAGTGGGACGACGGCAACTCGGCCAAGAACTGGCTGCGCCACGAAGTCCAGCAGGCCGAGGCCGAGCAGGCGCTGCTCAACACCCCGCTCGTCGTGGCTGTCACCCTCAAGCACGGGGCGGGCGAACCGCGCTACGTGGCCCTGGGGCAGACAGATACGGGGCGTCTCTTGACGGTGGTCTTCACCGTCCGCGGCACCAAGGTCCGTGTCATCTCGGCACGCGCGATGAGCAAACCGGAGCGGAAGGTTTATGGCGAAGTCCAAGCGAACTCCGAAGGCCGTCCCGGCGTTCAAGACTGAGGCGGAAGAGCGGCGGTTCTGGGAAACGCACGACACCACGGCCTACGTCGACTGGTCGGCGGCGAAGCCCGCGCGCTTTCCCAATCTGAAGCCATCGACGGAGACGATCTCCCTTCGGCTCCCGGCCGGCCTGCTGGCCGACTTGAAGGCACTCGCGAACAAGCAGGATGTGCCCTATCAGTCGTTGCTCAAAGTGTTCCTCGCCGACCGGGTGGCTCGAGAGTGGCGCGCGTCGCGCGTCTCCGGCGCGCGGTCGAACAAAGCGGTGCAGCCGACGAGCCGCGCTCGGAAGGGTGCCAAGTCGCCAAGGCGTACCCGCGCGGCTCGCGGCTGACCGCTGGTCGTTGGGCGGACACGAATCGACGAACACGACGAATACGAACGGACGCCGCGGCACAGTCACTCGCCCGGCGCGCCCGCGTCGCGAGCGGTTGTGCTTCTGTGTCCGGGTGTCAGCCGGGACGACCGATGGGGGCAGAGAACGTCGGATATTAGACCGGTCTTCTTCGCGATGCGAGCGAGCATGCGAGGCCCAATCTCCTCGTCATCGTGAAAGGCAAAGAACGAAGTCTGGCCAGCCATCGCGACTGAGCGTCCGATGCGAGCCGGACACCCGTGTGACCTGCCAGTCAATCCGGATCACGGACTTCGGTGTCGTCTGCGTCTTCTGGCTGAACACATCCGGGACCACGGCGGCATCATCGGCCACGTGGTGCACGATCCGCCACGACTGGTCGCGGTCGTTGATGCGAAGGTCGTGACACTGCTTGCCGATGTCCGGGATCGGTCGCGACTGCGGCAGGGCAAGCGTCGCTCCTTGTTGCAGCCGGCGGAGCAGGAACCCCGCTTCGATGCGCGCCTCGGGGCTGAGCGGAGGCGACTTCACCTCTCATTTGCGCCAGACAAGGGGCGTGTCAGGAGGCCGCGGCACTGCCAGGCCATGTCGAATCCGACAAACCGTCGCGAAAAAGGCAGCTCGCAGCCTCACCACCGGGTGGAGCCGACGGCTCCTGTGGCAGAATCCCGGCAGGCGGACGCCGCGGCTCACCCGGAGGCGCCAGGCCGCAGAGACACCAACGAGGATCACGCCAATGATCGCTTCAGTGTTCCCACTGCTCTTCTTAATCGCCGCGATCGTCGTGCTTGGCGTAACAGGGAACCTGTTTGCCACGTCACCTCTCGTCATTGCGGCTCAGGTCGCGGCGGTCGGGGTCAGCGTCTGGGCCCGGCGCTCTTTCCAGAGAGGCACGTTTCGCGTGACGGCGACACCTGGCAGCAGTTCGATCATCAGAGACGGTCCATATCGTCTTGTTCGGCACCCGATGTACTCAGCGGCGCTACTCATGGTGTGGACGGGAGTGGTCAGTCATCTGGCGGTGATGACCCTCGCGATCGGGATCGCGGTCACCGCAGTGGTGATCACCAGAGTCGTCGCCGAGGAACGGTTGCTTCGCGCGCGATATTCCGAGTACGACGACTACACCCGCTCGACGAAGGCGCTGGTGCCGTACGTGTTCTGACGAGGATCACGTCCGCGGGCACCGAGTGAGACCCCTTCGGCACCAGGCTGGCATGGCTTCGCATGACCTCACAGAAGCGCCCCCACACCGCGAGAACGCGAGCGATGCCCGCCCTCGTGCCGTATCTCCTGGTGACCTTCGGATGGACGTGGACGATCTGGTGGACCGCCGTGTTCGCCGGGCGCGCGTCGGTCGAGGTGCCATTGTCGCTCCTCTTCGTGCTGGGCGGCCTGGGTCCCGCGGCCGGATCGGTCTTCGTGCTCCGCAGTGCCGATCCGGCGTATCGACGGGAGTTCGTCCGAAGGCTGTGGGATCCGACACGGATCTCTGGCGTGTGGTGGCTCGCCCTGGCGGCCGTGGCCGTCGTCCCCGCCCTCGCCGGCTACCTGGCGGCGGCTGCCGTCGGTCATCCTCCGATCGCCGCGACCACGGTCACGCTTGGAGCCGTCGCCTTCAATGCCGGGTTCGGCCTCGCCGCGGGAGCGGTCGAGGAGCCGGGGTGGCGGGGCGTCGCGCTGGATCTCCTGCGGAGCCGGATGCCCCCCGCTGCGGCGGCGATCCTCATCGGGATCCCGTGGGCCCTGTGGCATCTCCCGCTGTTCTTCCTGGAGGGCACCTATCAGCACGCCCTTGGGTTCGGGTCAGCGCGGTTCTGGCTGTTCAATGCCTTCCTGCTGTTGCTGAGCGTTCTCTACGTGTGGCTATGCAGCGGATCTCGCGGGAGCCTCCTGATCGCTGTCCTCGCCCACGCCGGCACCAACGTTGCCGGAAGCCTGATTCCGCAGGATACTCTGTCGGACTCATTCAGGATTGTGTTCACCCTGCTCGCCGTTGTCGTCGTCTGGCTCACCCGCGGACATCTCAACGTTCGCGACGACGTGGGCCGGCCTGCTGTGCCCGGACTCGATGCACGCTCTCGCGGATAGCTGGGCATCCACACGAATCGACCCCCACGAACTCGGACATCGCATGAGTAACCCCACCACGTTCGCCCGCCGCGTGTTCTTCTGGTCCGGTGTGTACGGCATTCTGGTCCTGCTGCCGCAGTACCTCATCGAACTGGGCGTCGGTCCTCCCCTGGCCGCCCCGATCACGAGGCCGGAGCACTTCTACGGCTTCGTCGGCGTCGCCCTGGCATGGCAGGTCGTGTTCCTCGTCATTGCACGGGACGTGCGACGCTATCGCCTCATGATGCTCCCCTCGATTCTCGAGAAGCTGGCGTTTGGACTGCCCGTGCTGCTGCTCTTCGCGACGGGTCGCGTGGGGAGCGACGTGCTGCTGTTCGGTTGCCTTGACCTTGTGCTCGGCACGTTGTTCCTGGTCTCATTCGTCAAGACACGCGACGTCCAGGCCGGCGGCGCGACACGCTAGCCGTTTCAGGCGGAACCCGTCCTCCCTCACCGCTCCGGCACCCGCCACAGGTGCACGGGGCGGAGTATGATGGCCGGCGGGAAGAGGCCCTCGGCTCTCGGCTTTCGGCTTCCGGCTATCAGCTTTCGGCGCAAAAGGAGAGGGAGACACCATGGGTTCGCGTCTGATGATGACGGTGGTCGTGGGGTTGCTGCTGGCGCTGCCGGTGACGGCGGCGGCGCAGCATGACGCACACGGCGGCGCCCCGGCGCCCGCGAGCCCGGCGGGCGAACTGCCCGACTACGTGGCCACACCGATCGCACTCCACCCGAAGGCCCTCGGTCCGTTCACGCGGCCCATCTCGTCGACCAATGCCGAGGCGCAGGCCTTCTTCGATCAGGGCATGCAGATGATGTACGCCTTCGCGCGCCTCGACGCCATCCGGTCGTTCCGCGAGGCGTGGAAGCGCGACCCGGACTGCGCCATCTGCTACTGGGGCGAAGGCTGGGCCTGGGGGTCGTACCTGAACGGGCCCATGACCGCCGACCAGTCGCCCTTCGCCTACGCCGCCACGCAGAAGGCCCTCGCGCTGCGGGCGAAGGCGACGCCGAACGAACAGGCGTTCATCGATGCGCTCGCCGTCCGCTACGTCAAGGACTTCAACGCCGACACGCGCGTGGAGCAGGACCGCGCCTACGCCGAGGCGATGCGGACGGTCGCCGAGCGCTACCCCGACGACCTCGACGCCGGCACGCTCTACGCCGATGCGCTCTTCCTGCTCGAGCCGCGCCGCGGCCGCCGCGACATCAACGCAGACAGCATCAAGCGGCTGCACGGCGAACTCGAACGCGTCCTCGCCATGGACATCCGCCACCCCGGCGCGTGCCATCTCTACGTGCACGCGACCGAGTCGACGGTGCGCCCCGAGAAGGCCGCCGCGTGCGCCGAGCTCCTCGAGGACTCCATTCCCGGCGCGAGCCACATCAACCACATGCCGTCGCACACGTTCAACGTGATGGGGCGGTGGGCCGACTCGGTGCGCGGCAACACCAAGGCCTGGCACTCGGACCTGAAGGCGGAGATCGGGGAAGGCTTCGCCATCTACCCGTCGCACAACCTGCACATGCTGCTCTTCGCCGCCTCGATGGACGGCCAGGGCGCCGTGGCCATCCAGGCGGGCAAGGACTACGCGAAGCTCACCGACGACACGATGTACCACGTGCTGACGCTCGTGCGCTTCGGCCGCTTCGACGAGGTCCCGGCCGTGACGGCACGGCCCGAGCGCGACATCCCGGCCGGCATGTGGGACTTCGCGCAGGGGTACGCGAAGCTGCGTGAGGGCGACGTCACGTTTGCCCGCGCCTACCTCGCGCGCGTGACGAAGGCCGCCGAGACGTCCACGCAGAACTTCCGCGCCCATCCGGCGCGCGTCCTCCTCGGCATCGTCGGGGGCATCCTCGAGGGCGAGATCCTGCGCCAGGAGGGCGACCTGCCCGGCGCGATCGCCGTGTTCGAACGGGCGGTGTCGCTCTTCGATGAGTTGGAGTACGACGAGCCCGAGCCGCTGCCCTTCGCCGCACGCCACTGGCTGGGCGCGGCGCTGCTGGAGGCCGAACGCTTCGCGGACGCCGAGCGCGTCTACCGCGACAGCCTCACGGCGCATCCGCACAACGGCTGGTCGCTCTACGGGCTGCAGCGCGCGCTGGCCGCGCAGGGCAAGCCGACGGCCGAGGTCGACGCCGATCTCGAAAAGGCGTGGGCACGGTCCGATACCTGGCTGCGCGGCTCTCGCTTCTGAGATTCGGGGTCGGGGTGGTCGTCGCCCCGACCCCTCCCCCCCCGCCCCCGGCTACTGCTTGCGGACCACGCCGCCCTGCATGACGAAGCTGACCTTCATCATCGCGCGGATGTCGGTGAGCGGGTCGCCGGGGACGGCCACGAGGTCGGCGATCTTGCCGGCCTCGACCGTGCCGAGCTCGTCCTCCATGTCGATCAGCCGCGCGGCCTCGAGCGTCGCCGACTGAATCGCCTTCATCGCCGGCATCCCCGCTTCGACCATGTAGGCGAACTCCAGCGCGTTGGCGCCGTGCGGCGCCACGCCCTGGTCGGTGCCGAACGCGATCTTCACGCCCGCCTTCCAGGCGCGGGCGAACGTGTCCTGGATCTGGGGCCCGATCGCCGCCGCCTTCGGCCGCACGATCTCGGGGAAGTACCCGTCGATCTGCGCCATCTCGGCGACGAACTTCCCGGCGCTGATCGTCGGCACGTAGTAGGTGCCGCGCGTCTTCATCTCCTCCATGATCTCCGGCGTCATGTAGGTGCCGTGGTCGATCGAGTGGACCCCGGCGCGGACCGCGCGCATCATGCCCTCGGCGCCGTGCGCGTGCGCGGCCACCTTCATGCCGTAGTCGCGCGCCGTCTCGACGACCGCGGCCAGCTCCGCCTCCGTGAAGAGCGGCGCGTCGCCGCTCTTCGCGAGGCTTAGCACGCCGCCGGTCGACGCAATCTTGATGAGGTCGGCGCCGTCCTTGTAGCGCTGGCGGACCGCCGCCCGCATCGCATCGGGGCCATCCGCGATCCCGGGCAGGATGGGCCGCAGCGCCTCCTGCAGCTCGCTGGCGAGGCCGTTGGTCCCATCCCCGTGCCCGCCCGTCGTCGTCACGCCCCCGGCGCCGATGATGCGCGGCCCCGTGATCCAGCCCTTGGTGACGGCATCGCGCAGCGCGAGATTCAGCTTCTGGCCGGCCCCCAGGTCGCGGACCGTGGTGAACCCCGCCATCAGCGTGCGCTCCATGTAGGTCGTGGCGCGCAGCGCCGTGTCGGCCGGATTCATGAAGAACCCTTCCGCGTAGCTCGCCGGCGACGACTGGCTCGTGATGTGGACGTGCATGTCCATGAGCCCCGGCATCAGCGTCGCATTGCGCAGGTCGATGACGGTGTCGCCCGCGGCGGGCGCGGCGTAGCCGTCCACGACCCGCGCGATGCGGGTGCCGTCCACCACGACGGTCACCGCGGTCCGCACCGTGTCCGCGCGCCCGTCAATCAGCCGGCCCGCATGAATCAGGATGTCGGCCGCGGCCGTCGCCGGCACCGCCACCGCCAGCAGCCCCGCCGCCGCCGTTGCCCACACCCGCCTCGTCACTCCACGCATGCGCTGTCCTCCATCCCGAATGTCACCTGGCGAAGTGGCTCGACCGACGAGGCACTCCCAGCGCATCATCAACAACGCTCCCCTAGCCGGCCGTCGATGGACGCCCGGCGCTCAGCACGTCGACGACGCGGTCGATATCCTCGTCAGTGTTGAACACGGATACCGACAAACGCAACCGGCTCTCGTTGCCGACCACGGTCGCGGTGACCCTGCCCGCCTGCAGCGCCTTCGCCGTGGCCGCGGCGTCCCTCAGGCCAAACGCCACGATCGGCGTCGCCGTGCCGGCGGGCGTGAGCGGCGTGTAGCCGAGCGGCGGCAGCTCGCGCTGCAGGCGATCGGTCAGGCGCTGTGCGTGCGTCCGGATCCGCTCGACGCCAAGCGCCTGCACGTAGTCGATGCCCGACGACACCATCGACGCCAGCAGCACGGCGATCCCGCCGGCCTCGTACATCGCCGCGCCCGGCAACGCTTCCCACGTCATCTCGGCCCGGTTGAAGTTCGTGATCTGGCGGTGCCCATACCGGGTCGTCGGCAGCACCGTGCCCTGCAGGTCCTCGCGCACGTAGAGGAACCCGAAGCCGCGCTCCCCCATCAGCCACTTGTAGGTGCCGGCCGAGGCGAAGTCGATGCCCATCTCGCGCACGTCGACCGGCACGGCGCCGACCGCCTGGATGATGTCGGCGAACACGAGCGCGCCGCGGTCGTGCGCGATCCGGCTGATGGCCCGGCAGTCGTGCAGGTAGCCGTTGACGTTCGACACGAGCGCCAGCGACACGAGGCGCGTCTCACGGTCGATCGCGCGGTCCATGTCGTTGACGTCGATCTTCCAGTCGCGGTGCTTGACGATGCGGAGTTCGACGCCCTGCTTCTCGAGTTCCTTGAAGAGGTAGAACGACGAGGTGAAGTGCAGCTCGTCGATGACGACGTTGCCGCCCTTCGCCGGCAGGTCGAGGCCGAGGATGACGATGTTCTCGCCGTCGGAGGTGCTCGAGACGAAGGCGATCTCGTTGGCGGTGGCGCCGATGAGCGCCCCGTACTTCGCCTTCAACTCCGTCTGACGGGCCACGTTGAAGTCCGCACGGCCCTCGCCCGGGCCGCGCAGCCGGTAGGCCAGCCCCTGCTCGACCGCGCGTGCGGCGAACGTCCCCACCGGGTGGAGCGCCGCGCTGTTCATGTACGTCTCGGCGCTCGCCAGCGGGAAATCGGCGCGCACCGACGCCGGGAAGACCGCCCCGGGCGCGGACTGCGCGACACCGGCCAGAAGCGGGCGGGCCGACAGGGCCAGCGCCCCCGTGCTTGCGAGAAACGCGCGGCGATCGAGCTTCATGGGACCTCCGGGGATGGTGAGGGGATTATAGGGGGATCTCAGAGGGTAGTGGGTAGTGGGTAGTGGGTAGTGGGTAGTGGGTGGTGGGTGGTGGGTGGTGGGTGGTGGGTGGTGAGTCGTGGGTCGTGGGTCGTGGGTGGTGGGTCGTGGGCGTACCTGCCTTGTGGCACAATCGGCGGAATGGAGAGCCGTTCCGCTTTGCTTCGCCTGCGATTCCTGCTTTTCGTGCTGGCAACGGTGCTGGGCGTGGCCGCGGCCACGCCTGCCTACGCACAACCTGACGAGGAGGGCTGCGCCGATCACCCGCTCTTCTCGCGGATGCCCGGCTTCTACCTGTCGTCGTGCGAGGACCAGGAGTTCAGCGCGCACACCTTCTATCTCGACGACGACGAACGCCGCGTGGAAGGACGGTACTGGCGTCTGGATTTCTGGATCAAGGACGGCCTGAAGGCGCCCGGACCGCTCCAGATCGGGCGCAACTACTGGAACCTGATGGCCGCGCGCGGCGGCACGCGCCTTCACGAGTCCCTGGAGGCGGGGGGCGGCACGCTCGTCGCCTCCATGCCCGGCCCGAACCGCACCGGCACCGTCTGGCTCGAAGTGTCGGTCTCGAACAGCGGCGAGGCCTACACCCTGACGGTCGTGCAGGAAGCCGGCATGCGTCAGGACGTGACGCTGTCGGCCGCGGAACTGGCCGAGGCGCTCGCGCGCGACGGCACGATCACGCTGCGCAACATCCTGTTCGATACCGGCAAGGCGACGCTGACCGCCGGCTCCACGCAGGCGCTCGACGCCGTCGTCGAACTGCTGCGCCGTGACACGGCGCTGCGACTGCTCGTGCAGGGGCACACCGACAACGTCGGGAACCCCGCCGCGAACCTGACGCTGTCCGCCGACCGCGCCCGCGCGGTGAAGGCCTATCTCGTGTCCGCCGGCATCGATGCCGGGCGCCTGGATACGGCGGGCCTCGGGGACGCGCAGCCCGTCGCCGACAACGCCACCGAGGACGGCCGCGCGCAGAATCGCCGCGTCGTGCTGGTCAGGCAGTAGCCGTCACGGCGCCGCGGCCCGCGGCACAGGGCGATGCTCCGGCGCACGCCCGAAGACTTCCGCCAGAAGGGCGCGGGCATCGACGCGGCGGTCGCGTGAGCGGTCGACCCACGCGACCGGCGGCTGCCCCCCGGTGAGGCGCACGCCCCAGACGGGTTCGTACGTCATCGCGCTTCCCGAGTAGCGCGCGTCGCCGAAGGTCGTCTCGCCCGTCAGCCCGGCCGCGACCCATCCGCCGGTGAAGTGCGCGAATCGCTCGAGGTCACGCGCGATGCGCGCATCCCCACCGGCGGCGGCGACCAGCGTCTTCGGCGGCGTGACCGCGTGCGCGTAGCCGGGGCTCCACGTCGGCTCGCCCCACCATGGGACGCGCAGGCGGTCGACGTGGACCTGGCCGCCGGCCTCGTAGAGCGAGCGCCACACGAGATTCGTGGTGAAGCCAGGCAGCACCGCCGCGCGCGCCGGCGCGTGTCCCCGTGCCGCCGCGAGCCGGGCCTGGACCTCGCTCGCGCGCGCGTGCTGGATCGCACCGATGCCGAGGTAGCCGGCGCAGAGCGCGAGCGCCACCGCCGCGGCCCCCGCGCGGTCACGCCGCACTGTCAGCACGACGCCGGCCAGCAGGATCAGCGTGAACAGCGGATCAACGATCGAGATCACGTTCCAGGCGACGCGCGCCTCGGTGAAGGGCCAGTACAACCGCGTGCCCCATGTGGTGCACGCATCGAGCACGCCGTGCGTCGCGTAGCCGGCCGTCGTCGCGAGAAGCCAGAGGCGCCACTGCGGGCGGTGTCTTCGCTGCAGCAGCCATGGAAGCGCGGCGATGGCGCCGCCGATGGGGATGAAGGCCAGCGCGTGCGTGAAGTGGCGGTGGAACTCGGCATAGAGAAGCGGATCCGCACTGCTGCGGATGAGGGCATCCGCGTCGGGCAGCAGCGCGCCCACGGCGCCAGGCAGCAGCGCCGCGCGGCCGAGCGGACGCGCGGCGATGAGGCGCGCAGCGGCGGCGCCCGTAAGGGCGTGCGTGAAGGGATCCACTGGCTCTCGGCTCTTGGCTCCCGATGATTGTAAAGCGACGCCGGCCTCGCCGTGCGCACCGCCGCCGTCTCACCGCACTGCGCTCTGCAGCAGCGCATCCAGGGCCGCGCGATCGAACCACCGGCCGCCCAGGACCACGCCCTCGATATGCTGCAGATTCCGGATGTCGGCACGCGGGTCCGCCGACAGCAGAACGGCGTCCGCGAGCTTTCCCACCTCGATCGTGCCCAGCGACGCGGCGGCGCCCGAGAATTCCGCCGACACCATCGTCGCGCTCGCCAGAGCCTCCATCGGGCTCATCCCGATATCGTCCACGAAGTACCGCAGTTCATCGCGGAGGCTGAAACCCGGATACATGAGCGCCACCGCCACATCCGTACCGGGCAGGAAGCGCACGCCCGCACGGTGCATGTCCCTCAGATCCTTCAGGACACCGCCGTACGCACGCGGCAGCAGCACCCGGCGCAGCAGGGCGTCCCGGACACCACCCCGTTCGTCGATCTGTTCCCGCCAATCGTCGAGGAGGTACCCGGAGATGTACCGGCGCCTCGGGTCGAGGCGTCCCCCGGCGTCCTCCACGGCGCGCCTGGCATCGCCGGGAGGCACCAGCATCCACTCGTAGTAGTTGATCATCGTCGGGACGATCGCCACGCCGCCTGAGGCCAACCGCGCGATGAACCTCGCGCGCTCGGCGGTGCCGAGCCTGTCGAGGGAGGGATGGATGGCATGCTCGATGCTTTGCTGGCCGGCCCGCAGCATGACGTCCGGCGGCGCCACGTCACCGTGTCCCGCCAGCGCGAGCCCCGCGCCGGCCGCAGCGCGCGCGATCGCTTCGTAAGTCTCCTGAGACGCGACTGTGCGCACCTTCACGAAGTCCACACCCAGGTGGGCCAGTGCCTCGACGGCGCGGGCAGCCTCCCCGGGATCCGACACCGGGACGCGAAAGCGATCCACCGGCTCCACCGTGCCGCGCGCCTTCATCCGACGCACGCGATCGGCGCTCTCCAGCATCGGACCGGCCGTGCGAATCCGAGGCCCCACGAGGCGTCCCGCGGCCACGTCGGCGCGCCAGCCCCGCACGAGCTCGAAGTCGCCACCCATGTCGCGGACGCTGGTGACGCCGTTGGCGACAAACAACGCCAGGGAGTCGACGCCCGACTTGGCCAGGTGCACGTGCATGTCCCACAACCCAGGCACCAGGTACCTGCCACGACCGTCGACGAGGAGCGCATCAGCTGGTGGAGGCAGGCCGGCTGCCGGTTCGACGGCCGCAAACGCGCCGTCCCTGATGATGACAGTCATCGGCCGGCCGTCCATCCGGCTGGTACCGTCGACGACGGTGACAGCGGTGATGGCTGTCGGCGACGGCATCTGGAAGGAATGCGCGGCCGGCCGCACCGACGCAGTGTCGGCGCCAATGCTCAGGGTGCCCAGGACAAGGAGCGCGGAGAGGACCGGCCTCCCGAGGAATGCGTGCCGGCCAAGTGTCACGCCGCGCAAGGAGACGTTGGTGGCAGGCTGCTGCATGGCCCCCCCGGGGGTCGGTCTGTACACAGCGATACGTGCTGAGAGGTCGGACGGTTCCGGACCGGCAGCCTGGCCGCCCGTCTCCCTCTGGGCACCCCGCCTCCCCTCACGATAGGATGGCGCCACGCCGGACCCCGGAAACGCGACGGGTTCGCATACGGATGAGGAGGACCGATGTCTGTCGAGGGTGCTGACGTTTCGGTGCAACGACGCCGCGCGCTCGCGTGCATGCTCGCGGCCGCCACGGGCGCCGCCCTGCCCGCGTGCGTGACGCGCCAGCGGCCCGCCGCTGGCGACCGACTGCACAATCCCCTTCTGTGGGCCGTGGCGTGGAAGCAGACCGCCGCGGAGTATCGCGCGCTCTGCTACCAGGCCTTCAACGTCGCCACGATGCGGCTCGACCTCGCAGTCGCCCGCCGCCAGCCGGGCGACCGCCCGCTGGCCATCATCACCGACGTGGACGACACCGTCCTCCATGCCCCGAGCTACTGGGGCCATCTGGTGGACCAGGGGCTGGATTTTTTTGACGATGCGATCTGGGATGCGTGGGTGCCGCAGAACCTGGTGACGGCCGCGCCCGGGGCCAGCGCATTCCTGCACTACGCCGCGAGCCAGGGCGTGGAGGTCTTCTACGTCACGAACCGCGATCAAGGCGAGGAGACCGCCGCCTACGCCCTCGCGCACCTGCGCCTGCTCGAATTCCCGTTTGCGGACGAAGCGCACCTGACGGTCCTGCGCGAGACGTCCGACAAGACCGCGGCGCGTGAGGCGGTCGCGGCGCGGTTCGACGTCGTGCTGCTGCTCGGCGACAACCTGAACGACTTCTCGCGCGACTACTACCTCACGGACGTGGACGCGCGGCTGGCACGCGCGGACGCCGACCGCGATCTCTACGGGGCCCGCTACATCGTGCTGCCGAACCCGACGGACGGGCACTGGGTGCGCGCGATCTTCGGCGACTCGGAGCCCGCGCCCACCGACGCCAATCGGGCCACGCTCAAGGCCGCCGCCACGCGATCGGCCTGGGACGGCCGCCCGCGCCGCTAGCGGAGCGAGGGCGCGTCACTGCGGCAACCGGAACGGCGTGGGCGGCGCCGCGCCCACGCACGACGTGTCGATCCCGTCGAGCCCGCCCGTGGCCACGAGCCGCGTAATCATCCGCCCGATGCATGGGCCGCCGACGCCGTGGCCGCCGTTCGGCACGACGACGTGGACGTGATGCGTCAGGTGCGCCGCGACCGCGTCCGCGCCTTCCGGCGGCGTGACGGGATCGCGGCTGCCCGACAGCAGCAGCGTCGGGACATCGCTCACGACGGGCGTGAAGTGCGACGCCGGCAGGGACGCGTGTGGCCAGGCGCGGCAGGCGGCACGGTAGCCGTCGATCAGGTGGCCGCCCATGAACGTGCCCGCGCCCTCCCGCGCCACCTCCTCGTCGGTCGTCGCCGCGATGTCCTCGGCGCAGAGCACCGAGAAGTGATACCCGGCGTAGCCATTGGCGCCGCCCACCCAGTTCGTGCGTTCGAGGTAGTACTCGGCCAGTGGCTCGAGCGGCCCCGAGGCCGCGGCCGCGATCATCCCCGGCAGCTCCGCGCCCCTCCCGTAAAGCAGTCCGCGCAGCGCGTAGCCGAGATCCCCGATGCCGAAGCGCACGGGCACGCCGTTCACGACCACCTGTTGCGGGCCGTCGGCGAACCGCGCAATCAGCCGCGCGAGGGACGCGTCGAGGCCGGGGTAGGCCGCTCCGCAGCCGGCGCTGGCGCGGCACTCCTCGAGTAACCGATCGAGCGCACGCTGCAGGAGGCGCGCATGGGTCACGTAGGCCCGCCCGGCCACGGGGGCGACGCCGTTCATCACGGCGGTGCGGACGGCGTCGGGATAGCGCCGCATGTAGATCTGCGCGACGCGGGTGCCATACGACCCGCCGATCAGGTTGTACGCGGAGTACCCGAGCCACCGCCGCAGTTCCTCGAGGTCGTCCACCGTGGACACGGTCGTGTAGCGGTCGAGCCTCGCCCGCTGCGCGAGAGCGTCGCGACAGGCCGAGACATGCTCAACAGGAAAGACCGCGCCGAAGCGTGATGGCAGTCCGCCGGGGTACGGCACGTCACAGGAGAGCGCCCCGGAGCGCCCCACCCCGCGCACGTCCACCAGCAGCACATCGCGATGGCGCCGCAGATCCGGGAACGCCGCCGACAGCGGGACGGCCGCCGGCGTGAAGGCCTCGCCCGGGCCTCCGGGCAGATGTATCAACGGATCGTCGACGCGTCCGGACGGCTCGAGCGCCTCGAGCACGATGAACGCGATGTCGATGGTACGGCTGCCCATCGCCTCCGCGTCGCGATCCTCGAGGACGCGAAACACGCCACACTGCGCCCGTCCGACGAGACCGGGGGCCGCGCATGGCGCGGTCACGCCCTCACCGGCCCTGGCATCGCCGGCCAGTGCCGGAAAGCTGAGGGACTGCGCGGCGGCGGCGGCCGGCAGGGCGGCCCCGCACGTCAGCACCAGCAGGAACAGTCGACAGGCAGCACTCATCACGAAGTTCTCCCCTCCAGGCGCGGCCGGTCGTGGCCGCGCCTCGCAGGCGATGTGGCAATCCCGGTGCCACTCGGCCAGACCACCCCCTTGTGACTCGTCACGCCCCGCTGCCATTCGTCACCAATTGGCGGAGGGCGGCTCCATCGAATCGGATCGCGATCCAATCGGGACGTGTATCACGACAGGAGGGGTTCGAGGCTACACTCTCCGTTCGGTCCACATCGAGGGAGGAGCCCCCCCGTGATTGCCCAGCGTCCGCGTGTCCGTGTGCCCGCCTCCCTTCGGCTGCCCCCCCTGTGGGCCCTCGCCTTCGTGACGGTCCTGCTGGCCGGCTGCGGTGCGCCAGTCGATCCCGTGGAGGCTCCCCTGGAGGCCCCGCCGGAGCTGCCGTCCGGCTGGACCGACAAGACGACGCAGTACGCCGAGCGCGACATGGTGGCCGCCGCCAATCCGCTTGCCGTGGATGCCGGCGTCGCGATCCTTGCGCAAGGCGGCAGCGCCGTGGATGCGGCGATCGCCGTGCAGATGATGCTGACGCTCGTCGAGCCGCAGTCCTCGGGCATCGGTGGCGGCGCGTTCCT
This sequence comes from Vicinamibacterales bacterium, assembly GCA_030680175.1. Lineage (GTDB taxonomy): Bacteria > Acidobacteriota > Vicinamibacteria > Vicinamibacterales > UBA2999 > JAUXWO01. Next base: position 25,604 of record JAUXWO010000050.1, read on the forward strand.
GCTGCACTTCGACCCGGCCGCCAGCCGGCTCATCGCCTACGACGGCCGCGAGACGGCGCCGGCCGCCGCCACCCCTGACATGTTCCTCGGCCCGGATGGCCGTCCGCTGCCGTTCACGCAGGCCGTCGATGGGGGCCTCTCCGTCGGGACGCCCGGCGTCATCCGGCTGCTCGAACACGTCCACCGCGAGCACGGCGTGCTGCCGTGGGCCGCGCTCTTCGCGCCGGCGATCGCGCTCGCGGAGGAAGGCTTTCCCGTCTCCGCGCGCCTCCACACGATGATCGCCGGCACGGCCGGGCGCCTGTGCGCGCAGCCGGCCGCCCGCGCCTACTTCCTCAAGCCGGACACGTGCGAGGCGCTCGACGAGGGCACCCTGCTGCGCAACCCCGAGCTCGCGGCCACGTTCCAGGCCATCGCCGATGGCGGATCGGCCGCGTTCTACACCGGCGCGATCGCCCAGGCGATCGTCGACGCCGTGCGCACGCATCCACGCAACCCCGGCCGGCTCTCGATGGCCGACCTCGCCGCGTACACGCCCGTCGTGCGCGAGCCGCTCTGCGGGACCTACCGCACGTTCCGGCTCTGCGGCATGCCGCCACCCAGTTCCGGCACCATCGCCGTGCTGCAGACCCTCGGGATGCTCGAGCCGTTCGATGTGGCGGCGCTGGCGCCGGACTCCGCCGACGCCGTGCACCTCATCTCCGAGGCGTACCGCCTCGCGTACGCCGACCGCGCCGTCTACGTGGGTGACGACGCGTTCGTGGACGTCCCGGTGGCGGGACTTCTCGACGGCGGCTACCTGAAGTCGCGCGCCGCGCTCATCCGGATGGACCGCAGCCTCGGCGCCCCCGAGGCGGGGACACCGCCGGGCGCGGTGGCCGGCGGGCGCGACCAGTCACTCGGCCTGCCCTCCACCAGTCACATCTCGATCGTCGACCGCGAGGGCCGCATGGTGAACATGACCACGACGATCGAGAACGGCTTCGGCAGCCTGCAGCTGGTGCGGGGGTTCCTGCTGAACAACGAACTCACCGACTTCTCGCTCGTGCCCACCGATGCCGCGGGCCGGCCCGTCGCCAACCGCGTCGAACCCCGCAAGCGCCCGCGCAGCTCCATGGCGCCCACCGTCGTCTTCAACGCGCGCGGCGAGGTGGAGGCGATCGTCGGGTCGCCCGGAGGGAGCGCCATCATCCAGTACGTGACGAAGACGCTCGTCGGCCTGATCGACTGGCAGCTCGACATCCAGCAGGCCATCGACCTGCCGAACTTCGGGGCCCAGACGTCGGCCACCACGACGCTCGAGCGCGGGACGCGCCTGGCCGCCCTGCAGGCGGAACTCGAGGCCCGCGGGCACACCGTGACCGTGGACGACATCAACAGCGGGCTGCAGGGGATTGTGCTGAATGGCACACAGGCGCCGGGGGGCCCCGGCGCGTTTGCCCGGGCGCCGGGCCGTGGCCGCTGGGCTGGCGGCGCCGATCCCCGCCGCGAGGGGACTGCGCGGGGACATTGATATAGGATGGGGGGTGACCCGGTCGGAATCGGTACCCTTGATGATTCGATGGTTTCGCACGCAGACGGTGGCGCTGCTCACCGCACTCAGCCGCCGGACGTCCGTGCGGGCGGTCGCCACGGCCAAGCTGCCGACGGAGTACGGCGAGTTCGAGATCCACGTCTTCGAGCACGCCTTTGGCGCCGAGACGCACGTGGCGCTCGTCCATGGCGCCCTCGGTGACGGCGAGAACGTCATCACGCGTGTCCACTCGTCCTGCCTGACCGGCGATATCTTCCACTCGGCGCGCTGTGACTGCGGCGCCCAGCTCGACGCGGCGCTCCGCCGCATCAGCGAGGACGGGCGCGGCATTCTGCTGTACCTGCACCAGGAGGGCCGCGGCATCGGGCTCGCGAACAAGATCCGCGCGTATGCGCTGCAGGATGGCGGCTGCGACACCGTCGAGGCCAACGAGCGCCTCGGCTTCCCCGCCGACCTGCGCGACTACCGCGTCGCGGTGCAGATGCTGCTGGCGCTCGGCGTGTCGTCGATCCGCCTGCTCAGCAACAACCCGAAGAAGCTGAGCGGCGTCACCGGCGAGGGCCTGTCAGTGAGCGAGCGCCTGCCGATCGAGATCCTGGCCACCGACGGCACGCGGCGCTATCTCACGACGAAGAAGGACAAGCTGGGCCACCTGCTGTCCTCGGTGTAGCCGGGATGACGGCGTCCCCCGCGCCCGCCCCTCCGCCCGGCCGCGCCGGGTGGCGCCTCTGGCCGCAGGCTCTCGCGGCCCTCCTCCTCCTGAACGCGTCGCTCACCTTCACCAATGTCTGGCCCACGCCGAAGGTGCGCTGGTCCTGGGCGATCTCGCTGGAACTGGCGCTGGTCGTGCTCGCCATCACCCTCGCGCCACACGCCGCGCGGCGCCTCGCGCGCCGCGTGCTGCCCGCGCTGTGGCTCGTGCTGGCGTTCGGCCGCTACCTCGCGGTGACGGGCCCGGGACTCTACGGCCGCGAGTTCAACATCTACTGGGACGGCGAGCACCTCGGCAACGTGACGGCGATGCTGGCGCGCGCCGTCCCGCCCTGGCTGCTCGCCGCCGGAGGCCTCGCGACGCTGCTGCTGCTGGCCGGCGCCTGGCTCGTCGCGCGCACGGCCCTCATGTGGATGGCCTCGGCGGCCTCCGCGCGCGAGGTGCGCCCGGTGCTCGCCACGCTGGCCGCCATTGTGGTGACGGCGTTTGCCGTCCAGGCGGCGCCCACACGGCCGGAGGCCACGCTGCGATTCGCCGAGCCGGTCACGCCCGCCTATGCCCGCCAGGTGCGCAATGTCCTCGCCCTCGCCGGGCCAGGGCCCGTGCTCGGCGCGACCCCGGAGGCGCTCGACCTCCCCCTCGATGGCCTCGGCGGCGCGGACGTGCTCGTCGTATTCGTGGAGTCGTATGGCGCCATCACCTACGACGACCCGCGGTTCGCCGGGTCGCTCGCCGCGAGCCGCGGCGATCTCGCGGTCGCCGCAGAGGAGACGGGCCGCCACGTCCTGTCCGCGTTCGTCGCCCCACCGACGTTCGGCGCCTCCTCGTGGCTCTCGCATCTGAGCTTCCTGACCGGGGTCAATGTCCGCGATCAGTACGCCTACACCGCCCTGATGGCGTCAGACCGCGACACCTTGCCCCGGGCGTTCCGGCGTCGCGGCTACCGCAGCGTGGCGCTGATGCCCGGCATGCGGCAGCTCTGGCCCGAGGGGGCGTTCTACGGCTTCGATGCAATCTACGGTCGCGCGGCCCTGGACTACCAGGGGCCGCAGTTCGGGTGGTGGAGCATCCCCGATCAGTACGCCCTCGCGAAGCTCGACGCGCTCGAGCGGCTGCGCGCGGACCGCGCACCGGTATTCGCCTTCTTCCCGACGAGCACGACCCACGCGCCCTTCGGCCCGGTGCCGCCCTATCAGCCGGACTGGCCACGGATCCTCACCGCCGAGCCCTTCGACGCCGGCGAGGCGGCCGCCCGTCTGGCCGCGTGGCCCGACCTCACCAACCTCGCGCCGAGCTATCTGCAGGCGACCGCCTACGAGTTCGTCACCTTCGCGGGCTACCTGCGACAGCACGCCGCCGACGATCTCGTGATGATCCTGATCGGCGACCACCAGCCGCCCGCCGCCGTGAGCGGGCCCGATGCGCCCTGGGAGGTCCCCATCCACGTGATTGCACGGCAGCCCGCGATCGTGGACCATCTGCTCGCGCACGGGTTCCGCCGCGGGATGACGCCCGAACGGCCGGCCATCGGCGCGCTCCACGCCCTCGTGCCCACCCTGATGGGCGCGTTCAGCACGCCGGCTACCGCCGCTCCCGCTGCACGCTGAACGGCAGCCGGCCCTGATGCAGGGCGAGTGCGCACAGCCCGCCGAGCACCGGCAGGCCATACGGATTCGTCAGGTACGCGTACTTGAAGATCAGGTCGCTCGCGAAGTGGAAGTTCAGCACCATCACGAACATCACGGCCGCGGCAACGCGCACCTGCACGCCCAGGATCAGCGCGACGCCGATCGTCAGCTCGCCGATCGTCACCAGCCGCGCGAACACCGGCGCGCCGGGGATGGCCAGCGTCTCGAGATACCAGCGGACCATCGGCGGGGCCGCATCACGCCACTGCCCGAGCAGCGCCGTGAGCGGGGCGCTGTCGGTGATCCATCCGATCTTCCCGATCCCCATGAAGAGCACGAACACCCCGAGCGCGATCGACAACACGCGCATGCCCGCGCCCGCACTGCCCGTTCCGATCGTCCTGAACGCCATCACCCCTCCACGCCACGCCGGCCGTAGAGCCAGCGGATGTCCACCGAGAACGACCACGCGAGCGCGCCGAGCACGAGGGCCGCGGCGGCGCCGCTGAACGGCACCGGCACGATCGGGGCGAGCGCCACGACCAGCCCGACGATGAACGCGACGGCGACGGCCTTGCCGCGCAGGCTCGACCCGAGGGGGGCGGCCATCCACGGCCACCACCAGCCGGCCGCCACGAACCCATAGCGCATCACGCCGCCGGCCAGCACCCAGCCGCCGGCCTTGTCGTGCTGCCACACCAGCACCGTGAGCACGAGGATCAGGAACGCATCCGTCTCCATGTCGTAGGACGCGCCGAAGACGCTGGTGGTCCGGTCGCGACGCGCAAGCCAGCCATCCACGCCGTCGAACCCGACGATGACGGCCGTGACGGCGAGCGCCGCCCACGCCGCGTGCACCGTGGCCGGTTCGCCAACGAGCCCCGCGATGAGCGCCACGCCCATCACGCGGATCGTGGTGACGGCATTGGCGGCGCCGAGGACGCGATGCGGGTGCCACCGGGCGATCGCGGCACAGGCCACGGCCATCATGCCGGCGAAGACCGCGGCGGTCTTCCACGCATACCACTGGCCAGCGCCGATCAGCGGCCCGGCAAGGGCCGCCACGGCGGCGATGCCGCCCCCGCCGAGGACGGCCATCGAAACGAGCGTCGCGAGCGGCGAGGAACGCACGACGACCAGCGTACTGGAAACTTTGAACTTTGAAGTTTGAACTTTGAACTCCAGAATGGAGCTTCATGCCTGACGCCGCCGAGGCCTTCTGGATCACCAGCCCTGGTCGTGGGGAGCTGCGCCGCGTGCCGCTGCCCCGGCCCGGCGCGGACGAGGTGGTCGTGCGCGCGCTGTACAGCGGGGTCAGCCGGGGCACGGAGGCGACCGTGTTCCTCGGGCGGGTGCCGCCGGGCGAGTGGGATCGGATGCGTGCCCCGTTCCAGGAGGGCGACTTCCCCGGGCCGGTGAAGTACGGCTACGCGAACGTCGGCCTCGTCGAGCACGGGCCACCGGCGCTCGTCGGGCGTACCGTCTTCGCGCTCTATCCCCACCAGACGCGCTACATCGTCCCGGCGTCGGCGGTGCATGTGCTGCCGGATGACGTGCCCGCGGCACGTGCCATTCTCGCGGCGAACCTCGAGACCGCCGTCAACGGGATCTGGGACGCCGAGGCCTGCGCCGGCGACCGCATCACCGTGATCGGCGCGGGCGTGGTGGGATGCCTCGTCGCGTGGCTGGCCGGACGCCTCCCGGGATCCGATGTCGAACTCGTCGATCACAACCCCGCGCGAGAACCGATCGCACGAGCGCTCGGCGTCGGCTTCGCGTCACCGGAAACGGCGCGCGGGCACGCGGATCTCGTCATCCACGCGAGCGGCGCGCCCGAGGGCCTCGCGCGCGCCCTCGACCTCGCGGCCTTCGAGGCGACCATCCTCGAGATGAGCTGGTACGGCGACCGGGTGGTCCCGCTGCCGCTCGGCGGGGCGTTCCACTCGCAGCGGCTGACGATCCGGGCCTCTCAGGTCGGCCACGTCGCGCCATCGCACCGCGCGGGCTGGGACCACCGCCGCCGTCTCGCGCTGGCGCTGTCGCTCGCCAGCGACCCCGCCCTCGACATCCTCATCACCGGCGAGAGCCCCTTCGAGACGCTGCCCTCGGTGATGGCGCACCTCGCGGGGGCGCCGCCCGACACGCTCTGCCACCGGATTCGCTATCCGGACCCGCACGCCGACAGCCGGCAGCTGAGAGCCGAGAGCTGAAAGCTGAAAGCCGACAGCCGACAATTGAATCCAGGGAGGCCCCCACGATGTACACCGTGACCGTCCGCGACCACATGATGATCGCGCACAGCTTTCAGGGCGAGGTCTTCGGCCCCGCCCGCCGCCTGCACGGCGCCACCTACGTCGTCGATCTCGAGTTCCGCCGTCCCGATCTCGACGCGGACGGCATCGTCGTGGACATCGGCCGCGCGGGCGAGGCGCTCAAGGCCGCCCTCGCGGATCTGAACTTCCGCAATCTCGACGAGGTGCCGGCGTTCGCCGGTCGCAATACGACGACGGAGTTTCTGGCGCGCGTGGTGTTCGACCGGATCCGCGAGGCGATTGGACGCGGCGAGCTCGGCCCGGGCGCACGGCAGGTCGTGTCGATGCGCGTGACGCTGCACGAGTCGCACGTGGCCTCCGCCGGCTTCGAAGGCCCCGTCGGCGCCGGGGCGTAAACGTGCGTCCTGTCGCCCTCCTCGTCCCCGGCCGGATCGACACGCGCACGGGCGGCACGATCTACGACCGGCGGATGGCCGAGGGCCTCGGCCTGCTCGGATGGGCCGTCGAGGTCCATGCGCTCGACGCGAGCTTCCCGCGGCCCACCGCCGCCGCCCTCGCCCACGCCGGCGAGGTCGTGGATGCGCTGCCCGAAGGCGGGGTGGCGATCATCGACAGCCTCGCGGCCGGCGCCATGCCGGCGCTGGTGGAGCGCGCCCGGTCACGCGTCGCGGTCGTCGCGCTGATGCACCTGCCGCTCATCGCCGATCCCGCGATCGATGCGCAGGCCGCCGGCGCCTTCGCCGTCGATGAGGGCCGCGCCCTGGCCGCGGCGCACCATGTCGTGATCACCGGCGCGGCGGCGGTGGACCTGCTGGCGCCGTACCGGATCGCGCCGTCGCGCCTGACGATTGTCGAACCGGGTACCGACCCGGCGCCTCTGGCCCGCGGATCCGCCGATGGCCTCGTGCACCTGCTGTCGGTGGCGACGGTTCATCCCGGCAAGGGCCACGAGATGCTGCTCGGCGCGCTCGCCGACGCGGCGGTGCACGGCTGGCGCCTGACCTGCGCGGGCAGCCTGACGCGTGATGCGGCGACGGCCGCTCGCGTCGCGGACACCGCGCGGCGCCTGGGCCTCGAGGACCGGGTCCGGTTCGCCGGCGATCTCGCGCCCGAGGCGCTGGCCGCGTGCTACGACGCCGCGGATGTGTTCGTGCTCGCGACCAGGCGAGAAACCTACGGGATGGCCGTTGCCGAGGCGCTGGCGCGGGGACTGCCGGTCGTGGCGACGCGCACCGGCGCGATCCCCGCCCTCGTCGGCACGCGGGCGGGCCTGCTCGTCGATGTCGACGATCGTCGCGGCCTGGCAGAGGCGCTCGCGCGCGTAATCACGGACGCCTCGCTCCGCGAGACGCTCAGAGCGGGGGCACAGGAGGCACGCGGGCAGCTGCCCGCGTGGGAGGAGGCCTGCCGGCGGATGGCGCAGGTCCTCGAGGCGCTGACACATGATGGATGAATCACTTGCCGAATGGCTCCGGCTGCGGGAGGCCGCCGATCACCAGTCCCGATCGGAGACCGTGCTGGACGCGGTCCAGCGCCGAGTGCTTGCGGACGGCCCCATCCGCGTGCTCGATCTGGCCACCGGCACGGGTTCGAATCTGCGCTACCTGATCCCGCGGCTGCCCCCCACGCAGCGGTGGCTCGTCGTCGATCGCAGCCCCGTGCTGCTCGCCCACCTGCGCACGCGGACGATCGAGTGGTCGCGCGCGCAGGGACTCGAGGCGCGCGAGACGGGCGAGGGCCTCGCGATCACCGGGCCCGCGCTCGACTGCCACATCACCACGCGCGTGCAGGATCTGGACTCGGTGGACCTGCCGGACCTCTTCGACGGCCGGCACCTCGTCACGGCATCGGCGCTGCTCGACCTCGTCTCGGGGACGTGGCTCTCGACGCTGGCCGCGCGCTGCCGCGCGGCGCGGGCCGCTGCGCTCCTCACGCTCACCTACGATGGGCACTCCACCTGCGAGCCGCGCGAGCCGGAAGACGCGATGGTCCGCGCCGCCTTCAACCGCCACCAGGCACGCGACAAGGGACTCGGCGGCCCCGCCGCCGGACCCAACGCGGCCTCCACCGCCGTGCGCGCGTTCGCCGACCTCGGCTTCGAGGTGCGCAGCGAGACGAGCGACTGGCAGATCGAGCCCGACGCCCGGGCGTTCCAGACGTTGCTCATCGACGGCTGGGCGAGCGCCGCAACCGAAGAGACGCCGGAGGCGGCCGGGGTGTTCGCCGACTGGCGGGCGCGGCGCCTCGCGCATGTGGCCGAGGGCCGATCGCGGCTCACGGTGGGCCACCGCGACGTGGGCGCGTGGCTCGAACGATGACGAGCGGCCGGGCTCGTGGTGTGGATCGACCTAGGAGGTCCTCTCAGGGCCTCGGCTCGTGCGCGTGTCTGCGGGCCGCCCACCGGGCGGCCCGGCAGGCGACCATCAACGACACCCCCCTAGTGGCGTGTATCGACTGAAGAGGTACTACCAGCGCCTCTGCTCAGCCGCGATCCTGCGGGCCGCCCAACGGGCGGCCCGGTAGTAAATCGTCAACGACACCCCACTAGAGGATGCGCGCGACGGGCGCGGGGGGGGGCGCGGCCGATGGCGCGGACCGAAGATCGCAGTCGAACAGCAGATCGCCGCCCATGCGGAAGACCCGGTACGCGGGTCGCGGGCAGGCACCGAGCCGTACGGCGGGCGCCATCCGGATCCCCGGCCGGCCCTCTCCGATGAACATCGGCGCCACGGCGACCTGCAGGCGATCGAGCAGGGAGGCCTCGAGCAGCGTCGACACCGTCACGCCCCCGCCCTCGACGAAGATCCGCGCGCAGCCGCGCGCGCGAAGCGCCGCGATCACCTCGCGCATCATCGCCGGGACCGAGTCCGCATCGAGCGCCAGCACCTGTGCCGCGCCCACATGCGTCTCCCCCGCCGCCAGCCGGCGTCGCGCGCAGGCGTACAGCGTCGGCGCAGTCGTTTCGGTGAAGACACGCGCCGCGGGGTCGAGCCGGCGTTCGGGATCGACCACGACACGGAGCGGGTGCGGGCCGGTGACCAGGCGGGTCGTCAACTGCGGGTCATCGGCCGCGACCGTGCCGGCGCCCACGACGACGGCGTCGGAGAGAGCGCGGAGGCGGTGCATGTGCACCATGTTCTCGGGCCCCGTCACGTACTGTGACTCCCCGGAGCTGGTGGCGATGAAGCCGTCGAGGCTCTGCCCGAGGTGCCCGAGCGTCATGGGGCGCACGGACGTCGCGCTGCAGAGCGGCAGGTAGAGGTCGAGCCCCGGGGACCGCGGATCGTCGTCAGGCACGTGCAGCCGCCAGCCCACGCCAGGCTGCCAGGACAGCACGCGCGTCGGCGCGCCCTCGGAGGCGCGATGGAGGCGGCCCTCGGCATCGGCGACAAACGACGCGGGCTCACCGTTGCGCTCGAGGGCGCCGGCCAGGGCGCCCGCCGCCAGGACAAGCGGCCAGGCGGGATCCGCCACTGACCCGTGAGACATGCCCCGCCACTATGCCATCGCGGTCGAGAAAATGCCAAGATGCGGCATGCCGCGCTTCGCGCCTGACCTCGTCCAGCGTTTCTACGACCGCAGCACCCCCGGCTTCGCGCGCTTCGGACAGGGCGGCCGGACGGGCGCCATTCGCCGGGCCGTCTGGGGACCGGGCGTGACCGACCGCGTGCAGGCGTTTCACTTCGTCGACCATGAGATCGCGGAACACGCCCGCGCGCTCGCGACCTCCGCCGCGCCGCTGCACCTCGTGGATCTCGGCTGCGGCGTCGGCGGCAGCCTCTGCTATCTGGCCGCGCGACTGCCGATGCGCGGCACCGGCATCACGCTGAGCCCCGTCCAGGCCGCCCACGCCCGGGCCCGCATCCGCGCCGCGGGGCTCGCCGATCGTGTGACGTGCACGGTCGGCGACTACTGCGACCTGCCGTCCTCAATCGGCCAGGCCGACCTGGCCTATGCGATCGAGTCGTTCGTTCACGGCCCGGATCCGGTGCGCTTCTTCACCCAGTGCCGCGACCTCGTGCGGCCGGGCGGGCGTCTGATCCTTTGCGACGACTTCCGCGGCGAGACATCCGATCCCGCGGCCGCCCGCGCGCTCGACCGGTTCCGTAGCGGCTGGCACGTGAACACGCTGCTCAACCTCGACGAAGTGCAGGCCATCGCCCGCCTGGCCGGATTCACGCTGCACACGGCCATGCCGCTGACGCCGATGCTGGAGCTCGGCCGTCCGCGCGACCAGCTCATCAAGACGTTCCTGGCCCTCTTCGGCTGGCTGCCGCTGCACCGGACACGGCTCGGCCACCTCGTCGGTGGAGATGCACTGCAGACCTGCCTGCGACGGGGATGGCTCCATCACGATCTGCTGGTGTTCGCCCGGGACTGATCCGGGGACCGGCGACGTAACGAGCCGCGCCAGGGGAGCGTATGATGCTCGGGAGGGCCACCGGACCGCCGTGCCCGCCAGCTCATCGGCCGGCCTTGACGGCCGGACCACGACGTCACCAGACACGCAGGAGGATTGATGCGCAAGTCCATGTTCACCGTGTTCGCCCTGATCGCCGCCGCCACGCTCGTCGTGAGCGCCCAGAAGGTGACCGAGATGCACCCCGGCAAGGGCGGCAGCCCGCACGTCCGCGCCGAATGGATGATCGATGGCGCCGCCATCGCCATCGAGTACGGCCGTCCCTCGCTCAAGGGCCGCGAGGAGAGCCAGCTGATGCCCGCCGGCCGCGTGTGGCGCACGGGCGCGGATGAGCAGACCACGCTCATCACCAATCGCACGCTGCGCTTCGGCTCGCTCGAAGTCCCCGCGGGCACCTACGGCATCCACACGCTGCCCGGCGAGACGTGGGAGCTCATCATCAGCAAGCGCGAGAAGGGCTGGGGCATCCCCTATCCGGAGGGTCAGGATCTCGGCCGCGTGCCGATGACCTCGGGCAAGACGGCGGCGGCGGTCGAGCAGCTCACCATCTCGATCGACGACACGGCCACGGGCGGCACGCTCAAGATCGAGTGGGGCACGACCAGCGTCAGCGTGCCGTTCACCGTTGGCAGCTAGTGGGGTGTCGTTGACGGTTTACTACCGGGCCGCCCGTTGGGCGGCCCGCAGTATCGCGGCTGAGCAGAGGCGCTGGTAGTACCTCTTCAGTCGATACACTCCACCGAGACCGATCACGCAGCACCGGCGGGTCGCGGGACCCGCCGGTGCCACCTACCTCTGCTACACTGATCCTCAGTGACCCGCGCCGCACGCGCCTCGTATGCCCTCGTCGTCGCGGGGCTTCTTTGCGCGCACCTGCCCTCCGCCCCCTCGCCTCACGCGACATCCCGCACGGCTCCGGCGGCGGACCTGAGGTTCAACGCCGATCTGGCGGAGTCGCCGATCGGGATCCTCACCGGCGATCGCGCCCGCGAGAGCCGGACCTTCACCCGTACCACGCTCGACGGCCACCTGCCCACCCAGGCGTCGCTGCCCGCGCTGACCCGCGCGGGGCACGCACCTCGCGGAGTCGACGTCAGCCCCGCGGCCAGCGCCACGGCCTCCGCCGCGCCGCGCGGCCCGCCCGCCTCCACGCCCCTGCACTCCTGACAGGTCGCGGTCGCCTCCGCAGGTGACCGCCTGGTGTTCGTGCCACCGGCACGCCGGCAGTCCCGGCGTGACGAGACGCGCTCGCGCGTCCGCGCCGGTGGCCTTGGCGGTGAGAGGTTCGATATGGGCGGTGACGATATCTTCGTGCTGATCCTCGTGGTGGGTTTTGCGGTGGTCAGCGTCGTTGCGCTGCGGGGCAGCCGTGGGGTGTCCCAGCCCCCGTCTGTCGACGCAGCTGGCAGGACGGCTGAGGACAAAGACGCGCCGCGAGGCCGGCGATGAGTGGTGTGATCTGCTGATCGGGAGGGTGCGGCGCGCGCTGGACGACTACTGGAGCCGGTACCGCGCCGGGGCGTTCGGGTAGGCGCGACCGGACGCCGGCAGGCCCCCAAAGGGCCTGCCGGCGTCCCGCCTTACTTCTTCTTCAACGTCGCAAGGTAGTCGACGAGCGCCGTCAGGTCATCGGCCGAGATCTTCGCGAAGCTCGGCTTCTTCACCTTGGCGTTCATCTCCGACGGCGTCAGGATCCACTTCCGGATGTCGTCCTTGCTCAGCTTGTCGCCGACGCCGTCGAGGGGCGCACGCTTGCTGCCCACCCCGTCGATCATGTGGCACATCTGGCACTTGTTGGCCGCGTACACTTCCTTGCCGCGGTCAGCGGCCTGGGCGGCCTCGGCCTCCGCGACGGGCGCGGCGGCGACGGGCTCGCGGGCGTCAACGCCGGCCAGCGCCACCGTCACGAGGCACGCGGCGAACGACAGGGTCAGCATCCAGGAACGACTCATCGGAATCATGGCACTCCTCCGTCTCTAGACTAAGCAACAGGCGCGCCAGCCGCTCGGCAAGGAAAGGACGGCAAGAACCGGCAGTACGGCGGCTGGCGCCGTCCTCACCGCCGGAAATGCCACAGCGCCAGCGTCGAACTGTGGCGCGCTCTACTTCTGGGTGAAGCTGAGCTTCAGCGGCTTGAGCTTCGCCATGTCGGCCTCGAGCGGCGCGGCGCCGGCGGGGAACTTGTTGACGCTCAGGACATACGCGATGATGTCGATGCGCTCCTGGTCGGAGACCGTCTTCTCCTCGCCGGGCGGCATCATCACCGTCCCCGCGTAGAGTTCGGCCACGGTGCGGCCTTCCCACGTCTTGTTGAAGAACCGGCCGGCCAGCGACGGCGCCATGCCATCACCGCCGCCCGACAGGTCATCCACGTGGCAGACGGAGCACTTGTCGTCGTACACGCTCTTGCCGCGCGCCGCCTGCTCGGTCGTGTAGACCCCATCCGCCAACGACGCCGCCTGTCCCGCCGTCGCCGCCACCGGCGCCAGATAGACCGCCACGCCGAACGCCATCGTCGCCATCGCCACCGCAATCTTGGCCGTCATACCACCTCACGAAAGGGAAGGCCCGCCCGAGCGACGGGGCCACCCGCAACTGTAGCACGGCCGGCGTGCGCTACACTGGAACGGGCGTCGACAGGAACTGATGCCTCGCCCTCCCCAGCGCGGCTCCGCACGCGCGCGCCTCCCCCGTACCCGCTTCAGGTGCCCCGATATGTCTGCCGACGAACAGGCGAGCGACACGACGACCACCAGACCAGGCGAGGCCGGGGGCGCGCACGCGCCCGCCTGGCATGCCCTCACTCCGGATGAGGTGGGCGCACGGCTCGAGACGCGTCTCACGGGGTTGACCGACGAAGAGGTCGAGCGCCGGCGCGCCGAACACGGTCCGAACGCCCTCGAAGAGGTGCCGCCCACCAGCGTTCTGGTGGTGCTGCTGCACCAGTTCACCAGCCCACTCATCTACATCCTGGTGGCCGCCGCGGCCGTCACCCTGCTCCTCGAGGAGTACATCGACTCGGCGGTCATCACGGCAGTCCTCGTGCTGAACGCCGTCATCGGCTTCACGCAAGAGCGCAAGGCCGAGCAGTCGGTGCGCGCACTGACGCGGCTGGTGAGCCCGCAGGCCCGAGTGGTCCGAGGCGGCCGCGGACACACGATCGAGAGTCGGGATCTCGTGCCTGGCGACCTCGTCCTGCTCGAGTCAGGCGCCCGTGTGCCCGCGGACCTGCGGCTCATCTCGACGACGGCCTTGATGGTCGACGAGTCGCTGCTCACGGGCGAGTCGGTCCCGGTGGCCAAGCAGGCCCAGGCGCAGGTGGACGCACGGGCCCCCGTGGCCGACCGGCCCACGATGGCGTTCACGGGCGCCGTCGTCACGAGCGGGCGCGGGCGAGGCTATGTCATCGCGACCGGCACGCGCACCGAGCTCGGCGCCATCGCCTTGCTGGTGCGCGCCGAAGGCGAGGCACACACGCCGCTACAGCAGCGCATGGCGCGCTTCGCGCAGACGATCGGTGTGGCGGTGGCCGGCGCCGCGGTGGTCGCGTTCGCCATCGGCATCTGGATGGGCGAGAGCGCCTCGACCATGTTCACGGTGGCCGTCGCGCTCGCCGTGGCGGTGATCCCCGAGGGCCTGCCCGTCGTGTTCACAATCACGCTGGCCATCGGCGTGAATCGGATGGCGAAGCGGAACGCCATCATCCGGCGGCTGCCGGCGGTCGAGACGCTCGGCAGCACCACCGTCATCGGTTCCGACAAGACCGGCACGCTCACCGAGAACCGGATGACGGTCATCCAGGTGTGGGCCGCCGGGCGCATCCATGCCGTCGACACCGGGGCACGGCCGCCCGCGCCCCGGGCACCCGGCGCCACGCTTCCCGCCGATCCCGTGGACCAGACCCTCCTCTGCGGCGCCCTTACCAACGAGGCCGAACTGGACGAGGCCGGGGAGCATCAGCGGCTGCATGGCGACCCGACCGAGGCCGCCCTGCTCGTCTCCGCGCGGTCCCACGGGTGGCAGCCCGAGGCGCTCCGAGCGGCCTGGCCTGTGACCGCCGACCTCCCGTTCGAGTCCGACCGGAAGTACTCAGCCACCGTGCGGAATGTCGGCGAGGGTGCGTGGCTCTTCGTGAAGGGCGCCCCCGAGCAGGTGCTCGCCATGTGCACGACCATGCTGGGCGATCAGGGACCCGTCCCGCTGGACGAGCCGGCCGTGCACGCCGCCGCAGGTGACATGGGCTCGCGGGGGCTGCGGGTGCTCGGCATGGCCGGCCGGCGCGCCGCCGTCCCGGTCACGCCCGAGCTGCTCAACGCGCCGCACGACCTTGTCTTCGTCGGGCTTCAAGGGCTGATGGACCCGCCGCGCCCGGAGGTGCACGCGTCCATTGCGGCATGTCAACGGGCCGGTATTCGCGTGGTGATGATCACCGGGGATCACGCGCACACCGCAGACGCCATCGGACGCCAGCTCGGCCTCGAACACGACGGGACGGGTGTGATCACCGGCCCCGAACTGACCCTGCTGTCCGACGAGGCGTTGACCCGGCGCCTGGACGAGGTGGCGATCTATGCGCGCGTCGCGCCCGACCAGAAGCTCCGGGTGGTACGGGCCTTCCAGGCACGTGGCGAGGTCGTCGCGGTGACGGGAGACGGCGTCAATGATGCCCCTGCGCTCAAGGCCGCCGACATCGGTGTCGCCATGGGGCGCGCCGGCACGGACGTGGCGCGCGAGGCGTCGGACATGGTGCTGGCCGACGATAACTTCGTCAGCATCGTCGGCGCGGTGGAGGAGGGCCGAATCGCCTTTGACAACCTCCGAAAGGTGACGTTCTTCCTGCTCTCAACCGGGGCGGCGGCCGTGGTGATGTTCCTGACGGCGCTGGTCGCCGGCTGGCCGATCCCGATGGTGGCTGCGCAGATCCTGTGGCTCAATCTGGTGACCAACGGCCTGCAGGACGTGGCGCTGGCCTTCGAACCCGGGGATCCAGACGTGCTGGAGCATGCGCCGCGCGACCGTCACGAAGGCGTCATGTCGCGGTTGCTCTGGGAACGCACGGCGGTCGCCGGCGTGGTCATGGCGGCGGGGACGCTCACCATGTTTCTGTGGGAACTGGACCGTAGTGGATCGCTCGTCCGCGCCCAGACCGTCGCGCTGACAACGATGGTGCTGTTTCAGATGTTCCACGTCGGCAACTGCCGCTCGGAGCACACCTCGGCGTTCGGGAAGAGTCCGTTCTCGAACCCGTTTCTGCTGGTCGCCACCGCGACCGCCTTGCTCGTCCACGTCGCGGCGCTCCATGTCCCAGCGACCCAGTTCGTGCTGCGGGTCGAACCGCTGGACCTGGACGCGTGGGTGCGGCTCACGGCGGTCGCGATGACGATCGTCGCCGCCATGGAGATCCACAAGCGCGTGAGACGGCCGAATCGACCGGTCTCCCGGGGCACGCGTGAGCGCAGCCCCGGGAAGACCGGTTGACAATCGGGGTTAGGCGAGCCGGACGTCTTCGGCGCGCGGCCCCTTCGGGCCCTGGCCCTTCTCGAAGGTCACGGCCTGACCCTCACGCAGCTCATCGAAGCTGACGCCATTGCACGCCGACTGGTGGAAGAAGTACTCCGCACCGCCCGCCTCGGCGATGAAGCCAAAGCCCTTGTCGCCCACCAACCGCTTGATCGTTCCGTTCGTCGCCATATCTGCTCCTGTCGATCGTTTGTCGAATGCGTCGAGTCCCACCCTGCGTGCGATCACGCCGGGCTGCCAGCCCTCGGGCCACGTCCAATTGCACTGAATTGTGATGGATTGGTCGAGAAGGGAAGATCTTGGAGTCGCTATCCGGCCACACGGCCGGACGCGAGCATTGGCTGGTTCATACTCGAAGCAAGGCCCATCCTACACGGCCCGGCGGGCAAAAGCTACAAAAAAAGACAAGGGGCCCTACTGGGCCCCTCCCGCCGGGGTCACGCCCAGGTGGTACAGGACGAACGCGTAGATGTCGGCCGTGGTCTCGATCTGCTTGGCCGTGCTGCTGGCCCCATGGCCGGAGGCGGTCTCGATGCGGATGAGCGCCGGGCGCCCGGGGTCGGCCGCCGCCTGCAGGGTGGCCGCGTACTTGAACGAATGCGCCGGCACGACGCGGTCGTCGTGATCGGCGGTCGTGATGAGGGTGGCGGGATAGGTGACGCCCTGACGGATGTTGTGCAACGGGGAGTAGGCGTGGAGCGCCGTGAACTCCCCGGGGGTGTCGCTCGATCCGTAGTCCGCGATCCAGTTCCAGCCGATCGTGAACTTGTGGAAGCGCAGCATGTCCATGACGCCCACCTGCGGGATGGCCACGCGGAACAGCTCGGGGCGCTGGTTCATCACGGCGCCCACCAGCAGGCCGCCGTTCGAGCCGCCCTGGATCGCCAGCTTCTCCGATGACGTGTACCGCTCCGCGATCAGCCACTCGGCCGCGGCGATGAAGTCATCGAAGACGTTCTGCTTCTTCAGCTTCGTCCCCGCCTCGTGCCAGGCCTCCCCGTATTCCCCGCCGCCGCGCATGTTCACACTCGCGTAGACGACCCCCTGCTCGAGCAGCGCGAGGCGAAGCGGGTTGAACGCGGGCGCCGTCGTGATGTTGAAGCCGCCGTAGCCGTACATCAGCGTGGGGTTCTGCCCGTTGAGGGTCAGCCCTTTCCGGTGCACCAGGAACATCGGGATCTGCGTGCCGTCCTTGCTCGGGAAGAAGACCTGCGTCGTCTCGAACCGGTCCGGGTCGAAGCCGGGGATCTCCGCCTGGCGGAAGGGGGCGCTCCCGCGCGTCGCCAGGTCGTAGCGGTAGATCGCCGGCGGCGCGGTGAACGAGGTGAACGTGTAGAACACGAACGTGTCGTCGCGGTTGCCGTCGAAGCCGCCGACGGTGCCGAGGCCGGGCAGCGCCACCTCGTGCTCGAGCGTGCCGTCGAACCGGTGGACGAACACGCGGCCCGTCACATCCTTCAGGTACGTGGCAAACAGCCGGCCGCCCGCGGAGGTCACGCGGTCGAGCGGCTCGGGGCGCTCGGCGAGCACCGTGACCCACGCGCTCTCCTCCGGGCGCGCCGGGTCGATGCGGACGACGCGGCCGTTGGGCGCCTGGCGGTTGGTGTAGACGAGCAGCGCATCGCCGTCGTTGTCGATTACGTCGAACGTGTCGTCCGTGATCTCGCCGATGAGCGGCGTGAACGCGGTGGCGCCCCGTGCGAGGTTGCGCACGTGCACGGAGTTGCCCTTGCGGCCGGTACCGCGATCGGAAATCGTCAGGATGGCAAATCGCTCGTCGTCGGTCGTGCGCACCCCGTGAAAGCGCTGCGGGTTCGCGGCGTCGCGGTAGACCAGCTCGTCGTCGGCCTGTGACGTCCCCAGGCGGTGGTAGTAGACCTGATGGTCCTCGTTGGCCGACGACAGCTCGCGACCCGCCTCCGGCACGGGGTACCGGCTGTAGAAGAAGCCGTCGCCGAACCACGCGGGGCTCGACACCTTGATCCATTCGATCGTGTCGGGACGCGGCGTCTTCGTCGCGATCTCGAGCACGTTGTACTCCTGCCAGTCGGAGCCGCTGCGCGAGACGCCGTAGACCGCGTGACGGCCATCGGCCGACAGCTCGAACGCGGTCAACCGGACGGTGCCATCCTCGGACCACGTGTTCGGATCCAGCAGCACCTCGGGCTCGCCGTCGAGCCCGCGCTGGATGTAGAGCACGCTCTGGTTCTGCAGGCCGTCGTTCTTCGAGAAGATGAAGTGGTCGCCCTTCCGCGACGGCGCCGAGTAGCGCTCGTAGTCGTAGAGCCGCTCGAGCCGCGCCTTCAGCGTCTGGCGGAAGGGAATCTGCTCGAGGTGCGCGAACGTCACGGCGTTCTGCGCCTGCACCCAGGCCGCCGTCTCGTCCGACGTGTCGTCCTCGAGCCAGCGGTAGGGATCCGGCACCGCGGTCCCGTGATAGGTGTCGACATGGTCCGTCGCACGGGTGGCGGGGTACTCGAAGACCGGCGCGGACGACCCACACCCGGCCACGAACGCCACCAGGCCGGCAAGGGCCACCGGTCGAGCCAGACACGTGAAGGCAGAAGGCATCGTCATCTCCCGTGAGCACCGTGGGACGGTCGCCGCATTATGCCACTTCGGGGCGCCCGGCCAGGTTCGTCCGCATGATCACGGCGTGCGGGCCGCCGGCCACCCGTTCGAGCGCGTAGACATCCCCGGCCGGGCCGGGCGCCTCGCGCTGCAGGGCGGCCACGGCCTCGCGATCGGCGGCGTCGAGGTCGAGGCCGGCGACCTCCTGGAGGGCCGCCAGGTGTGCCGCATTGCGCGCGCCGACGATCACCCCGGCCACCTGCGGCTCATCGAGCACGAGCCGGGCCGCCACGCTCGACAGGCGCACCCCGTGCCGCCCGGCCACGCCGTGCAGCACCCGCAGCAGCGTCTGAAACCGGTCCCAGCCGCCCCACTCGTCGATGATCAGCCGGTACTTGGTGAGCGATCGGTGTTCGAGCGGCTCGGACGGCGCGGGCTGGTCCAGCCAGCGTTCGCTGACGAATCCGCCGCCCATCGCGCCGTAGCACAGCAACTGGATGCCGTGCGCGCGGCAGAGGTCGCGCATCGCGCCAAGCGCACGCCGGTCCATGACCGACGCCTGCACCTGATGCGCCACGATCGGCACGCCGGCGGCGAGGATCTCGCCGAGCCGCGGCACGTCCATGTTCGTCACGCCGAGGTGGCGGATCTTGCCGGCCTGCCGCAGCGCCTCGAGCCACCCGGCCACGTCCACGTACCGCGGCACCTCGTAATCCCACCAGTGGAACTGCACGAGGTCCAGATGCGGCACGCCCAGCCGCATGAGCGATCGATCGATCGCACGGCCCACGTCCTCGCGCGTCACCACCGGCAGCGACACGAGGTCGGGGACGTACTTCGTGTGGATCTGCACGCGCTCGGCCGCGGCGGCGCCATGCCGGGCCCGCCACTCCGCGAGAAAGGCGCCGATGAGCGCCTCGACGCCGGTGTAGATGTCCGCGCAATCGAACGTCGTCACGCCCGCCTCGACAAACGCCGCCATGTCGGCGATCGCCTCGCGGGGGTCGACCCTGCCGTGCCCCCCGGCCAGCTGCCACCCGCCCTTGATCAGGCGCGAGATGTCGTAGCCCGGTGCGAGCGGTGTGCGCGGTACGCCGCCGGTCTCGGTCATCGCGTCCGTCCGCGCGACGATGAGGCCCGCGTCTGGCGCCGCGGCACCGGCGGCAGCGGCACGGCGGTCACCTCGCTGTGCCGGAACGTCCGTGTGCCGACGCGCGTGATGCGGAACCGGGCGCCGCAGTGCGGGTCGGGACAGGCGATCTCGGCGTCGGTCGTCATCCAGTCGGTGGCCGCCGTGGGCCGCTGCTTCGCGGGCAGCAGCGGCAGCAGCGCCGCCAGCGCGTAGATCGAGAAGGCCTGTCCCGGCGGCAGCGTCAGGTTCTCGCCGCGCACCTCGAACCAGTCGCCCACGCGGTGGCCGCACACCATGGGCCGGTCGCCCGCGACGACCTCCACGCGGAGGTCGTACAACTCGAATCGATCGTCTCGTGGCCTCGCCATGCCGTGTACTATAGCCGCGCCCCCGATGCCTTCCACACCGGCTCCCCTGGCGTTTCGCGGCGGCGCCGCCGGCGCCCTGCTCCCCTTCGCCGTGTTCCTCACCGGCGTAGGCTGGCTCGCGTTGTCGGGCGCCCCCGACGAGCGTGGCTTCTGGCCCATGCTGCTGGCCGCGCTCGCGGCCGGGCTGCTCCTCGCGCGCGACCGGCACCGCTACGCCGAGGCGCTGATCGCGGGGATGGCGCAGCCGCTCGTGCTGTTGATGATCACGGCCTGGCTGCTCGCCGGCGTTCTGAGCACGCTGCTCGCGGCCAGCGGCTTCGTCGATGCGCTCGTCTGGTCGGCGTCCCGCCTGGGCCTGCACGGCGGCGCCTACGTCGCCGCGGCCTTTCTCGTGTGCGGCCTCGTGGCCACCTCCACCGGCACGAGCTTCGGCACGCTCATCATCTGCGGCCCGCTGCTCTATCCGGCGGGCGCGGCCGCGGGCGCCGATCCCGCATGGCTGATCGGCGCCATCCTCGGCGGCGCCACCTTCGGCGACAGCATCTCGCCGGTCTCCGACACGACGATCGCCTCGGCCGGGACACAGAACGCCGACATCGGCGGCACCGTCAGGGCGCGACTCAAGTACGTGCTCCCGGCGGGCGCCGTGGCGCTCGTGGCCGCCTTCCTGCTCGGGGACGGCGAGCCCACGGGCGGCGCACAGGCGGCGGTGGCCGCGGCCTCGGCCGCGGGCCTGCCGATGGCGCTCGTGCCGCTGCTTGTGATCGGCCTGCTGCTGGCCCGCCGCCACCTCGTCGAGGCCCTGCTCGGCGGCGTCATGGCCGCGGTGGGACTCGGCCTCGTCCTCGGCGTCATCGCCCCCGAGCAACTGCTCCGCATCGACGCAGAGAGCTTCACCGCCCGCAGCCTGCTCATCGACGGACTCGAACGCGGCGTCGGCGTCTCGATCTTCACCCTGCTGCTCGTGGCCCTGGTGGGCGCGCTCAACGAGAGCGGCACCCTCGTCCGCCTCGTCACCCTCGCGCGCGCCGGCCGGCGCGGCCCCCGCGCCACCGAAATCCACATCGTCGGCATGGTGACGGCCGCGGTGCTCCTGACGACGCACAGCGTGGTCGCGATTCTGACGGTGGGCGGCTTCACCCGTGACGCGGGCCGCGAGGCGGGAATCAGCCCCTACCGCCGCGCCAACCTGCTCGACGTCACCGTCTGCACCTGGCCCTTCCTCCTGCCCTACTTCCTGCCGACGATCCTGGCCGCCAACGCCACCGTGTCCGGCGTGGCGGCCGGCTACCCCCGGCTCGCCCCCCTGACGGCGGGCCTGCACAACGTGTACTCTTGGGCGTTGCTCGGGGTCCTGCTGGTGGCCGTCGCCGCCGGCCTCGGCCGCACCGAAGGCCCCGCCGACTCGAGACTGTGAAACGGTGAACGCTGCACTTCCAAGGAGCCTGCCATGGCGTCGCGACTACTTCTGCTGGTGCTTGCCGTGTTCGTCCTCGGCACGGGGCTTCCGCGCGTGATTGATCGTCCCGTGTCCGCCCAGTCACAGCCCCCGGCCGCGGGCGCGCCCTTGCCCGTCACCGGCCGATCGATGGTGACGACGAAGTACGGCATCGTCGCGGCCAGCCATCCGCTGGCGGCGCGTGCCGGCGTGCAGATCCTCGAGCGCGGCGGGCACGCGGTGGATGCGGCCATCGCGACCAACGCCGTCCTCAACCTGATGGAACCGGCGATGAACGGCATCGGCGGCGACCTCTTCGCCATCGTCTACGACGCGAAGGCCGACCGGCTCTACGGCATGAACGCGAGCGGGTGGTCGCCGAGCGGGCTGACGCCCGCGCTGCTGGCGAGCAAGGGTCAGACGCGCGTCGGCCGCGACATCTACTCCGTGACGGTGCCGGGGGCGGTGGCCGGGTGGGAGATGATGCGTGCGCGCTTCGGCCGGCAGCCCATGGCCGACCTGCTGGCGCCGGCCATTCACTACGCCGAGGAAGGCTTCCCCATCACCGAGGTCGTGGCTGGCCAGTTCGCCAGCGCCGCGAAGCTGCTGTCGCAGCACCCGAACTCGAAGTCCACCTACCTGCTCGACGGCGACCGTGTGCCCACGGAGGGTGACCTCTTCCGGAATCCCGGCCTCGCCGCCTCGCTGCGGCGCATCGCCGAGCAGGGCCGCGACGGGTTCTACCGCGGCCAGACGGCCGAGGCGATTGTCGCGTTGTCACGCGAGCTGGGCGGCACGATGACGATGGCGGACCTGGCGGAGTACGAGGCGGAGTGGGTCGAGCCGATCGAGTCGACGTATCACGGCTGGACGGTGTCGGAGCTCCCGCCCAACGGCTCGGGCATCGCGGCGCTGATGATGCTGAACATCATGGAGCGCTACCCCATGAAGGCGTACGGCTTCCACAGCCCGCAGGCGATGCACGTCATGATCGAGGCGAAGAAGCTCGCCTACGCCGACATGCTGCGCTACGTCGGCGAACCGCAGGGCGCGCGCATCCCGGTGGCCACGCTGCTCAGCGGCGCGCATGCCGACGCGCGCGCGAAGCTGATCGATCCCGCGAAGGCCGCGTGCCAGGTCGAGCCCGCGCACCTCGACGCCGTCACGAACAACCCCGAAGGCAACGACACGATCTACCTGAGCGTCATCGACAAGGACGGCAACATCGTCTCGCTCATCCAGAGCGTGTACTCGGGCTTCGGCACGGGGCTGGTGCCGGAGGGCACGGGCTTCGCCCTGCACAACCGCGGGCAGCTCTTCACGCTCGAGCCCAACCACGTGAACACGCTCGCGCCGCGCAAGCGCCCCGTGCACACGATCATCCCGGCGTTCCTGCGCAAGGACGACATCCGCATCGGCTTCGGCATCATGGGCGGCTGGAACCAGTCGCAGGCGCACGCCCAGTTCGTGTCGAACATCGTCGACTACGGCATGACGATCCAGCAGGCACTCGAGGCCGGCCGCTTCACCAAGGGATCGTTCAACGGGTGCGACGTCGCGATCGAGGCGCTGGTCCCTGAGACCACGCGCGAGGCCCTGGCGGCCCTCGGGCACGAGATCCGGCTGGTGGCGCCGCGCAGCGGCACCTTCGGGTGGGGGCAGGCGGTGATGGGCCGGGCCGACGGCACGCACTTCGGCGCCTCGGAGCCGCGCCATGACGGCGCCGCCATCCCGGAAGCCCCGCCCGTCTTCGGCCCCGGACGGCGGTAAGACAAGACGACGACGTACGACGTCGACGTACAAACACGAAGGACACGAAGGCCACGAAGGCGAGACGACAACCACTTAGCGGATCCAGCGGCGAACCGGATCCCAAGAAGTTGCCATCTCGTCTTCGTGGCCTTCGTGTCCTTCGTGTTTTGTACGTCCGTTGTGACTGGCGACGTTCTACGGGTACGTGTATGCGGACTGCAGGCCGAGCGGGATGCCGAGCGCCCAGTAGCCGAGCAGGAACGCCGTCCAGAGCACGATGAACGTCACCGAGTACGGCAGCATCGTCGAGGCGACGGTGCCGATGCCGCTCCCCCGCACGTAGCGCTGGCAGTAGACGACGACCAGCGGGAAGTACGGCATCAGCGGCGTGATGATGTTCGTCGTGGAATCGCCGATGCGATAGGCGGCCTGCGTCAGCTCCGGCGCGATGCCGACCTGCATCAGCATCGGCACCAGGATCGGCGCCAGCAGCGCCCACTTCGCGGAGGCCGACCCGACCAGCAGGTTGACGAGTGCCGTCACCAGCACGGCGCCGACGATGGTCACCTGTCCCGGCATCGCCAGCGCCTTCAGGAACGCGGCGCCCTGCAGGGCGACCAGCGCGCCGATGTTCGACTGCGCGAACGCGGCCGTGAACTGCGCGGCGAAGAAGGCCATCACGATGTAATAGCCCATCGTGTTCATCGACTTCGTCATGCCCTTCACGACGTCGCGGTGCGACGTCACCGTCCCCGCCGACATGCCGTAGACGACGCCGGGAAAGAGGAAGAGCAGGAAGATCAGCGGGACGATCGACCGCATGAGCGGTGCGCTGAACACCGTCAGCTCGCCCTCGGCCGACCGCAGGGGCGAATCCCCCGGCCACGTGGCGGCCACGAGCAGCGCCACCCCCACCAGCATCGCCAGGAGCCCCGTGCGGAGCCCGCGCCGTTCCGGATCCGTGAGCGGCTCGAGCTTCGGCATCTCGGCCGTATCCCCGTCCACGGCCGTCTGCGCGATGAGCCGGGGTTCCACGATGCGGTCGGTGATGAACCAGCCGAGCCCCGTCACCAGGAACGTCGACGCGGCGGTGAAGCCCCAGTTCGACAGCGGGTTCACCATGCGGCCCGGATCGATGATCTGGGCGGCCGACTGCGTGAAGCCCTGCAGGAGCGGGTCGATGCCCGACGGGATGAGGTTGGCGCTGAAGCCGCCTGACACGCCGGCAAAGGCCGCCGCGATGCCCGCCAGCGGATGCCGGCCCGCGGTGTAGAAGATGACGCCGCCGAGCGGGATCACCAGCACGTAGCCGGCGTCCGTCGCCGTGTGGCTCAGGCACGCCACGAGGATCAGCATGGGCGTCAGCAGCCGGAGCGGCGTCAGCGCGAGCATGCCCTTCAGGCTTGCGTTGATGAAGCCCGTGTGCTCGGCCACCCCCACCCCGAGCAGCGCCACGAGGACGATGCCGAGCGGTGGGAAGTTCGTGAACGTCGGCACCATCGTCGCCAGGAAGTTGGCGAGCGCCGCGCCGGTGAGCTGGTTCTGAATCTGGATGGGCTGGCCGGTGCGGGGGTCGATCTCCGTGAAGCTGACCCCGGCGAGCAGCGCCGAAAACGCCCACGTGAGGGCGAGCGCGATCACGAACAGCATGGCCGGGTCGGGCAGCTTGTTGCCGGCGACCTCGATCCACGTCAGCGAGCGGTCAATCCATCCAGGCGGACGCGCGGCAGCAGGCGCTGCCCCAGGGCGAGCATCAGTCACGGGTCACCTCATCCCGAGCCGCCCTCCGCGGCTGTCGGAGACAGCCAACGGGCTGGGGCGGCTCAGCGGGCGAACCGTACCACGTTTCGTCGGGAAAGCCCACAAAACGCCCCCTCGGGGCGTTCAGGCGGGCGCCTGAGGCGCCTCAGACGCCGTGGCCGTAGCCGGATTCGTCGTGAAGGGTGCGGACCGTGCGGACCACCGACACCTGGTCGGCCGGCTCGCCGTGATCACCGTCGCCTTGCGGCACGGGGCTCTGAATACGCACAGAAACGGACATCCAATGCGGGGCCTCCGAGGCGGGGAACGTCTGAGGTGCCCCCGGAGGGAACTGGCGGGTCATGCGATCTCCTTATCAAACTGACTCGTACATTCTATCGTTCCTTTCTCGTGAAAGCAAAAGGGCTGCCGTCCGGCTACAATCCCCGGCATGAAATCCCTCACCTTCGCGACGGTCCTGACCCTGATGGCCGCCAGCTCAGCGGTGGCTCAGACGGTCACGTTCACCCCCACCAGCGGGGTGCCCAGCTTCGCGGTGCGCGAGCCCGTGCTCCGCATCACGCCCGGCACCATTGTCGAGACGCAGACGTTCTCGCATCCGAAGGACTACTACGACCCGGACCAGGCGGGGCCGTGGCCAGGGGATGTCGGTCCCTTCTACATCGAGGGGGCGGCGCCCGGCGACACGCTCGTCGTGCGCATCCTCAAGCTGACGCCGAACCGCGACATCGCCGTGTCGAACATCACGCCGGCCAGCATCAGCGCCGTCGCCACGGATGCGCGCACGCGGCTGCTGAACCCGCCCCTGCCCTCGCGACGCTTCGTGTGGCGGCTGGACCGCACGCGCATGGTCGCCACGCTCGACCTGCCCAACTCGGCGAGCAAGCAGATCGAACTGCCGCTCGAACCGATGCTCGGCCGGGTCGCCGTGGCGCCCGCGGGGACGGAGGTGTTCGGCGGGCTCTGGCCGGGAGACTTCGGCGGCAACATGGACGCGGCCGACGTGCGCGAGGGCGCCACGGTCTACCTGCCGGTGTTTCACGAGGGCGCCTACGCCTACTTCGGCGACTTCCACGCAAAGCAGGGCGACGGCGAGATCGCGGGCTCGGGCCTCGAGTCCACCGCCGATGTCACGCTGCAGTTCGATCTGATCAAGGGCCAGCGCATCCGCTGGCCGCGCATCGAGGACGACACGCACATCATGGTCGCCGGCAGCGTCCGCCCGCTCGACGGGGCACTGCGGATCGCCTACGTCGAACTGATCGAGTGGCTCGTGGACGATTACGGGTTCGACATGATGGAGGCGTACCAGGTCGTCTCGCAGGCGGGCACGGTGCGGGTCGCCAACATGGTGGACCCCAACTTCACGGTGGTGGCGCGCTTCCCCAAGGCGGCGCTGCCGCCGAAGGTGCGCCGGGCGCCGTAGCACCCCGTCAGATCAGGCGGGCGCGAATCTCCGGCGGCGGGACCTCGCACGCGTTCGAGGGACCCGCCAGCCGGTGGCGGATGGCGGCCACGATGCGATAGACGCCGTCGCGCAGCGGCCGCGGCACCCACAGCAGGACGCCGGCCAGGCGCCAGGGCCAGCTGAGCCGCCGCGCGATCCGCAGCGACGCCGTGGACCGCAGGTACACCTGGCCGTCCTCGATCAGGACGAGGCTGCGTGCGCCCTCGCGCGTGAGGCCGTGCGCGGCCAGGAGCGAGGCGGCCTGGGGCGACTGCGACGCGCCGAAGCGGAAGTACGCCGCGTCGTCACGCATGGCGATGAACTTCACCGCGCCTTCGCAGAACGCGCAGGTCCCGTCGAACAGGACGATGCCGGTGGGCGTGGGGGCGGCCATGCGCGGATCGTACCCCACTATCACGCCCTCCGTGATCCCGTGCGACGTCCGCCTCGGCCGTGCTAGCCTCGACGTGCAGTGGTCCCGCCCCTCTCCCGCCGCGCGTTTCTCGCGATCCTCGGCGTCCTTGCCGGGCGGCGCGACGCGCCGGCCGGCGCCCAGCCCCCGGCGGGCGGGCCGCGTGTCTTCCGCAGCGACGTGGAACTGGTGACGACCGCGGTGACGGTGACCGACGAGGCCGGCCGTCTCGTCACCACCCTTGAACGCGACGACTTCGACATCTACGAGGAAGGCCGCCCGCAGGCGGTGGCGCAGTTCACCAGCGAGCGGGTGCCCGTCAGCCTCGGCCTCGCGCTCGACACCAGCGACAGCATGGCGGGACAGCGCATGATCGACGCGCAGGCCGCGCTGCGGCGGTTCGTGGATGACCTGCTCGAGCCGGTCGACGAGGCCGCGCTCATCCTCTTCAACCACACGCCCCTGATCGCCGCGACGTGGACCGTGGACCGCCGCCCGATTCACGAGTCGCTTCGGGACCTCCACCCGCAGGGAGGCACGGCGATGTACGACGCCATCCACGCGGCGCTGCCGCTCTTCACCACCCGCGCGCACCCGCGCGCGGCGCTCGTGGTCGTGTCCGACGGCACGGACACGGCGAGCGACACCACGCTCGTCAACCTGCGGGCCCGCCTACTGCGGGAGGATGTCTTCATCTACGCGATTGCGATCGACGCGCCGGATGCGCGCCCCTCGGCCAAGGTCAATCCGCATGCGCTGCGTGAGTTGACGGGCCAGAGCGGGGGCTACACGGAGATCATCACCGGCTCGGCGGAGCTCGGCCCTGCCACGGCGCGGATCGCCGAGGAACTCAACCACCAGTACATGCTCGGCTACTCGCCGGATCGGCCGCCCGACAACACGTTCCGCACGATTCGGGTCCGGGTGCGGTCGGGCGACTACCGCGTGCGCTCGCGGCGGGGCTACGTCGCCGCGACGCGCCAGCGATAGCCGGGTTCGGGAACCCCGGCGATCACTCCGCCGTCGCCGGCCCGCGGGCCCGTGCGAGATCCTCGCGGCGGCCGGCCACGACGACGTGGTCGTCGGCCGCGCACGTGGACTGCGCGGTCGGCGGCTCCACGCCACGCCCGGGACGCCGGATCCCCAGCACGGTGATCCCGAACCGGCGCCGCAGATGCAGGTCCGCCAGCGTCCGGCCCTGCCACGCGGGCAACTCCGCCAGCGCCCACTCCTCGATGGCGAAGTCGGCTTCCTCCGGCGTGTAATGCTCCTGCGCCAGGAACGCCGCGGCCTCGCCGACCGTGTCCGGCTCGCCCGACAGGATG
Organism: Vicinamibacterales bacterium; assembly: GCA_030680175.1. Taxonomy (GTDB): domain Bacteria; phylum Acidobacteriota; class Vicinamibacteria; order Vicinamibacterales; family UBA2999; genus JAUXWO01. Next base: position 53,897 of record JAUXWO010000050.1, read on the forward strand.
ACGCGATCGTAAGGGAAGAGCTGGAACCCCGGCGGCGGGCTGAGCACGCTGCGGCCCGACCGGCTCACGGCGAGCACCGTCGCGCCGAACTGATCGCGCAGCGGCAGATCAACGATGGCGAGCCCGGCCCACGGCGACGCCGCGCTCAGCCGTACCTCGCGCAGGCCCACGGTGTCGGGCGCCGCCGCGACGAGCTGGTCCATGGCGCTCGTGAGCGCGTCGGCGGCCTGCTCGGCGGCATCGGCGAACGGCCGCAGAATCAGGTCGGCCCCCTCGCGTTCGAGCACCGCCGCCTCGTCGGGCGTCCGGCAGGTCACGGCCACCTTCCCTCCGAAGTGCTGGTCCTGCAGGTGCCGCAGCAGCATCCGGCTCGAGTCGAGGTCGGGCGTCGTGCTGACGATCCAGCGTGCGCGGCCGAGCGGCAGGTGTTCGAAGATCTCGGGGTCTTCGGCGTCGCCGTAGAACACGGGCAGGCCCGCCGCGCGCCAGCGGTCCAGCACCGCCGGGTCGAAGTCCACGCCGATGACCCGCCGATGACGCCGCCGCAGGTGGTCGGCGATCCCGCCGCCGTAGCGGCCGAGCCCGAAGAGGATCACATCCGCCTGCGGCACGTCGTCGACCTGCGCGTCGACCGTGCTCTCCCGGTACGGCGTGCGGCGCTCGAAGACACCCAGCATCGGCGCCAACCGCTCGTAGATCTGCGACGAGTACAGGATGAGGTACGTCGACAGGCCGATCGTCACCAGCCCGACAAACGTGATGAGCCCCATCGTCTCCTGGTCGATGTGCCCCAGGCTGACCCCGAGGGCGCCGAGGATCAACGAGAACTCGCTGATCTGCGCGACCGTGAGTCCGGCCAGGAACCCCGTCCGCTTCCGGTAGCCGAGCGCCCCCATGATGATCATCACGATCAGCGGGTTGCCGATCAGGACGAAGGCCGAGAAGAGCAGCGACGGAACCACGGTCGCGCCGAGCAGCGACAGATCGAGGCGCGCGCCCAGGTCGATGAAGAAGAACAGCAGCAGGAAGTCGCGCACGGTCACGAGCCGCCCCGCGATCGCCTCGCGGTACGGCGTGGACGCGAGCGACACCCCGGCGAGGAAGGCGCCGACCTCGCGGCTGAACCCGAACGCCTCGCCGGCCGCCGCCAGCGCCACGGCCCACGCGATGGACGCGATCACCAGCAACTCGTGCGATCGCGCCAGCAGGCGCGTGACCGAGGGCAGCACCCACTTCATCAGGCCCACGACGGCCGCCAGAAACAGGAGGCCCTTCACCACCACCAGGGCCGCCGTCTGTGGCAGCCCCACGCCCTCACTCCCGGCGCCGCTGCCGATCGCCGTGAGCGCGATCATCACCAGGATCACCACGATGTCCTGCACGATCAGGAACCCGACCGCGATGCGCCCGTGGAGCGCGTCGATCTCGCGTTTGTCCGACAGCAGCTTGACGATGATGATCGTGCTCGAGAAGGTGAGGGCGACGGCGATGTAGGTGGCTTCGAGCGGCGGGTAGCCGAGGGCGATGGCAATGACGTAGCCGACGACCGACGTGAAGATCACCTGGCCGAGGCCCGTGGACAGGGCCACCGGCCCGACCGTCCGGATCATCTGCACGTCGAGCTTCAGGCCGACGACGAAGAGCAGCAGCGCGATGCCGATGCTCGCGAGGAGTTCCACCTCCTCCTGCTGCGTGACGATGCCGAGGCCCGCGGGGCCGACGAGGACGCCGACGCCGATGAACGAGACAATCAGCGGCTGCCGCAGGAACGTCCCGAGCGCGCCGATGACCGCCGCGGCGAGGAGGATCGCGGCCAGTTCCGTGAACGCGTGCGCAAACTGCATGGGGTGGCCCGATCCTATCATCGGCGCCCGTTCCGGTATCCTCGTGACATGGCCGGCCTGTTCTCGCCCCTGACCCTCCGCGACGTCACGTTCCGCAATCGCATCGGCGTGTCACCCATGTGCCAGTACTCGGCGGTCGACGGCATGGCCGGCGACTGGCACCTGGTGCACCTCGGCGCGCGCGCGACCGGCGGCGCGGGCCTCGTGTGCGTCGAGGCCACGGCGGTCGAGCCCGGAGGACGCATCAGCCCCGCCGACCTCGGCCTGTGGAACGACGCGCAGGGCGAGCCCCTCGCCCGAATTGCGCGCTTCATCCGGGCGCAGGGCGCCGTGCCGGCGATTCAACTCGCGCATGCCGGCCGCAAGGCGTCGACGCGTGCGCCGTGGGAGGGCGGCACGCCGCTCGCGCCCGCGGACGGGGGCTGGCCGATCGTCGGCCCGAGTCCGCGGCCGTTCGCCGACGGGTACCAGACCCCGGCGGAGATGCGCGCGGAGGAGATCACCGCGGTGATCGACGCATTCTCGAGGAGCGCCGTCCGGGCGCGCGAGGCCGGCTTCGGCGCCGTGGAGATCCACGCCGCGCACGGCTACCTCATCCACAGCTTCTACTCCCCGCTCTCGAACCACCGCACCGATGCCTACGGCGGATCGTTCGACGGACGCATCCGCCTGCTGCTGGACGTGACCGACGCCGTGCGCCGGGTGTGGCCGGAGGGCCGGCCGCTGTTCGTGCGGGTGTCCGCCACCGACTGGACCGACGGCGGCTGGACCCCCGAAGACACCATGGCCCTCGCGCGGCGTCTCGCGGCGCGCGGGGTGGATCTGATCGACTGCAGTTCGGGCGGCAACGTCCCGCGTGCGGCGATTCCGAGCGACCCGGGCTACCAGGTGCCCTTCGCGGCGGCCGTGCGGCGCGAGGCAGGCGTCGCGTCGGGGGCTGTCGGGCTCATCACCACGCCCGCCCAGGCCGAGGCGATCATCGCCGCGGGCGACGCGGACCTCGTGCTGCTGGCTCGTGGGATGCTGCGTGATGCGTCCTGGCCCATTCACGCGGCGCAGGCGCTGGGACACCCGGCGGCGGATCTGGTGCCGCCGCAGTATCGCCGGGCGTACTGAGCGGCGCCGCCGTCCCCGCGACGTCGGGGCGCCCGTCGTCCCGGGCGCCCCGTGATCTCAGGGCAGGAACACGCGGACGCCGGCCCGCGCGGTGCGCGGCCACCCGATGGTGCGCAGCGGCGTCCGGCCGACGTCGTACTCCGCATCGAACAGGTTCTCGACGGCCATGAAGGCGTGCAGCCGTCCGCTGATCTCGCGGCTCAGCGAGAGGTCCACCACGGTGTAGGACGCCAGCTCGAACGCATTCCGGTCATCGTCGAACTGCATGCCGCTGACGCGCACCTGGAGGGCGGCGGTCAGCAGGCGCGGATCCGCCCACGTCAGTCCCGCGCCGAGCTGGTAGGCCGGCACCTGCGGGACGCGGTTGCCCTCGATCGCGGGCGTGGCCACGGACCCGCGGAAGTGGCTGGCCGTGAACACGGCGAGGCCGTTCACGGTGAGCGTGGGATGCAGACGCACATCGGCTTCGAGTTCCACGCCGCGGGCGCGGACCCGATCGGAGTTCCGGCGTTCGCGCGTGATCAGCGCCGGCGTGCTGCTCAGTGTGATGTTGGCGATGGCGCCGTCCAGCTCGTTGATGAAGCCGGTCACGCGCGCCGAGACACGCGACGTCGTCAGCAGCAGGCCGCCCTCGGCGCCGGTGAGCTGCTCGGGCTCGAGCAGCGGGTTCGGCCGGGTGACGGCATTGCCGACGCGGAATCCCCGATGCAGTTCGTTGAGCGTGGGCGTGCGATGCGAGCGGTACGCGGACGCCTGGAGGCCGACGGCCCCGGGGCGCCAGACCAGCGACGCGCGCGGGCTGAAGAAGGTGACGCTCTTCTCGTCGAGCGCGGGGTTGAGCGGCGTCGAGCGCCACCAGTCGACGCGCGCCCCGAGCCCGAGGCTCCACTGGTTGGCCAGCGCGATACGGGTCCGTCCGTAGACCGCCTGCGATCGCTCTTCGCCGCCGAACTGCGACGCCGTCGGCACGCCGGTCAGCGAGTAGGCCGTCTCGTTCACCGTGGCCTCGGTCGCGCGCGCCTCCGCGCCGACCACCACCCCGTGCGCCCCGATGTCGCGCATCCACTGGCCGCTGAACTGCGTGAAGTCGCTCGGCGTGCGCTGCTCGGTCGTGAGCCGTTCGGCGGCCCGGCCGGCGAGCACGGCCGTGAACGTCTGGTAGTAGGACTGGCGCCCGGCCGACGCATGCAGTTCCCAGGCGCCGCCGCCGGTCACGCCGCCAGCCTCGCCCGAGAGCTGCCGCCAGTTCGTATCGTTGACCTGGAGCGGGGTGCCGTTTCCGCGCGCCTCCTGGAAAGCGCTCAGCCGCACGCTCGCGCGCCACTGATCGGCCTGGCGGCCGATGGAGACGAAGCCGTTCCGGTAGTCGCTGTCCGCCGGGATATCCACGGGACCGCGATCGGCCTCGGCCACCGTCGGCGTCCCGGCCGTGTCGACCATCTCGCCGGCCACGGTGGCCTGCCATCCGCGCGACGTCACCCCGCCGAAGACAGAGGCACGAACGGTGTCGTGCGCGCCGGCGTCGAGCGTGGCCCGCACGCGCGGACGCACGGGCGTGAACGTCAGCACCTGGACGACGCCGCCGAGGGCATCGGCGCCGTACAGGTCGCCTGCGCCCCCGCGCACGACCTCCACGCGTTCGATGGCCGCCTGCGGGATGCGGTTCCAGTACACCCAGCTGCCAAACGGATCGTTGAGCGGCACGCCGTCCGCGAGCACGAGCGTGCGGCTGGCGCCGGATCCGGAGACCCCGCGCAGCGTCACGCCCTGCGTCGTCGGGTTGGCCACGCGTGACGAACTCCGCCGGAAGAGGCTGAAGCCCGGGGTGGCGCGGAGCAGGTCGTCGAGGGTGCCGGCGGCGGAGGTCAGCAACTCGGCCGCCGAAATCACCGTGGTGCTGGCCGGGCTGGGCAGCCGATCGGTGCCGCGCGAGGCCGTGACGACGACCGTGTCGGCGAAGCTGGCCGGCATCAGCACGACCCGGAGGGTCGCCTGCGCGGGCGCGGGAGGCCAGGCGACGGTGGCCTCGGCGAAGCCCGGCGCGGAGACGCGCAGCCGGCCCGGCCCGCCCCGGTCGAGCACCGCGCTCCCATCGGCCGCCGCGACCGCCCCCGCCGACGTCGTGCCGTCACGCTCGACCGCCAGGGCCGCATCGGCCAGCGGCGCGCCCGACGCGTCGACGACCACCACGCGGACGGGGCCGTCCTGCCCGTATGCCACCGGCGCGACGGCCACAGCCATCACCAGCGCCACCACCCACCGCATCCACCACGCTTGCATCGTCATGTCGACCTTTCGGAAACCGTGGACGGTATTCTACCGTCCCCGGCCGCCGGGACGGCCCTGGGATAGGATCAGGGGATGTCTGCCCCACCGCCGCCGGACAACGGCGCCTCCGATCGCTACATGCTCGAGGGACCGCACTCCCGCCTCGACGAGCTGCTGATGCTCTTCCGGGCCGGGCGCGACTTCATCCGCGGATTCCGTGCCCTGCACTTCGTCGGCCCCTGCGTGACCGTGTTCGGGTCGGCGCGGTTCACCGAGGATCATCCGGAGTACGCGCGGGGCCGCGAGGTCGGGCGCGCGCTGGTCGGGCTGGGATTCACGGTGATGACCGGCGGGGGCCCCGGGGTGATGGAGGCGGCCAACCGCGGCGCCCGCGAGGCCGGCGGACACTCGGTCGGCTGCAACATCGAATTGCCGTTCGAGCAGTTCCCCAACCGCTACCTCGACCGCTGGGTGAACTGCCGCTACTTCTTCGTCCGGAAGGTCCTGCTCTTCAAGTATTCGTATGCGTTCGTGGCGTTGCCGGGCGGACTCGGTACCCTCGACGAGCTGAACGAGGCGCTGACGCTCATCCAGACCGGGAAGATCGACCGCTTCCCCGTCGTGCTGATGGGGCGTGCCTACTGGGAGCCCTACCTCGAGATGCTGCAGCGCATGGTCGAGGCGCAGACGATTTCGGATCATGATCTCGATCTGATGCTGGTCACCGACTCGGTCGAGGAGGCGATGGCCCACATCGAGCAGCACGGCGTCGCGCGCTTCGGCCTGAAGCGCCGCCCGTGGCCGATCCCGTCACGACTGCTCGGCGAGTCGCGCTGGCCGACGGTCACACGCTGAGCCGGCACCGAACAGGCGTTCAGCAGCCGCCGTGGCGCGGCTGTTACAATCTCCGGGCCTCCCGTCTCCAGCGGCGCGGATGTCGCGACCGATTCACAGGCAGTGCATGCAGAAGTTCGTAATCCTCTTGTTGTTCGTGTGCGCATGCGGCGCCTGGCCCGCCGCCGCCCAGACCGCCGACCCCGCCCCCCGCATGGCCGCCACGCGGATGGACGCGAACGAGCGCGTCGTGCTCGACGGCGTCCTCGACGAGGCGGTCTGGGCCCGCGCCGTGCCGGCGACCGACTTCCGCCAGCAGGAGCCCCTCGAGGGCGCGCCGGCCAGCGAGCCGACGGAGATCCGCATCGCCTACGACGCGAACAATCTGTACATCGGCGCCGAACTCTTCGACAGCGACCCCTCGGGCATCAAGGGCTTCCAGCGCCAGCGCGATGCGGGCCTCGGGTCCGACGACCGCTTCATGTGGATCCTCGACACGTTCCGCGACGGCCGCACGGCGTACTTCTTCGAGATCAATCCGGCGGGACTCCTCGGCGACGGCCTGCTGCGCATCGGCAGCGGCGGCAACATGAGCAAGTCCTGGGACGGCATCTGGGACGTGCGCGTCCGTCGGCACCAGCGCGGCTGGACGGCCGAGATCCGCATTCCCTTCCGCACCCTGAACTTCAACCCGCAGAGCGAGTCCTGGGGCATCAACTTCCAGCGCACGATCCGGCGCAAGAGCGAGGAGCTCGTGTGGAGCGGGTACCGCCGCAACCAGGGCCTGTTCCTGCCCATCAACGCGGGGGTGCTCACCGGGCTGCAGGGCATCTCCCAGGGCCTGGGCCTCGAAGCCAAGCCGTACATCGCCGCCAACCGGTCCACCATCGCCGGCGTCACGGACTCCGGGGCGGACATCGGCCTTGACCTCGGGTACAGCGTCACGCCGAGCCTGCGGCTCGCGATGACCGTCAACACCGACTTCGCCGAAACGGAGGTCGACGACCGCCAGGTGAACCTCACCCGGTTCCCCCTCTTCTTCCCCGAGCGCCGGCAGTTCTTCCTCGAAGGATCGAGCGTCTACAACTTCGCCGGCTCAAACGGCGTGAACCCGTTCTTCAGCCGCCGGATCGGGCTGGTCGGCGGCGAGCCCATTCCCGTGCAGTTCGGCGCGCGCCTCGGCGGCCAGGCCGGCGCCTGGGACGTGGGCCTGCTGCAGGTGCGCACCGGCGCCGAAGGCGCGGTGCCGACGGAGGACTTCTCGGTCGCGCGGCTTCGCCGCAATTTCTTCGCGCAGTCGTCGATCGGCGCCATCTACACGCGCCGCAGTGCCGATGACCTGGCCCTGCCCGATCACCACACCTACGGCGCCGACCTGGACATGTCGACGTCGACGTTCCTCGGCAACAGGAACCTGCAGTTCGAGGCGTTCTTCGCCGCGCACACCGAGTCCACCCGCGACGATGGCACCACGATCGGTGACCGCTCCGCGCGCGGCATCCGCCTCAACTACCCGAACAACGTCTGGCAGGCGCATGTCTCGCTGCGCGAGTTCGGCGCCGCGTGGAATCCGGCGGCCGGCTTCGCGCCGCGCCGCGGGTTCCGCCGCCTTCAGCCCACGGTCTCCTGGAACCCCCGGCCCGCGCGGCTCGCGCAAGTGCGCGAGTTCCAGTTCCAGCTCTTCTTCGAACACCTGACGGATCTCGATGGCGTGCTCGAGACGCGACGTCTCGCGGCGCGGCCGCTCGGCATCCGCTTCACGCCGGGCGACCGCATCGAGGTCGAGGTCGCGAACCAGTACGAGTTCCTGGCCGGGGCGTTCCGGATCGCCGACGGCATCGTGCTCGCGCCCGGGGAGTACTCGTTCAGCGACATCACCGTGAATGGCTCGACCGCCAACCAGCGTGTCCTGTCCGTGCGAGGCGAGATGCAGTTCGGTCAGTTCTGGTCGGGCACGCGCCGCCGCACCGAGCTCGGCGCGACGGTGCGCCCGAACGGCAGCCTCAATCTGTCGGGGGTCATCGAACGGCAGGACGTCTCCCTGCCGGAAGGCGAGTTCGACACGACGCTGATGCGCGTGAACGCCAACTGGACGCCCACCCCGTTTGCGTCGCTCACCAACTCGCTGCAGTACGACGATGTCAGCCGCGGGCTGGGGCTGAACACGCGGCTGCGCTGGATCGTGCGGCCGGGCAGCGACTTCTACTTCGTCTACGCCCACAACTGGAGGGACGGAGATGGCCGCTTCATCACGCTGTCGCGCGGGGCGACGACGAAGCTGAACTATACGCACAGGTTCTAGGGGGTGCCCGGGGTGCCCGGGGTGCCCGGGGTGCCCGAGGTGCACGGGGTGCCCGAGGTGCCCAGGGTGCTCAAGGTGCCCAGGGTGCTCGGGTGCCCGGGGTGCTCAAGGTGCCCGGGGTGCCCAAGGTGCCCAAGGTGCCCAAGGTGCCCAAGGTGCCCAAGGTGCCCAAGGTGCACGGGGTGCCGGGGTGCCCAGAGTGCGCGGGGGGCCTATGGGGGCACTACGCCGATCGGGCAGCTCACCCCCGTGCCGCCATGCCCGCAGTAGCCGCCGGGGTTCTTCGAGAGGTACTGCTGGTGGTAGCCCTCCGCGTAGTAGTACGGGGGCGCGGCGGCGATCTCCGTCGTGATGGGGCCGTAGCCGGCCGCCGTCAGGCGGGCCTGGTACGCGTCGCGCGACCGGATTGCGGCCTCGAGCTGCGCGGGCGTCGAGGTGAAGAGCGCCGATCGGTACTGCGTGCCGGTGTCGTTGCCCTGGCGCATCCCCTGCGTCGGGTCGTGTCCTTCCCAGAACACCTTCAGCAGGACGTCCAGCGCCACCTGCGATGGGTCGTAAACCACGCGCACGACCTCGGTGTGCCCGGTCATCCCCGAGCACACCTCTTCATACGTCGGGTTCGGCGTCAGGCCCCCCGCATACCCGACCGAGGTGCTGACCACGCCCGGTGTCTCCCAGAACATCCGCTCGGCGCCCCAGAAGCAGCCCATGCCAACGACGAGGTGCTCGAGACCCGGGTCGGCCGGATCGAGGGACCGGCCATGGACGTGGTGCGCCACGGGCACCCGCATCGCGTCCGGACGCCCCGGCAGCGCCTCATCTGGCCCCGGCATCGATCTCACCATTCCCATGATCGTAGGTCCTCACGTCCCTCTCAGGACATCCATGTCTTCGCCGCCTGCATCGACACGGCGGTCAGGGCGCACAGGCACGCGCCCCAGATCATATCCACGACCGTCATCCGCAGCGTGAAGCCGTTGATCACGGCGTAGCTCGTGAGATCGTACACGCCGTATCCGATGAAGCCAAACAGGGCGCCGAACCGTGCCGCATCCCACAGGCTTCCCTGTTGCACCCTGGGCAGGACGAAGACGGCGATGCCCAGCACGATCAGGGCGTAGAGCACCGCCGCCGGTGCGAGGCGCGGGTCGAAGTTCTCGCCCGAGCGGCGCGCGAGCGCGCCGAGCTCGCTCTTGTAGAAGCCGTTGGCGACGAGGCCGATCCAGACGAAGTCCACGACGACGAACACCGGGAACCCGACCGCCATCAGCTTCAGTGTGTCCAGCATGCGATCTCCTCGGGGCAGGCCCGCACGGCCGCGACGGGGCATCCGGCGCGCCGTGCCATCCTGTGTAGGACGCCCGCCTGCGGAAAGGGTTCCGGTTCGGCTAAGATCGATGGCACTGAGATGAGGCTCGTCAAGCTCGCCGTCGCCAGCGTGAGTCCCACCGTGGGCGCCGTCACCTCCAATGTGGCGCGGGTGATCGACCTCGCGCGCCAGATGGCGGCCGACGACGTCACGCTGGGCGCCTTCCCCGAGCAGGTAATCGGCGGCTACCCGCCGGAGGATCTCGTCCAGTGGCGCGGCTTCCTCGCGGGGCAGCACCGCAGCCTGCGGCACTTCGCCGCCGAGACAGCAGACCTGGCCACCGTCTTTGTCCTGGGGCTGGCGGTCGGCGTGGGCGGGCAGGTGTTCAACGCCGCCGCCGTCGTGCATCGCGGGCGCATCCTCGGGTACGTCCCGAAAGAGAAGCTCCCGACCTACAACGTCTTCTACGAAGCGCGCACGTTCTCGCGTGGTGTCGCCGGCCTGCACCTCGACGCCGACGGGATCCCGCTGGGCGATCAGCTCTTCGGATTCGACTTCGGCACCGTGGCCGTCGAGGTGTGCGAGGACGCCTGGTCGCCCGATGGCCCGATGCGCCGCCGCTGCTACTCCGGCGCCGAGATCGTCGTCAACGTTTCGGCCTCGCCGTACCGCGTTGGCATCGACGCCACACGGCGCGAGATGCTGGCGACCCGCGCCGCCGACAATCAGGCCACGCTCCTCTACGCGAACGCGGTCGGCGGACAGGACGGACTCGTGTACGACGGCGGCGGGTTCGTGTTCCAGAACGGCCGCCTGATGCTCGACGCCCCGCGCTTCCACGAGGGCTACGCGGCCACGGTCGTGGACCTCGATCGGACACGCCGGCTGCGCATGGAGCATTCGACGTGGCGCGCCGACTGCGGCCAGTTCCAGGGGGAGCGTGCCCTCGTGCCCGTCGTCATGAGCGGCGGCGCCACCGCCGATCGCAGCCGCCTGGCGTATCCCGTGCCCGATGGCGGCAGCTTCTTCCTCCCCGCGAGCCGTACGGCCCCCGACGCGCGCACCGCCGCCCTCGACGACCTCTTCGAGGCCCTCGCGCTCGGCGTGAAGAGCTACATGGAGAAGACGAAGGCGTTCCGCACGATCGGCGTGGCGTTGTCGGGCGGCCGCGATTCGATGCTGTCGCTGCTCGTCGCCTGGCGCGCGGCGCAGATGCTCGGGGCGCCGGAGGAGCCCGCGGCGGCCGCCGGCGCGCGCATCACCGCGTTCTACATGCCCTCGCGCCACTCGCAGCCCGACACGCGGCTGGCCGCCGAGACGCTCGCGCGCGAGCTCCACGTCGCGCTCCACACCGTGCCCATCGGCGACGCCTTCGATCGCGAGCTCGAGGCCACCCGGCAGATGCTCGGCGGCGAGGAGCCGAACGAGGCGACGCGCCAGAACATTCAGGCGCGCGTGCGCGGGCAGCGGATGTGGAACTGGGCCAACACCTCGGGCGCGCTGTTCCTGCAGACCGGGGACATGAGCGAAAAGGCGGTGGGCTACACCACGATCGGCGGCGACCTCGAGGGCGCGTTGTCGGTCATCGCCAATGTCCCGAAAACGGTCGTCACCGCGCTGCTCGAACGCCTCCAGGCCCGGCACGGATTCGAGGGCATTCCCGCGACGCTGCGCACGGCGCCGGGACCGGAACTCGCCGACGATCAGGTCGCCGAGCACGAGCTGATGCCGTTCCCCGTCCTCGACGCCTGCCTGCACCTCTACGCGGCCGAGAAGATGTCGCCGGCCGAAGTCGCCGTCGCGCTCGGCAGCCTGTTCCCGGATCTCGCGGCCGGCGCGCGCACCGGGTACGCCGGGCGTTTCGCGCGGCTGTTCACGCAGTCCATCTACAAGTGGGTGCAGTCGCCGCTCTCACTGCACGTCGGCTCGCTCGACCTCGACCGCGAACGCGCCCTGCAGATGCCGGTCGTGCAGCAGAACGAGTGGAGCGACGACTGATACCGTCACGGGGCCCGTGGTGATCTCCCCCGACGACCCGCGGCTGGCGCCCTACCGCGCGCTGACGGATCCGGCGGCGCTGCGCGCGCAGGGGCTCTTCGTCGCCGAGGGGCGGATGGTGGTGCGGCGGCTCGTTGACGCCTCGCCGTTCCGCGTCCATTCCCTGCTCGTCACCACCGCCGCGCGCGAGGCCCTGACCGATCTGCTCCCTCGTCTGCCGGACGAGGCACCCGTGCTTGTGATCGCGCAGGAGGCGATGAACGAGGTGGCCGGCTTCAACATCCACCGCGGCTGCCTGGCGCTTGCCTACCGGACGGCGCTCGCGGGCCTCGACACGATCAACCTGGCCGCCTGCCGGCGCCTCCTGGTCCTCGAGGGCGTCAACAACCCCGACAACGTCGGGGGCCTCTTCCGGAACGCCGCCGCCTTCGGCGTGGACGCCGTCGTCCTCGGCCCGAACTGCGGCGACCCGCTGTACCGGAAGGCCATCCGCACGTCGATGGGCGGTGCGCTGGAGGTCCCCTTCGTCGACGCCGGGGCCTGGCCTGATGCGCTCGACCGGCTGGCCGCCGCCGGTGTGCGCGTCATCGCACTGACACCCGGCGCGGGGGTGCCGGCCCTCGACGAGCTGCCCGCGGCCCACGGACCGCTCGCGCTGCTGGTCGGGGCCGAGGGCGAGGGCCTGACCGCCGCGGCCCTCGCCGCGGCACGGGAGCGCGCGCGCATTCCCATGGCGGCCCGGCTCGGCTCGGTCAACGTGGCCACCGCGGCGGCGATCGGCTTGTACCATTTCGCCGACCGCACGGCCGCCAAGCCCCGGTAAACTGGCAGGCATGGCCTCCTCATCCAAACAGAATCCGGTTCCGCGCGTCATCGACTACCTCTTCGATCGCATGCAGATCGACGACGACTGGGCCGTCCGCACCGACGAGGGCTTCACCTGGTGGGCGCATCGGCAGGCGCAGCGCCTCTACGCGGGTCCGCCCCGGGAGGTGGGCGGCATCGTCACCCGCGCGCTGCACATCGAGACCGACCTGCTGCGCCGCGTGCCGGCCGGCACGGAGACGCTTGTGCGCCTGGCGGGCATCAACCGCCTCGCGACCCTCAGCGCCTACGTGGCGGATCCGGACGAGGGCCGCGTGAGGCTGCACGCGTCCGTCAGCCTCACCGCCGACAACATCCCGATGGCACGCGGCCTGGCGCTGCACGCCATGGCCCTGCAGGTCGCCGACGCGACGTCCGAGGCCGAACCGCTGGCCGAGATCTTCGGGGGCGAAGTTGACGAGAGCACCCACCCCGAGGCGGGCGAGCGCGAGGAGCCGGACGAGATGCTCGGAGTCGTGGCGCTCTACGAGGACCGCGGGGCCGGCGACTCCCCGTTCACCGCGGAGGAGATGGCCGCGCTGGTGCACCTTGCGCCGCGGCCCTGGCTGATGGCGTCGAGCATGCCCGATGGCCTGCACGCCGAGTTCGCCTTCGGCGCCACCGGGAAATCACGATTGGAACTGGACACGGAGACGCGGCATCCGGCGCTCGGCAGCGGCCTGCAGATCCGGCTCGTCCTGCCCGTGCCCCCCGATGTCGAGACCGTGCAGCGCCTGAACGCAAACGAGATCCTGGAGCCCGACGCCCACCAGCTGGGCGCGTGGGCCCTCGACGAAACGCTCGGCGTGACCTACGTCTCGTTCCTGCCCGCCGCGGCCCACACCGCCAGGCTGACGACGGCGCTGGTGTGGCACATGGCCGCGCGCAACGACTGGGCGCGCGCGCTGCTCTTTCCAGCCGGGTAGGGGTCTGGCACCGTGACACGGGAAACCGTGCAGTTTCTGCACGGTTTACCGTGTCACGGTGCCAGACCCCTCCTCCCAGTCCAGCGATCGCGTGACGGCCTTCTTCCAGCCGCGGTAGAGGCGCGCGCGGGTGGCCTCGTCCATCTGCGGCGCGAACTCGCGGTCGAGCGCCCAGTTGCGCGCGACGTCTTCGAGCCCGCTCCAATACCCAACAGCCAGGCCCGCCAGGTACGCCGCGCCGAGCGCCGTCGTCTCGGCCACCACCGGCCGGCGCACGGGCACGCCGAGCATGTCGGCCTGCAGCTGCAGCAGCAGGGCGTTGGCCGCGGCGCCGCCGTCCACCTTCAGGCTCGTGAGCGTGACGCCCGCGTCCGCCTGCATCACCTCGAGCACGTCGCGCGTCTGATAGGCCATCGCCTCCACGGCGGCCCGCGCGATGTGCGCCATGCGGGTGTTGCGCGTGATCCCGACGATCGCGCCCCGGGCATGCGGGTCCCAGTACGGCGCGCCGAGGCCGACAAACGCCGGGACGAGGTAGACGCCATCGGTGTCGGTCACCTCCTCCATCAGGCGCTCGACGTCCGCCGACTGCGCGAACGCCTTGAGGCCGTCGCGGAGCCACTGCACCGCCGCCCCGGCCACGAACACGGACCCTTCGAGCGCGTACGTCGTCCGCTCTCCGATCTGCCAGGCGACGGTCGTCACCAGGCCGCTCTCGGACGCCACCGGGTCGGAGCCGGTGTTGAGCAGCATGAAACAGCCGGTGCCGTACGTGTTCTTCGCGCTGCCCCGCTCGAAGCAGGCCTGGCCGAAGAGGGCCGCCTGCTGGTCCCCGGCGGCGCCGGCGATCGGCACGGCGGCGCCGAGCAGCGCCGGGTCGGTCTCGCCGTAGACCTCGCTGCATGAGCGCACCTCGGGCAGCATCGCGCGCGGGACATCGAGCAGCGCCAGCAGTTCCTCGTCCCACTCCAGCGTGTGGATGTTGAACAGCATCGTCCTGCTGGCGTTGCTGACATCGGTGACGTGCACGCGCCCGCCCGTCAGCCGCCAGATCAGGAACGACTCGACGGTCCCGAAGAGCACCTCGCCGCGGGCCGCGCGCGCGCGGAGGCCATCGTAGCTGTCGAGCAGGTGCTTGATCTTGGTGCCGGAGAAGTAGGCGTCGATCACGAGGCCCGTCTTTCGACGGACGAGCCCCTCGTGACCGGCGGCCTTGAGGCGCTCGCAGATGCCGGCCGTGACACGGCTCTGCCACACGATGGCGTTCGCGACGGGCCGTCCCGTGGCACGGTCCCACAGGATCGTCGTCTCGCGCTGGTTCGTGACGCCGAGGGCCGCGAGATCGGCGGCGGTGATCCCGGCCCTGGCGATCGCCTCGCGGGCCGTCTCGATCTGCGACGTCCAGATCGCCTCGGGATCGTGCTCGACGTGGCCGGGTCCGGGAAAGATCTGCGGGAACTCCTGCTGGGCCACCGCGACCAGCCGGCCTGACCGATCGAAGACGATGGCGCGGCTCGACGTGGTGCCTTGATCGAGCGCGAGGACGTAGCGGCTCACGCGCCCACCCCCGGTGCGGGGGGATGGTGGCGGTGCACGAGCAGGTCGTACGCGTAGCCGCCGGCCACGCCGCCCACGAGCGGCGCGACGATCGGGACCCACCACCAGCCGCCCCCGGCCTCGAACACGCCACGTCCCCAGCCGGCGACGGCCGTGAACAGGCGCGGCCCGAAGTCGCGCGCGGGGTTGATCGCGTAGCCGGCGTTGAAGCCGAACGCCACGCCGATCCCGACCACGAGTGCCCCGACGAGCACCGGCGTGACCCAGGCGGGCGGCGCGGCGTTGCGCTGGTCCGTCAGCAGGAACACGCCGGCCACCAGCAGCGCGGTGCCGACGACCTGATCGATCACCCCGCCGATCAGCGACAGGTAGGGCTGCGGGTAGGTGGCGAAGATGCCGGCCGTGGCCAGCGCGCCCTCGACCTGCCGCTGCCCGCCGTCAAACGCCGTGAAGGCCTCGGCGTAGGTCAGGTACACGAGCGCGGCGCCCGCAAAGGCGCCGAGCGTCTGCGCCGCGACAAACGGCAGGCACTTCGACCACGGGAAGCCGCGATGCACGGCGAGGGCGAGCGTGACGGCGGGATTCAGGTGCGCGCCGGAGACGCCGGCGGCCGCGTACACGCCGATCACGACGCCAAGGCCCCACCCGAGGTTGATCGACAGGTAGCTGCCGTTGGCGCCCCCGCTGAGCACCACCTGCGCGACGACGCCGGCGCCGAACGCGATCAGCAGCGCCGTGCCTAGAAACTCCGCGGCGGCTTCGCGCGCGGTCCCCTGCAACATGCGGGCACTCCCCCTGGGGCCGGTCAGCGGCCCGAGGGATTATACCGGCCGCGTGTCAAGGAGGCGGGCGAGAGGGTCCGCCGTGATATTTATGGAGCATCCCCCGGCCCTCGCCGGGGCCCTCAGGACTCGTGCCGAGCCACCCCCCTTTCCTGTCGTGGGCGCCCCATGCGGCGCCGTGTCCCCGATGCTGACCGCGGCCGCGGCGACGATTCGTGACTGGGCGACGGAGCTCGGCGGCGTCGGGCTGTTCATCCTGGGCGCGCTCGATTCGTCGTTCCTGTCGTTCCCGCAGGTCAACGACATCATC
The DNA here is from genome assembly GCA_030680175.1 of Vicinamibacterales bacterium. Taxonomy (GTDB): domain Bacteria; phylum Acidobacteriota; class Vicinamibacteria; order Vicinamibacterales; family UBA2999; genus JAUXWO01. The sequence continues at coordinate 70,007 of JAUXWO010000050.1, forward strand.
ATCGTGTACCTGAGCACGAAGACACCGTCGCTGATGACCTACTACGCGGGCATGTCGACGGCGGGGTCCCTCCTCGGGGCCACGGCGCTCTATGCGCTCGGCCGGCGCGGGGACGGCACGTTTCTGCGCCAGCGCTTCAAGGCAGACCTCGTCGACCGCCTCCTGCGGCTGTACGCACGCTTCGGCCTGCTGACGTTGCTGGTGATGGCGATCCTGCCGCCACCGACGCCGTTCAAGCTGCTGGTGCTGCTGGCCGGAACATCGGGGCTGGCGCCGTGGCGGTTCCTGCTGGCCGTAGGTCTCGGTCGCGGCGTGCGCTACTTCGGGACCGGGTATCTGGCGGTGCTGTACGGCGAGCAGGCGCTGGACCTGCTGCAGCAGTACGGGACCCAGGCCGCCATCGCGCTCGCCGTCAGCGTGCTCGTGGCCGGCGTCGGGATCTTCATCTGGCGGCGAACGAGGCACACAGGCGAAGGGCAACTCTGACGTCTGCCCCGCCCCCTGTGTCACCAGCCGGAGGGACGGGCGGACAGGTCGCCGCCGGCGAGCATCGCGGCCAACCGCGTGGGATCGAAGCGACGGTAGTCGGAGTACTCGTACACCGACGTGAACTCCACACGCCGCAGGAGCAGGGCACGGCCCGTGCCTTCGAACCGGCTCTCCACCGGGAGCCAGGAGCCCAGCGCCCGCCTGCGGACGAGCGTCGCGGTGGCGCCCTCGTGCAGCCGGCCGATCACCCCGAACCCGAACGACACGTCCTCGGTGGCCTCCGCCTCGATCCGCAGCAGTTCGTACTCGTGCTCGTGCACCCAGGCGCGGCCGCGGAACGCCGCCGCCAGGCGGGCCTCGCGTGAGCGCGGACGCGCCTCGGGCTTCGCCGCGAACGTCACGATGATGGCCGGCTCGCCCTCCAGCCGCTCGCGACCGGCGATGCGAAAGTCGAAGAGCGCGATGACCTCGTCGGCCTGCGCCTGCGCCTCGGCGCGGCGCTGGCGATCGCGCGCCTCGCGCTCGGCTCGGGCGCGCGCGCTCTCACCGGTCCGTGCGCGCTCGTGGCCGTGGATCTCCGCGAGGTGCTCGCGATCCTGCTCTGCGATCTCCCGCGCCGGCACGGGGACGCCGCCGCGCTCGACGAGGCGGCGGTAGGTCAGCGCGCGCGTCGGCCCGGGAAACACCTCGTACACCTCGACGGGACCCGGCCCGATGCGTCCGAACGGGTTGAACTGCATCTCCGTCCGCCGCTCGCGATACGCGTACCGCGCGCGCAGGTCCGGGTTGCTCGCGAGGCGCGCACGCGCCTCGGCGAAGAACGCCGCTTCATCGGGCAGGGGCGCCTGCGCGGGCACGGTGACGCCGGCAACGGCCAGGAGGAATACGAGGACGGCGGATGCACGCATGAGCTGGGAAGCAGGCGATAATGACTGCGGCCTCCATTCTCCCATTCCCGCGATGCATCCGTCATCCCTCCCCTCTGAAGCCCATGTGTGGCTGCTCGCCGGCGCGGAGGACGCGGCCGCGTCCCAGCTCGACGGCCTCGCGAGCCTGCTGCACGAAGAGGAACGCACCCGCGCCGCGCGCTACCTGCGCGCCGTCGATCGCGCCCGCTCGATCGTGACGCGCGCGCTGCTGCGCCTCACGCTCTCGCGCTACGCGCCGGTCGCCCCCGACGCGTGGCGGTTCGTCACCAACCGGTACGGCCGTCCCGAACTCGCCGAGGTCCCGCGCAGTGCGGCCGGGCTGCGCTTCAACGTCTCGCACACCGAGGGGCTGATTGCCATCGCCGTGGCCCGCGACCGCGACATCGGCGTCGATGTGGAGTACATCGAACGCCGGCTGACGCACGACATCGCCGGGCGTTTCTTCTCACCGGCGGAAGTGCATGACCTGCGCCAGCAGCCGGCCGAGGCCCAGCCCCGCGTCTTCTTCGACTACTGGACGCTGAAGGAGTCCTACATCAAGGCGCGCGGCATGGGCCTGGCGCTGCCGCTCGAGGACTTCTCGTTCCACCTCCGTCCCGACGGCCCGCCCACCATCTCGTTCGCGCCGGCGCTCGACGACGACCCCGCGCGCTGGCAGTTCGCCCAGGGGTGGCCGAGCGAACACCATCGTCTGGCGGTGGCGATCGAGCGCCGCGGCGAGGACCTGCCGGTGCACATCGCCAGCCTCCCGCTCGAGCACGTGGCCCGATGACGCTGTGGGCGACGAGCGACCTGCACGTCGCGTACGACGAGAACCGCGACGCCGTTGACGAGATGCAGCAGCGCCCCGGCGACTGGCTGATCCTGGCCGGCGACACCGGCGAGACGCTCGCCCATCTCGAGTACGTCCTCGACCGCGTCACCGACCGCTTCGAACGCGTGGTGTGGACGCCCGGCAACCACGATCTGTGGACGCCGCGTGGCTGGCCATCGGGGGCGCGCGGACTCGCGCACTACGAGCGCCTCGTGGCCGCCTGCCAGCGACGCGGGGTCCTGACGCCGGAGGACCCGTTCGCGCTCTGGCCTGGTGCATCCGTGCCGACACGGATCGCCCCGATCTTCACGCTGTACGATTACTCGTTCCGTCCCGACACGGTCCCGCACCACCGTGCGGTCGAGTGGGCGGCCGACGAGGGGATTCGCTGCGCGGACGAGACCCTGCTGGCGCCGGATCCGTACGCCTCGCGTGAGGCGTGGTGTCACGCACGGGTCGAGGCCACGGCGGCGCGCCTGTCCGCCACGCCCGCCGGCAGCCGGCTGGTGCTCGTCGGCCACTTCCCGCTCCGCCGGGACCTGGCGGTCCTGCCGCTCATTCCCCGCTTCTCCATCTGGTGCGGCACGCGCCTCACCGAGCAGTGGCACACGGACTTCCCGGTGGACGTCGTCGTCTCCGGACACCTGCACATGCGCAGCACGCGGTGGCGGAACGGCGTCCGGTTCGAGGAGGTCTCGCTCGGGTACCCGAAGCAGTGGGACGTGCCGCGCGGCGCCGACGCCTACCTGCGGCAGATCCTCCCGGAACCCGCCATCCGCGCGGAGGGATGGGGACGGGACGACACCGTCGTGCGGCATCGCTAGCGCGATGCCGCCTTCAGGCGCGCTGCAGGCGCGCGGCGGCGGCGCTGAGCGTCTCGTCCTTCTTCGCGAAGCAGAAGCGCAGCACGGGGCCGCCGGGGTCCTGGTAGTTGAACGCCGACACCGGGATGGCCGCCACGCCATGCTCGGTCAGCAGCCACTGAGCGACCTCCGTGTCACGGGCCGTGGAGATCGCGGAGTAGTCCAGCAGTTGGAAGTAGGTCCCCGCGCATGGCAGGGGCGTGAAGCGCGAGTCCGCGACGAGCGCCAGGAACCGATCGCGCTTCGCCTGATAGAACGCCGGCAGCGTGCTCGCCGCCAGGTCGCGCGCGAGCATGCCGGCCAGCGCCACCTGCGACGGCGTGTGCACCGTGAAGGTGACGAACTGATGCACGCGCTGAATCTCGGCGAGGATCGGCGCCGGCGCGACCACGTAGCCGACCTTCCAGCCGGTGGTGTGATACGTCTTGCCGAAGGAGCTGATGACGGCGCTCCGTGACCGCAGTTCCGGGTACCGCAGCAGGCTCTCGTGCCGCACGCCATCGAAGATGATGTGCTCGTACACCTCGTCGCCGATCACCAGGATGTCGGTGCCGTCGACGAGCGCAGCCAGCCGCCGCATGTCATCCGCGGACCAGATGGTGCCCGTCGGGTTGTGCGGCGTGTTCACCAGGATCGCGCGCGTGCGCGGCGTCACGGCCCGCGCCACCTCGTCCCAGTCCACGGCGTAGTCGGGGTACCGCAGGCTGACGAACCGCGGCACCCCGCCCGACAGTTGCACGACCGGCACGTACGAGTCGTAGCAGGGCTCGAACAGCACGACCTCGTCGCCAGGCTGGATGAAGGCGGTCAACGTGGCGTAGAGGGCCGCCGTGGCCCCGCTCGTCACCTGGACTTCAGTGGCCGGGTCGTACTGCGCGCCGTAGCAGGCCGCCACCTTGGCGCTGATCCCCTCACGCAGCGCCAGCACGCCGGGCATCGGGGCGTACTGGTTGTGCCCGTCGCGCATGGCCTGCGCCGCCAGGTCCACGAGCACCGGGTCGCAGTCGAAGTCGGGAAATCCCTGGGACAGGTTGATGGCGCCATGCTCGTTGGCCAGGCGCGTCATGACCGAGAAGATGCTGACGCCGGTCCCGGGCAGCTTGGAGGAGAACGCAATCGACGACGACATGCGGACACTATGGCAGTTCAGCGTGCAAAGTTCAAAGTTCGGGGCAGCTGACTGAACTTGGATAAAATCGACCGATGCCCACGTCGTCGCCTGCCCCCGCGGCCCTGCCCTCCCGCGAAGCGTCGCTCGCGCTCTACCGGTCGCTGCTCTTCCCCCGGCTCATCGAAGAGAAGATGCTCATCCTGCTTCGGCAGGGGAAGCTCTCGAAGTGGTTCTCCGGCATCGGGCAGGAGGCCATCGCCGTCGGCGTGGCCTCGGCGCTCGAGGCTGACGACTACATCCTGCCGATGCACCGGAACCTCGGCGTCTTCACGACACGGGGCGTGGACCTGCTGACGCTGCTCCGGCAGCTCCTCGGACGCCAGGGCGGCATCACCGAGGGCCGCGACCGTACCTTTCATTGGGGCCGGCTCGAACATCACCTCGTCGGCATGATCAGCCACCTCGGCGCGATGCTGCCCGTGGCCGACGGCCTCGGCCTGGCCGCACAGCTGGCGGGCACACGCCAAGTCGCGGCCACCTTCACCGGCGACGGCTCGACGAGCGAGGGCGACTTCCACGAAGCCGTCAACCTCGCCGCCGTGTGGAAGCTGCCGGTGCTCTTCATCATCGAGAACAACCAGTACGGCCTGTCCACGCCGGTCACCGAGCAGTACGCCTGCCGCGATCTGGCCGACAAGGGTGTCGGGTACGGCATCCCCGGCGTCGTCGCCGACGGCAACGACCTGCTGGAGGTGATGCGCGTGGTCGGGGAGGCGGCGGCGCGGGCGCGGGCCGGCGACGGGCCGACGATCCTCGAGTTCAAGACCTTTCGGATGCGCGGACACGAGGAGGCGTCGGGTACCGCCTACGTCCCGAAGCAGCTCTTCGAGGAATGGGCGCAGAAGGATCCGATCGCCCGCTTCGAGCGCACCCTGACCGACACCGGCCTGCTCACCGACGACGAGCGCACGGCCTTGCGCGCCGAGCTGAAGGGCCTGATCGATCGCACCGTGGACGAGGCGCTGGCGAGCCCGGAGCCGAGTTCCACGCCGGAGCGCGAACTCGCCGATGTCTATGCCCCGAGCCGGCTCACAGTACGCGAGCCGGCGGCCGCGGCCATCGAGGCCGCGCCGGAGATGCGCTACGTCGATGCGATCAGTGATGGCCTGCGGGAGGCGATGCGCGCGAACCCGCAGGTGCTGCTGCTCGGCCAGGACATCGCGGAGTATGGCGGCGCGTTCAAGATCACCGAGGGGTTCGTCGACGAGTTCGGCAAGACGCGCGTCCGCAATACCCCGATCATCGAGTCGGGCGCGATCGGCGCGGCCATGGGCCTCGGCCTGGCCGGCTACGTCCCGATGGTGGAGATGCAGTTCGGCGACTTCATCACCTGCGGCTTCAACCAGATCGTCAACAACCTCGCCAAGACCCACTACCGCTGGGGCGGCCGCGTCCCCGTCGTCGTGCGCGCACCGGTCGGCGGCGGCACGGGCGCCGGTCCCTACCACTCGCAGAACGTCGAGGCATGGTTCACGCAGGTCGCGGGGCTGAAGGTCGTGGCGCCGGCGACGCCGTTCGACGCCAAGGGCCTGCTGATCGCCGCACTCGAGGACGGCAACCCGGTGCTTTACCTCGAGCACAAGCTCCTCTACCGCTCGGCGAAGGGACGGGTGCCGGCCGGCCACTACACGCTCCCGCTCGGCCGCGCGCGTATCGCGCGGTCCGGCATCGCCGCGACCATCGTCACCTACGGCGTCGGTGTGGTGTGGGCGCTCGAGGCCGCGGCCATGCTCGCGGCGGAGGGGATCGAGGTCGAAGTGATCGACCTCCGCACGCTGCTCCCGTGGGACAAGGACGCGGTGCTCACCTCGGTGAAGAAGACGAGCCGCGCGCTCGTGCTCCACGAGGCGCCGCTCACCGGCGGCTTCGGCGGCGAGATCGCGGCGGCGATCGGGGAAGAGGCGTTCTCGTGGCTCGACGCGCCGGTGACCCGCCTCGGCTCGCTCGACACGCCGATCCCGTTCGCGAAGATCCTTGAAGAGAACTTCATGCCGCGGAAGCGGCTGTTGCCGGCGCTGCGGGCACTGCTCGCCTACTGATGCCGCTGACACGTACAAACACGAAGGTCACGAAGGTCACGAAGGTCACGAAGACGCACGACATCATTCTGTCCAAGACGATGTTCCTCGTGCCGACTTCGTCCCTGAGCGTCAACCGGAGTTCACCATGGTGATGATGATTGCGATGCTGCTGGCGGCTCAGGTGTCCGGCCAGGGCTACGCGCGGCCGGAACTGCTCGTCGCCCCGGCCTGGCTGGCCGGCAACCTGTCCGACGCCAACATCCGCATCGTCGACATGCGGCGCACGGGCTACGCGGAGGGACACATCCCCGGCGCGGTGCTGCTCGACAACAACGCGATTCGCATCGCCGACCGCCCGCCCACGTTCCTGCCGACGCCCGAGGAGTTCGCGGCGCTGATGGGACGGCTCGGCATCACGAACGACACCCGTGTCATCGCCTACGACGATCGCGGCGGCATCTACGCCACGCGGCTCTGGTGGATCCTCAACTACTACGGGCACACGAACGTGGCGGTGCTCGACGGCGGCTGGGTGAAGTGGGCGGCCGACAAGCGGCCTCAGGCGCAGGGCGTGGGCCAGGTCGCCGCGACCACGGGATTCGCGATCAAGTCGGGCACCGTCGGCCTCGCCACGATGGACGACGTGAAGGGCGCGATCAATCGTCCGGGCGTGAAGCTCGTGGATGCCCGAACCCCGGCGGAAATCGAGGGACGTGAGCTGCGCGGCATCAAGCGCGGCGGTCACATCGAGTCGTCGGTGGCCGTGTACTGGGAGGACTTCTTCGACCCGACGACGCACCTGCACAAGCCGGCCGCCGAGATCGCGCGGCTGTTCCGGGAGAAGGGTGTGACGGCCGATCAGGAGGTCATCACCTACTGCCAGGTTGGCATGCGCGCCTCGCACGACCTGTTCGCCCTGGCCCTGATCGGCCACGACCTGAAGAAGCTGCGCAACTACTACGGGTCGTGGGAAGAGTGGGGCAACCGGGACGATACGCCGATCAAGAAATAGGTGCCGGGGTGCCGGGGTGCCAGGCGTGCTGGAATGAGTGTTACCGTAGTCGTGTGCCCTCGCCCATCGGCAGCGTCATCGGCCGGTTCATCGACCAGCTCGAGTCGCCCAGGCTCTTCAAGCTGGCGGCGGTGCTGTTCCTGGTGAACCTCGTGATACCCGATCCGATTCCCCTGCTGGACGAGATCCTGATGGGCATCGCGACGCTGATGCTCGCGCGACGCAAGCGGTCGCCGGGACCGCCCGACCTCGACTACCCGATCCAGCGCCGCGACTAGTGGAGTGTCTCGACTGAAGCGGTACGACCAGCGCCTCTGCTCAGCCGCGATTCTGCCCGCCGCCCAACGGGCGGCCCGGTAGCAGATCGTCAACGACACCCCACCGGGCTTGACCCCGGGGGCATGGCCCCACTACCCTCGGGCCGTGCCGCCCGCTTCCGGGCGGCCCACGCCACGGAGCCTGCCCATGCCATCCCGCCGCACCTTCCTGCTGCTCCCGATCGCGCTCGTCGCCGTCACGCTGACGATTCAAGCTGGATCGCAGCCGGTCCGGGCCACGCGCGGCATGGTCGTGTCGCAGAGCGACATCGCCTCGCAGGTCGGGTGGCGGGTCATGGAGAACGGCGGGAACGCCATCGACGCGGCGGTCGCCACGGCGTTTGCGATGGCCGTGACCCACCCGACCGCCGGCAACATCGGGGGCGGCGGGTTCCTCGTCTACCGCGCCGCCGATGGACGCGCCACGACGTTCGACTTCCGCGAGAAGGCGCCGGCCGGCGCGCATCCGGAGATGTGGCTCGTCGACGGCAAGTACGACTTCGACGTGCACCACAACAGCCACCGCGCGGTGGGCGTACCCGGCACGGTCGCGGGCCTGCACCTCGCGTGGAAGACGCACGGCTCGACGCCCTGGCGCGACCTCGTGATGCCGGCCGTGGCGCTCGCGCGTGACGGCTTCGAGGTGAGCCACGGGCTCGCACGCTCCCTCGAGCGGATGATCCCCGAGTTCACGAAGTACCCCGCCTCGCTCGCCCAGTTCAGCAAGAACGGCCAGCCGTATCAGCCCGGCGACACGCTGCGGCAACCCGACCTCGCGCGGTCCCTCGAGCGCATCGCGGACCAGGGTCCGGCAGGCTTCTATGCGGGCGAGACGGCGCTCCTCATCGAGAAGGAGATGCAGGCCAACGGCGGCCTCATCACGCGCGCGGATCTCGCGGCGTACGAGGCCAAGGAGCGGGCGCCGATCACGGGCACGTACCGCGGCTACGAGATCATCGGCATGCCGCCGCCCAGCTCCGGCGGCATCGCCGTGCAGACGATGCTGAACATCCTCGAGGGGTACGACCTGACGGCGGCCGGCTTCGGATCGGCGCGGAGCCTGCACCTGACCGCTGAAGCCATGCGCCGCGCGTTTGCCGACCGCGCCCGCTACATTGGCGACCCGGACTTCGTCACCGACATCCCGGTGGCCGAGCTCATCTCCAAGCCGTACGCCGAGGGCCTTCGCAAGACCATCAGCGCGACGCGTGCCTCGAAGTCGTCGCCCGACTCCTTCACATGGACGACGGAGTCACCGGAGACGACGCACTTCTCGGTGGTGGACACCGCCCGCAACGCCGTGTCGCTCACCTACACCCTCGAATACGGCTACGGCTCCCGCATCGTGGTGCCCGGCGGCGGGTTCCTGTTGAACAACGAGATGGGCGATTTCAACGCCGGCCCGGGGCTCACCGACGAGCGGGGCCTCATCGGGACGACGCCCAACCTTGCCCAGCCCGGCAAGCGCATGCTGTCGAGCATGGCGCCGACGATCATCGCCAAGGACGGCGCGCTGTTCATGGTGACCGGCACCCCGGGGGGCCGCACGATCATCAACACCGTGCTGACGACCATCCTGAACGTGATCGATTTCGGCATGAATGCGCAGGAGGCCGTGGACGCCGGCCGCATCCACCACCAGTGGCTGCCGGATCGGCTGAGCTACGAGCGGAACGCCTTCTCGCCGGACACGATGCAGCTGCTCGCCGCGATGGGCCACACGCTGAACGAGGCCGGCAACCAGGGCGCCGCGGAAGTGATCGTGTTCAACCAGAAAGAGAACGTGCTCGAAGGCGGCGTGGACCGCCGCGCCCCGGACGGCGGCGCCGCCGGCAAGTAGTCGGGCGGATCACGTACAAACACGAAGCACACGTCCGCCTCCGCGGCCGGAGGCCGCTCCGGCGTGACCTCGCCGAAGCTCGCCTGATACTAAGGCGAGCGGAGGCGGGAAGGCCACGAAGGCGCATGAAACGACGTCTTCATTTCATGCCCTTGAGTGCGAGCATCCTGCCGGCCGGTCCGGCCTCGGCACGCTTCGCACGTACGGCAGCTAGCTCCTCCGGTGGAGTTAGTCACGAATAGGTCGCCGTTCGTACGTCTTCGTGGCCTTCGTGACCTTCGTGTTTGTACGTACGTGATCAGCGCTCGGGTTCGGAGTGCACGTACTCGAACCCGAAGCGGCCCTTCACGCACAGGTGGCCGCGCGTGGTGCCATTGTCGATCGGTGAGGTGACCTTCACGATCTGCTGGTCCTGCACGTGGACGGTCAGCGTGCAGCCGACGCCGCAGTAGGGGCAGATCGTGTCGGTGACGGCCTGGCGCTCCGGCGCCCACTGCTCCGCCTGCCGCAGCAGGAACTCGGGCTTCGCCATCAGCGCCCCCGTGGGACAGACCGCGATGCAATTGCCGCAGTAGACGCAGGCCGAGTCCGGCAGCGGCACGTCGAGCTCCGTCGAGATGTGCGCCTGGAAGCCGCGGCCCGCCACCGCGATGGCGAACGTGTGCTGCGCGTCGGTGCCGCAGGCCTCGACGCACTTGTAGCAGAGCACACACTTCCCGTAGTCCCGCACGTAGAGATCGTTATCGTCCTTGACGGGCTGCGCCACCGTCGCCGCCCCGGCGCCGAAGCGGCCCGGGGCGGCCCCGTATTCCTCGAGCAGCGGCGTCAGCTCGCCGGCGGTCGACAGATCCACGGATGAGGCCAGCAGTTCCAATACGACCTTCCGCGCGGTGCGGACGCGCGGCGAGGCCGTCTGGATCTTCATGCCGGGTTCGGCCTTGCGCGAACACGCGGGCACCAGCACGCGCGCGCCCTCCTGCTCCACGACGCAGAGGCGGCAGGCATTCACGGGGGTCAGCGTCTCGAGGTAACACAGGGTCGGGACCGACGCACCCGCGGTGCGGCAGGCGTCGAGCACGGTGTCCCCCGCCGCCACCTCCACCTCCCGGCCATCAATCGACAGGGCCACGGGCGCGCGCGGCGCCTCGGCAGGCGGCGTGGGCACGACGGTGGACGGCGGCGGCAGATGGTACCAGAGCGAGTCCGTGCTCATCGCGGGGCTCCGAATCCGTGAAGGTCGAGGCGCGCGAACGCGGTCTCGATGGCCGACGAGGCCGTCTGGCCCAGCCCGCAGATCGACGCGTCACGCATGGCCTGGCCCAGTTCGTTCAACAGCTCGAATGCCGCGGGGCGGTCCCCGCCTCCGGCGGCGAGTCGCGCCAGCAGTTCCTCCTGCCGCACCGTGCCGACGCGGCAAGGCACGCATTGCCCGCAGGATTCGTCGCGGAAGAACTGCGCGATGCGCCGCAGCATGTCCGGCAGATCGGCCGTGTCGTCGAACACCAACACGACACCGGACCCGAGCGTCGCGCTCGCCGCGCGCGCGCCCTCGAAGGTCAGCGGCATGTCCAGCGCCTCGGGCCCCACGAACACGCCAGCAGCGCCGCCGAGGAGGATCGCCTGGAGGCGCCGTCCGTCCGGCACGCCCCCCGCGAGGGCGAGCACCTCGCCGAGCGTCTGGCCGAAGGGCACCTCGTACACGCCCGGGCGTGCCACGTGGCCCGACACACAGAACAGCTTCGGTCCCGTGGATCCCGGCGTCCCGATCCCCGCCCACGCGTCGCCGCCCTCCCGCACGATGTCGGGGATGTTGGCCAGCGTCTCGACGTTGTTGACCACGGTCGGCTGACCGAACAGCCCCACCTGTGACGGGAACGGCGGCTTCGATCGCGGCTCGCCGCGCTTGCCTTCAATCGAGTTGAAGAGCGCTGTCTCCTCGCCGCAGATGTAGGCGCCGGCGCCGCGCCGGATCTCCAGGTCGAAGCGCACCCCACGGCCCATCACATCCGGCCCGAGCAGCCCTGCGGCCCGCGCGGCGACGATCGCGCCGGCCATGCGGGCTTCCGCCATCGGGTACTCGCCGCGGATGTAGACGTAGCCGTACTCGGCGCCCGTCGCGAACCCGCAGATGGTCATCGCCTCGACGATCGCGAACGGGTCGCCTTCGAGCAGGACGCGATCCTTGAACGTCCCGGGCTCGGATTCGTCGGCGTTGCAGACGACGTAGCGGGGGCGCGCGGGCTCACGGGCCACGGCCTCCCACTTCCGTCCCGTGGGGAACGCCGCCCCCCCGCGCCCCATCAGCTTCGACGCGACGACCTCCGCCACAACAGACGCGGGGCCCATATCGAGTGCACGCGCGAGCGCCACGTACCCGCCGCTCGCGCGATACGCGTCCAGCCGTTCGGGATCGACCACACCGACGCGGCGCAGAATCCTGAGCGAGGGGGATCCCGCCTGCGGCGCGACGGCACAGAGCGCGGCAAGCCGGCCCGCCTCGTCCAGGGGCGCTGCACCCGCGTGCCGCTCGAGCGCCTCGGCGCGCGCCACGATGCCGGCGGCGCCGCCGACCGGCGCCCATTCCTCCCGCACACCGTCCGCCCCGGCGCCGAGTGCCAATGCGGCTGGCGCCTGCTCGCAGTGGCCCAGACACGGGCTGCGCATCCAGCCACGGCGCGCGCCCGCCTCGCCGGCACCCCGATGGGCCTCCGGGTCGGCGCGATGCCCGCCATGCGTGAGCGGCGGCCCCCATGCCGCTTCGAGATCGCGGCACAGGCCGTCGGCGCCGCGCGCCCGGCACGCGATGTCGTCACACACGTGCACGACCAGCGGCGGCGCCGGGTGCGTGGACAGCAGGTGATAGAAGGTGACGACGCCCCAGGCCTCGGCGGGCGGCACGGAGAGGCGGCGGCAGATGTAGTTCAGCGCCCCGTGGCTGATGTGCCCGACCCGATCCTGCACCGCGTGGAGCGCCGGCAGCAGGAGGTCGCGGCGCGCCGACGCCTCGCGTCCCCCACGGGCCGAGCGCCCGTCGCGCGTCGCCACGTGCGTCCCGCCGTCCCAGCCCGTCACGGGCGCCCCGAGCGCCGCGTCGACCGCCGCGCGCTCGTCCGTGTTCGCCTCGGCGCCGACAATGTGCAGGTCCACGCGGCTCTATGCTCCGATCCGTTCGATGCGGACGGCGGCGGCCTTGAACTCGGCCGTCCCGACCTTCGGGTCCGTCGTGTCGATGGTGAGGCGGTTCGTCGCCACCTCCTCCGGGAAGTGAAAGGTCATGAAGGTGAGCCCCTTCCGCAGCGTGCGGTCCACCCGCACGGGCGCCTCCACCTGGCCCCGTCGCGACCGGACGCGCACGCGCTCGCCGTCCGCCACGCCCAGCTGCGCGGCATCCTCGGGCGAGACGTCGATCGTCTCGCCGCGCCGCGTCGGCGATCGATAGGCGCCCGTCTGTACGCCGGTGTTGTACTCCGCGAGGCGCCGGCCCGTGGTGAGCCGCAGCGGAAACTCCTCGCTCAAGGCTTCCACGGGCAGCTTGTGCTCCACGCGCGAGAACGGCGCGCGGGGGCCGACGACCGGCTGCTCCCACAACCGGCTGTGAAGAAAGACCTCGCCGGGATGCGCCTCGTCGTAGCACGGCCACTGCAGGCCGTCGAGGGCTTCGAGCCGCGCGTAGCTCATGCCGCCGTGCGGGGGCGAGAGCCGGCGCACCTCGTTCCATACCGTCTCGGCATCCGGCGCGCCCCAGTCGTGGCCCATCGCCTTCGCCAACGCGAAGATGATCGCCAGATCGTCCTGCGCCTCGCCGGGCGGCGCCAGCGTCCGGCGCACCCGCTGGACGCGCCGTTCGCTCGACGTGACCGTCCCCTCCGCCTCGAACGCGGCCGCCGCGGCGGGAAAGACGACATCCGCCAACTGCGCGGTCGCGGTCATCACGACATCCTGCACGACGAGGAGGTCGAGTCCTTCCAGCAGGTGGGTCGCGTGGTGCTGATCGGCCTCGGACTGCGCGGGGTTCTCGCCGATGACGTACAGCGCGCGAAGGTCACGGCGCTCCATCGCTTCGAACATCTGCGACAGGTGCCAGCCCCGCTTCGGCGGCACGGCCACGCCCCACTCGGCATCGAACTTCGCGCGCACGGCGTCGGTCTCGACGTGCTGGAAGCCCGCGAGCCGGTCCGGCAACGCGCCCATGTCGCCGCCGCCCTGCACGTTGTTCTGGCCGCGCAGCGGGTTCAGACCGGATCCCCAGCGGCCGACGTGGCCGGTGAGCAGCGCGAGGTTGATGAGCGACAGCACGTTGTCGACGGCGGTGTGATGCTCGGTGATGCCGAGCGTCCAGCAGATCATGGCGCGGGGCGAGGTGGCGAAGGCGTGCGCCATCTCGCGGATCACCGCGGCCGGCACGCCGGTCTCCGCTGCCCCGCGCTCGAGCGTCCACGGCTCGACCATCGCCCGATAGTCGTCGAACCCCGTCGTCGCGTTCGCGATGAAGGCGTCGTGCGCGAGGCCGGCGGCGATGATCTCGCGTCCCATGGTGTTGGCCAGGGCGATGTCGGTGCCCACGTCGAGTCCCGCCCACACGTCGGCCCACTCGGCGGACGAAGTGCGCCGCGGATCGATGGCGAACAACCGCGCCCCGCGTTTCACCCCCTGGAGCAGGTGGTGAAAGAAGATCGGGTGCGTCTCACGGGCGTTGGAGCCCCAGAGGAGGATGCAGTCGGTCTCCTCGATCTCCCGATAGGAGCTCGTCCCGCCGCCCATGCCGAACACCGTCGCCAGACCGGCGACGCTCGGGGCATGTCAAGTACGGTTGCAGCTGTCGATGTTGTTCGACCCGATGACCACCCGCGCGAACTTCTGCGCCGCGAAGTTCATCTCGTTCGTGCTCTTCGAGCAGCTGAAGAGCCCGAACGCCGACGGCCCGTGGCGATCGACGACCGCCCTGAGGCCGGTGGCCGCGCGCGCCAGCGCTTCCTCCCACGACGCGCGCCGAAGCGGCGCGCCGCGCGAGTCACGCACGAGCGGATGGGTCACCCGTGGTTGTCTTCCCATAACTGGCCAGAATCTAACACATTCGGCCGTCGCGGCTCCTACGCCTCGACCCAGTGCGCGACGGGAATCGACAGCAGCATGTAGCGCGTGCGCAGTTCGCGCACCCGGCCGGCCAGCGCCGTCGTCGGGAACTCCCCGGCCACGCAGCGGTTGCGCAGGCGGCGGATCTCGATCCGGTAGAGATCGTTGATCTGCTCGCGGAGCCTGTCTGGGGACGTCTCGGCCGTCGGCCGCAAGCCGTGGCGCGCAAGCTCGTCGAGGACTTCGGGGCGGTAGCGATAGGGCATGGGGGGTAACAGGGATCGGGGATCAGGGACCGGGGATCAGGGATCAGGGACCAGGGATCGGGGATCGGGGATCGGGGTTCAGGGGACCGGAGTCTGGCTGGCAGGCCGGGCGCGACAGGAAGGCACGGGCCTCGTCGAGGGCCGGGCTGTCCGCCTGGCGCGCCACCAGCGACGCCTCGAGCGCGCGGTAGGCGTGACAGGCGGCCGGCAGGTCCTGCAGACGATTCCAGGTGCGCGCGAGACCGCGATGCGCATAGGCCGAGGGGGCACGATCGAGCGCCTCGCGATAGGCCTCGATGGCCTCGGCATAGCGGTCCACCTCGTACCAGAGGTCGCCGGCGAGCAGCGCCGGCGGCAGCGGCCAGCGCGGCGCCTCCCCCGCGAGCGCGAGCCGTGCCGCGAGGTCCGTGGTGTGCGTGATCCAGACCTGCAGTTCGGGGCGCTCGTCCTGCGAGGCCGCCATCGCGGCCCTGAGCGCAGCCTCCGCGTACTGGGCGTCGCGGACGACACCGGGGGCCTCGCGCCAGGCGGCCAGCCTCGCGACCGCGTCGAGGACCGGCGCCAGCAGGTCTTCGGGACCACCGCGCGTCGCCGCATGCCGCGCGTGCTGCAGCCCCGTCGTCGCCAGAAACGCCACGGCCAGGGGGGCACACGCGGGATCCCGCTCGGCGGCCTCGCGCAGTCGCCGCTCCGCCGCGCCCTCGTCGGCATCGTCGACGAGCCGGGCCGCCTCGGCGATCGCCGGTTCGGCCCCGTCGCAGGCCGCACCGGCCGCGGTCCGCACCGGGGGCGTGAGCAGCACGAGCGCCACGCACACCCCGAACCACGCGGCCGTCTTCATGCGGCTACTTCTTCACGAGTCGATCCAGCGCGAACCGGCCCGCCCCCATGCACAGGAACATGAACGCCGTCGCCAGGAACAGGAACGGGAGTTCCTTCATCCGGTACGGATCGGCGGCGTGACGGACGAACGCCGCGGTGCCGACGGTACACATGATGAAGAACGCGGCCGGACGCGTGGCCAGCCCGAGCGCGAGTAACACCCCGCCCACCACCTCCGAGAGGGCCGCGGCCCAGGCGAAGAGCACCGGGACGGGGAAGCCCATCTCGGCCGTGCCCTCGATGAAGCGCGCGGAGGGCGGGAACTTCTGGAGTCCGTGGGCATACATGATCGACAGCCCCGCGAAGACGCGCAACACCAGCAGCCCGATGTCGCCCACCACCGAGTTCAGCTTCACGGACCCGAACAGCAACTCACGCATCGGAACTCCCCAGCGGCTCGCGGATCTCTGCTCGCCGCTATCAGCTATCGGCTGTCAGCTACCGGCTTCTTGCATTCTGCATTCTGCATTTTGCATTCTGCATTTCGTCTTCCTCCCCTTAGGGCTTGATCTCGTATCCCGGGGGCGGCTCGGCACCCAGCAGGTGCTTCACGAAGAAGTCCCAGCGCCGCCGCACCATGTACGGCTCGTTGCCGAACCCATGCCCGCGATTCGGGAACATGATCAGGTCGAAGTCCTTGTTGGCCTTGATGAGCGCGTCGACGACCAGCAGCGTGCTGTCGGGCGGGACGTTGGTGTCCATCGTGCCATGCGCGATCAGGAGCTTGCCCTTCAGCTTGTGCGCGTGATTCTGGTTCGCCTGATCGTCGTAGTTGGTCGTGCCGTCGGCATTGCGCACGAGCAGGCCCTGCCACTTCTCGGCCCAGTCGTCCTCGTAGATGCGGTTGTCGTGGTTGCCGGCCTGTGACACGCCCACCTTGAAGAAGTCGGGGTACCGGAACATGGCGCCCGCCGTGGCGAACCCGCCACCGGAGTGGCCGTAGATGCCCGCCCGCTCGAGGTCGATCCACGGGAAGCGCGACGCCAGCTCCTTCATCCCCGCCACCTGATCCGGCAGCGTGTTGTCGCCCATGTCGCCGTAGTACGCCTCGTGGAACGTGCGCGACCGCCAGGGCGTCCCCATGCCGTCGATCTGTACGACGATGAACCCGAGTTCGGCGATGGCCTGCGTGTCGCCGCGCGAGGGCGCGAACGATCGGCTGCCGACGCTGCCCGTCTGCGGGCCGGGATAGATGTGGTTGATGATCGGATAGCGCTTCGACGGATCGAAGTTGGTCGGCCGGTACATGAGCCCGTACAGGTCGGTCTTGCCGTCGCGGGCCTTCACGGTGAAGGGCATCGGCGGCTTCCACCCCGCCTCGACCAGGCGGGTGATGTCGGCGCGCTCGAGTTCGAGCACCACCGTCCCCGTCGTGTCGCGCAGCACCGAGACGGACGGCGTCTCCGGCGTCGAGTAGCTGTCGAGGAAGTACCGGCCGGACGGCGCCACGTCGATGGTGTGATCCGCGTTCTCGGGTGTCAGCAGCGTCAACCCCGTGCCGTCGAACCCGATGCGGTAGTAGTGCCGGAAGTAGGGGTCGCGGCTGCCGTCCTTGCCGTTGCCAACGAAGTCGATGGTGCGCGCGGCCTCATCGACGCGCAATACCTGCGTGACGTTGCCCTCGCCCGACGTGATCCGATGCTTCAGCGCGCCGGTCTTCGCGTCATATAAATAGAGATGGCCCCAGTCGTCGCGGCGTGAGAACCACAGGGCCTCCCCGCTGGCCGGCAGGTAGCGCCAGTTCACGCGGCCCTGGCCGGACTCGAAGAAGGTCTCCACCTCTTCGGCCAGCACGTCGCGCACGGCCCCCGTGGCGGCATCGGCAATGCGCAGGTCCGCGCGCTTGTGGTCGCGGGAGCTGGACACGAACGCGAGCTCGCTGGCGTCGGCACTCCACTGCACATCCGCCCACGTCCCGCCGCACACGATGTGATCGCACAGGGTGGAGCGGTGCGGATCGAACGGCATCTGGAGCTTCACGACGCGCGCCGCGTCGACGTCGATGATCACGCGCTCGATCATGAAGATTCTGTCGTCGCCCGGCAGCGGCATCTTGAGCGCCGTGAGCTCGTGGTGTCCGACGACCGTGTTCACGAAGTACATCTCGTGCACGAGGCGCGAGTCGTGGCGGAAGGTCGCGATCTTCTTCGAATCAGGCGACCAGACCACCACGGGGGTGACGCTGCGGGTCCAGCCGGCGTCGTTCCGCGCATAGGCCAGTTCCGGTTCGCCGTCGGTCGTGAGCGGCGTCTCGGCCCCGGTCGCGACCTCGCGCACCCACAGGTTGTGGTCGCGCACGAACGCCGTGCGCGTGCCGTCCGGCGACGGCACGTCATAGCGTGGCGCACCGCCCGGTCCCGCCGGCGCCCGCCGCATGGCCACCCCGGTCTCCCGGCACGCCTGGCCCGCCCGATCGCAGGCCCAGTGCCGGTCCCGCGCCGTGAACGTCAGCCCCTGCCCGTCCACGGTGTAATCGAAGGTCGTGAACGGCAGCGTTCCCGCCGTGTAGCTGCCCCCCGAGGCGCTCGACAGCGCCGCGGCCACGCGCGCGTGGTCGAACGCCGGGGCCTTCGCAGCCGCCGCCGGGTCCACGACCACGAACTCGCTGCCGTCGGGCGTCGTGGTCCGGTACCAGAACCGATCGCCCTCGAGCCAGTTGGGGCGCACCGCCGTGCGGAACACGAGCGGCGCCGTGCGCGAGGCCATCCACCGCTCCGCGCGCGCATAGTCGTCGGCGGTGAGCGCGGGCGCCTGCGCCAGCGCCGGCAGGGCCGCCATCACGACCAGGGCCAGGGCGCCCAGAACACGGCACACAACACGAGTACGAGGCAGGGGCATCGGGAGCACTCCTTCGATGGAGGAAACGACTAGGGACGCGGCGCCGCCATGGCTTTGCGGATGGCGGCCACGGTGACGTCCGTGCGGAACTGGACGACCTGCCGGCCATCGGCAATCGTCTTCTCGATCGGCGCCAGCGACACGCCGTTAATGGCGAACTTGCCCGCCTTGATGCGTTCGGGCATCCGGATGCCATCCGTGTCGACGGTCGCGATGATGGAGGAGATGTAGTAGTTGTCGTGCAGGCCTTCCATCGTCTCGCGAATGCCGAGCGTCTCCTGGATGAAGACCTCGACGTCGCCGTAGTTGTAGAACTCCTGGATGAAATGCACCCGGGCGCCCTCGCCCTTCCACGCGCCGTTCAGCGTCTCGGCCACCTCCCGCATCGGGACGAGATTGCCGCCGCTGTCGCCGAGCAGGACGATGTCGGTGAAGCCCTGGGAGCGGAGGCTGGTGGCGATATCGCCGAGCAGGGCCTTGTAGGTGTCGCGCGAGAGGAAGATCGTGCCGGGCGACAGATTGGGCCGCGCGGGGTTGCCGGGTTCGAGCGTCACAATCGGCGCCGCGAGGGTCTGGCCGAGCGCGCGCGCGATCGACTCGCCCATGGCCTTCAGCACGTTGTTGTGCTTGCCGGTGGTCAGGTAGGGTCCGTTCTCCTCGATGCCGCCCGTCAGGACGAGGGCCGTGGTGGCCCCGGCGCGGATGAGGTCGCGCACCTCCAGCATCGTCAGATCCTCGATCCAGATGCTGTCGTGCATGTCGATGGGCCGCGGCATCTCCCTGACGTCCACGCGCGGCTGGGTGTTCACGGAGGCCACGCGGGGCGCGGGGGCCGGGGCCTGGGCCTCGGCCTGCGCTGCGGGCCGAGCCACAGTCATCACCAGCAACAGCAGCAGCATCGATCGCACACCCTGACTCATAGCGCCTCCTGCAGGACCGCCGACTCGCCCGGTATTGTAGCCCGCGCTCCCCAGGCGCCTGCCCTCGTCTCCTCGCGTGCCCAATTGTCACGCGGTGTCACAATTGCGCGATGACCCTTCTGGGGACTCCCCAGATGCCTCGCGTTCACCTACAATGCACCGGTTAGCCTATTGCGCTCGGAGTCCCCGACACACGCGGACTCGCCGGAGGAAGATTGTGATGCCACGACTCACCCAGGCCAGACCGACCGCCAGCACGCTGGTCGTCGCTGCGGCTGCCACCGCATTCATCTGTTCGATCGCCGCCCTCGCCGCGCAGGGGGGCCAGGCTGCTCCGGCGGCGCGGGCCGGCCAGCCGCCCGCCGGCAACCAGACGGCCCCCGCCCCGCCACCGCCGCCCAAGCCGCTCGTGCCCGTGACGGCCAGTTCCGTCATCGCCGCGCCGGACCGCTACCTCGGCGAGACCGTCACGCTGACGGGCATCGTCGACAAGGCGATGTCCATCACCACGTTCACGGTGGACCACGACGCCAAGACCTCGTCCGACAAGTCGATCCTCGTGATCGCGCGGCGGACGCTGAACGAGCCGGTCGTCGCTGATGAGTACGTCACGGTCATCGGCGAGCTCATCAAATACGACCCGGCCGAAGTGGCCAAGCGCAAGGATCCCGCGTTCGTCTCCGACGTGCCCGCCGAGACGCTGGCGGCCTTCGCCGGTCGTCCCGTGGTGCTTGCCACGACCGTCTTCCAGGGGTCGCGCGACCTCGCCATGCGCCTGCCCCCGCCGATGACGCCCGCCGAGGAAGCCCTCGACAAGGCGATGAAGGCCGTGGGGCCGGCCAACGGCGCGTTCCGCAAGGGCATGGCCGGCTCGAACGTCGAGCTCGCCGCCAAGAACGCCGCCATCCTCCGCGAGGCGTTCGTCGAGTCGGAGCAGTTCTTCAAGGCGCAGCGGATGCGGGAGCCCGAGCGGTGGGCCGTCGACGCCCGCCGCATCGTCGAGTCCATCCAGAAGGCCGTGGCGGCCAACAACTGGACCGCCGTGAAGGCCGAAGCCGACAACCTCGGCAAGGCGTGCCAGACCTGTCACGCGGCGTACCGCGATCGCTACGACGATGGCAGCTTCCGGCTGATCCGGCCGGGCGGTCAGTAAACCGGCTTGACACGTGTGTTCATGAGGGAGACCGCTATGAAGAAGATGTGCATGACCATCGGCGCGCTGGTGATCGCCGCCGGCCTGTGGGCGCCCCTGGAGGCGCAGGGGCCCGGCCAGCGCCGCGAGCCCGATCCGCGCTCGATGGGCGGCGGCGACTGCCGCGACAACCCGCTGAATTGCCGCGACACCCCCAACCCGCTCCCGCCGCACGACACCGTGTGGATCGAGGAGATGACGTGGATGGACGTCCGCGACGCCCTGGCAGCCGGCAAGACCACCGCCATCATCTCGACGGGCGGCGTGGAGCCGAACGGCCCGTGGCTGGTCACCGGCAAGCACAACTACGTGCTGCGCGCCAACTGCGACGCCACCGCGCGCCTGCTCGGCAACGCGCTCTGCGCCCCGGTCATTCCGCTGGTCCCGGAAGGCGGCATCGAGCCGCCCACCAGCCACATGACCTCGCCAGGCACGATCAGCATGCGCCAGGAGACCTTCGAGGCGATGCTCACCGACGTCGCACACAGCCTGAAGATGCACGGTTTCAAGACCATCATCTTCATCGGCGACAGCGGCGGCAACCAGAGCGGCCAGCGCAACGTCGCCGAGCGCCTCAACACGCAGTTCGGCGACGAGGCCATCGTCGCGCACGTGCAGGAGTATTACGACTACGCATCGGTCAGCAAGTACATGGCCGCCAACGGCGTGGTCTCGTCGGCTGACGACGGGTTGCACGACGATCCGATCATCACGCTGAACATGCTGTACAACGATCCCGACTCGGTGCGCTACGACGCACGCGTGAAGGCAGGCAAGGCCGTGATCAACGGCGTGTCGATCGCCGATCGCGCGCAGGCGATGAAGTGGGCGAAGATGATCGTCGACTTCCGCGCCAAGGCGACGGCCGACGCCATCAACAAGGCCATCGCCAACAAGGGCACCCTGCCCGCGGCGCCGCGCCAGCGGCCCGGCGGCAACTAGTGGAGGGTCGCGACTGAAGAGGTCCTACCAGCGCATCTGCTCAGTCGCGATTCTGCGGGCCGCCCAGCGGGCGGCCCGGCAGTAGGTTGTCAACGACACCCTGCGAGACTCACCGCGCGGGTGGCCCGGCACGCCGGGCCGCCCGCCGTCTCTATCGTCCCCCCTCGTCGCGCCGCTCCCCGAAGTACAAGCCGAACGCCCCGCACGTCTCGAAGCCGAGCGACTCGTAGAGCGCGCGCGCCGGGTGCGCCTGCTCGCCGGTGAAGAGGATGACGCGCGTGAGCCGGTGCACGGTCACCGCATCGCGGAGCAGCGTCCGCATGACCGCGCGCGAGAGCCCCTGGCGCCGGCGCTCGGGTACCGTGTACACGCCACCCACCTGCGCGGCGGGATGGTAGAACGCGTTGAAGCTCGCGATGGAGACCAGCCGGTCCCCGTCCCAGGCGCCCCACCAGTGGCCGTTCTCGGCCGACTTCGTGAACCCGGCGCGGCGGACCGCTGACGTGCCCACCGGCAGGCGCTGCTCCTGGAGAAACGCGGCGGCCAGGGGATCCCAGGCCGCGGCATCCGAGGCCGTCAGGCTCCGCACGCCGGACACCGCGCCGGCATCCGCCCCGTGCGCCGGGCCTAGCGCAAGACGATAGAGCACCTCGCGCGAGTGTTGCGTCACGACCAGGTCGTGCCGCGCGCGCACGAGCGTCCACAGGGCTTCGGCCATCGGCCAGTCGCCGAGCACGCCGCGCACCTCCGTCCCGCGGCCCACCGTATCCGCCTCGATGATGGGCGCCTGGTCGGCCCGGCCGTCACCCTGCACGACGACATGGCCGCTGCGCGTGAGGCACCAGACGGCCTGGATGTCGCCAGACGCGACCAGCGCCCGGAAGTCGCCGGAATACGGGCTGTCGCCCTGTCGATGACCGAAGGCGCGGAGGTTCGAGAGCAGGAACAGGGACGTCTCGACGCGCGCCTCGAGATAGGCCCGCACCGCCGGCAGCTCCGCCTCCGTCACCTCGATCACGCCGGCCGGAAGGTTCGGCACGGCGTCATCATGCCTCAGAAGGGCCGGGGCGCGTGCATCGATCGTGCACTACCGCGGGCCGTCCGGCGGTGTACCGAATGGATACAGGCGGGTGATCGGCGCGTGTTCGTAGCGCAGGGCGCCGAGCCGCGTGGTGCCGAACCAGTCGCCCGGGGCATCGACGATCAGGATCGTCTTCGCGTAGCCGTTGTCGTCGAAGCCGCGCCGGAAGTGCGCGCGGGTCTTGAGCACGAAGACGTCGAAGGCGTCCGGATCCAGATCGGCGAAGCGCAGTTGCCCGGGCATGGTGATCTGCTGATAGGCCGGGGTCAGGATGAGGACGTTGCCGGGGCCGAAGTCGATGACGGCCACCCGCTCGTAGCCCCAGCGGGCGCCCTTCCAGCGCAGGGTGCCCGTAATGCGCACCGGCTGGCCCGCCGGCTCGCCGGTGTACCCGCCCACCTCGCGGTCGAACGGCGCGCCCGGCGGCAGGTCTGCCTCGAAGATCGCGTCGAGCGCCGGTGCATCGGTCAGCGCGGCGTAGAGCACCTTGCCGACGCCGCCGTCGACCAGCGCCTTCAGCGTCCACGTGCCATCGCCCGGCCGGTCCCAGTAGTCGGCCAGCACGACCGGCGTTGCGCCGCTCGCGATCGCGGTCTGGGTCCGCCGCACGGCCTCCGCGGGCAGCGGGTAGCTCCCCGCCGACGCGTACCGCTCGCGCTCGCGCCAGATGAGCGCGGCCACGTCGCTCGCGGCCTCCTCCGCCAGCGTCGCGTCGCCGTTGGTCATCACCTGCACCGTCGTGCCGATGTCCGGTACGTCGGCCCAGGGGAAGCCGAGGAACACGCTCACGAACACACCGGGGTACTGATCTTCCCAGCGCCGCGCGCGGGCCATGATGTCCATCACGGGCGACGCGCCGGTCCACTGCAGCACGGTCGCGGTGACGACGGGCACGGTCTTGGTCACGCGCACCGGAGCGTACTCGCCGCGCATCACGCGGCGCAGGTACGTCGCGGCCCGCTCGCCCTGGAACCACGAGTCGTAGTGGGGGAAGTGCTTGGTGACGAAGGAGCCGTCCGCCACCTCGAGAAACGCGGCATCCTCGTTGCCGTGCAGGTCGAACGCCGCGACGATCGGCACGCCGGGTCCCACGACCTCGCGGAAGCGGCGGGCGATCTCGGCTTCGGGCCGCGGGACATCGCGCACCGCCATCGCGCCGTGCAGCGCGAGGTAGACGCCGTCCACCGGCAGGGCCGCGCGGAGGTCCGTCAGCATCAGATCGACGAAGTGATCGAAGGCGTCCTTCGTGGTCCAGGCGCGGGACGAGCCGCCGAAGGCTTCGTAGGGGGAGGTGAGGCCGACGAGCTCGATGTCGCCGAACTCGCGCGCCATCTTCACGAACCCGGCCACATAGGTGTCGTCGTCGTTCAGCAGCGCGTCGCCGCCGAACGGCGGACGGATACGTGTCCAGTCCTCGATGCCCATGTCGCCACCGGGACAGAACGTGCACGTCTCGTGCTGGAAGCGCGCGACCGCCACCTTGAACGCGCCGCCGGCCCCCTGCCCGGCCCGCACGCCCGAGGTGGTCTGGCCGGAGGGCGGCGTGTTCGGCGCGCCACACCCGGACATTCCGAGCGCGACGAGCAACACGGCGGCAGCAGTGGCGGCGCGGACGGACATGGGCACTCCTCCCAAAATGGAAAACGGACGGTGCGGAGTATACCCCGCACCGCCCGTTTCGTAGCCGCCGGGCACGGCTCACGCCGTGCCCGGTTGATGGCTCTCGGCTCTCAGCGACCAGCTTGCGGCGATGAAGAGCCGAAAGCCGATCGCTGACCGCCGATCGCTGACAGCGTTAGTACCTGTAGTGTGCCGACTTGTACGGCCCTTCGACCGGCACGCCGATGTAGTCCGCCTGCTCCTTCGAGAGCGTCGTCAGCTTCACGCCGAGCTTGCCGAGGTGCAGCCGCGCCACCTCCTCGTCGAGCTTCTTCGGCAGGATGTAGACCATCTTCGCGTCGTACTCCGTGCCCGACAGCGTCGGCTGGCCGTTCGCGCTCAGGTGCAGGTCGATCTGCGCGAGGACCTGGTTGGTGAACGACGACGACATCACGAACGAGGGGTGGCCGGTGGCGCAACCGAGGTTCAGCAGACGGCCTTCGGCCAGCACGAGGATGCTGTGCTCGGGGCGGCCGCCGCCGGCCGGGAACACCCACTCGTCGTACTGCGGCTTGATCTGGACGCGCGTGGCGCCGCCCTTGGCGAGGCCGGCCATGTCGATCTCGTTGTCGAAGTGGCCGATGTTGCCGACGATGGCCTTGTCCTTCATGCGCCGCATCAGGTCGACCGTCAGGATGTTCTTGTTGCCGGTCGCGGTGATGAAGATGTCGGCGGTCTCGACCACGTCGTCGATCGTCGTCACCTGGTAGCCTTCCATCGCCGCCTGCAGCGCGCAGATGGGATCGATCTCGGTGATGATCACACGGCAGCCCTGGCCCTTGAGCGCCTGGGCGCAGCCCTTGCCGACGTCGCCGTACCCGAAGACCACGGCGACCTTCGCCGACAGCATCACGTCGCTCGCGCGGTTGAGGCCGTCGATGAGCGAGTGGCGGCAGCCGTACAGGTTGTCGAACTTGCTCTTGGTCGCCGAGTCGTTGACGTTGATCGCCGGGAAGAGCAGCGTGTTGGCCGCCGTCATCTCGTAGAGGCGGTGCACCCCGGTGGTGGTCTCCTCGCTGACGCCCTTGATGCCCTCGGCCACCGTGGTCCAGACGCCCGGCCGCGCCGCCAGTTCACGGCGGAGCGTGTCGAGGATGACGCCCCACTCTTCCGGGTCCTGATCCGCGTTGAACGCCGGGACCGTGCCGGCCTTCTCGAATTCCCGCGCCTTGTGCACGAACAGCGTGGCGTCGCCGCCGTCATCGAGGATCAGCGTCGGGCCGCTGCCGTCGGGCCACACGAGCGCCTCGACCGTGCACCACCAGTACTCGGCCAGCGTCTCGCCCTTCCAGGCGAACACGGGCGTGCCCCGCGGAGCGGCCGGCGTCCCGGCCGTCTCGGGACGGCCCACCACCACGGCGGCGGCCGCATGATCCTGCGTCGAGAAGATGTTGCACGACACCCAGCGCACGTCGGCGCCGAGCGCCGTCAGCGTTTCGATGAGCACCGCGGTCTGCACGGTCATGTGCAGCGAGCCCATGATCTTCGCGCCCGCCAGCGGCTGCTGGCCCGTGTAGCGCTCGCGCAGCGCCATCAGGCCGGGCATCTCGTGCTCGGCCAGCCGGATCTCGTTGCGGCCGAATTCGGCCAGCGAGAGATCCTTCACCTTGAACGGCTCGCGCCCCGCCTTGCGGGCCGCCTCGAACGCGTGGACTTCCTTTACTGCTGTCGCCATCTCGTCTCCTTCACTCGTCGCTCTTCGCGATTTGGTCGTTCGCTCGTTGCCTGTCGTGCCTGCGGCTCTTGTCGTGTCGTGTGCATCGGGGCGGCCCGATCCGCCCCGCTCGGTCGTGTCACCAGTCAGAGATTCGTGAGTAGTACCTGCATCTCCCCTCAACCACGGCTCTGCGGGCCGCCCAACGGGCGGCCCGGTAGTGGATCGTCAACGACACTCCACTAGATCGCTGCGGGTGCACCGGGCCCGCCTCCTGCGCCTGCCTTCGTGGCCACCGCCGCGAAAAGCGCCGGCCCCTTCACCGCGGGGTCGACGGGCAGGGCGTGGATCCGGATATCACTGAACCCTGCCGTCGTCAGCAGCTTCCGCAGTTGTGGCTCGGGAAAGCCGAGCCACACGTGCCCCATCTGCTGCTGGTAGTCGACGCGGTCGTGCGGCTGCATGTCAATCACGAGCACGCGGCCGCCCGGTCGCGTGACGCGCGCCACGTCCGCCAGCGTGCGGGAGGGATCCGGGGCGTGGTGCAGGACGAGCGCGAGCACGGCGGCATCGAGCCGGCCGTCCTCGATCGGGAGCGCCTCGAGATCGCCCCGCCGCAGATCCACGTTCGGCGCCCCCGCCAGCCGGCGTCGCGCCGCGTCGATCATGTCGGCTGAGCCATCCACCGCGATCACCTCGCGCACGTGCCGCGCCACGAGCGCGCTCACCTCGCCGGTGCCGCACCCGAGGTCCCCAACGACGAGCGTGGGGTCGAGGAGGGCAAGCAGCCCGTGCAGATGAAAGGTGTCGCCGAAGAGTTCCGCGCGCAGGTGGTCCCACTGCCCCGAGGCCGTCGAGAAGAACTCCTCGGACTTCGAGCGGCGGCGCGCGAGCACGCTCGTCAGACGCCGGGCATCCTGGGCCGACGCCGCCGTGGCGGCCACCTGCTCGCGGATGATCGGCCAGAGTTGCCGTGCGCTCGCGTCCAGATCGCCCAGCTCCATCCGGTAGTAACGGCTCGTGCCGTCGCGCCGCGACGTCAGCCAGTCCACGTCGGACAACGACTTCAGGTGCCGGCTCACGGTGGACTGGGGCAGTTGCAGGACGCCGCACAACTCCGACACCGTCAGCTCGTGCCGGTCGAGCACCAGCAGCATGCGGCACCGCACGGGGTCGGCGAGGACCGCCATGTGGTCGAGAATCTGCGTCGGCGTATTCATCCGTAAATCCGGATTAAAGGTTACTCTGTGGCGTGCCCGGCGTCAAGGCCCTGTTTTCGGGCTATTCTTGACCCATCGTGCCGCGTGTGTGGTTTCGTCTGCTCCTCCCTCTCGCCACCGCGGGCACGGCCGTGCTTGTCGCATTCCTGCTGCTGCCGGTGACCACGGCGGCCTGGGTTCCCCTGATGGTCCCCGCCGTGGCGCTGTGCGCGTGGTACACGGGGCTGTGGTCGGCGGGGCTGGCGCTCATCCTCGGCGTGTCCGGCCGGTGGTGGCTGTTTGGCCCGCCCGACAGCCTCGCGATGACCGGGCGGCTGACGGCTGGGGTGGTCCTGCTCGCGGGGGTCGCCGTGGTCCTCAACCAGGCGCGTCGGGCGCGTGACGATCGCGCGCACGCGCAGCAGATTCAGCGGGACCAGGCCTCACGAGCCCAGAAGGCCGTGGCGGCCCGCCGCGCGGCCTTTCTCGCCCATGCGAGTGAGGTGCTGGCCTCGTCGGCCGACTACGAGACGACGCTGACCGCCGTGGCGAACCTGGCGGTCCCCCAGATCGCCGACCTGTGCATCGTGGACGTGCTGCATGAGGACGGCCGGTTCCGCGCCCTCGCGATCGCGCATGTGGACCCCACCACGGTGCAGCTCGTCAGGGAGTTGCGTGGCATGCACCCGCTGGACCCGAAGGCGCCGTACGGGCCGCCCCGCGTGCTGCGCACCGGCCGCTCGGTGATCTACACGGACCTGACCGACCCGGACGTGATGCAGGAGCTGGCCGGGGACCTCTCGCAACTGCGCGTCAGCAACGCCCTGGGCCTCCGCTCGACCATGGCCGTGCCGCTCCTGGTCGGCGGCCGGCGGCTGGGCGTCATCTCGTTCGCCACGGCGGAATCCAACCGCCGCTTCGTCTCAGCCGACCTGCACTTCGCCGAAGACCTCGCGCGCCGCGCCGCAATCGCCATCGACGCCGCCCGCCCGTGAGGCCCGTGAGGGGTCTGGCACCGTGACACGCGATTCCGCGCAGTTCTTGCACACACCCCCTGTGGAAATCTGGCGCTGTCACACCATCACGTGATCGTGCCTCCAGGTGGCCCGCAACTTGCGTAACGAGCACGGCGGAGGTGACTCGATGCCACGCAGACTGCGCTATGCCCCACCCGCCGGTGTGCTCCATGTCGTCAACCGCGGCAACGAACGGCGCACGCTCTTCACGGAATCACGCGACTTCGAGGGGTTTCTTGGCTTGATGTCCTGGGCCAAGGAGCGCTGCCCGATCGACATCCTGGGCTATTGCCTGATGCCCAACCACTGGCATCTCGTGTTGTCACCCGACGACGCCGGGGCGGTGTCTCGGTACCTGCACCGTGTCTGTACGACCCATGCCGTGAGGCTGCGGTGGGCGACCGGCTCGATCGGCAACGGTCACGTGTACCAGCAGCGCTATCACGCAAGCCTGGTGGACTCCGAGCGCTACTACTTCTACGTCATGCGGTACGTGGAGGCCAACGCCCTAAGGGCAGGCCTCGTGGAACGCGCCGAGCATTGGCCGTGGTCCAGTCTTGCCGAGCGTTGTGGCGAGGATCGCGGAATTCTGTCCTCTCCGCCACTCCCGCTGCCGGACGACTGGGTTGAAACGGTCAACGAGGGCCTTCCTGCCGACATCCTCGGACAGATTCGAAGCAGCACCGAGGCACACAACTCGATAGTAAGGTGACTCCCCTGCGGGGTCCGGCACCACGCCTGAGCCGTCGACATCGCAGAATCTGCATCGATTTCGATGTCACGGTGCCAGACCCCAACCATTCGCCGGGCTTGTCCGTCTATACGCGTTGAGCGTATAGATCCAAGATGGATCGCTTTCGCCCCGAATCGTTTCTCCCGCTGACGCCGGTCGCGTTCGAGATCCTGCTCACGCTGGCGGATGGGGACCGCCATGGCTACAGCGTCATGCAGGAGGTGGGACAGCGCACCGGCGGCGCCGTCACACTGCATCCCGGCACGTTGTACCGCGCGCTGGCGCGGCTGCTCGAGACCGCGCTGATCGAGGAACTCGAAGCGCGCCCCTCGGAGGGCGACGACGAGCGGCGGCGGTACTACCGGCTGACGGCACGCGGCCGGGCGGTGGCGGAAGCAGAAGCCTCGCGGCTCGCCGATCAGGTCGCCGCGGCCCGTGCACGCCAGTTGATCAAGGCCCGGCCATGAGCACGCCTCGCTGGCTGGCCGCGGCCGTCTCGCTCGCTCTCGTCGCCTACCCGCGCGCGTTCAGGAGGCGTTTCGGGGACGAACTGAAACGCGACACCATCCGCACCCTCGACACTTCGGGCACCCTGGGCACCTTCGGCACCCTGTTCCTGTCCGGTCTCGCGGAACGCTGGAGCGCGATCGTCCGCTACTGGTCGTGGTCCACCACGACACCGCACCTCTACCCCCCCGCAGGGAGACACGCCATGTTCTGGGACACGCTGCGCCTCGACCTCCGGTATGCCGTCCGCCTCGCGCTCAAGACGCCGGCGTTCTCCCTGCTCGCCGTGCTGGCGCTCGCGCTCGGCATCGGCGCCAACAGCGCCATCTTCACCGTCGTCAGCGGCGTGCTCCTTCGATCGCTGCCGTATCAGGCCCCCGATCGCCTGATGATGGTGTGGAGCGACAACACGCGAGAGGGACGGCCGCAATACCCGATGTCCCCCGCCAACTACGCGGATCTGCGCGACAGCGTCCGCGAGGTCGTGACGCTCACGGCGTTCCAGTCGTTCATCACGACGAACCGTCTCATGACGGAGACCGTCACCGAGACGCTCCATCAGGTCTCGGTGGAGCCACAGATGTTCGGCATGCTGGGGCGTGACGCGATCCTCGGCCGCGCCTTCACGCCCGATGACACCGACACCGTGCTCCTCAGCCATGGCTACTGGCAGCGACGGTTCGGCGGGGACCAGACCATCCTGGGACGCGCGCTTAACATCGACGGTGCCTCTCGCACGGTCATTGGCGTGATGCCTGACGACTTCGTCTTCCCGTATCAGACGATGCTCGGCCCGGACGGCTTCACGCGGGAGACGGGCGTCGACGCGTGGGTCCCGTTGCACCTGGCCACGGACCCATTTGCCAACCGCGGTGCCGGACTTGTGCGTGACGTCCACTACCTCGCTGTCATCGGCCGCCTTCAGGACGGCGTGGGCGAAGACGAGGCCCGTGCCGCGCTGAACGGCGTGGCGCGACAGCTCGAACAGGCCTATCCCGACACCAACCGCGGCATCGGCACGACCGTGATCCCGCTGCACGAGCAGACGGTCGGCAACGTCCGGCCCGCCCTCCTGGTCCTACTCGCCGGGGTCGGCGTGGTGCTGCTGATGGCGTGCGTGAACGTCGCCAACCTGATGCTGGCGCGCAGCCTCGGCCGGCAGCGTGAGCTCGCTGTGCGGGTGGCGCTCGGCGCCGGACGTGCACGGCTCGTCGTCCAGTCGCTCGTCGAGAGCCTCGTGCTGTCGGCGGCAGGCGCGCTGATCGCGCTGCTCTTCGTCCAGTGGCTCGTGCAGGGCCTCGTCGCGATCGCGCCGGCCACGCTTCCGCGCATGCACGAACTCCGTCCGGACCTCACGATCGTTGCCTTCACGGCGGGCATCGCCGCGCTGGTAGGCATGCTCGTCGGCATCGTACCCGCGCTTGCCGCGTCCACGCCGGACGTGCGGCTCGCGCTCCAGGACACCGGCCGCGGCACGACAGGCTCCCCCGCGCGACGGCGCATGCGCAACGCGCTCGTCATCACCGAAGTGGCGCTCGCCGTCGTCCTCACCGTCGGCGCCGGCCTGCTGATGCGCAGCTTCTCCACACTGCTGGCCGTCGATCCCGGCTTCCGCCCCGAGAATCTGCTGACCCTGCAGATGACGCTGCCCGATCGCCTCACCTCTCCCGAAGCGCGGCAGGCGTTTTACGACCAGATGTTCGAGCGTCTCGAAGCGGTACCCGGTGTGACGGCCGTCGGCGGCACGACGCGGCTCCCGCTCGGCAGCACCAGCGTCACGACCACCGTCGTGGCGGAGGGTCGCGACGTCCCGCCGGGTGAAGCGCCCGAAGTACAGTTCCGTCGTGCGCTGCACGACTACTTCGAGGCGATGGGCATTCCACTGATCCGCGGTCGCGGCTTCACGAACGCCGATGCTCCGGGGACGCCCCCCGTCATCGTCATCAACGAGACCATGGCCCGGCTCGTGTTTGGCGGCGAGGACCCTGTCGGAAAGCGCCTCCGCACCGGCCCGAGCCCTACGGCCGCGTGGCTGACCGTCGTGGGCGTGATCGGCGATATCCACCACACCGGACTCGAGCACGCGCCGGAACCTGAGCTGTACATGCCGGCGCGACAGGGGCCGCCGGTCTCGCCCTTCCTCGTGCTGCGCACGACGGGCGACCCCGGCGCACTGGCCAGCAGCATCCGAGCGGACCTCCGCCAACTCGATGCGGGCCTGGCCGTCTTCGATATCCGAAACATGGAGGATGTGCGCACGGAGTCGATGGCGGCGCGGCGCTTCCTGTTGCTGCTCGTAAGCGTGTTCGGCGCGCTCGCGCTCACGCTGGCCGCGGTCGGCGTCTACGGCGTGATGACGCTCGTCGTCGCCGAGCGCACGGCGGAACTCGGCCTGCGCCTCGCGCTCGGCGCGCAGCCGAGTGCGGCGCTGCGTCTCGTCGGCCTTCAGGCCGTGACGCTCGCGGGCACGGGCGTCGCCATCGGTCTCGGCCTGGCGTACCTGCTTTCGCCGCTGCTGGCCAGCCAGCTCTTTGGCATCACCGCACACGACCCGATCAGCCTCGTCGGCGCGCCGACGTTCCTGCTCCTGACGGCGCTCCTGGCTGCGCTGATTCCGGCGCGCAAGGCGATGCAGGTCGACGTGATGGAGGCGCTGAGGTAGGGAGGGGTCTGGCACCGTGACACGCGATTCCGTGCAGTTCCTGCAACCAGCGCCTGTGGAAGTTCGGACAGGGGCGCCGCTGGGAGTGCGGATGACGCGTGATTCACGAGGCAGCGCCGCGGAGAGCCCAGCTGCCGCGCGGCGGGTGCGCCCCGCCCTCGAGGCACCGAACCGAGCCCTGGGTATGGCAGAACCTGCATCGTTTTCGATGTCACGGTGCCAGACCCCTCCGGGGGCTAGGCTAGCTCGGCTTCGAGCTTCGTCACCAGCCCATCCAGCTGCGCGACGACGGCGCGGACGGTGTGGGGCTCGCTCAGGTCCACGCCGGCGCGCTGCAGCAGCGCCATCGGGTGGTCGGAGCCGCCGGCGCGCAGCAGATCGAGATACCGCTGGACCGCGGCGGCACGCGCCGTCTCGTCGGACCCGCTGATCTCCTCCATCAGCCTCGCCGTCGACGCAAAGCACGTCGCGTACTGGTACACGTAGTACGGCGACTGGAAGAAGTGCGGGATCCGCGCCCACGTGAGGCGCGCGCGGGCATCCGGTGCGAGCGCGTCGCCCCAGTACTCGTCAAGCAGACGGCCGTACAGGGCGCTCAGCGTCTCGGCCGTCACCGGCTCGTCACGCTCCACCATGCGGTGCGCCTCGAGCTCGAAGTCCGCAAACAGCACCTGGTTGTAGAACGTACCGACGATGCCATCGATGGCGTGCTGGAGGAGGACAACCCGCTCCCCGCGCGTGGTGGCACGGGCGAGCCGGTAGTCGAGCAGCAGCGCCTCGCTCAACGTGGACGGCACCTCGGCGACGAAGATCGTATACCCGGCGTACACGAACGGCTGCGTCTCGTGCGAGAGCAGCGTGTGCATCGAGTGGCCCATCTCGTGCGCCAGCGTGAACACGGCGTCGAGCGTGTCGTTGTAGTTGAGCAGCATGTAGGGGTGCGCGCCGTACACCGGCGCGGAATACGCGCCGCTGCGCTTCCCCTGATTCTCGTAGACGTCGATCCAGCGCCCGCCGAACGCGTCGCGGACGCGCTGCTGGTAGTCGGCGCCGAGCGGCGCCACCGAGTCGATCACCCACGACTGCACTTCCTCGTAGGCGTACCGCCGTTCGTCGTCGACGAGCGGCACGTACCCATCGAACACATGGTACTCGTCGAGGCCGAGCACCCGCTTGCGCAGTGCATGATAGCGGCGGAACGGCCCGACGCCCGTCTTGGTCTCATGGATCAGGTTCTCGACCACGGTTGCGGGGATCGCATTGCCGAACAGCGCCGCGTCGAGCGTCGAGCGGTGGCCCCGGGCGCGCGCCTCGAACCAGTCGCGCTGCAGGACCCCGTTATAGAGCGTCGCGTAGGTGTTGAGGTTCGCGGCGTACGTATCGTAGAGGGCTTCATAGGCGGCGCGGCGGTCCGCCTGCGCGCGGCAGGTGGCCAGCAGCTTGCGGTACTGGCCGTAGCTCACCTGCACGTGCTCGCCGGTCGAGAGCGTGATCGTCGGGAACTTCGCATCGGCCGTCGAGAGCGCTTCATACGCATCGCGCGGGATGCCGTTCAGGCGGCTGGAGAGCGCCAGCAGCTTCTCCCCCGATTCATCGAGCACGTGCGCCTGCTGGCGAAACAGATCCTCGATGACGAACCGGTACAGCTCGAGGCCCTCGGTCGTCCGCATCCAGCCCTGGACCGTGTCGTACGGCACACGGAGCAGTTCGGGATTGAACCACGAGGTGGCCTGGCCGAGCCGGGCGAAGACGATCTGGACGCGCTGCCGCCGGCCGCTCGCATCGTTGTCGCGCTGATCCTGATCGAGCGTGAGCGACGCGTAGTACCACACCTTGTAGGAGAGCTGGCCGATCGCGTCGTGTTCGCGCAGCGCCTGCAGCAGGCGGTCCGCCCCCCCGGCGAGCGTGCCTTCGAACGTGCGGAAGCGCGCAATCCGCGCGTCGAGGTCGCGGTAGGCGGCCTCCCAGGCGTCCCAATCGGGGAAGATGGCGCCAAGATCCCAGGTGTGCTGTTCGTCGATGGAGGCGCGGTCGGGGACGAGGGTGGGGGCGACGGTCGCTACGGGCACGGACATACGCCTCCCATCATACGGCGACCCACCGGACCGCGTGCAACCGGGCGTCTCCACGGCGCGCGGGGCGTGCCGTGCCTCGCGTGTGCAGGTGGCGCGCTCCAACGTCCACGACATGCCATCATCGCCGGCGTGGGGTAAGATGCCGCCGTTCAGGCTTGATGGGCTGGCCTGCGCGTTTGCACACGATGTTGATAAACGCTCGTCTCACGGCCGTGCTCGCCGGCTTCGCGCTCCTCGTCGGGGCCGCGTGTGCCGCGCCGGTCTCACCGCCCACGGCGCCGTCCACCGTCATCCTGGTCGGCCTCGATGGCTGGCGCTGGGACTACCTCGACCGAGCCGACGCGCCCACGCTTCGGGCGCTGGCGGCGCGTGGTGTGCGCAGCGAGGGACTGGTCGTCACCTTCCCCAGCAAGACCTTTCCGAGTCACTACACGATCGTGACAGGGCTGCACCCCGAGGACCACGGCATCATCTCGAACTCGATCGAAGACCCCGCGATCGAGGGCCGGTTCACCCTGCGCGGCGGCGCCATCCGCGACGACCCGCGCTGGTGGGGCGGCGAGCCCATCTGGTTGACCGCCGAGCGCCAGGGCGTGAAGGCGGGCACCGTGTTCTGGCCGGGCTCCGATGTCGAGATCGATGGCGGCCGCCCTTCATACTGGCTGCCCTACCAGGATGACCTGCCCAACGAGCGGCGCGTCGACCAGGTCCTCGAGTGGCTGGCGCTGCCCGAGGCCGATCGTCCCCGGTTCCTCACGCTGTACTTCAGCCTCGTCGACAGCGCGGGCCACACGTTCGGCCCGGACTCCGGCGAAGTGATGGCGGCGGCCGCCGAGGCCGATCGCCTGCTTGGCCTCCTGATCGCCGGACTGGAGGCCGCCGGGCGCATCGACGAGACGCATCTGGTGGTCGTCAGCGATCACGGCATGGCTGTGGTCAGTCCCGACCGCGCGATCGTGCTCGACGACTACCTCGACGTGTCCACGCTCGACATCATCGACCTCTCGCCCGTGCTCGGCGTCCGGCCGAAGGACGGCGACGTGGAACGCGTCTACGCCGCCCTCCGCGACAAGCACCCGGCGCTGCGCATCTACCGCCGGGAGGAGGTGCCGGCCGAGTACCACTACCGCCGCTCGCCACGCATTCCGCCGATCGTGGGTCTGGCAGACGATGGATGGACGATCACGACGCGTGAGGGGATGGCCCGGTGGACCACGTCGGGATCGCCGCGCGGCAACCATGGATTCGACCCGCGGCTGCGGTCGATGCACGGGCTGTTCGTCGCCGCCGGGCCGCAGCTGTTGCGTGGCGAGGTGGTGCCCCCGGTCGAGAGCCTCCACCTCTACGAGCTGATGTGTGCGCTGCTCGGGATCACGCCCGCACCGAACTCGGGATCGCTTGACGCCGTGCAGCACGTGCTGAGGTCGCAGTGACGATCAGCTCTCAGCGATCGGCTTTCAGCTTTCGGCTCGCGGCCGATGGTCTCACCCCATGACTCACACGTCCGACGCAACCCCTGGCACGATCGTGCGTCCCGCCACGACGGCCGACGCCGCCGCCCTCGCGCGGATCTACAACCACTTCATCGCGCACACGATCGTCACGTTCGAGGAAGAGCCGGTCACGGCCGGCGAGATGGCCCGGCGCGTCGAGGAAGTGCAGACCGCCGCCCTCCCCTGGCTCGTGGCCGAGGCGGGGGGCGTCGTCGCCGGCTACGCGTACGCCTCGAAGTGGCGCGTCCGCCGCGCCTACCGGTTCTCGGCGGAGGTCACGGTCTACCTGGCCCCTGACCAGGGCGGCCGCGGTCTCGGGACCGCGCTCTACACGCGGCTGCTCGACGACCTGCGTGCCCGAGGCGTCCACGCGGTCCTCGGCGGCATCGCCCTGCCCAACGACGCCAGCATCGCCCTGCACGAGAAGCTCGGGTTCCGGAAGGTCGCGCACTTCGAGCAGACCGGCTTCAAGTTCGACCGCTGGATCGACGTCGGCTACTGGGAGCGGCTCCTCTAACCCGCACCCGGACATCGGTGGCCGGGCGCGCCCGCTCGCACATCTCCTGGCCATGCGGGTCCCTCCATGTGTGCTGTTCAGCACAGACACGCGCCGCCTCGCCCCGCCACACTGTGTGGCTAGGCTTGCTGTTCTGGACGCTCAGCTGCGGGCGTAACTCCGCGGTGAGGCCTGTCCCGACCGACCAGGAGGTACTCAATGCGACGCTTGAACACGATCGTGGCCCTCGCGCTCATCCCGCTGTTTCTCTTCAGTGCACCGGCACTCGCCCAGCAGCCGGGCGTGGTGGATGCCTCCTCGCTGAGCCAGGCGCTGGCAGGTCAGGCCGACGACGAACGTGCGCAGCGCGAGCTCGTCCGGCGCGTGCTCGACCGTGCCGACGTGCGCGAAGTGGCGTCCCAGATGGGGCTCGATGTCGGCCAGGCCAGTTCGGCGGTGGCGACGCTCAGCGGCGACGAGCTGAGCCGTCTCGCCGGGCACGCCGGCGCGATTGAAGGCGCGGCACTCGCAGGCGGTGCGAACACCATCGTCATCTCCGTGACGACGTTGCTGCTGCTGATCATCATCATCATCCTGCTGGCGGACTAGCCCTGGCGGGGGCGGCTGCGTGGGCCGCCTGCCAGACCGGCCGGCATGCCCGCCGGCCGTCCCTCTCGCGTGGGACGGCTGGCGGGACCACCGGTGTGCCGCCGGCGGCCGACGGCCGTGTCACGGTGCCAGACCCCTCGGGGTGCGGCGCTCTCGAATAGGGGTCACGTCGCCATGAGCAAGACGAAGCGGGCACAGCCGCGCGAACTCACGCAGCTCGTCAGCTGGACGGGTGTGCAGACGGTGCGCGCCAAGTACAAGCGATCGTCGGTGATCTTCGCGCAGGGCGAGCCGGCGCCGAGCATCATGTACGTCGAAACCGGCATGGTGCGCCTGTCGGTGCTGTCGCACACGGGCAAGGAAGCCGTCGTCGCCATGCTCGACCCGGGCCACTTCTTTGGTGAGGGGTGTCTTGCCGGGCAAATGCTGCGGATGGCGACGGCGACGGCGATGAACGCCTGCGGCGTCGTGACGGTCGAGAAAGCGGAGATGGTGCGCCAGCTGCGGGCGCACCCCGCGTTCGCCGAGCTGTTCCTGACCCACATGCTCACGCGCAACATCCGCATCGAAGAAGACCTGATCGACCAGCTCTTCAACTCCACGGAGAAGCGCCTGGCCCGCACCCTTCTGCTTCTGGCGCGGTACGGAGAGCCGGAGGTGTCGCACCGCGCGCTCCCCCGGGTGTCTCAGGAGCTGCTGGCCGAGATGGTCGGCACAACCCGGTCGCGCGTCAATTTCTTCATGAACAAGTTCCGCCGGCTCGGATTCATCGACTACAACGGCGTTTTGAAGATCAACAACTCGCTCCTGAGCGTCCTGCTCAGAGACTGAGGCGCCCCCCGCCCGCGGGGTTCCTCTTCCCACAAACACGTAGTAGGATGGCCGCAGTCCGGCCCCGCAGCACCGGTCCCCCCGGGGAGGTTCAGATGAGTCCGAAGCGGAGCAGCCGTACCAAGACCGCAGTGGCGCCCGGCAAGACGGCCGCCGACTTCGATGTGCAGGCGTACCTCGAGTCGACCGGCATCGCCAGCAGGGTGGTTCGCTACAGGACCGGCGCGCTGGTGTTCGCGCAGGGCGAGCCGGCCACCGACGTCTACTACGTCCAGGCAGGGTCCATTAAGCTGTCGGTGCTGTCACGCATCGGCAAGGAGGCGGTCGTCGGGCTGCTCGGGCCTGGCGATTTCTTCGGTGAGGCGGCGCTCGCGGGCCAGAGGGTTCGCATCGAGACGGCCTCGGCGCTGGCCTCGAGCCGGGTGCTGGTGATCGAGAAGGGCCTGATGGTCCAGCTCCTTCATGATCAGCCGGACTTCTCCGACCGCTTCATTGCCCACATGCTGAGCCGCAACATCCGGGTCGAGGCGGACCTCGTGGATCAGCTCTTCAACTCGAGCGAGAAGCGGCTGGCGCGGACGCTCCTGCTGCTGGCCCGCTACGGCCAGGCCGCGCCGGACCGGACGCTGCCGAAGATCTCCCAGGAGACGCTCGCGGAGATGATCGGCACCACCCGGTCGCGCGTGAACTTCTTCATGAACAAGTTCCGCAAGCTCGGGCTCATCGAGTACAACGGCACCCTCAAGATCAACGCCTCACTCCTGAGCGTCGTCCTGCACGACTGATGGCCCGGCCGGCCCCCAGTGGGCCGGCCCGCCATCTCCCAGCCCTACTGAGATATCCGCCGTCGCCGTAGCTGGACGTACCCGGCCAGCAGCAGCCCGAGCGTGAGCACGATCATGAAGACCTGCGGCAGGGTCGGAACCTCCGTGCCGATCGTCAGCGTGTAGCGTTGGTCAATGAAGCACCCGCGCGCATCGGTCGCCCGGATCGTGAACGACTGGGGGACGGCCTGGGTGGGCGTGCCCGACAGCAGTCCAGTCGACGCCAGCGTCAGGCCTGCCGGCAGCGCACCGAGGGCGGCGCGCAGTGTGTAGACGTAAGGCGCGGTCCCACTGTTGCCCTGGAACTGGACGCTGTAGGCGACGCCGATGCCGCCCGCGGGCAGCGTCGTCGGCGTCAACCCGATCACCGGGCATGTCGCGGGCGGCGCCGCAGTGGCACACAGCACACGGGCCACGTTGTTGGTGTCGAGCGTCACGGCGCCATTGCGCGCCAGAAGCCGCCCGACGATCTGCGCGCCCGTGGTGACGGTGATGCTGGTCAGGGCCAGGATGTTGCCCTTGAAGGTCGAGTTCGTCCCGAGGGTGGCGGAGCTGCCGACCTGCCAGAAGACGTTACAGAGCGACCCGCCGTTGATCAAGGCCACCACCGACCCACTGGCCGTCGTGAGCGTGCTGCCCATCTGGAAGATGAAGACCGGGTCGTCGAGCCCCTGCCCGTCGAGGGTGAGCGTGCCGGTCAGTTGTGCCGACGTGTCGAACTTGTAGACGCCCGGGGTGAGCGTGCGTCCGCCCAAATCGAGCCCCGTCAAGTTCTGGGTGACCGGACGCCCAGCCAGATCGTTATACGCCGTGGTGACGGCATTCTGAGCCGCGAGGGAGGTGGCGTTCCCGAGGTGGGTCGTGCCGCTGACGGTGCCAGGTGGGAAGCCCGTGGAGGTGGCGCCAGGGCTGACGCCCATATCCCCGGTGAGGACGCTTGAACCGGTATTCGTCACGGTGGAACCAGCCAGCACGACGAAGCTGTCAGCGGCCCCGAGCGACGTCGAGCTCTGCGCGGCTGCGGGAGCCGCCCACAGGAGGAGGCTGGCGCCAACGACGGCAGCAAGAGACTTTAGATGACGGGTCATGACACTGGCTCCATGGAAGCTCTGTAACTCCCCAAACGATCGCTCAACGGTAGTCGTGTTCAATCGCGCGGGGCTGTTCAATTCGAGACAGTGGCCGAACGAACCGGCACTCTACAGTGCAAGGCATGGTGTCGCGCGAGCAGCCCGTGCTCTATGCGGTGGACCTCGCGGGATGCACCGAGATGCCGGCGCTCCCACCCGAGGCCATCACGTCGACGTTTGCCCAGGCGCTCGAGGGCGCCGGCGCGACGGTCGTGCAGGCGCTCTCACACCACTTCCCGGGCGGCGCCGGGATGACGTGCGTGTTGATCCTGGCCGAATCGCACGCGGTCCTCCACACGTGGCCCGAGACCGGCATGGTCCACGTCGACATCTTCTCGTGCTCGACCCGGCTGAAGAGCCGGGCCGCCATCGACACACTCGCTAATGCCTTCGGCGCCACGGGCGTAACCGTGCAGGAGCTCTCCCGTGCTGACGGACATCGTCCGCCGCCCGACGGACGCCCGTAGGTTCGCGCTGCACGCCGTCGCGGGCAGCCTCGCCCTCTTTGGCCTGTTCCGCCTGAGCTGGGTCGAGGCGCACCTGCTGCTGCCTGTCACGCTCGCCCAGGGGCGGTGGGCCGATGCGCTGATCGGCGCACCGGTCTCGCCGGTCTACATCAGCCTGGCGTGCAGCGGCACCGACGTGCTGGCGTTGTGCCTGGGCGCCGTGCTCGCATACCCGGTGGCGTGGCGCGCGCGGCTCATCGGCGCGGCCGGCGGCGCCACGCTGGTCCTCGGCCTGAACACACTCCGCATCGGCACGCTCGGGCAGGCCGTCGCCTCGCCGTCGTGGTTCACGGTGCTCCACCTGTACGTCTGGCCCGCCGCGCTGACGCTGGCGGTGGCCGGTTACGTGTTCTGGTGGATGCGCCTCGCGGACCGCGCGCCGCTCGTCGCGCGCCTGACCGCACTCCCCCGGCCGTCCCGGCGATTCATCGTGCTCGGGGGCCTGTTCCTGCTCGTCTTCCTCACCGCCTCGCCGCTCTATCTCGAAAGCGCCGGCGTGCTCGCGGTGGGAGGTGTCATCGCACACGCCGCGGCGTGGTTCCTGGCGCCGCTCGGCGCGGGCACCCACGCGGAGGCCAACGTGCTCATGACCGAGCGGGGCGCCTATCTCGTGACGGGCGCCTGCATCGCGACGCCGCTCATCCCGGTCTATCTGGCGGCGGTGTGCGCCTACGCGCCCACGAGGTGGCGGCTCGCGGCCGGCCTGGCGATCGCGATCCCGCTGTTCCTCGCCCTCGGAGTGGCGCGGTTGCTGGTGGTGGCCCTGCCCGCCACTGTCGTCGCCACGCCCGTCTTCCTCGTCCATGCCTTCCACCAACTGGTGCTCGGCGCCGTGATGGTCGGGGTCGCCGCGTGGTGGCGCCACGGCGGCCGCGCGCTGCACGCGCCGCTGCTCGCCGGCATCACCGCCGGCCTCGCGTTCGCCGTCCTGATCGGCCCGGTGTACACCGACGCGCTGCGCACGCTCATCGGGATGCCGCGGGTCGACCCGCAGGACGCGATCGCCTGGCTCCCCGCATTTCAGATCGGCCTCTTCCTGTCGATGTGGGTGGCGGCGTCCGGCCACATGGGGGGACGACTCCTCCTGGCGGGACTCGCCGTGCTGGCCGTCTCGCATATGGCCGGCCTGCTGGTGTTGCAGGCGCTCGCCAGCCCGCTGGACCTGACCGTGGCGGCACGCGGATGGGCGGTGGCGGGCCCGGTGCTCCTCGGCGCGGCGATGGTGCACCATGTCCGGGCGCCCCGCTGAGCTCGTCGCGGTGCTGGCGCTCGCCGTCACAGCGACCGTGTACCTCGCCGCCCCTGTGCTCCGCATTCCATCAGAGCGGCTGTTCGGAGCGGAGCTGGTCGGCCGCCACCACGACCCGTTCACGGTGATGGCGCAGTTCGAGCGCCCGTGGGGTTCAGGCACCTATCCGCAACCGGTCACCGACATCACGGGCGCGCTGCTCACACGCGCGTCGGGGCCGGTGGCCGGGTACAACTGGCTCATCCTGTTCAGCTTCCCCCTCTCGGCCGCGGCCGCGTTTCTGCTGGCGCGTCACCTGACGCTCTCCGCCGGCGGCGCGACGATGGCCGCGATGGCCTACGCGTTCTCCCCCTTTCACCTGGCACACGCGGCCTACCATCCGCACATCGCGCAGACGCAGTGGATCCCGTTGTACCTCCTCGCGCTCTGGCGCTCACTCGATGCCGCCTCGCCGATGGCAGTGGGACTGCTCGGCGCGGCGACCGTCGCCGTCGCGCTCTCGAATCTCTATGGCGCCCTGATCGCCGCCGTGATCACGCCATTCGCCGTCGCCGCGTACTGGTGGGTCGCGCGCGCGGGCCGGCCGCACGCCGGACGCGATCTCGCCGTGACGCTCGGGAGCCTCGGCGTCATCGCGACGGCCGCCGGGGCGTATCTCTGGCACACCACCAGCCCCGTCGTTGTCGCACACGGAGACGCCTTCGCGTTTCCCCGTGCCGACCTCTTCCGCTACAGCGCGAAGTGGTGGGGGTATCTCGTGCCACCGGCCGGGCATCCCTGGCTCGGCTCGACCGTCCGCGACTTCTGGGAGGCCGCCGGCGTCCGCGAGGGTTTGCTCGAACAGCAGGTCAGCCTCGGCTGGGGCGTTGTCGCGCTCGGACTCGTGGCGGTGACGTCGTGGGTGCGGGGAGACCGGCAGCCCGCCGTGCGCGTGGGCGTCCCCGTGCTCGTGAGCATCGCCGTCGTCGCGCTTGTGTGCTCGCTCTCGCCGGAGCGGACCGTCGGGGCGTTCACGTTCGTGCGTCCCTCGGCGCTGCTGTACGAGATCGTCCCGATGTTCCGGTCGTACGCGAGGTTCGGCGTGGTCGTGCAGTTGATGGCCGTCCTCCTGGCGGGCATCGGCGTCGACGCGCTGCGCCGGGCCGGCACCGCACGTGCCACGGCGGCGTGCGTCGCGCTCGTCGCGCTCGTCGTTGGCGAGTACGCGGTCTCGCCTTCAGCGCTCTGGCGCGACGTGTTGCCGACGACAGCACATCGATGGGCCGTCGAGCAGCCCGGCCCCCTGCAGGTCCTCGACTGCGTGCCGCTGACCGCGGAGTCGGCCTCCGTGCCCGTGCTGACGGGTGGGCGCGTGTCTCCACTCGGCCGGATCGAGGACTGCCGGGAGCCGGATCTGCCCGGGAAGCTGGCCGCAACGGGGATCACGCACCTGCTCGTGCGAAGGGCC
The DNA here is from genome assembly GCA_030680175.1 of Vicinamibacterales bacterium. Classification (GTDB taxonomy): domain Bacteria; phylum Acidobacteriota; class Vicinamibacteria; order Vicinamibacterales; family UBA2999; genus JAUXWO01. The sequence goes on from JAUXWO010000050.1 coordinate 112,747, forward strand.
AGTGACGACGGATACTGGGTCGAGGAGCATGGCATGCCGGAGGGCCTCCGCACCGTCGCGACCTTCGATGATGGATGGGTGTTCGCGGTGACGGCCCCGGCGGCCGCGATCTACATCGCGACGACGAGCGGCCTGTCGCCGCGCGAGTCGGACGCCGCGTGGTCGTGGCGCTGGATGGGAGGCACGGCCGCCTGGACCATCATCAACGCCACCGGTGCACCGGCCCGCGCCACGCTGCACCTCGAGGCGTCGGCGTTCCATGAAGCCCGCCGCGTGTCGGTCACGCTCGACGGCCACGTGGTACAGGAGATCGTCGTGGTCCCGCCGCGGGGGACCTACGACATCGGCCCGTTCACCGTGCCCACCGGCGGCCGCACGCTGGCCTTCCACGCCCTCGAGGTTCCGACGGTGGCCGACGATATTCTGGGCAACGGAGACACGCGGCCGCTCTCGATCGCGCTCGGCGCCTGGGGCTGGCGCGTGACGGGAGCCGAGCCATGACGCTCTCCGCGTACCGCGACTTCTGGCACGGCGTCGGCGAACGATTCCCCGATCTGGCGGGGGCCGTCTCCACGCAGTACTACGCCGACAATGAACGGCGCCTCTTCACCGAGCACTTCCCCCCGCTCGAGGGGCTGAAGATCCTCAAGACCGATCTCTGGGACGAGGCCAGGAACACCCGGATTCTCGCGTGGGCGGGCGAACAGGGCGCGCACGCCTACGGCGTCGACATCTCCGCGCCGACGGTGAGGCTGGCGCGCGCCGCGTTCGCGGCCGGTCCGCGTGCGCTTCGGGGGGTCGTCGGCGACGTCCGTGATCTGCCGTTCTCGGACGGGTGCGTCGACGCGGTCTACTCGATGGGCACCATCGAGCACTTCGACGAGACCGAGCGCGCCGTCGGCGAGATCGCCCGCGTCCTCAAGCCCGGGGGGCGGGCCATCATCGGGGTTCCCAACCGGCACGATCCGTTCCTGCGGCCCGTGCTGGCGACGGTCATGCAGGCAGTGGGGGCGTACGGCTACGGATACGAGAAGTCGTACTCGCGGCGTGCGTTGAGGCGGATGCTGGAGGGGGCCGGACTGGAGGTCGTGGCCGAGACCGCCATCCTCTTCATGCCCGGATGGCTGAGGATGCTGGACCTGGCGTGCCACACGTGGTGCCGGCCGCTGGCGGCCGTGACCGGCGCGCTGGTCCGTCCGTTCATGTACCTGGATCGGCACGTGCCCGCCGTGCGCCGGCACGGGTACCTGCTGGCGACCGTGGTTGTGAAGCCCGCGCCGGTCCGATGACCGGCGCGAGCCCGGATCTACGCGCCTTTGCGCTGGCCGGCGAAGACGAGGCCGACGCCGGCCGCCACCGCGACAATCCCGACCCACGGCGGCAACGAGACGCGATTCTCCTTGTCGGCCGTGGCCGTGATGGGACCGATGTCCAGCACGGTTTCCCGCGTGGTGTACGTGAAGCCCTCATACGCGAGCGCCGCGACGCCCGCGACGATGAGGAGGACGCCGATCATGGCAATGGGTTTCATGGTCTGGGTGCTCCTGATACTGGATCCGGCCAGCACGTCCACAGGCACGCGCGCAACACGTGCTGGCGCGGGCTTCAGCGCGCGGACTTGACGGCGCTCGAGGCGCGATCGCTTCTGGCCGCAACCGCGACACGCTCGACTTCATGCGCGCCACGCGCCACGGCATCGGCCACCTCATCACGGACGTCCTGTCCCTTGCGGGTCAGATCGTCGACGACCCCGCTGACCTTCGTGCTGAGCTGCTGCTGCCGCTCCGCGGCCGTCTCCGCGAGGGCGCGCGCCGTACGGCTCACCCGTTCGCGAAGTTCCGATCCCGAGCGCGGCGCCAGCCACAGCATGAGGCCCGCGCCCAGCGCCGTGCCCGCCAGCAGCCCAATGATGAGTCCGTAGTCGCGATGCGCCTGGTTGGTATTCATACCCTCCAGCATAGCGGCGTGCCCTCTGCAACGATGTGCTGTTGGAGACACAGCGGGTGTCTCCTGATGTGGGCTGTCTCGAACCGCACAGACGAACGCGTGTGCCGCGCCTACGATGGCGTCAGTCAACGCCGTGAAGGAGGCTTTATGATCTCAACCATTCTCATCATCCTCGTCGTCCTGTGGCTGCTCGGCATGGTGACGTCGTATACCGCGGGCGGGCTGATCCACCTCCTGCTCGTGATCGCCGTCGTCGTCTTCCTGTTCCGCATGATTCAGGGCCGCAAGGCGTTCTGACCGTTCGTCGCCCGCCGGCCGCTCCGGGCCTGGTCCGCGCCGGCTGAGGCACAATAGCGGGACCATGCCCGTCAGGCTCCTGTTCGTATGCCTCGGTAACATCTGCCGTTCCCCGGCGGCCGAGGCCGTCTTCCAGCACCTCGCCGAGGAAGCAGGGCTGGCCAGCCGCTTCACCGTGGATTCGGCCGGCACGGGCGGCTGGCACGTCGGCGACCAGGCCGACCGCCGCATGCGCGCCGCGGCGTCGGCGCGTGGCATCGCCGTCACGAGCCGCGCGCGCCAGGTCGCCGCGGACGACTTCGAGCGCTTCGACCACATCTTCGCGATGGACGCCGACAACCTCCGGGCGCTGCGCGCCCTCGCGCCGCCGGCCGGCGCGCACAAGCTCCGGTTGTTTCGCGACCTCGATCCCGAGGCGCCCGGTGAGGACGTCCCGGATCCCTACACCGGCGGCCCGGAGGACTTCGACGAGGTGCTCGACATCGTGACGCGCACCGGTCGTGCGCTGCTCGCGGAACTCACCGCCCGCCGCGATGCCTGAGCTGCGGGCCGTCGTCGAAGCGGCACTCGGCCGTACCCTGGGCCGGACGGTGCGCGTCCTCCGTCGTGTGCCGCTCGGCGGCGGCTCCATCAACCGGACCGAACACCTCGACACCGACGTGGGCGCGTTCGTGCTGAAGTGGAACCCGGATGCGCCGGCTGGGATGTTCCAGGCCGAGGCCGACGGACTCGCCGCGCTCCGCGCGAGCCAGACGTCCCTCGCCATTCCCGCCGTCGTCGCCTGCCAGGACACCGCGCCCGCGTTCATCGTCCTCGAGTATCTGCCACCCGGCCAGGCGGCCGGCGACTTCGACGAACGGCTGGGGCAGGGGCTTGCGGCGCTGCACCGCACGACATCCGACCGGTACGGATTCGCGCGCGACAACTTCTGCGGCGCCACGCCGCAGCCGAACCCGTGGATGGATCGCTGGGTTGATTTCTACGGACAGGCCCGGCTGGGACACCAGCTCCAGCTGGCCGTCACTGGCGCGCGGCTGTCGCCGGACGATGCGCGGCGGATCGAACGGCTGATCGCCCGGCTGGGGACGTGGCTGCCGGAACCGGCGGAGGGGCCCGCTCTGATTCACGGCGATCTCTGGGCGGGGAACCTCCATGTGATGTCGAACGGCGGTCCGGCGCTCATCGACCCGGCGGCGCACTTCGCGCACCGGGAAGCCGAACTCGGGATGATGCGGCTCTTCGGCGGCTTCTCCCCTCGCGTCTTCGCCGCCTACGACGATGCCTTCCCCCTCGACGCCGGCTGGCGTGAACGCGTCGGGCTCTACCAGCTCTATCACCTGCTGAATCACCTCAACCTCTTCGGCCGCGGCTATCACTCGCAGGTGATGGAGGTGGCGGGCCGCTACGGCGTGTGATGGCCGCACTCGATCAAGGGGGCCCGGTCTCGCGAGCGGGATCAACGAACGGCGCGCCGCCCTGGCGCGTCACGGGAGCCGGCGTCCAATGAGGCCCGCTCTCTCGAGCGGGATGAGGTCACACGACGGGGTTACCGCCCCGAGCAAACCAATGCGGCACACTGAATGCACTGGTCCTACAGTGGTGCATTCATGAAGACATTGACCATTCGCAATGTCCCCGCGCGCTTGGCCGAGGCGCTCGACCGGGAGAGGCGCCGGCGGGACGCATCCCTGAACCAGACCGTGCTGGACGTACTTGCCCGCGGCCTCGGTGTCAGCGACATGGGAGGACGCAGCAACGGGCTCGCCACGCTCGCCGGTGGCTGGACGGACGAAGACCTCCGGCGATTCGAGGAGGCCCTCGAACCACACATCGGATCCCCGATCCCCGATCCCTGATCCCGCTAAAGCACCTCCGCCAGCGCGGCATCCTCCGCCGCGATCCGCACGATGTGGCGCTCCCGCCCGAGCGCCTCTTCGAGCGCCGGCGGCAAGGGCACCGGCCGGCCGAGCGCCGGCTCGACGGCCTCGCGGAACTTCGCCGGGTGCGCCGTCGCCAGGATCAGTCGCGGTGATGTCGTGCCCGCGGCGACCTCGGTCGCGCCGAGATAGCCGATCGCGGTGTGCGGATCGCAGACGTAGCCGTACCGCTCCCACACGTCGCGGATCGCGCCGCGCACCTCGTCGTCGGTGAACGCACGCCCGCGGATCAGCTTCCGCATGCTCTCGACATCGTCACTAAACGCCCAGCGCAGGCGCTCGAGGTTGCTCGGGTTGCCCACGTCCATGGCGTTGGCCAGCGTCGGACGCGACGGCTGCGGCTCGAACCGTCCCGTGGCCAGATACTGCGGCACCACATCGTTGATCGTTGTCGCCGCGACGAACGCGCGCAGCGGGAATCCCAGCTGCCACGCCAGCACCCCCGCCATGAGGTTGCCGAAGTTCCCGCTCGGCACCGACACGATCGGCGCCTCCGGCATCTGGAGCGACGCCCACGCGAAGTAGAAGCTCTGCGGCAGCAGGCGCCCGATGCTGATGGAGTTGGCCGAGGTGAGCCGCACCCGCTCGCCCAGCTCCGGTGATGCGAACGCGGCCTTCGCGAGGCGCTGACAGTCGTCGAAGGTGCCCGCCACCGCTACGGCCGTCACGTTGCCGCCGAGCGTGGTGAACTGCGCCTCCTGGACCGGCGTCACCTGCCCCTCGGGATAGAGGACGACGACGCGCGTGCCGGCGACGCCGTGGAAGGCCTGCGCGACGGCGCTCCCCGTGTCGCCCGACGTGGCGACGAGCACGGTGATCGGATCCCCCGCCCCGTGAAACCGCGCCAGCAGCCGCGCCATCGTCCGCGCGCCGACGTCCTTGAAGGCAAAGGTGGGGCCGTGAAACAGCTCGAGCACGTGCAGGCCTGGCCCGAGCGTCACGATCGGCGTCTCGAAGTTCAGCGCATCCGACACGAGTGCGGTCCACTCGGCCCGGGGGATCTCGTCGCCGAACCACGACATGCCGATCTCGGTGGCCACCTCCACAAGCGACGCCCCACGCAACCGCGGCGCCATCGTCGACGCATACGGGTCGATCGACTCGGGCACATAGAGCCCGCCGTCGGGGGCGAGGCCCGCGAGCAACGCGTCACCGAACGACACCACGGGACTCCGGCCCCGCGTCGAGACCAGCCGCACTACGCCTCCTCTGCCAGGCCCGCGACCACGCGCGCGCCCGACGTGCCGACCGGAGAGATCCACAGGTCGGCGTCAACGCCCCCACCCGCCTGGGCATAGGCCACGCGCATCGCCTCGCCGACCCGGGCGGCAACGGCCGCATCCGCGGCGAGCGCGAAGATCGAGGGGCCGGATCCCGACAGGCTGCAGCCGAGCGCGCCGGCCTCCCGCGCCGCCGCCTTCACCGCGGCCAGCCCCGGCACGAGCCCCGCCCGCTTCGGCTCGACGATCACGTCGTCGAGCGACCGCGAGAGCAGGGCCAGATCGCCCGTGAAGAGCGCCGCCACGAGCGCACCGAGATTGCCCCACTGCTGCACGGCCGCGCCGAGCGGCACGGTGTCGCCCAGCAGCGCACGCGCCGCGCCTGTCTCGACCTCGAGATGCGGATGGAGGACCGCGCAGGCCAGTCCGGCCGGCACCGGGAGCCGGACGATGTCGGGCGGGTCGGCCGGACGCGCGAGCACGAACCCGCCATAGAGCGCGGGAGCGACGTTGTCGGGATGCGGCGCGCCACACCCGGCGCGCTCGCCTTCCATGGCGCACGCCAGCAGGACCTCCCGCGACGCGGGACGCCCGAGCAGTTCGTTCACGGCGACCACCGCGGCCACCGCGCTCGCCCCGCTGCTGCCGACGCCGCTCGCCAGCGGCAGGCCCTTGTGGACGTGCAGCGCCACGCCCTGCCGCGTGCCGAGCCTGTCGAGCAGCGCCTGCGCCGCCATCGCCGCCGTGTTGCGGCGAGGCTCCCAGGACAGCCGGCCGTGGTCCCCGTGGATGCCGGCGATCACCGCCCCCGGCGCCTCCGCCAGGGCCGCGCCGACGATGTCGCCGGGCTCGTCGAGGGCGAACCCGAGGACGTCGAAGCCGCAGGCGACGTTCGAGACGGTGGCCGGCGCATAGGCCGCGATCACGAACGGTCCTCACCCGCCGGCCGATGCGCCGACTGGATGACGGTGGGCCGTCCGTCGGGACCGGTCGCCACGAGCACCACCTCCGCTTCGGTCACCATCACGCGTTCGCCGTGGCCACCGCTCCAGCGCTCGACCTCCACCCGCACCTTGACGGTGACGGAGGTGCGGCCGATGCGCACCGTCTCGGTGAAGAAGTTGACGACGTCGCCGACGAACACCGGGGCGTGGAACTCCACCTCGCGCATCGCCTTGGTTACGTAGCGATACGACCCGTGGCGCCGCGCCTCGACAGCCGAGGCGAGGTCGATGTGCGACAGGATGACGCCACCGAAGATGGTGCCGACCCCGTTGGTGTCTTTCGGGAGGAGGAGGACCTTGATGGCAGGAACGCGTTCGGACATAGGGGAACAGCTTACACGGAGGGTGGTGGGTGGTGGGTAGTGGGTCGTGGGTAGTAGGTAGTAGGTAGTGGGTCGTGGGTAGTAGGTAGTGGGTAGTGGGTAGTAGGTCGTAGGTGGTGGTGGGTCAGCGCTGCCATCCACGACCCACAGCCCACAACCCACAACCCACGACCCACAACCCACGACCCACTACCCACGACCCACTACCCACGACCCACGACCCACGACCCACCCCCCACTACCCACCCTATCCACCACCCTCATGCACGTTACGCCGCTGTTGCAGAGCGGCGGCGGGAGCGAAAAATTATGCGGGGGATGCAAACTCGCCCTTGTGATCGCGGGGATTTCGTCTATTCTGGAAAATCGAACCATGAGCACGATCACCAAGGGACGTCCGAGTACGGCGAGCGGCGCTCGCCCCTGGGGAATCCCTGACGCCAGCGAGCACTACGACGTGCTGCGCTGGGGGCAGGGCTATTTCTCGATCAACGAGTCGGGGCACATCCAGGTGCACCCGTCCAAGGAGCCGTCGCGCGCCATCGACCTGAAGCGGCTGGTCGATCGGCTCGAGATGCGCGGCCTGGCGGCGCCGGTGCTCGTGCGGTTCAGCGACATCATCAAGCACCGGCTGGGCGAGATCCACCAGGCGTTCCAGAGCGCCATCGGCCAGCACCAGTACCAGGCCGGCTACCGCTGCGTCTACCCCATCAAGGTGAACCAGCAGCGGCAGGTCGTCGAGGAGGTCCTGAGCTTCGGCCGCCAGTACGGCTTCGGGCTCGAGGCCGGCAGCAAGCCGGAACTGCTGGCCGTGGCGGCCCTCGCCGACAACGACACGCCGATCATCTGCAACGGATTCAAGGACGCCGAGTTCATCGAGATGGCGATGCTGGCCCAGAAGATCGGCCGCCAGATCATCCCCGTCGTCGAGAAGTACACCGAACTCGAGCACATCCTCCACTACGCCGAGAAGGTCGGGGTGCGGCCGCAGATCGGCATGCGTGTGAAGCTGGCGGCGCGGGGCGCCGGCCGGTGGCAGTCGTCGGGCGGCTACCGCTCGAAGTTCGGCCTGACGGTCACCGAGATCCTGCGCGGGCTCGACGAGCTCAAGGCGCGCGGCATGGAGGACTGCTTCAAGCTCCTCCACTTCCACCTCGGCAGCCAGATCACGCACATCCGCATCATCAAGAACGCGCTCAACGAAGCGGCGCGCATCTACTGCGAGCTGGCGCGCGCGGGCGCGGGCCTCCAGTTCCTCGATGTGGGCGGCGGGCTGGGCGTCGACTACGACGGCTCCCAGACGAACTTCGAGTCGAGCATGAACTACACGCTCGAGGAGTACGCCAACGACGTCGTCTACCACATCCAGACGGTCTGCGACGAAGCCGGCGTCTCGCACCCGACGATCGTGTCCGAGAGCGGGCGCGCCGTGGTCTCGTACCACAGCGTGCTGGTCTTCAACGTGCTCGGCACCTCCGGCTTCGGCGAGGAGAAGGTCCCGACGACGGTGCGCGAGGATTTCGAGCAGCCGCTGGTGGACCTGATCGAGACGCACCGCGGCGTCAACAAGCGGAACGCCCTCGAGAGCTACCACGACGCGCAGCAGGCGCTCGACATGGCGCTCAACCTCTTCAGCGGCGGGTACCTGTCGCTCGAGCAGCGCGCGCACGCCGAGAACCTCTACTGGGCCATCTGCGAGAAGATCCAGACGCTGCTGCCGCAGATGGAGGAAGTCCCCGAGGACCTGCAGAACCTCGAAGAGACGCTGTCCGACACCTACTTCGGCAACTTCTCGCTCTTCCAGTCCATCCCCGACAGCTGGGCCATCAAGCAGCTGTTCCCCGTGATGCCGATCCACCGGCTGAACGAGAAGCCCGTGAACCACGCCGTCATCGGCGACATCACGTGCGACTCCGACGGCACGCTGGACCAGTTCATCGACCGGCGCGACGTCAAGAAGACGCTGCTGCTCCACCCGCACACGGGCGAGCCGTACTACCTGGGGATCTTCCTCGTGGGCGCCTACCAGGAGATCCTGGGCGACCTCCACAACCTGCTCGGCGACACCCACGCCGTCCACGTGAGCCTCACCGACAACGGCGAGGAAGGCGAGGGCTACCGCGTCGACCACATCATCAAGGGCGACACGGTACGCGAGGTCCTGAAGTACGTGGAGTTCGATGCCGAGACGCTGATGGGGAAGCTCCGGCGCGACGTCGAGGCCGCCATCCACGGCGGCCGCATCCAGGACCAGCAGGCCGGCCGGCTGCTGCGCTTCTACGAAGAAGGCATCCAGGGCTACACTTACCTGGAAGACCCGAGCGCCGAGTAAGACGGCCGACAAAACGACGTACAAACACGAAGGACACGTCCGCCTCCGCGCCCGAAGGGCGCTACGGCGCGACCTCGCCGAAGCTCGCCTGATTCTGAGGCGAGCGGAGGCGGGAAGGTCACGAAGACGACATGAGTGGGTAGTGGGTAGTGGCTAGTAGGTAGTGTCGCTGACCCGGCACTACCCACTACCCACTACCGTTCTCTTGTGGCCTTCGTGTCCTTCGTGTTTTGTACGTGATCCAGTAATTATCGGGACGCCATCGATGTGTGGCGGCGCTTGTGCTCGAAGAACTTCCGCACGACGCGGTCGAAGCGTTCCTGGAGGGGGCGGCGGGTCTCGGGGTCCACGGGGCCGAGGCGCTGCCAGGCGGCCTGGGCGCTCCGGACTTCCTGCTCTGACGCGCGCTGGCGGGCCTCCTCGGCCTGGCGTGCGGCGGACTGCCCCATGGTGTTGGCGGCCAGCGCCTCGCGCCACTGCCGCGCCAGCACTTCGGCCGGCGACAGCTTCTCGGCCGGGGCGTCGGACGTCTCGGGGAGCAGCGCCTCGACCTTGGCGCAGAGCTTCTCCATCTTCTTGAGCGTCGCGGCCGGGTCGAGCTCCGTGCCGGCAAACGCCCCGGGCCACCGGGTCACGAGGGTGAAGAGCGCCAGGTTGTAGCGCTCGGCCAGCGGCGCCAGGACGTGGCGCGGCAGATCCGGCCCCTGCGCCCAGCGGGCGCGCGCCGCCTGCACCTTCGGATAGAGGTCGTCGGGCGCGGCCTCGGCGTCCGTCGCGGCCGCGACGATCGCTTCGACCTCGGTGACCACGGCCTCGCGATCGCCGAGCTTGCCGACGAGTGCGGCCGAGTCGCGGTTCTTGTAGCGGTCGTAGAAGGCGTCGCACGCGCCGCGGAAGCGCTGCCAGATCGCGTCCGACTTGCTCTTCTTCACGGGGCCGATCGTCTTCCACTCGGCCTGGAGCTGGCGGATGCGCTGGGCGGTCGCCTCCCACTGCGTGGACTCAACGAGCCCTTCCACCTCGGCGCAGAGCGCCTCCTTGCGCGTGAGGTTCTGCGTCCACTCGTTCTTGCGGCCCTTCAGGTCCTCCTGCCGGCGCGTGAAGAAGCGGTCGCACGCCGCGCGGAAGCGCTCCCACACGGACTTCTCGTGCCCGCGCGTGACGGGGCCGATGTTCTTCCACTCGGCCTGCAGCTGCTTGATGGCGTCGGCGGTCCGGATCCAGTCGGTGGAATCGGCCAGCGCCTCGGCGCGCGCGACGAGGGCTTCCTTCTGCTTGAGGTGCTCGGTGCGCTCGGCATTCTGCTGCGCGAAGAAGTCCTTGCACTTCTCGTAGACCTGCTCCTGCGCGGCCTTGAAGCGCGTCCAGAGCGTCTCGCCCTGCGAGCGCGGCGCGGCGGCCACCGGCTTCCAGCGCTCCTGCAGGCGCCGCATCTCCTGCGCCGCCTCGTCGGGGTTCGCCTCGGCGGTGGCGATGAGCGCCTCCATCTTGGCGATGAGCTCCTCCTGGACCTGCACGTTGGCCCAGCGCTTCCACTCCTCCGACTCGCGCATCTCCTGGATGCGCGGCCCGATGGCGGTGCGCACGGCCTGCAGCCGGACGGTCAGATCCTCGCGGTCCTGCTTGGAGGGCAGCGGCCCCATCGTGCCGACGAGCAGCTTGACGTCCTTGACGATCTGGTCGGCCTCCTTGAGCGTGAGCTGCTCGGCGGCGGCGCGCGTCTCGAGCCGCAGGACGTCGGCCTGCAGCCGCGTCAGGTTGTCCTGCTGCTGCTTGACCTTGCCTTCGCGCAGCGCCTCTTCACGCGCATCGAGCACGGCCGCGGCGGCCGCGTAGCGCGCCTGCAGCGCCTCGTCGACCTGAAGGTCGCGCAGCATGAGCTGCCACTGCTTGCGCAGCGCGTACCACTGGTTGCGGACGGCGCCGTAGTCCTCGGCCGGCACCAGCGCTTCGATCTCGGGGACGATGAGCGGGAGGCGCGCGACGAGTTCGGCCGCGCGGGCGCGGCGTTCGCGCCGCTTCTCGACGGCGCGGCAGGCATCGGCGTACCGGCGATCGAGTTCCGCCGCCCACGCCTCGGGCATCGGGGGCAGGCTCGTCCAGGCGTCGCACGCCTCGGCAAAGCGGGCGGCGAGATCGTCGGCCTCGCCCGCTGGCGGGTCGGCCGGCGGCGGCATGCCTTCCGAGGTGGCCGTGGACTCGGCCTGGCGGTCGGCCTTCACGTCGGCGGCCAGCGCCTCGATGCGCTCGCACACCGCAATCCGGTCGGCCTGCGCGAGCCGGCGCGCCTCGGCGTCGCGGGCGGCCTCCGCGCGCGCGGCCTCGTCGGCGGCGAGCCGCTCCCGCACGACGTCGGACCGCTGTTCGACCTCGGCCACGAGGGCCGGCTCGACCTCGGCGTCCGCCAGCAGTTCCACCCAGGCGACACGCGCCGCCGCAAACCCCTCACGCACCGCCGCGAGATCACCGTCGGAGGCCAGCGCGGTCAGCGTGACCGCGAGGTCGCGGGCCTGCTGCTGATCGGCGTCCTTGTACTCGATCGCCGCCACCTCCGGCGCCGGGGCGGCCTCCGCCTCGCGCGCCCGCAGGAGGGCGCGCGCCTTCTTCACCGCGGCCTTGGACTTGGCGCGCTGCGCGATGCCCTGGAGGACGTCGGCCGGCGGCGCCTGGAGCCGCTCGACGGCGGCGACGGCCGCGTCGGCGTGCTCCGCGCGGATGGCCACGTCCTCGAGCTCCGCCTGATCGGTCAGGGCCTCGAGCGCCAGCAGGCGCGTGCCCGCATCGGCCGCATGACGGGCGATGCCGCCCAGCACCTTCTCGTCGGTGACGAGCGACACGGCCGCGCGGCGCACGGGCTCGGCCGCCTGCGACCGGGCCACCGTGCCGAGTTCGCGCCCACGCCCGAGCGTGGCGAGCGCCTGCACCGCGACGAGGTTGCCCACGCCCTCGGGGCCGCCCTTCGACGCCTCGCCCGCGAGGCTCGCGACGGCCGCGTCACGCACCGCCGCATCCGAGTCGTTCCGGGCGATGGCGGAGAGCGTGGCCGGATCGGTCACGCGTGCCACGGCCCCGCGCCGGACGCGCGCGTCCGCGTCATCCGAGGCCAGCAGCGCCAGCGTCTCCTGCGCCGTGTCGTCGAGTTCCTGGAGGCCTTCGAGACGGACGGTCGCGTCGGCGTGCTTCCACTTGGGCTGTAGGCGGAGCTTGTCGAGAATTCCCATGGCGTAGACGCCGCCGGCGCCCCCGGCGCCTTGCGGTGTCCCTTTCTTGAAGGGTGACGGGTCAGCGGTTCACGTGCCGACAACTCGACGGAAGCCCGCCGGCGCGGCGCAGGTTACTGAAACGGGCGTCCCCCTCACGGAGGCCACCCGTAGCGAAAGAACTCCGATTATCCCCCCGGCCGCAGCCAGATGCAACGCCCGGCACCGGCCGGGAAGCCCCCGTCACCTCGCTGTCACACCGAGGCCCACGGCGGGTGCGGACCCGCGGGCGGCCTCCGCCTTGTTAATACGAATCCATTAATGTAGATTTACATATGTGATTCACGGCCCAGCCCTCTTCCGGCTGCTCGGCGACGACGCGCGGCTGCGCCTGCTTCGGGCGCTGGCGCGCGACCGCTTCAACGTCACGGAGCTGACCGGCATCCTCGGCCTGGCGCAGTCCGGCGTGTCGCGGCACCTCGGACTCCTGCGCGACGCCGGCCTCGTCGTCGAGGAACGCGACGGGCTGTTTGCCTATTACCGCCTGTCGCCCGCCCTGGCGGCCGAGGCGCCGCTCTGGGCGATGTTGCAGGCGGAGTTCGAGAAGGCGGCCGGCACGCCTGCGGCGCGCGAGGACGAGGCGCGTCTGCAGGAGGTGTTGCGGCTGCGCCGCGAGAACTTCGCGCGGCACGCCGGTCCTGACACGCGCGACGGCCGGCAGCTCGTGCCCGGCCGCAGCTGGGCCGCATGGTCGCGCGCGCTCGGCCTGCTGCTCCCGCCCCTCGACGTCGCCGACATCGGCTGCGGTGAGGGCTACCTGACGATCGAGACGGCCCGCTGGGCGCGCCGTGTCGTGGCCATCGACCGGTCGGCCGAGGTGCTGGCCCGCGCGAAGCAGCTGGCCGCGCGCCGGAAGCGCTCGAACATCACGTGGAAGAAGGGCACGCTCGAAAAGCTGCCCCTCCCCGACGCCAGCGTGGATGTGGCGCTCCTCTCGCAGGCCCTGCACCACGCGCCGGACCCGGCCAGGGCGCTGACCGAAGCGGCCCGCATCCTGCGCCCCGGAGGCCGCGTCCTGATCCTGGACCTGCGCGCCCACGACCAGCCGTGGGTGCGCGACAAACTCGGCGACCGCTGGCAGGGCTTCAGCGACGCCGAACTCCAGACCTTGCTGACGAGCGCGGGCCTCGAGCAGATCACGGTCGCCGTCGGCGCACGCCGCACGGGCGACCCCTTCACGGTGCTCGTCGCTGCGGCGACGAAACCCGCCGACGAAGCCGCGACAAGGGCCACCCCGAGATAGATCACAAGATCAAGAGATCACGAGCAAGATCACGAGATCGAGCGATCTCACATTCAAGATCACCACATCACCACATCACGAGATCACCAGATGTCTTCATCGTCCTCCCTCTCCCTGCTTCACCGTCATCTATCGACCCGGATCCTCGTCCTCGACGGGGCGATGGGCACCATGATCCAGCGCCGTAAGCCGACGGAGGCCGACTTCCGCGGCACGCGCTTCGCGGATCACCCGAGCGATCTGAAGGGCAACAACGATCTGCTGGTGCTGACGCGCCCCGACATCATCACCGACATCCACGCCGAGTACCTCGACGCGGGCGCCGACATCATCGAGACCAACACGTTCAGCTCCAACGCCGTGTCGCAGGCCGACTACGGCCTCGAGGGCATCGCGTACGACCTGAATCTCGCCGCCGCGCAGCTGGCGCGCCGCGTGGCCGACGAGTGGACGGCGAAGACGCCGGACCGTCCGCGGTTCGTGGCCGGGGCGATGGGGCCGACGACGCGGACGTTGTCGATCTCGCCGGACGTGAACGACCCGGCGGCACGCGGCCTCACGTTCGACGCGCTGCGGCAGGCGTACGCCGACCAGGCGCGCGGCCTCGTGGAGGGCGGCTGTGATCTGCTCCTCGTCGAGACGATGATCGACACGCTCAACGCCAAGGCCGCGCTCGTCGCGATCGAGGAGGTCTTCGACGCCCTGGGCACGCGCCTGCCGGTCATGATCTCGGCCACGCTCACCGACCGCAGCGGCCGCACGCTCTCGGGCCAGACGCTCGATGCCTTCTACGTCTCGATCGAGCACGCGAAGCCGTTCAGCGTGGGCCTCAACTGCGCCCTCGGCGCCCGCGAGATGCGGCCGTACCTGGCGGAGCTGGCGCGCATCTCCACGAGCTACGTGAGCTGCTATCCGAACGCCGGGCTCCCTAATCACTTCGGGGAGTACGACGAGCTGCCGGAGGAGACAGGCGCGCTGCTGAAGGACTTCGCGACAAGCGGGTTCGTGAACATCATCGGCGGCTGCTGCGGCACGACGCCCGACCACATCCGGGCGATCGCCGCCGCGGTTCGCGATGTGCCGCCCCGCCCCCATCCCGCCGCGGACGCCGCGGACGGCCTGCATGGCTTCAGCCACTTCGCGGGCCTCGAGACGCTCGTCATCAGGCCCGACAGCAACTTCCAGATGATCGGCGAGCGCACCAACGTCACCGGGTCGAAGCGCTTCGCGCGCCTCGTGCAGGCGAACGACTGGACGGGCGCGGCGCAGGTGGCGCTCGATCAGGTCCGCGGCGGCGCCAACATCCTCGACGTGAACATGGACGAGGGCATGCTCGACTCCGAGGGGTGCATGACCACGTTCCTCAACTACATCGCCACCGAGCCCGAGATCGCGCGCATCCCCGTGATGATCGACAGCTCCAAGTGGTCGGTCATCGAGGCCGGGCTCAAGTGCGTCCAGGGCAAGGCCATCGTCAACTCCATCAGTTTGAAGGAGGGCGAGGCCGACTTCCTGGCCAAGGCCCGCACCGTCCGCCGCTACGGCGCCGGGATGGTCGTGATGGCCTTCGATGAGCAGGGCCAGGCCGACACCACCGAGCGCAAGGTCGAGATCTGCCGCCGTGCGTACGCCCTGCTCACGGAGCAGGCCGGCGTGGACCCCTCCGACATCATCTTCGACCCGAACGTGCTGGCGATTGCGACCGGCCTCGAGGAGCACAACGACTACGCGAAGAACTTCATCGCGGCCACGCGCCAGATCAAGGACGCCTGCCCCGGCGTGAAGGTCAGCGGCGGCATCAGCAACCTGTCGTTCTCGTTCCGCGGCAACGACGTGGTGCGCGAGGCTATCCACTCGGCCTTCCTCTTCCACGCGATCAAGGCCGGGCTCGACATGGGCATCGTCAATGCCGGGCAGCTCGTCGTGTACGAGGACATCCCGACGGACCTGCTCGCGCACGTCGAGGACATCATCTTCAACCGCCGCCCCGACGCCACCGAGCGGATGGTGGCGTTTGCCGACACGGTGAAGGGCACGGGCGCGAAGCGCGAGGCGGACCTGACGTGGCGCGAGGCGCCGGTCGGCGACCGGCTCGCCCACGCGCTGGTCCACGGCGTGGTGGACTTCATCGAAGAGGACGCCGAGGAGGCGCGGCAGGCGCTCGGACGGCCGCTGCTCGTGATCGAAGGCCCGCTGATGGACGGGATGAAGATCGTCGGCGAGCTGTTCGGCGCCGGCAAGATGTTCCTGCCGCAGGTGGTCAAGAGCGCGCGGGCCATGAAGAAGGCGGTGGCCTACCTCGAGCCGTTCATGGAGGCCGAGAAGGCCGCGGAGTCCGCCCGCTCGGGCGAGGCCGCGCCGGCGCAGGGCAAGGTGCTCCTCGCCACCGTGAAGGGCGACGTCCACGACATCGGCAAGAACATCGTCGGCGTGGTCCTCGGGTGCAACAACTACGCGGTCGTGGACCTCGGCGTCATGGTGCCGCTCGACCGCATTCTGACGGAGGCCGCGGCGCAGAAGGCGGACATCATCGGGCTGAGCGGCCTCATCACGCCCTCGCTCGACGAGATGGTGTTCGTGGCGAAGGAGATGGAGCGCCGCCAGCTGACGACCCCGCTCCTGATTGGCGGCGCGACGACGAGCCGGCAGCACACGGCCGTGAAGATCGCGCCCGAGTACGGGCAGCCGGTCGTGCACGTGGCCGACGCCTCCCGCGTGGTCGATGTCGTCGCCACGCTGCTCAGCGCCGAACGGCGTGGAGTCTACGCGGTCGAGACGAAGGCGGCGCAGGAACAGCTCCGTGAGCAGTATGCGGGGCGCAAGGCGCGGCCGGTGCTGACCTTCGCGGAGTCCAGGGCCAATCGCCTGCGCGCGGATTTCTCGACGCCCCCGCCCGTGCCGTCCTTCCTCGGGGCACGGCAGGTGGAGGTTCCGCTGGCGGAGCTCGTCCCCTTCATCGACTGGACGTTCTTCTTCTCGGCCTGGGAGCTGAAGGGGCGCTTCCCCGCCCTGCTCGACCACCCGGAGTACGGCGCCGCGGCCCGCGAGCTCTACGAGCACGCCCAGACGCTCTTGACGCGCATCGTCTCGGAGCGCCTGCTGACGGCGCGCGGCGTCTACGGCTTCTGGCCCGCGCAGAGCGACGGCGACGACATCCTCGTCTACGCCCCGAGCACCTCGGGCACCCTGGGTACCGGCACCCTGGGCACCTTGGGCACTTCGGGCACCTTGGGCACTCTGCTTACGAGGTTCCCGATGCTGCGGCAGCAGGAGGTGATCGCGGATGCCCGCCCCAACCGCTCCCTCGCCGACTTCATCGCCCCCGTCGACAGCGGCGTCGCGGACTATCTGGGTGCGTTCGCGGTGACGGCCGGCATCGGCGCCGACGACCTCGCACACGCCTTCGAGGCCGATCACGACGACTACCACGCCATCATGAGCAAGGCGCTCGCCGATCGGCTGGCAGAGGCCTTCGCCGAATACCTGCACGCACGCGCACGGAAGGACTGGGGCTACGGCGCCGACGAGCAGCTGACCGAGGACGAGGTGCGCGCGGAGAAGTACCGGGGCATCCGGCCCGCGTTCGGCTACCCGGCCTGCCCGGACCACAGCGAGAAGCCGCGGCTGTTCGACCTGCTCGGCGCGCGCGCGATCGGCATGGACCTGACCGAGTCGTTCGCGATGACGCCGGCAGCGTCGGTGAGCGGCCTGTACTTCTCGCACCCGGACGCGAAGTACTTCCACATCCAGCGCATCGGCCGCGACCAGCTCGAGGACTACGCCCGCCGGAAGGACATGACGGTCGAGGACGCCGAGCGCTGGCTGCGCCCGGTGCTGGGGTGAAGGGTGGGTGGTGGGTCGTGGGTAGTGGGTAGTGGGTCGTGGGTCGTGGGTCGTGGGTCGTGGGTGGTGGGTGGTGGGTCGTGGGTCGTGGGCAGTAGGTCGTGGGTGGTGGCCGTGCCCCGTCACTACCTACGACCCACGACCCACTACCTCCCGTTCACCGCCCTACCGCCCTACAGCCCTGCCACCCCCCTTGGCACGTAGCACTCTTCGAGCGACCGCGCCTCCTCGTCCGTCAACGTGACGTCGAGGCCGGCAACCAGTTGCTCGAGCTGGTCGAGCTTCGTGGCGCCGATGATCGGGGCCGACACGCCGGGCTGGCGGGCGACCCAGGCCAGTGCGATCTGGATCGGCAGGACGCCCTTCTTCTCGGCACGCGCGACCACCCGGTCGGCGATCGTGTAGTCGGCGTCGGCGTAGTAGAGCCCGTGGCCGAAGGTGTCGTGCTCCTCGCGGCGCGTCGCGTCCTTGCGGCCGCGCTGCCGGTTGCCGGCGAGGAAGCCGCGCGCCAGCGGGCTCCACGGGATCAGCCCGATGCCCTCGGCGCGGCAGAACGGGTTCATCTCCCGCTCCTCCTCCCGATAGATCAGGTTGTAGTGGTTCTGCATCGAGACGAACTCGGTCCAGCCATGGCGGCGCTGCGTGTAGACCATGCGGGCGAACTGCCAGGCGTACATGCTCGACGCTCCGAGGTACCGCGCCTTCCCCGCCTTGACGACATCGTGCAGCGCCTCGAGCGTTTCCTCGATGGGGGTGTCAGGGTCGAAGCGATGGATCTGGTACAGGTCCACGTAGTCGAGCCCGAGCCGCGTCAGCGACCCGTCAATCGCCTCGAAGATATGCTTGCGTGACAGGCCGCGGCCGTTCGGGTCGTCGGTGATGGGATAGAACAGCTTCGTCGCCAGCACGTACTCGTGCCGCTTCGCCATGTCCCGCAGCGCGCGGCCCGTCACCTCTTCGCTGACGCCCCTCGAGTACATGTCGGCGGTGTCGAAGAAGTTGATGCCCAGATCGAGCGCGCGCCTGATGAACGGGCGGCTCGACGCCTCGTCGAGCACCCACGGCCGCCAGTGCGGCGTGCCGTAGCTCATCATGCCGAGGCAGAGACGGGAGACCTTCAGGCCGGTACGGCCGAGACGCACGTAATCCATGGACAGACGCTAGCAGGTCGAAGTCGAAAGTTCAAAGCGGGCGCTGCACCGGCGGGGCGAGCCAGCGGTCGGCGAGCAGGAAGTACGGGAGGGCCAGCGCCGCGAGTGCGGCCGCGGCGCCAAAGCCGACCTGGAACCCGTAGTGCTCCACCAGCCAGCCGACGCCGATCGAGCCCGTGCCGATCCCCGTGTCGAAGGCGGCCAGGATGCTGCCGAACGCCGCGCCGCGCTGGTCGTCGGCGACCCGGCGCATCACGTAGGCGGCAAACAGCGGGTACGCCGAGCCGAAGCCCGTACCGAAGACCAGCGCCGAGACGACGAGTTGCGGGCGGGTGCCGCCGAGCGCCAGCAGCGCGAAGCCGATGACGATGAGCAGCAGGCAGGGGAGCAGGACGCGGCGGTAGCCCACCTGGTCGCCGAGCCGCGCGACGAACGGCCGCGTCACCAGAATCGCCGCCGAGAAGACCGCGAAGTAGAGGGCCCGCGGCGTCACGCCGTTGGCGTCGGCGTAGAGCGCGACGAAGCTGGTGATGCCCCCGTAGCCGAAGCTGTAGAGGAAGAGCGTCACCGACAGCGCCAGCACCTTCCAGTCCACGAGCCGGCCCCGCAGGGCCGCCAGGGTCGCACCGGCCGGCCGGCGCGATTCCTCGGGCAGCGACCATGCGATCCCCATCATGGCCAGATTGAGCGCCGCCGCGCCCAGGCACAGCAGGAACCAGCCGCCCCGTCCGTAGATCCAGAGTCCGAGGGTCGGCGCGATGGCAATCGCGAAGACCGTCGACAACCCCCAGTAGCTGATGCCTTCGGCCCGGCGCGCGGCAGGCACGATGTCGGTGATGTAGGCGGCCGAGGCCGCCAGCAGCCCGGACCAGAAGCACCCGTGCAGGATGACGAGTGCGAGCATCACGCGGTAGTCGTCGATCACCGCGTAGCACAGCGAGAAGGCGGCAATGGCCGCGCTCGCGACGATCAGGATGCGGCGCTTGCCGATCCGGTCCGCCAGCGTGCCCGTCACCGGTGCCGTGAGCGCCGAGGCATAGGTGAGGAAGCCGAGGAACAACCCCGCCGTCGCCGCCGTCCCGCCCAGGGCCAGGATCCGGAACGGCGCCGTCGGCAGCAACTGGAACGCGGAGAGGAACACC
The DNA here is from genome assembly GCA_030680175.1 of Vicinamibacterales bacterium. GTDB lineage: Bacteria > Acidobacteriota > Vicinamibacteria > Vicinamibacterales > UBA2999 > JAUXWO01. The sequence continues at coordinate 132,446 of JAUXWO010000050.1, forward strand.
GTGAAGGTGAACCCGCACATCAGGAAGAAGCGCGGTGTGAAGAGGCGTTCCGACATCACTGGGCGGTCACGTCCAGGACGATCTTGCCGAGGTGTCCGCGCGATTCCATCAGACGGTGTGCATCGGCCGCCCGCGCCAGCGGGAACACGGCGTGGACGCGCGGCTTCACCGTGCCGGCCTCGAGCAGCGGCCAGACCTCCGCGTGCAGCGCCCGCGCAATGGCGCCCTTCTCCTCCGGCGACCGGGCGCGGAGCGTCGACCCCGTGATGGTCAACCGCTGCCGCATCACCTGCATCAGGTCCACCTCGACACGCGACGCCTGCAGGAACGCGATCTGCACGAGGCGGCCCTCGACCGCCAGCAGGTCGAGGTTCCGCTGCGTGTAGCCGCCCCCCACCATGTCCAGCACGACATCCACGGCGTGCGGACCGATCGCGGCGCGGATGGCGTCATCCCACGCGCCTTCCGCATGATTGACGGCGAGGTCGGCGCCCAGTGCCTCGCACGCGCGGCAGCGCTCGTCGGTGCCGGCCGTCACCACCACCCGCGCGCCGAGGGCCTTGCCCAGCTGGATGGCGGTGGTGCCAATGCCGCCCGATCCGCCGTGCACGAGCAGCGTCTCGCCGCGCGCGAGCCGTCCGCGCTCCACGACGTTGTGCCACACGGTGAAGAACGCCTCGGGCACCGCCGCGGCCTCGATGGCCGTGAGCGACGAGGGCCGCATCAGGCACTGCGGCGCGGGGACGAGGCAGTACTCGGCGTAGCCGCCGCCGGCCACGAGCGCGCACACCTCGTCGCCCTCCCGCCAGCCGAACACGCCGGCCCCGAGCGCGACGATCGTGCCCGCGATCTCGAGGCCGGGGATGTCGGTGACGCCTGGCGGCGGCGGGTACTTCCCGAGCCGTTGCAGCACGTCCGGCCGGTTCACCCCGGCCGCGTCCACCTTGACGAGCACCTCGAGCCGCCCCGGCTCCGGCGTCGGCCGCTTCGCCAGCTTCAGCACCTCCGGCGGCCCGAATTCGGTGATCTCAATGACTCGCATCAGTCGACTGTCACGTACAAACACGAAGGACACGAAGGACACGAAGACGTACAAAGAAATGGAACGAGTTCACGGGAGTATCCCGACAAGCGGACCTTCCTTGGGGTGAGAGCCTTCGTGGCCTTCGTGTCCTTCGTGTTTGTACGTCTCGTACGTCTTCCGTTCACTGCAGCCCTGACGGAAGACGCGGCGAGCTGAGGAGCTCCGTGAAGGCCTGCCAGCGGCGCTCGCGGTCGGCCTCCGTGCCGCCCTGCCCTTCGATGTACTGGCGGACCATGTCCTTGCCGAGGTTGTAGTTGATGACGTAGCTGCGGTACTGGTCGAAGAACCTCACGCGCTGCGCCGCCTGCGCCGGCGTCGACATGGCATGGGCCACCAGCCAGGCCTCGGCGGCGGCGCGGTCGATCTGGCCGTCGAGGTAGCGGCGTGCCGCCTCGTTGCCCGCATAGCTCAGGCGCTCGGTCAGCGCGAGCACCTCGTAGTACTCCTCCACCCGCGCGGGGTCGAGGCCGGCCAGCGGGAACAGCACGTCGCGCTCGAACTGCAGGCGGTCCTCGCGCGAGAAGGCGACCTCGATCCCGAAGTTCGCCGTGCCCTCAGCGATCAGCGACTGCGGCGAGAACAGCGGATACACGGTGAACTCGCGCCAGCCACGATCCCGCACCAGCGCCTGCTCCAGCAGGACGTTGTAGACGTGGTGCCCCGGGTAGCCCTCGTGGCAGGCCAGGTCGATGGCGCGATCGATGTAGATCGGAAGGTCCGTGTTCACCTGAATGAGGCTGCGGAACTGCCCCTGGTACCAGTTGTAGCCGCTCCACGACTTGCCGGTGACGTACTCCACGGTGAAGCGCTCGCCCTCGGGCAGCGCGACGTGCGCGGCCGTGCGGTCACGGCACGCCGCGATCGCCGCCTGGAAGACGGCGTCGAGCCGTTCGGTCGGGATGACGAAGGCCTGGCGGAACGCGGCATAGCGCTCGTTGATGGCCCCCTCGCCCGGCAGGCGCGCGCCGAGCGTGTCGAGGACGCCCTGGAACTCGTCGTCCGTATGCCTCGGCGCCACGGCGTCGTACAGCTCGCGCGACTCCTGGTCGAACGTCAGCCGCGTGTCCCGCAGCATCGCCACGCGCGCCCGCAACGCCTGCAGCTGTCGCGCGAGGTACTGCCGGCGCAGTGTCCGCAGCTCCGCGTCGGTGGCGCCTGCCTCGATCGCAGGCAGGCGCCGCAGGTCGACCTCGAGCGCGGCGGCGCGCTTGTTCAGGTCCAGCAGCGACGGCGCGGCCGATTCGACCTCCGTGCGCCACTCCGGCGGCCCGTAGTACGCGTCCACGTAGTCGGCATCATGCGTCCCGACGCCCAGCACCAGCCGCACGTAGGCCTCGGCCGCCTCATCCTCGGTCCGGGCCGACTCGATCGACGCCATGCATCCCCCCGCCATCAGCGCCGCCACGGCCACCGTGGCCAGCTTACGCGTCGGTGTCATCCTGCTGCTCCCTGCCGCGCTACCGGCCGTACCGTGCGCGAATGGTTGGAATCAGGTACTCGTGAAACGCCCGCTCGAAGTCGTACCGCGGGGCGAAGCCCCAGTCGCGGCGCGCGGCGGTGTCGTCGACATCCGCCGGCCACGAGTCCACGATCCCCTGGCGCTTCACGTCCGTCACCCACGTGATCGCCGCGTCGGGGAACGCGCGCAGCACCTCCGCCCGCACCTCGTCGGCCGACGGGTTGAAGGCCCCGAGATTGTAGGCCGATCGGGTCAGGCGCGCGCGGGGCGCCGCCGCCAGCGTGAGCAGCGCCTCGACGCCGTCCGGCATCGCCATGAACGGGATGCGCGTGTCGGGCCGGACGAAGCAGGCATACGGCTCGCCCTGGGCCGCCGCGTGGATCATCTCCGGCGCATAGTCGGACGTGCCGCCGGACGGCACCGTGAGGGCCGAGATCAGCCCCGGAAAGCGCACGCACCGGAAGTCCACCCGTCCGGCCTGCGGCTCGGCGGCCAGCTGCTTGTAGTGCTTCGCGTAGTACCGCCCCAGCTGCTCGCAGTACAGCTTGTTGCATCCATACATCGTCGTCGGCAGGTTGTAGTCGTCCTCGCGGACGCGGCCGGCGGCCGCCTTGGTCTCGAGGTCCGGCAGCCCGTAGGCGGCAATCGACGAGGGATACAGGAAGGTGACGGTGCGCCCGTGCGACTCGGCCTCGCGCTGCGAGAACTCGAGCAGCTGCAGCGTCCCCTCGACGTTGACCTGGTGCGCCGTCGTCGGGGTGAACTCGGAGCGCGTCGACAGGAGGGCGGCGAGATGGAACACGGTGTCGATCTCGAACTCGGCCAGGATGCGCTCGAGCAGGCCCGTGTCGAGGATGGACCCGGTGAACTCGCGCAGCACGTGACGGCTGATGTCCGGGTCCAGCGGGCTCAGGTCGAGCGTGATGATCGGCTTGTCGCCGGCCGCCGCGAGGCGTGCGATGAGCCCGTGTCCGATCTCGCCTCCGGCGCCCGTAATGAGCACCACCGGTTTCCGCATGCGTTGTCTCCTCCGCGGTCGTCGCCGCGCGTACGTGTGTCGTCAGCGCCCGTCAGGCGCCAGGATCAGGGTCGCGGGCCGCATCGACGGCCGGCAGGTAGAGCTTGAACGTCGTGCCGCGTCCGGGCCGGCTCGACACCGTGATCGCCCCGCCCATCTGCCGCACGAGGCCGTAGACGGTGGCCAGGCCCAGGCCTGTCCCCCGTCCTGGTTCCTTGGTCGTGAAGAACGGCTCGAAGATCCGCGCCTGGGTGGCGGCGTCCATGCCTTCTCCCGTGTCGGCCACATCGAGGCAGAGGTAGCTGCCCGGCGGCAGCCCCGTGCGCGACGTCTCAGCGCGCCCGGCCACCAGCACCACGTTCACGGTGCTGAGCGAAATGCGCCCGCCGCCCGACACGGCGTCGCGGGCGTTGCTGACGAGGTTGAGCAGCATTTGCTCCACCTGAGCGCGGTCGGCCATCACGTGCGGGAGCGACGGGGCCAGGGCCAGCACCAGTTCCACGTTGGCGCCCGCCAGGCGCCGCATCATCGGCTCCGCCCGTGTCACCACGCCGTTCAAATCGATCGCCACCGGCTCCACGACCTGCTTGCGGCTGAAGGCGAGGAGCTGGCGGGTGAGCGAGGCCGCGCGGTCGGCGGACCGGACGATCTCCTCGAGTTCGGCCATGACGGCCGGATCCCGGGAGGTGAGATGCAGCAGCAGTTCCGCGTTGCCGCGAATCGCCGCGAGCAGGTTGTTGAAGTCGTGCGCGATGCCCCCCGCGAGCCGGCCCACGGCCTCCATCTTCTGCGCCTGCAGGAGCTGCTCCTCGAGGCGCATCCGGTCGGTGATGTCGCGGGCCACCGCCTGGAAGCCGCGGTAGCGGCCGTCCTCGAACGTCAGCCACGCATTCTGCCCGAGCCACAGATCGCGGCCGTCGGCCGCGACGACCGGGATCTCGATGTACGACGAGGGCTCGCGCCGTTCGATCTGGCGGATGTAGTGGTTGAAGATGGCGGGACGGTAGTCCTCGCGGATGAACTCGGTAAAGCGCCGGTTGATGACCTGATCCGCCGTGAACCCCATCACCCGCAGCCCGGCGGGGTTGACCCACTGGAGGTAGCCCTCCTCGTCGGTCTCCATGATGATGTCGTGGGCCTCGGTGACCAGCCGCCGGTAGCGCGCGTCGCGATTACGCTGGTCGGCCTCGGCCGTCTCGCGGTCGGTGATGTCGTGGAAGGTGATGAGGATCGCGCCGACGCGCGGCTCGTCGAGGAGGTTGCGCACGACGCCCTCGACCGAGCGCCACGACCCGTCCTCGTGACGGCAGCGGTACTTCCCGACCATCGGGACACCCGGCGCGTTGCGGACGCGCTCGACGAGCGCCTGCCAGTCGGCCAGATCTTCCGACGACAGCAGATCGCGCACACGCGAGCCGAGCAGCGCCTCGGCCTGATAGCCCAGCACCTCGCGCGTGGAGGGGCTCGTCCACTGCACGAGGCCTGCGCCATCGACGAGCACGACGGCATCCGTGCTGTACTCGGCCAGCGCCGCCAGGCGCGCCTCGTGCGCGCGCTCAGCCACGCGCCTGCTCCACGGCAATTCCCATCGGCCTGCCTATTCTAATGGAGTGCACGCACCACGCCAGCGTGGCGCCGCGTCTCGACTCGGATGCGTTCCCCTGATAGGCTCCATGAGCCGCCGTGCCACATCTCGTCACCAGCCAGGGCCACCGTCTCGAGTACGCATCGTGGCCACCGCCCGCCTCCTCGACCGCCACACCGATCCTGCTCCTGCACGAAGGGCTGGGCTGCGTCTCGATGTGGCGGGACTTCCCCGCCGCGCTGGCGGCACGCACGGGACGCCGGGTCGCCGCGTACAGCCGGCTCGGTCACGGTCAGTCGGGACCACGGCCGGCCCCCCACGGCGTCGGCTTCATGCACGACGAAGCCCGGCAGGTGCTGCCCGAGGTGCTCGACCAGCTGGGCCTCGAACAGGCCGTCCTGCTCGGCCACAGCGACGGCGGGTCGATCGCGCTGCTCTTCGCCGCCCTGTACCCCACCCGGGCCACGGCCCTCGTGCTCGAAGCGCCGCACGTCTTCGTCGAGCCGATCTCGATTGCCAGCATCACGCGGATGAAGGCCGCCTACGCGGCCACGGACCTTCCGGCGCGCCTCGCCAAGTACCACGGGGCGAATACCGAGGGCGCGTTCCGCGGCTGGAACGACATCTGGCTGCTGCCGGCGTTCGCGGCCTGGAACATCGAGGACGTCCTGCCGGATGTCACCTGCCCCACGCTGGTGCTCCAGGGGACAGACGACGAGTACGGGACGGCGCAGCAGGTGGAGGCGATCGCGCGGCAGGCGGGGGGGCGGGTCGAGACCGCGTGGCTCGACGCGTGCGGGCACAGCCCGCATCGCGATCAACCCGAGGCCGTCCTCACGTCGATCGCGGCGTTCCTCGGCGCCCAAGGATGACGCGCCGCCACCGGCTGCCGGCCGGAGCGCGAGTCGGGGTATTCTGACCGGGCATGACCGACGCCGAGCGCCAGGAAGTGATGCGCATCATCGACGCCCATGAGCACACGCTCGTCACCTGCCGCGCCTGTGCCGAGACCGCCCGCGACCTCGCGTGGGAGGTCAAGCGCGGCGCCGCCCCGTCGCCCGACGCGCTCCGCCAGACCATCGAGGAGGCCGAACGGGTGTTACGCGACCTCGGCCAGATCGAAGTGGCCATCGCCCAGATGCGCGCCGCGCTCTGGTAGGCGTCAGTCCGGCGCGGCCTCGCGCCACCCGCTCGACGCGCGCCACTGGTCGTAGCGAATCCGCAGCGTCTTGACGGGGTTGGCGTTCTCGTGGCCCTGGATGTCGGCGTTGCTGGCCGTGACGTACATCGTGTAGCGGCCGTTGTTGTACGAGTCGCCGACGGTGTTGCTCGACTCCGCCATCAGGATGTAGGCCACGTGCGACGTCTTGCCGTCGCACGCGACGGCCGCGGATCGCGGCTCGGACTCGCAGCTGCACCGGCTGTCGCCGCCGCGGGCATCGGCCACCTCCATCGCCGCCATCACGCGATCGGGCAGCGCCCCCTCCGCGGCGATGAACGCCTCCACGGCCTCGGTGACCACGGCCTCGCTCGCGAGGATGTTGCCCTGCACGGAGAAGTAGATGCCGGTCCCGGGCACGTGCCCCTGCCGGTCGAGCGACGCCTGCCCGTTCTTCGCCCCGGAGAACCCGGCGCTGCGGCCCTGGAGGTCCACGATGGCGAACTGCCGGACCTCGAGGTTCGGATCGGACCGGAGCATCTGGATGATGACGGCCGGCTCCGTGCCCTTCCGCAGCTCCTCGTAGATGAGCATCTGGTTCTGGCGGGTGAGGTCCACACCGGCCTGCGCGGCCGCGACCGCCTTGCCGGGCGCCACGATCGCCTGGATGTCCATCAGGTCGCGTGCCGGAAACGTCGCGAAGCGCTCCTGCGCCACGCACGTCGCCGACGAGATCACGACGATCCCGGTGCGCTGATCGACGGCGATGACCGACCATGTGGCCCACGCCGGCGCGACCCCGGCCAGCAGGAACGCCGCGACCAGCACCGCGCGCAGGCCGGACACCACGCGTCCCGCCCCCTGCTCCACCATCTCCATACGTCGTCCCGTCTGCATCGTCGCTACGTCCTCAGGTAGTCCGGCTGCCAGTTGGTGATCGCCTTCTTGATGTCGGCCGGCTTCAGGTTCTCGGCGGATGTCCGCTCGACAAGTGCCGGCAGCTCCTCGTCGCCCGCGAACCGGAGCGCGGCCACCTGCTTCGGGCGCAGCCGGGCCAGCAACGCCTGCTGGGGCGCCGCCAGGATCTTCTCGCCCCGGATCTGCATCTCGAGCCTGATGATCCGGTCCTGCAGCGTCGTCGTGTAGAGCCGGCTGATCGAGGTGAGCGTCACCACCGACAGCGTGAGCGCCAGCAGGCCGATGTCCCGGGCGCTGCCCGTCCCCCCCCCGACGAAGATGCCGAGCGCCAGCAGGCAGAGCGCCGACGCAATGTAGGTGGGCACCGGGTGGTGCATGTGGTTCGAGTAGTCCTGGGTCATACGGTGGGCTTTCGGCTATCGGCTATCAGCGATCAGCTCCCGGCGCTACTGCAGCTTGCCGTCGAGTTCGTCGTACACCTTGCGAATCGCGATGATGTCCTGCGAGTCGGCCAGGAACCACTCCGCGTACGGACCCCAGTTGGCCTTCGCGCGCGCCTCGTCCGGCGGGAGGCCCGCCTTGTGGAGACGCGTGGCCTCGGCGATCACCGCGCGAAGGGCCTGCTGGAACTCGACGAGCTCCTCGCGCGACGCCTTCGCCTCCTCGATGAAGCCGTGCCCCGGGACGAAGCGGTCGACCGGCAGCGCCAGCGCCTTGTCGAGCATCGCCACCCACTCGCTCGGGTAGGCGGACCGCATCGCCGGAAACACCCGGTTCAGGAACGCCTCGCTCATGAACAGGATGCGCTCCTTCGGCAGCAGCACGTGCAGGTCGCCGGCCGTGTGCCCGCGGCCGAGGAACAGCACCTGGACCTCGATGCCCCCCACGTTGAGGACTTCGCGGTCGCCCGTCATCGCCGTCGGTGGTATGACGACCGGCGGCGCGTTCGGGTTGCGGTTGGGGTTGGCGGCATCCCGCTCCATCTGCGCCTTGGACACGGGATGGACGATGTAGGTGATGTCTTTGGGAAGGACGGAGTTGCCGGCCGTGTGGTCGCCGTGATCGGACCCCACGACGTACCACTTCACGGGCAGCGGCGTGATCTTCCGGATATGGTCCAGCATCGTCTGGGTCGCCGCGGGACTGCCCTGCCCGTCGGCGATCAGGACGCCGTCGGTGCCCACCACGAACAGGCTCACGGTCGTGAAGCCGGGGTTGCGGATCTCCTCGTAGCCGTAGACGTTCTCGGCGAGCTTGATGACACGGGGGAAGTCGCTCAGCTGGTGCCCGCGCTTCTCGGGAAACGCGGTGCGGGGCTGCGCGGCGGCGGGCAGGGCGGCCACCAGCACGGCGGCGGCGATCAGGGCGGTCAGGCGGTACATACGCACGTCCTCCAGGCCGCCGATGGTAGCACGGGGGGCGCGGACGTACGGACGGGGTGGCGGCGGGCGCGTGTGCCCGCCGCCGCCGCGGCGTCTAGCGGCCGTCGATGATCTTGCCGATGCCGAACGCCTTGTCGAGGATGGACCCTTCGCCCTGGCGGTTGCCGCCGGTCTGGGGCGCGGCCTTGTAGATGCGATCCGCGAGCCGGCTGAACGGCAGCGACTGCAGCCACACCTTGCCGGGGCCCGTCAGCGTGGCGTAGAAGATGCCCTCGCCGCCGAAGAGGGCCGTCTTGATGCTGCCGACGAACTGGATGTCGTAGTTCACGCTCGGCTGGAGCGCCACGAGGCAGCCCGTGTCGACGCGCAGGGTCTGCCCCTGGCCAAGTTCGAGGCTGTGGATGGAGCCACCGGCGTGGACGAAGCAGAGGCCGTCGCCCTCGAGCTTCTGCATGATGAAGCCCTCGCCGCCGAACAGGCCCACGCCGATCTTCCGCTGGAACGCGATGCCCACCGACACCCCGCGGGCCGCGCACAGGAACGAGTCCTTCTGGCAGATGAGCGTGCCGCCCATGGCCTTCAGGTCCATGGGGATGATCTTGCCAGCGAAGGGCGCGGCAAACGCGACGCGCTCCTTGCCCGTGCTGCGGTTCTGGAAGGCCGTCATGAACAGGCTCTCCCGCGTCAGCACGCGCTTGCCCGCCGACACGATCGCGTCGAGCACGCCGGTGCCCTGCTGCTCGCTGCCATCGCCGAAGATGGTCTCCATCTGAATGCCGGGCGTCATGTACATGAAGACGCCGGCTTCCGCGACGGCGCTCTCCCCGGGATCGAGCTCGACCTCGACGAACTGCATCTCGTTGCCGTGGATGGTGAAGTCGATGTCGTGCGCGCGGCGGCCCGGCACGGCCGGCGGCGTCTGGGTGCCGGACGCGGCGGCCCCGCCCAGGAACGGGGCGAACGCCGGCACGTCCTTGATCGCCTGCCAGTTGGCCATGCCCGCGGTGAAGACGAGCGTCGACTGGTCGATGCTGCCGTTGCGCAGGTTCGCGATGATCTCGTCCTGCGTGACGGGTCCGACCTGGTGCCCGCCGATGGCCATGTACCACTGCTGTGCGCCGTACATTGTTGGTTCCTCGCTGGTGGTTCGGACTCGGATCGAAGCGATCAGCTATCGGCTGTCAGCTATCAGCTCTCGGCTTCCGGCGTTCCGCTTGTGGCGGCGTCAATATCAGCGGCTGTTTCTGATTCCAGCCGCGCGACGGTGGCGGGGTCGAGGCCGAGCTGGTGCGCGAGCTGCGCCAGGTAGATGCGCTCGGCGCCCGTCACGCTTTCGTCGGCGCGCACGATCGTGAACGCCAGGATGTAGAGGTCGTGCTTGCGCACCTCCTCGTCCACCCCGGCGACGATGGCGGCGAGCGGCTGCGGGGCGGCGAGTTCGACCTCGACGAGGGACTCGAAGCCCGCGTCGCGGGCATGGCCGAGGATCAGCGCGCGTTCAGCGGCGCTCAGCGTGCCATCCGCCCGCGCCGCGGACACGGCGAGCCGGATGATGCGGAGCAGGTCTGCAGGCACTCCGTGCGGCGTCAGCGCCGACAGGTCCGCCGCGGCCCCGGGAATCGGCGGCACCGTGGCCGCCTGTGGCGCGGCACCCGCCTTCGCCGAGGCTTCGGCGGGCAAGCCCGCGGCACCCACGGCACCCGCAACACCCGCAGCACCCCAGGGACCCGCGGCACCGGCGTTTTGCCCCTTCACCGAATCGTAGATGCCCCAGGCGAGGCCCACGCCGGCCAGGAGCGTGCTGGCGGTGAGGAAGCCCTTCTGCCCGCCCAGGAAGTTGGCGGCCTTGCTGGCGCGCTTCCGTCCGGTGTGTCCCAGCACGCTGCGCATGAACACGCCGATCAGTTCGTCCGCATCCACCTTCACGCCGTTCCTCCCACGAGAGAATACTGTGTTCGGGCGCCGCGGGTTCCGTCAAGCGGGCTGAACGGCCCGTCAGGAAGAATTCAGGTGTCCTGAATCCGGGCGGCGCGGTATCGTGCAGGGACAGCGCCCCGATCGGCGCATGACGGTCAGTGTGATGTCCAGCGCTCGCGTCCTGATCATCGAAGACGACATCAAGGTCGCCGGGGCCGTGCGCAGCGGCCTGGCGGCGGAAGGCTACGACGCCGTGGTGTCGCGGACAGGCGAGGACGGCTACTTCCGCGCCACGACCGAGCCGTTCGACGCGATCCTGCTGGACGTGGGATTGCCGGAACGGGACGGCCTCTCCATCCTGTCCGGCCTGCGATCGCAGGGCTTCACCACGCCCGTCCTGATTCTCACGGCCCGGGACGCGGTGGAGGATCGGGTGACCGGCCTCGACGCGGGCGCGGACGACTACCTCGTCAAGCCATTTGCCTTCGCCGAGCTGCTGGCGCGCCTGCGGGTCCTGCTGCGACGCGGGCGCCCGGAAGAGGCCCTCAGGGTGCGCATCGCCGATCTCGAAGTCGACCCGGTCGCGCACAGCGTGCAGCGGGCCGGCCGGCCGGTGGAGCTCACGGCGCGCGAGTTCGATCTCCTCGCCTACCTCGTGCGCCATCAGGGGCATGTGGTGTCGCGGGAGATGCTGGCCCAGGACGTCTGGCACGAGCCGTCGCGCGGCACGCCGCTCGACAACGTGATCGACGTGCACCTCGCGCGCCTGCGCAAGAAGGTGGACCAGGACCACGGTGTGCGGCTGATCCACACCATCCGGGGCGTCGGCTTCGTCGTCCGGGAGGGCGAGCCCGGGTGAGGGTGCCGCTCAGCCTGCGCACGCGGCTGGCCATCTGGTTTGCCGCGTCGGTGCTGCTCATCCTCGCGCCGTATCTGGCCGGCATGCTGGCGCTCCAGTGGCGCGCGATGCGCGCCAGCCTGGATCACCACCTCGAAGAGGACATGGAAGTCGTCCTCGAGATGCTCGTGGTGCGCGATGGCGCGTTCGTGTGGCGCACCGACGCCGTCCGGGATCTGGGCTATGACCACGGCGAACGGCGATGGGTCGAGGTCTACGGCGACGCGGGACAGCCGTACTTCTTCCGGGGCCGCCCCGAGGATGCGGCGGTGCGCGCGGCCCTGCCGGCGCCGTCTGCGCTCGCGGACGGCATCACCAGCACGAGCACGCCGGCCGGCGCGGGCGTCCGCGTACTGCAGGTGCGCCGCGAGATCGGCGAACGCGACGTCCATGTGCGGGTGGCCCGCAGTGAGGACGGCCTCTACGAGTCGCTTCGCTGGATCGTCGTGCTGCTCGTCATCAGCGTGCCGCTCGCGGTGCTCTTCGCCGCGATGGCCGGCTACGTGATTTCCGGGTACGCCCTGTCGCCCCTGGCGCGCATGGCCGCACGCGCCAGGACCATCAGCGCGGATCGGCTCTCCGAGCGCCTGCCGGTCGAGGCGCCCGCCGACGAGCTCGGCCAGCTGGCCGTCGTCTTCAACGAGACGTTCACGCGCCTGGAGCAGTCGTTCGAGCGCTTGAAGCGCTTCACGGCCGACGCCTCACACGAGCTCCGCACGCCGCTGACGGCCCTTCGCAGCGTCGGGGAAGTCGTCTTGCGTGACCCGCAGCCGGCCCCGGCGTACCGCGAAGCCATCGGGAGCATGCTCGAGGAGACCGATCGGCTCTCGCAACTGCTGGATGCGCTGCTCACGCTGTCACGCTGGGAAAGCGGGCGCGTGCCGCTGGTGGCCTCCCGCGTGGACCTCGGAGCCGTCGCGACCGAGGTGGCCTCGCAGCTCGCCGTACTGGCCGAGGAGCGCGAAGTCGCGGTGACGGTCGCGATCGAGGCGCCTCTGCCGGTCAGTGGTGACGAGACCATGCTCCGGCAGGCCCTGATGAATGTCGTCGACAACGCCATCAAGTTCGCGCCCGTCGGCGGGCGCGTCCGCCTCACCGGCTGGAGCGACGACGTGGCGTGCCACGTCGCTGTTGACGACGACGGGCCCGGCATTCCGTCGGCGCAGCGTGCCTTCGTGCGCGAGCGGTTCTACCGGATCGACGACGAACGGACGCGGACCACGCGAGGCGCGGGGCTTGGCCTCGCCATCGTGGAGTGGGCCCTGACCGCGCACGACGGCCGCCTGGACATCCTGGACAGCCCGCTCGGAGGCGCCCGCCTCGTGCTCACCCTGCCTCGCGCCGGCGTCCAGGCCGCTTCCTGACGGCGAATTCAGGATCACTTCAGATACACGCGCCGCCAGGAGTTCTAGACTCCGAGCATGGGCGCCACGTCTGGGTCTCAACGGCGCGGGCCGGCGAGGCAGGCGCTCAGCGCTCAGCGAAGGGGTGGTGTACTCATGTCGACACGTCATTGGAGAGGCCTTGCCGGCGCCCTCGCCGTTCTGGCGATGGTGGTCGGGTGGGCGGTGGCGTCCGCGCAGCCACGGGTGCAGCAGACCGTTGACTGGACGGCGGTGAGTCCGGAGTTCGAGGGCGCCACCTACGTCAACGATCCAGCCACCTGCCAGACCTGCCACGAAGAGGTCATGGAGACTTACGCACACACGACGCACGCCAGGGCGTTCGACCTCGCGAGCGACCCGGCGGGGCAATGCGAGAGCTGCCACGGCCCCCGGAGCAAACACATCGAGGACCCGACGGACGTGCTCGCGTTTGCCACCTTGCCGGCGCGGACGCAGTCCGCGGTCTGCCTGCAGTGCCACGAAGGCGGATCGCGCATGGGGTTCAAGGCCGGCGCGCACCAGTCGAATGACGTGAGCTGCGCGTCCTGCCACCAGGTGATGGAACAACGCAGCGACAGCGCCCTGCTCATCACGGCCTCGACCACAGAGACCTGCTACACCTGTCACGCAGACGTCCGGGGCGACCTGAACAAGATGTCCCACCACCCCGTGCGCGAGGGGAAGATGGACTGCGCGAGCTGCCACAACACGCACGGCGCCACGCCGGGGCTGCTCGTCAAGGCGACGCTGAACGACACCTGCTACACCTGTCACGCCGACAAGCGCGGGCCGTTCCTGTGGGAGCACGCGCCCGTGCGCGAGAGCTGCGCGAATTGCCATACGCCGCACGGGTCCAATCATCGGACGCTGCTGACGAGCAAGGACCCGTTCCAGTGCCTCACCTGCCACTCCTACGGCGGGCACATCAACCTGCCTCGCTACAACCGCGTCAGCAATCCCTACGGCCAGGGATGCTCGAACTGCCACATCACGCCTCACGGGTCGAACCATCCGTCCGGCGCGAAGCTCACCCGTTAAAGGAGATGGCCATGACGAGACGACTGATGATTCCAGCGCTGCTGGCAGTCCTTGCGGCCGCTCCCGCGTCCGCGCAGCCGGCGCCGTCCGAGCCGCGTCCGGTCCAGGTGACCGGCGCGGTCACGACAGGCGTCGAGCAGGTCGACAACGACACGAATTCGAGCAAGCTGACGGAGTACCGTGACTTCCGCAGCGACTTCTTCCTGTCCGGCGTTCGCTTTGCGCTGGCCGCGCCCGCCAATGGGGTCTGGGCCGACTTCCGGAGCGTGAACCTCGGCCGCCGGGATCAGGGGATCGACGCGCTGGTGCGACGCCCCGGGGCGTGGTCACTGCACGCCGCATGGAGCGCCTTGCCACACAACTTCAGCAACAAGGCACAGACCCCGTTCATCGACCGGGGCGCGGGACTCCTGACCCTGCCCGGCACGGTGCCCATCACGTTCAAGCGGCTGGCGACCGTCGCCGCCGACGCCCCGGGGGTCGTGGCGAGTGACAACCTGGTTGCGGCCTACCAGTCGACCTCACTGCGGGCGACACCGCTCGCCACCGACAGGACCACAGGCCGCTTCGGCGCGTCGTGGTCTGGCACGGGACCCTTCACGTTCGGCCTCGTCTGGGATCGGCGTGCCGTCTCCGGTACGCGGTCGTCGTTCGGACCGATCGGCGACCGCCCGCCGCGCACGTTGAACGTTCAGATCGCCGAGCCGGTGGACCACGCCACCAACGACGTCACCCTCTCGGTGGAGCATGCGGGCCGCCAGACACAGGCGCGCCTGGAGTACCTGTTTTCCGACTTCAGCAACGGGATCGACACGCTGACCTGGCAGAACGTGTTCGCGTCGCCGGCGCCGGGCGCCACGTCGGACCTCTGGGATCGGGCCGTGTCGGTGTACGGACGCCGCCCGCTCTCGCCGGACAACCAGTACCACAACGTCACGGGCACGGTGGGCCGCAACCTGCCCGCCGACAGCCGGATCACGGCGACGATCGCCGTGGGACGGCTCGAGCAGAACCAGGCCCTGCTGCCCTACAGCTTCAACAACGACATCCTCGCCGTCCAGGCGTTACCCCGCGCCTCGGCCAATACGGAGATGGTCACGCGCCACCTCGCTGCCGACTACGTCATCAACCCGGCGCCGCGGCTGAACATGCGGGTCTGGGCGCGTCATTACGGGCTCACGAACAACACGCCCGAGAGCCAGTGGCAGTACGTGACCTCCGACACGGCAAACCTGAACGGGACCACGTCCTACAAGAACCGCCGGGTGAACCTGGCGTATGGGTACGACCGGACCACCGCAGGCGCCGACGCCACCTACCGGCTGCCGTCGCGGTCGGCCCTCACGATCGGCTACGAGCGGGAGGACATCGGCCGTGACTATCGCGAAGCGGACACGCTCGAGCAGCGGCTCACCGCGTCCTTCCGGGCGCGACCCGTGCGATGGATGAACGTGCGTGCGCGGTACGTCTTCGGCGTGCGCGACGGAGACGGCTACAACGGGACCGTCACACAGCAGAGCTACTGGTACGCACGGGCGGACGCCGGCACCGACAACGACAACCCCGGCTACACCTTCAGCAATCACCCCGACATGCGCCGCTACGACGTCTCCGATCGGAGGCGGCACCAGGGAGAGTTCAAGGTCGACCTGTCGCCAGGCGACCTCGTCGCCCTCTCGGGTTTCGCGCGATACCGGCGGGACGACTTCGATTCGAGCGTGGTGTCGTCGCAGCCGCTCCTGGGATCGAGCCTCGCGGATCAGGCGGCCAGCACCCCCGGAGATCAACTCGGCTGGCTGGAGGACACGCGCCTGCGGTACGGCGTGGACCTCTTCGTCATGCCACGAGACGGCGTGACGCTGAACGCGTTTGTCGCCTACGACCTCGGCACGAGCGCCCAGCGGTCGCTCGAGTACAACGAGAACAACAAGCAGAACCCGTCGGCCGTGGCGCTCGCGGAACTGGGGCCGTGGACCCGCGCCGGGAGTCAGTGGACGGCCGACTTCGACGACCGCACCTGGAGCGGAGGGCTGGGGGGGGCGCTGGCGCTGGTCCCCGACCGCGCGACGCTCACCCTCGACTACACCCTGTCACTCGCGGCCGTGGACATCGACTACGGCGGCTTCGGCGTCACCAACTGGGACGGCACGCCGTTTCCGCCCAATCACCAGTTCGCGTTCTCTACGCCGCCGACGATTCGCGAGGACCTGCACGCGTTGGGCGCCCGCGTCGAAGTGCGGCTCACGCGGGCCGTCGTCGTGCTCGCCAGCTACCGCTACGAGCGGTACGTGCTGGAGGACTGGCAGCAAGGATCGAACTTCCCCTGGGTGGAGGAAGTCGGCAGCGAGTTCCAGCTGCGGGACACCTCACGGTCGCATCAGTGGGGCAACCGGCTCTTCAATCTCGGGACCTACCTCGCCCCCACCTACCGCGCGCACATCGCATTCGTGGGTGTGACGACGCGGTTCTGACGGGTCCGACGGGTCCGACGGGTCCGGCGGGTCCGGCGGGTCCGATGGGTCCGGCGGGTCCGCCGGGTCCGGCGGGTCCGCTTGCCCTGAGCGCCGTCGAAGGGCCTGCCCTGAGCGCAGTCGAGGGGCTTGCCCTGGGCGAAAGTCGAGGGGCGGCGTTACTCGATCCGCGCGAACTCCTGGCGGCTCGGCGGGAACCACGTCTTGCCCTCGTCCGGGCTGAAGGCGCTCTCGATGGTCAACGGCGTGCCCGGGGTGATCACCAGGCGGCTATGGAAACGCTGGCCGCTGGACTGGTCCGTCACGAACGTGCCGGCCCGGAGGTTGGTCATCACCAGCCGGTCGCCGTCCCAGTTGCCCTCGAAGATGTCGAGCTGACCGGTCATCGCGTCCGCCGCCGACAGCCGGTAGACGCCGTTGAAGCGGTCGTAGGCCAGGATCACGAGCACGTCGATGGGGGCGGGGGTGAAGGGGTGCGGCCCTTCGATGAGCAGCGCCGCGCCGCCGAGAATCCGGGAGATCGTCACCCGCGTCGTGGTGTCGAGGGGGGCCGTCCGCCCTGGCAGGAAGAGCCGCACGTCGTACTCGCCCGGCAGCGAGTCCAGACGCGCCATCTCCGCGGGCGCGCCGGACCGCCAGAGCGGCTGCTCGGCCGGCTGCGCGAACGCCGGCGACCCGACGGCAAGCAGGGCGGCGACGAGGAACCAGGCCATCAACGTCTCCTCCTGACGCGCCACGCCGCTGCTAGGGCTTCGCGGCCACGCGCGCGCGCGCCCGCGCCGCCTCGCTCTCGCTCCAGTCCTCGCCCGGATTGATGAAGCGGTTCATCTCCAGCTTGTACTGCTTGTCGTAGAGCTGCCGGTAGCGCCCATGGGCCTCGAGCAGCTCATCGTGCGATCCGCACTCGACGATCTCGCCGCCCTCGAGCACCAGAATCTGATCCGCGCTGCGAATCGTCGAGAGGCGGTGCGCGATGACGAACGTCGTGCGGCCCGCGCGCAGGTGCCGCAGGCCATCCTGGATCATCTCCTCGCTCTCGCTGTCGAGCGACGAGGTCGCCTCGTCGAGGAACAGCACCCGCGGGTTCGCCAGGATCGCGCGCGCGATCGACACACGCTGCCGCTGCCCGCCCGACAACTTGATCCCGCGCTCCCCGACGATCGTCTCGTAGCCCTCGGGGAAGCGCTCGATGAACTCCTCGCAGTGGGCGATGCGGCACGCGGCCTTGATCTCGTCGAGCGTCGCGCCGGGGCGCGAGTAGCCGATGTTCTCGGCGATGGTGCCGTCGAACAGGAAGTTCTCCTGCAGCACCGACGCCGTCTGCGCGCGGTAGTCGTGCAGGCGAATGGAACCCAGGTCGCGGCCGTCCACGAGGATGCGCCCCTTCAGCGGGCGGTTGAACGCCATCACCAGGCTGATAAGCGTGCTCTTCCCCGACCCGCTCGATCCCACCAGCGCCGTCGTCGTGCCCGCGTGCGCCTCGAAGCTCACGCCCTTCAGCACGGGCTGGCCCTCGTGGTACTCGAACCACACGTCCTCGAACGCGATCTCGCCCTGCAGGCGGCCCATGTCCGCCTTGCCCTCATCCTCATCGTCCTCGGTGGCCATGTCGAGGATCTCGCGGATGCGCTCGAGCCCGGCAAACGCCTCCGTCATCTGGGTCCCGATGGAGGCGATGCCGACAAGCGGCGCCGCCACGAGCCCGATAAAGAAGATGTACATGATGAAGTCGCCGAGCGTCATCTGGCCGGCGAGGATGGCGTTGCCGCCCATCCAGATCATGATGACGCCGACGACGCCGATGATGACGGTGCTGCCGGCGGTCGTGGCGGACACGCCGGTCATCGACGTGGCGATGTTGCGGAAGAGCCGGTGCGCGCCCTTCGCGAACACGATCTCCTCGCGCTTCTCGGCCGTGTAGCTCTTCACCACGCGGATGCCGCCGAGCGATTCTGTGAGCCGCCCCGTGACCTCGGCGTTGATCCTTCCGCGCTCGCGGAAGAGCGGGCGCAGCGTCTTGAACGCGTACGCCATGCCGCCGCCGAAGATGCCCAGCACGATGAAGGTGACGATGGTCAGCTTCCAGTTCAGGTACAGGAGCACCCCGAGGCCGAGGACCGCCGTGACGAGGCCGCCGATGAGCTGCACGAGGCCGGTCCCGACGAGGTTCCTGATGCCCTCGGCGTCCGACATGATGCGCGCCACCAGCACGCCGCTCTGCGTCGAGTCGAAGTAACGCACCGGCAGGCGCACGACCTGCGCCTGCACCCGCTTCCGCATGTCCGTGATCGCGCGCTGCGCGGCCACGCCCAGGATCTGCGAGAGGCCGAAGGAGGTGATGGCCTGGATGATGGTGGCGACGCCGCCGGCGATGGCAATCGGCAGCAGCAGGTCATGGCGCTGGTTGCCGATCACCTCGTCGATCACGTACTTCGACGAGGCCGGGAGCACCAGCCCGGCCAGCCGGCTGACGAGCATCAGCGTCAGGCCGATGCCCAGGCGCCGGCGGTGCGCCCAGAGCAGCGCGCGCGCCTCGGCCCACGCGGCCTTCATCGACACGGGCTTCTTGGGCGTGCCCGCGGGACCGGCGGCCTGCGCGTGCGCCGCGGCAGACCGCCCCCCACTCGACCGCTCGGCGCGTTTCATGCTGGGCGTGGGAGGACGGAGGAGGGACATGGGGACTATCGGGTGTCGGCCATCGGCGATCAGCTATCGGCGATCAGCAATCTACTATCAGCTGTACAGCTTACCGGACGCCGGGAGCCGAGAGCTGACAGCCGAAAGCCATCAACCCTTCCTCAATTGAGGGCATGCGGCACGGCCAGCGTGAAGGGCGCGATGGCCGCCTCGAACGTGGCGCCGTCGGGGGTGACCATGGTGTAGCTGCCGTGCATCGTGCCCACGGCGGTCGTGAGCGGACAGAAGCTCGTGTACTCGAACGTGTCGCCGGGCTTCAGCACGGGCTGCTCCCCCACGACGCCTGGCCCGCGCACTTCCTGTTCCTCGCCGTCGGCGTTCGTGATGATCCAGTGCCGGCTCACGAGCTGCGCCGTTCCGTCCCCTTCGTTCGAGATCTTCACCCGGTACGCAAAGAAGTACTGCTGCTCCTGCGTCGAGCTGCGCTCCGGAATGAACCGGCTCTCGACTTCCACCTTGATGCCGTTGGTCACGCTGGTACCCACCCAGTCATTATAGGGTGCCTCAGGCGCCCCGGTTGCCACGCGTTCATCTGGGGCCATGCGTCAGCGGCCGCCGGATGCGAGCCGAGCGCCGAGAGCCGAAAGCGGATCGCTGATCGCCGACCACCCTCCCGTCTAGTCGAGGTGTCCGCGCTCGGCGTCGCCCATCTCGACCTTTCCGTAGGGAAAGTACTCCCGCCAGCGGTCGGTGACGCGGGCGGCGATGTCCTCGCGGCAGGTCACTTCCTTCGGATACCAGGGCTTCATCCGCGCGTCGATCACGATGGGAGGCTCGAACGACACGTGGTTGCGCACCAGCGTGCGCCCGGCGGCGTGGATGTCGGCCGCCGGCTCGAACCGCGTGAACGTCGTCCAGAGGAAGTTCATGGCGCTGCGCGTCGCGCGCGCCGGCTCGTCGCTCAGCACCACGAGCGGCCAGCCGGCAAAGGCGGGATGGCCGGCGAGGCGCGCCGGCGCCCCGGGATCCTCCGCATACGGGCGCGCGCCCACAACGAGGCAGCCGCCGCAGAAGACCCGCACGTCCGTGACATCCGACGGGGGCGGCGTAGACGGCGCGAACTGGCGCGGCAGATCGCGGACCGGGTCGCCAAGCCCGAGCCACACGCCCTTGGACCCTTCGTTCACCTGCGGTCCCGTGTAGTCGAGCGTGTCCATCGACAGGTTCGAGAACACGTAGAGATCCGTCTGCGGGTTCGTTCGTGCCAGCACGTGCTCGAGCGTCGCGCGGAAGTCCGACAGGTCCACGGGCTGGTCGGTCATCAGCAGGAACTTCTGCAGCGAGAGCTGGCCCTCGCCGAGGATGCGGAACGCGCTGGCCATCGCCTCGCGCCGGTAGCGCTGCTTGACGATGGCGCCGGCGAGCGAGTGGTAGCCGGTCTCGCCGTACGACCAGAGTCGCTCGACGGCCGGCATGACCAGCGGAAAAAGCGGCGACAGCAGCTCCTGCAGCAGATCACCAATGAAGAAGTCTTCCTGCCGCGGCTTCCCGACGACCGTCGCGGGGTAGATCGCGTCGTGCCGGTGCGCCATCGCCGTCACGTCGAACACCGGGTAGTCGTGGCGCAACGAGTAGTAGCCGTAGTGGTCGCCGAACGGCCCCTCGGGCTTCCGCACGTGCGGCCGCACCGCGCCCATCAATGCGAACTCCGCGTTGGCGACCAGCGGATGCGGGTGGCCGTACGACCCGGGCACCTGCGCGAGCCGCTCGCCAGCGATGAGCGAGGCCAGCATCATCTCGGGGATGTTCTCGGGCAGCGGGGCGATCGCCGAGAGGATCAGCGCGGGCGGGCCGCCGAGGAACACGGTGGCTGGCAGCGCTTCGTTGCGCGCCTCGGCGACGGCATAGTGAAACCCGCCACCCTTGCCGATCTGCCAGTGCATGCCGGTGCTCGCCTGGTCGTGCACGTGCAGCCGGTACATGCCGAGGTTCGGTCCCTTGCCGTCGGGATGCGTCGTGTAGACGAGCGGCAGCGTGATGAACGGCCCGCCGTCCTCGGGCCACGTCGTGAGCGCGGGCAGCCGGTCCAGCCGCACGTCGCGTGTGACGACCTCCGTCACCGGCCCCATGCCCTGGCGCCGCATGCCGATCCGCAGCGCCTCGCCGGCGAGATCCCGCGCGCCCCAGAGCTTCGCGGGCGTCGGCGGCATGATCGTCTCGGCCAGATGCACCAGCCGCTTGATCAGGCGGAGCGGGCGCTCGCCGAACGCCAGCTCCGCGCGACGCGCCGTGCCGAAGAGGTTCGTCGCGAGTGGGAAGTCACTGCCCTTCACGTTGGTGAAGAGCAGCGCGGGTCCGCCCGCCGCGATCACACGCCGGTGGATCTCCGCGGCTTCGAGGTACGGATCGACGGGCGCATCGACCACGACGAGGTCGTTGTCGACGCGCAGGCGGGCGAGGAACGTTCGCAGGTCGGGAAACATCTCTCGTTGGCCCTCGACGAACAGCTTTCGGCTATCAGCGATCGGCTTTCAGCTCACACGTTGTCAGCGCCGGAAGCCGGAAGCCGACAGCTGACAGCTCTGGCTAGGACCGCGTGAGCTTGCGGTACTTGATGCGGTGCGGGGTGTCGGCGTCGGTGCCGAGCCGCCGTTTGCGATCCGCCTCGTAGTCCTGGTAGTTCCCCTCGAACCACACCACCTGGCTGTCGCCTTCGAAGGCGAGGATGTGCGTCGCGATACGGTCGAGGAACCAGCGATCATGGCTGATCACCACGGCGCAGCCGGGAAAATCGAGCAGCGCCTCTTCGAGTGCGCGCAGCGTGTCGACGTCGAGGTCGTTTGTGGGCTCGTCGAGCAGCAGGAGGTTGCAGCCCCGGCGCAGCAGCTTCGCCAGGTGCACGCGGTTCCGCTCGCCGCCCGAGAGGACGCCCACCTTGCGCTGCTGGGTGCCCCCCTTGAAGTTGAACCACGACACGTAGGCGCGCGAGGCCACCTTGCGTTTGCCCAGCTCGAGTTCCTCCTCGCCGCCGGAGATCTCCTCCCAGACCGACTTCTTCGGGTCCAGCGCGTCGCGCGACTGGTCCACGTAGCCGATCTGCACCGTCTCGCCCAGCCGCATCGTCCCGCCGTCGGGCTGCTCCTGCCCCGTCATCAGCCGGAACGTCGTCGTCTTGCCGGCGCCGTTCGGGCCGATCACGCCGACGATGCCGCCGCGCGGGAGGGTGAAGTTGAGATCGTCGAAGAGCACGGTGTCGCCGTAGGCCTTCTTCACGCCGCGGGCTTCGACGACGATGTCGCCGAGGCGCGGGCCGGGCGGGATGTAGATCTCGACGCGGTCGAGCTTGTCGGGCGTGTCCTCGGCGAGCAGCTGCTCGTAGGCGCTGAGGCGGGCCTTGCCCTTCGCCTGGCGGGCGCGCGGCGACATGCGGATCCAGTCGAGCTCCCGCTGCAGCGAGCGCTGCCGCTTGCTCTCGGCCTTCTCCTCCTGCGCCAGCCGTGCCTGCTTCTGCTCGAGCCAGCCCGTGTAGTTGCCCTCGTACGGGATGCCCGTGCCGCGGTCGAGTTCGAGGATCCAGCCCGCGACGTTGTCGAGGAAGTAGCGGTCGTGGGTGACGGCCACCACGGTGCCCGGATAGTCCTTCAGGAAGCGCTCGAGCCACGCGACCGACTCGGCGTCGAGGTGGTTCGTGGGCTCGTCGAGCAGGAGCAGGTCCGGGGACTGGAGCAGGAGCCGGCACAGGGCGACGCGCCGCTTCTCGCCCCCCGACAGCGTCGAGACGTTGGCGTCGGGCGGCGGCAGCCGGAGCGACTCCATCGCCAGGTCGAGCCGCGAGTCGAGGTCCCACGCGTTGGTCGCGTCGATGCGGTCCTGCAGCTTCGCCTGCTCGTCGAGGACCTTGTCCATCTCCTCGGGCGACATCTCCTCGCCGAGCTTCATGTTGATGGCGTCGTAGCGATCGAGCAGCGCGCGAATCTCGGCGACGCCCTCCTCGACGTTGCCGCGGACGTCCTTCGACGGGTCGAGCTGCGGCTCCTGCGGGAGGAAGCCGATCGTCACCCCCTCGCCGGGGAACGCCTCGCCGCGGAAGTCCTGGTCGAGCCCGGCCATGATGCGGAGCAGCGTGGACTTGCCGGACCCGTTCAGGCCGAGCACGCCGATTTTGGCGCCGGGCAGGAACGAGAGCCAGATGTCGCGGAGAACCTGGTGGTCGGGCTCGTGGACTTTCCCGAGCCCCTTCATCGTGAAGACGTATTGCGGTGCCATATGGAGCTATCGACTATAGCAGACGAAGAATCAGTCGCCCGCCTTCAGCCTCCTGCAATCTGCAATCTGCAGTCTGCAATCTGCAATCTGCATTTCCGCTCTACCTCCCCTGCCCCTCGCCCTCCGGCAGCAGCGTGACGCGCGTGTAACGGTCGAGCGGCAGGTACGCGCGGATCGCGTCGTGGAGCAGCGCGGGGGTCAGCGCCTCGATGCGCGCGCCGCGGCGGGCGATGCCGGCCGGATCCCAGCCCAGCAGGTGGACCGTCTGGAGCGAGTTCAGCCAGTACTGATTCTGCCGCAGCGACGTCTCGAGCTCGCGGCGCTCCAGCTCCTGCAGCCGCGCCACATCGTCGGGCGAGGGGCCTTCCTTGCGGAGGCGTTCGATCTCGGCGAGGACGGCGCTCGTCAGCGTCGCGACGTTCTCCGGCGCGCTGCCGAATGAGACGGTGATCGAACCGTAGCCAGGCTGCGGGAGCAGGTTGTTGTAGTTCACGCTGACGCCGTAGGTGCCGCCGAGTTCCTCGCGCAGGATGTCGCGGAGGCGGATGGTCAGCAGCGACGCCACCGTGCGGGCGCGGTGCATCTCGAGCTCGTCGAGCTTCGCATCGGCGAAGAACGACATCACGGTCTGGCTCGCGGGCTCACGGCCCTTGCGCACCTCTTCGGTCACGATCCCGTCAGGGAAGCGGATGTCGAGCGGCGCATGCGCACTCGGCGCGGCGTCGGTGGACGGCAGGCCGCCGATCCACCGCGCGACGAGCGGCGTCACGTCCGCCACGGAGAACGCCCCGACGAGGAAGTAGGTGAAGTCGCCGGCGTTGCTGAAGCGCGCGCGGTAGAACCGCTGCATCACGTCGAGATCGAGCGCGGCGATGGCCTCCACCGTCGGCGCCCGCCCCGTGTAGTGCCCCGAGCTGTTGACGAGCTGCACGCGTTCCGTGAAGACGAATCGCGGGTTCTCGCGCTGGTTCTCGAGCAGGCCGGTGAAGCGGCGCTGAAGCAGGTCGAGGGCCTCCGGCGTCAGGTTCGGCGCGGTGAAGGCGAGGTAGTGCAGCTGGAGCGCCGTCTCGAGATCACGCGGCGTGCTGGAGCCGGAGATGCCGTGCGTGAAGGTGCTGACCGATGGTGAGGCCTGCGCGATCTGGCCCGAGAGCATCTTGGTGAGGTCCACCGGCGTGAAGCCGCCGAGGCCACCCGTGCCGACGAGCGCCGTCACGAGCGACGCCTCCATGAAGCCGGCCTCGCCAACCAGCGAATGCCCGCCGCGCGCGTAGGAGGTGAAGAGCACCTGGTCGGTCTTGAAGTCGGTCGGCTTCAGCCACACCTCGACGCCGTTCGACAGCGTCAGCACCGTCACGCCGATGTCGGCGATCTCGCGCCGGGCCGTCACCGTGCCAGGCGCAGGCGGCGCCGGGACCAGGGCGCGGCCGGCCGCGCGGTCCGTGTAGGCCTCGAGGGGCGCAGCCGTGGCACGCGCCACCGCCGCGCGCATCGCCTCGTCGGTCGGGGCGGGCACGCCGGCCTTCTCCGGCGCCACGGCCACGACGACGCGGTTGTCGTCGCGCACGAGCGCGCGCGCCGCCGTGGCGACCTCCTCGAGGGTCACCTGCGGCAGATAGGTCGACGCCACGCGGTATTCGAACGCGATCCCGGGCACGGGCTCCCCCTCGAGGAAGTGGCGGACCAGCTCCATCGCGAGCCCCGGGCTCTCCTGGGTCTCGCGCTCGTTGAACGCGCGCTCGTAGAAGGCCAGCACGGCGCGCCGCGCGCGGTCGAGTTCGCCCTCGGTGAAGCCGAACTGGGCCATGCGCCGCGCCTCGCGCACGAGCGTCTCGAGTCCGGGGCCGAGCTGGCCCTCCGGCACGGCCGCGCCGACCTGGAAGAGGCTGACCTCGCGTCCCAGCGCATCGGCGCCGGCCTCGGCGCCGAGGAACGTCGCGCCGGGCTGCGCCGCCATGTCGCGCAGACGGAGGTTCAGCATCTGGAAGACGAGCTGGCGCACCAGGCTGCGGCGGTAGTCGCCCACCGTGCGCTGGGCCTCGACCGGGTGCTTGTAGACCATCGACACGGTCCACCCCTGCGCCTCGGGATCCGTGGCGACGCTGTAGAGCGTCTCCGCGTGGGGGGGCACGGCGCGGTTCGGGGTCTCGATCGGGCGGTCGGGGCGCACCAGGTCCGACAGCCGCGTCCGGATCAGGGCTTCGACCTCGTCGACCGTCACGTCACCGACAACGGTGAGCGCCATCTGGTCGGGCCGGTACCACCGCTCGTAGAAGTCGCGCAGCCGCTGATGCGGAAAGCCCTTGAGGACCTCCGGCGTGCCGATCGGCAGGCGCTCGGCGTAGCGCGAGCCCTTGAGCAGGACGGGCAGCTGCTGATCGGTGAGCCGCGACCCTGCGCCCAGTCGTCCGCGCCATTCCTCGAGCACGACGCCCCGCTCCTTGTCGATCTCCTCGGGGTCGAGCAGCATCCCGCCGGCGAAGTCGTGCAGGACGAGCAGCGCACGGTCGAGGAGGCCGGCGCGATCCGTCGGCACATCGAGCATGTAGACCGTCTCGTCGAACGACGTGTAGGCGTTCACGTGCGGCCCGAAGCGCGCGCCCGTGGATTCGAGAAAGGTGATGAGCTCGCCCGGCTTGAAGTTACGGGTGCCGTTGAAGGCCATGTGCTCGAGGAAGTGCGCGAGCCCGCGCTGGTCCTCGTCTTCATGCATCGAGCCCACGTTCACGGCCAGCCGCAGCGAGACACGGCGCTCGGGCCGCCCGTTGGCCTTGATGAAGTAGCGCAGCCCGTTCGACAGCGTGCCCGTCCGGATCGCCGGGTCGAGCGGCAGCGGGTCGGTCAGCGCGGGGGCCGTCACGGCCGGGGCCGGTTGCGCCCCCGCCGCGGCCGCTCCCACCGCCAGCATCATGACCACGAACGCCGCGCCGAATCGTATCTGCCGCATCATCCCCTGCTCTCCCCTGCTGATCCGCCGGTACCGACTCCGCTATGCTAGTGCACCAGTCATTATGAAGCTTCGCATCACGCGTCTGGATCCCACCCTCGAGCTGCCGGCGTACGGGACCGACGGCGCCGCCGGCTTTGACCTGGCCGCCGCCGTGGCCCTCGAGGTGCCGCCGCACGAGATCCGGCTCGTGCCGACGGGCCTCGTCATCGAGGTGCCGCCCGGGCACTTCCTGGCGATTGTCGCCCGCAGCAGCACGCCCCTCAAGCGCGGCCTGATGGTCGCCAACGGCGTCGGGGTCATCGATGCCGACTATTGCGGCCCGGCCGACGAGATCAAGGTGCAGGTGCTGAACATCACGGACCAGCCGGTCGCGATCGCCCGCGGCGACCGCCTGGCCCAGGGCCTCGTCCTCGCCGCGCCCCGCATCGAGTGGGACGAGTCCGCCGCCGCCACCGGCGCATCGCGCGGCGGCTTCGGCTCAACCGGCCGGTAGGGGTCTGGCACCGTGACACGCAAATTGACGCAGGATGTGCCACGCGCCCTGTGGACGGCCTGTGGAAAACGTTGAGCGTGGCAGAAACTGCGTCAATTTGCGTGTCACGGTGCCAGACCCCTCCCCGCCCAGACCCCTCCCCGCCCTCCCCGCGTCGCATCCTTCACATCGACATGGACGCGTTCTATGCGTCCGTCGAACAGCGGGACAACCCGGCGCTCCGCGGGGTGCCGGTGGTCGTCGGCGGCGATCCCACCAAGCGCGGCGTCGTCGCCGCGGCCAGCTACGAAGCGCGACGCTACGGCGTCCGCTCCGCCCTCTCGATGGCGCAGGCCGTCCGCCTCTGCCCCGCCCTCGTCATCGTCCGGCCCGACTTCCAGAAATACCGCTCCGTCTCGCAGCAGGTCTTCGCCCTCTACCGCGAGGTCACGCCGCTCGTCGAGCCCCTGTCGCTCGACGAGGCGTACCTCGACGTGACCGAGAACGCGTGGGGCGAGCCGCTCGGCGTCACCGTTGCGAAACGCCTGAAGCAGGCCATTCGCGACACGACAGGCCTCACCGCGTCGGCGGGCGTGGCGCCGAACAAGTTCCTCGCGAAGATCGCCTCCGGGTGGAAGAAGCCCGACGGGCTGACGGTGGTGGCCCCCGGACGGGTCGAGTCGTTCCTGCAGGGGTTGTCGGTGGACGCGCTGTGGGGGGTCGGCCCGCGCACCGCCGACAAGTTGCGGGCGCACGGCATCACGATGCTCCCGCACGTGCGAACCATACCCGTCGAGGACCTGCGCGGCATCGTCGGCAGCCTCGCCGACTGGCTGAAGGCGCTGGCCGACGGACGCGACGACCGGACCGTCGAGCCCAACCGGCCGGCGAAGTCGTCGGGGTCCGAATGCACCTACGAGTCAGACCTGACGGATATGGCGCGCATCCGCACCGAGATCCAGGAGATGGCGGGCGAGGCCGCCGAGTGGCTGGCCCGGAAGGACCTCGTCGCCCGCACCGTCGTCATCAAGGTGCGGTACAGCGACTTCACGACGGTCACGCGGAGCCACAGCGAGTCCCCGCCCACCCGGGACGTCGAGCGCCTCGCCGGCCGCGCGCTCGCGCTGCTCGAGAAGACGGAGGCCGGACGCCGGCCGGTGCGGCTGCTCGGCGTCAGCGTCCACAACCTGCAGAACACGGACGCGCCCGTCGTGCGGACGCGAGACGACGCCCCGCGCCTGCCGTTCGATGGAGACTAGTGGAGTGTATCGACTGAAGAGGTACTACCAGCGCCTCTGCTCAGCCACGATTCCGCGGGCCGCCCAACGGGCGGCCCGGTAGTAGATCGTCAACGACACCCCACCAGGAGGCCGGCCGCGACATGCTCAAAGGGACGCTCAACGCCATCATTCAACAGGTCACGCCCGTGAGCATTCATGGGCAGCGGTCGTGGGACCTCGTGTATGTGCCCACGGCGCAACCGTGCGCGCCACCGGCCAGCGCGCGGGTCGGCGTGGAGGCGGCGCCGCCGGACCTGGCCCCCGGCGACCAGGTGCGGCTCGACATCCTGCTCGGACAGGTCGTCGAAGTGCACCGCGCCTGATCTACGATACCGGCTTCACATACGCGCGCGCCGGCCCGGCCCGGCGCGGCAGAGGTAGACCATGCGACACCGACTGCTGACCCCGCTCGCCGTGCTGGCGTGCGCCGCCCTCCTCTCGTCGACCCTGGTCAGTGGCCAGGCCGTCGGCGCCCCGCAGTTCCCCGCCGACGGCCGCGTGGACGGCACGCACTGGAGCCGGCTCGTAAACGTCGCGGCCGCGGGCAAGGTGATCTTCGGATCCTTCACGCCCGACAAGTCGCCTGACAGCGCCATCGCCGCCTCGCGCAACACGCTGCCCGACTTCTGGTTCTACGACATGGAGCACACGCCGTTCGGGATCGAGACGTTCCGGACCTGGCTGCAGTTCACGATCGATCCCGCGCAGGTGCTCCGCAACGGCCGCACGCACTTCACGCCCGTACTGGTGCGCCTCCCCACCAATGGCCGCGAGATGAACCAGTGGATGATCAAGCAGGTGCTCGATCAGGGCGCGATGGGCGTCATCATCCCGCACGTCGAGAACGCCGCGCAGGCTCGAAACATCGTCCAGGCTTCGCGCTATCCCCACCGGACCGATGACCCGACGTACGAACCGGCGGGCCAGCGCGGCTCGGGCGCCGCGAACGCCATGCGGTTCCTCGGCGTCCCGCCGCAGGACTACATGCGCAAGGCCGACGTCTACCCACTCGACCCCGACGGCGAGATCTTCAACATCCTGCTCATCGAGAACCAAGAAGGCGTGAAGAACGTGCGCGAGATCGCACAGGTCCCGGGCGTGAGCGCCATTGCCGCGGCTCCCGGCGACCTGAACACGTCCTACGTCGGCGACCGTGACGCCGTCGAGGCCGCCATCCAGACGATCCTGGCCGCCTGTAAGGAGTTCACGATGATCTGCGCCATCACGGCCGGGCCGAATGACGTGGAGCGCCGCATCAAGGAGGGCTTCAACCTGATCATCGGCGGCGACGACATGATTCGCGCCGGACACAAGGTTGCCGCAAGATAGATTCACTGATGACGGTATCTGGTGATCTCGTGATGTGGTGATGTGATGATCGGATGTCGGGATGTGGTGATGTCGGATCGCCGCACCTCACCAGATAGATCGCGACATCCCTACACCGGACATCCCATCGCCACATCACCACGTCACGACATCACCAGATGAATCTATCTGGTGATCTGCCTATCTATCTGTGGATCCATCTGTTTGAACTATCTTTGGATCCTGACCCGGCGCAGCTCAATTCGGTCGACAGGCGCCTCTCCATCGAGGGGCGCCTGTTCGATCGCCCGCACGACCTCCATCCCCTCCACCACGCGGCCGAAGATGGTGTACTGACCATCAAGCGCCTCGCTCCGCGCCGTGACGATGAAGAACGATGTCGTGGCCGAGTCCGGATCGGCGAGCCGCGCCATCGACAGCGTGCCCGCGTCGTGGATCTGATCGTTGAACTCCGCCGTCAAGGTCCGCACGTGCCGCTGTTGCGCCTCCTCGAGCGGCGCGCGCCGCGTCGGCAGATGTCCGGTCTGCACCACGAACCCCGGCACCACACGGTGCCAGCTCATGCCGTCGTAGACGCCGAGTGACGCCAGCCGCAGGAAGTTGCGCACGTGTTCCGGCGCCTGCGCCGGTGTCAGCGCGACGGTGATCGACCCGAGCGACGTCTCGAGCACGGCACGATACGCGGCGAGTTCCGCGACGGTCTCGGTGGAGAAGGGATCCGGTTCCGGCGCCGGCCGCGGCCGGATCGTCACGCGTGTGATGGCCACGCGCTCCTCTGGCGCGCCGCGCGCATCCGCCGCCACCTCCGAGATCCTCTGCGCCGCCAGCAGCCCCTCCACCACGCGCCCGAACACCGTGAACTGCCCGTCGAGCGACGGCTGATCCACGATGCAGATGAAGAACTGGGTGCCGGCGCTGTCCGGGCGGTTCGGGATGAGGACGGCGGAGACCGCCCCGCGCGTGTGCCTCTCGGCGTTCGGCTCGGCCGCGATCAGGTTCAGTCCACCCGTCCCGTAGCGATCGGCCGCGGCCGGATCCTTCGACAGCGGATCCCCGCCCTGGATGATGCCCTGGAAGACGACGCGGTGGAACGTCGTGCCGTCGTAGCCGCCCTCGCGCGCCGTCTTGATGAAGTGGCCCACGTGGTTCGGCGCCTGCTCAGGGAGCAGATCGATCACGATGGCACCGAACGGCGTCTCGACAACCGCCTGCTGGTCGCGCATCTCGTCAAGGCTGAGCGGGGTCACGAACGGCGCCGCGGGCAGCGGCGCGGGCCGTTGGGCCGCCACGACAGGCGCGGCCAGCAGCACGACGAACACGAGGCTTCGCAGCATCACAGCACTCCCTGACGAGAAATATTACCTGCGTCCGCCCATCGACGCCGAACCACCACTCACCGCACCCGCCATGCCCTTCATCACCGGACAGCCCCCGCTCGCCCGTCCCCGGTGTTCGCGCCTGGGACCAACCGCCTGAACTGCCCGGCAGAAGGCCCCGTCTACGCTCACCAAGTGGACGCGCTCCACGCGCGTGTACGGCGAGGGACATGCCACTCGCCATTGCCGGCGGCCCCCGCAGACGCGGAGGACGACGTGTTCGTGCCCGGGGAGAATGGATGAGAGCCAGGAGGCGTCATGCACTGGCTGCGTGTGTTGTTCGTGGTGATCCTGCTCCCCCACCCGTCGCTTGCCGGCGCGCTCGACGACGACCCGACGCGCGCGCCGCGTCTGCGTCCGCGCGACGCGGCCGTGGCCCGGCTCCTCCATGACGGCCTCGATCGCTCCGAGGCCATGCGCACGCTCGTCAGGCGCATCGAGGCCAGCGACGTCATCGTCTACATCGAATCGGAACCGCGGCTCAGCGGGCACGTGGTGGGCGGGATCACCTGGGTAGCCCAGGCTGGCCCTGTCCGGTACCTGCGCGTCTCAATCAGCCCGCGGCTCCGGGGTGACGCGGCGGTCGCCACGCTCGGACACGAGTTGCAGCATGTCGTCGAGGTCATCGACGCCCCGCACGTCGACTCGTCGCTGGCGATGCTCACCCACTTCCGCGAGATTGGCCACTCGCGGTCGCGCGAGGGACACACGTGGGATACGACGGCGGCCCAGGCGATGGGGCAGACCGTGCGCCGTGACCTGGGGCGCACCGCGGCCTCAACCTGGGCCACGTCCGGCGCGGGGCAGTTCCGGGACTGGAAGGCCTGGTACCGGCACCAGCTCGGTCGGGGGGCGGACGGCCCCAGGGACGGGAAAGAACGATGACGTTCATGTCCCTTCCTGATATCCTGTGTCCGGTTGCCCGCCCTTCGGGCTCCGTGAATCGCCCGAACCTTCCGGATGTACGAAGAATATTACGGCTTCGTTCAGCCGCCGTTCAGTCTGACGCCGGACCCTCGCTTCCTCTACCGGAGCGAATCGCACGACGTCGCGCTGCAGCAGGTCTGGCAAGCCATCAGGCGCAAAGAGGGCTTCATCGTCCTCACCGGCGACATCGGCACGGGCAAGACGACCCTGTGTCGGACGCTGCTCGAGCAATTCGACGCCACCACCTTCACCGCGCTCATCCTCAACCCGTTTCTCTCCGTCGAGGAACTGCTCCGCGAGGTGCTGCTGAACTTCGGCGTGACCTCGCGCGAAGCGCTCCACACCGGGCGCCTGGCCACGGCGAGCAAGCATGAGCTGGTCCGCACGCTGCAGGACTTCCTGCTGTCGCTGATTCCCCTGCACGGCAGCGCCGTGCTCATCATCGACGAAGCCCAGCACCTCTCCGCGGACGTCCTCGAGGAGATCCGCATCCTCTCGAATCTGGAGACGACGGACCAGAAGCTGTTGCAGATCGTGCTGGCCGGCCAGCTGAACCTGCTCGACGTGCTGCACCAGCAGAACATGCGGCAGCTCGATCAACGCATCTCGATCCGCTGCACCCTGAAGCCGCTGAACCGCGAAGAGGTGGAGGCGTACATCACCCACCGTCTCTGGGTGGCGCGCGGCTCCACGTCGGTGATGTTCACGGCGCAGGGCCTCGACATGGTGCACCAGATCACGGGCGGCGTGCCGCGCATGACCAACCTGGTCTGCGACCGGGCCCTGATGGCCGGCCGCGAAGCCGAGACCGACAAGATCACTGACGCGGAGGTCGTGGCGGGCGCCGCCGCGCTCGGTCTGGCAGTGCCGAAGGGCGCGCAGCGCCGCGAGCAGTGGCGCCGTGCCGGCGCACGCGCCGGACGCGCCAGCCTCTTCGCAGCGCTGGCGGCCGTCCTCGCCTTGAGCGCGGCCGCCCTGTACGTCCTCGGCAATCCCCTCGAGTGGCTCACACCAGACCCCCTGGCTCCGCCGGCGTCTCCGGCGCCGTGGGCACGCGCCGTGCCGCTGCCGGTGGCCACGGTGCCGGATGCCCTGCCGGGCGTGACGCCGCCGCCCGGCGTCCGCACCAGCCTGTCGATTCTCGTCGGGCAGTATGCGGATGCCGCCGCGGCGGCCGAGACCAGCGCGCGACTGCTCGCGCTCGGGCTGCCGGTCTACGTGGTGGATGTGCGGGTGAGCCCAGACGCGATCGAGCGCCGCGTGCTCGTCGGCCGGTTCACGGCGCGTACCGAGGCGACGTCCACGCAGTCCCGCCTGGCGGCGGACTTCGAGAACCTGCGTCTCGTGTTCGCGTGGCAGGAAGCCCTGCCGGACCTGCCTTGACCGTGAGTCAGGGGATGAAGGTCGCGATCTGGTCGAGCGGCTTGCGCGAGATGTCCGGCACCTCGGCCCCCTCGGCGGGGTAGCCCACCACAAGCAGCAGGAACGGGCGTTCGTGTGAAGGGCGCTCGAGCAGCGTGTTGAGGAACCCCATCGGGCTTGGCGTGTGCGTGAGCGTGGCGAGCCCGGCACGATGGAGCGCCGCGATCAGCAGGCCCGTGGCCAGCCCGACCGATTCCACCGCGTAGTAGTGCTTCACGACGGATCCGTTCCCGCGCACGCCGTGCGCCTCCACGAAGACGGCAATCAGCCATGGCGCGACCTCGAGGAACGGCTTCGCGGCATCGGTGCCGAGCGGCGCCAGCGCCTCGAGCCACTCCTTGGGCGCGCGGTTCGCGTAGAACTCGCGCTCCTCGGCCTCCGCCGCTTCACGCAGCCGGCGCCGCAGTTCGGGGTCCCGTCCAATCGCGACGAAGTGCCATGGCTGCAGATTGGCGCCACTCGGGGCGGTGCCGGCCGTGCGGATGGCGTCCTCGATGATCGCCCGCGGCACGTCGCGGTCCGCATAGTCGCGCACGGTACGCCGGCGCGCCATCTCTGCGGCGAACGCCGCGGCGCGCGTCCGCATCTCCGCTTCAGGGACGACGGTGAACTCGAGGGAACGGGTTTTCACTTCGCTGTTCGCCATTCGCTATTCGCAATTCGCTGTTCGCTGTTCGCCATTCGCTATTCGCCATTCGCTGTTCGCTAGCGGCCGCGGTCCTTCTGCATCTGCTTCAGCGCCTTGCCCATGACGCGCCCGCGCCGCTTCTCTTCGATGCGGGCGCGGACGTCCTTGCGCGCTTCGAGGCCTTCCCGCTCATCCTGCAGTTTGCGGTAGCTGTCGAGGCGCTCGGCGGCCAGGCGGCCGTCCGCGACGGCCGCCCTCACCGCGCAGCGCGGCTCGGCGCGGTGTTGACAGTTGGTGAAGTGACACTCCGGCGCCAGCGCCTCGATCTCGTCGAACGTGTCCCGCATCGTCCGGGCGACGTCCCAGAGCTGAAGTTCGCGCATGCCCGGGGTGTCGATGATCAGCCCGAGGCCGGGCAGCACGATCAGCTGGCGATGGCGCGTCGTGTGGCGGCCGCGAGAATCCGAGGCGCGCACCTCCTGCGTCTTCATCATCTCGGCACCGGCCAGCGCGTTGATGATGGTGGACTTGCCCGCGCCTGACGATCCCAGGAGCGCCGCCGTGCGGCCGGGACCGAGCAGGGCGGCGACCGGCGCCAAGCCGAGGCCCGAGGGCGCGGCCAGAGGCAGCACCGTCACGCCCGGCGCCGCCGCCGACGCTTCGGCCACCCGCTCCGGCACGTCGGTGGCCAGATCCGCCTTGGTCAGGAGCACGACCGGCGTGGCGCCGCTCTCGTAGGCCAGGAGCAGGTAGCGCTCGAGACGGCGCACGTTGAAGTCGTGGTCCAGGCCCATCACCAGGAACACGACGTCGACGTTCGCGGCCACGATCTGCTCTTCGGTGACTTCGCCGGCCGCCTTGCGCGAGAACCACGAGCGACGCGGCAGCACGGCCTCGATCGTCGCGGCGCGCTCGTCGCGACGCAGTTCCACGGCCACCCAGTCACCGACGGCCGCGAGCATGCTGCGCCCGGTGGCCTCGTGCCGGAGTCGTCCCGAGTGCTGCCCCTTGAACTCGCCCTCGGCGGTGGCGAGGCGGAACAGGTGGTTGAACTCGATCGTCACGCGCGCGGGCTGAAGTCCCGCGGCGGCGTGGGGCGCAAACACCTCCGCCCACCGGGCATCCCATCCGAGCGTCTCGAGGTCGACCTCCACCGCCCTAGTATATGGGGGTCAGATCTTGATTCTTGCGGCGGTGGCAGGAACGGCCATACGGTGGCGTAGAAACGGACAGGCCCGCACGATTCATGACCTGCCCCCGACTCCCCCCCATTCACGATTCATCACCTGACCCCGACTCCAGCCTCCGGCTCCAGCCAGCCAGCGGCGGCCTGCCTGCAGCATGTCGTCGTGCCAGACGTGGCCGGCGTCGAACTCGCACACCTCCACGCGGACGCCCGCCGCGCGCAGGATCGCGAGGTCGGCAGCCAGCTTCTCCGGCACGTACCAGAGGTCATGCACGCCACGCCCGATGAGCGTCGGCGGCAACCCGGCGGCGTGCGGCGCGACGTCGGGGGGCACATCGCCCGCCAGGACGAGGAGGGCGTCCGGCCGGAGCGCCACGGCCGCGCGGTAGGCCATCGCCACCCCCTGCGAGAACCCGGTGATCACCAGCGGCGCCCCCACCGGCAGGTCGCGCCGCACCGCCGCGGCGACGGCCGCGACATACGCGACGTTGTCGACGATCGCCAGGCTGCGGTCCTCACTCGTCATCCACGACGCGACCACCTCTTCCTTGCGCGTGTAGAACCGGTGCAACCCCTGCACGCTGACCTTGCCCCAGCGGCCCTCGGGATCCAATGACTCCAGCACCGCCATGTGGTGCTCGGCGCGTTCGCCGTAGCCGTGAAATCCAAGGATCCAGGGATGCGGGCCCGGTCCGGGCGGCATCGAGATCAGGTACCGGCCATGCGTGGGCGTTTCGATGGTGTGCGCAAGGGTCATTGCAGGCATTATAGGGACCGCGTGGCCGGTCCGGTCTTCCGCCGGGTGATGAGGGCGCGCTCGAGGGGGTTACATGTCGGAACGAGCGAAGTGGGCGGGGATCGCGTATCTGGCGTTGCTGGTCTCGATCACCGGGGCGGCCCTGGTGGGGCTCGCAGGCCCCGGCTATCGGATGGGATGGTGGCCCCTTGGCACCGGCCTCCAGCAGATGCTGCGCTGGGGCGCGTACGCCGGGATCGCGGGCGCCTCCCTCGGTTTCCTCATGCTGCTCGTCAATCGACGCCACATCGCGTCGAAGGCGTTCCTGTCCGCGCTGCTCGCGATGGTTGTCGGCATCATCATCGTCGCCATTCCGTTCCAGTGGCAGCGCCAGGCGCAGCAGGTCCCGCGCATCCACGACATCACGACCGACACGGTGACGCCGCCCACCTTTGACGCGGTCGTCGCGCTCCGCGTGGACGCGAACCCGCTCACCTACACCGAGGCCAAGGCCGAGGCACAGCGCGAGGGCTACCCCGACCTCGGGCCGCTCATGCTCGATGCCGCGCCGGCCGACGCCTACGCCCGCGCACTCGCGCTCGTCGGCGCCCGCGGCTGGGCGCTCGTGTCGGACAGCGCGGAGGCCCGCGTGATCGAGGCGACCGCCACCACGCGCTGGTTCGGGTTCAAGGACGACGTGGTGATCCGGGTGTCGGCGATGCCCGACGGCGGGAGCCGCGTGGACATGCGATCGGTCTCCCGCGTGGGCCGCAGCGACGTCGGCACCAACGCGCGCCGCATCCAGGAATTTCTGGCCGAACTGGCGCAGTAACGATCACCGATCACGTACAAACACGAAGGTCACGAAGGCCACGAAGACACACGCAAGCAGGCTGTTCAACGCTCCGGTGGCCGTTACCGGATCGGAAAAGAGGCTGCTTCGTGCGTCTTCGTGACCTTCGTGTCTGTCCGTGATCCGCCCGCGATCAGCGCATGATGTCGAACATGCGGCTGAACTTGATGATCAGGCTGCGGTCCGTGCGTTCGGGCCGTTCGACCAGGTCGTAGAGCCCGCGCGTGTCGTTGTAGACAATGAAGAGGCCGGTGTTGGCGGCCTGGAGCCAGCCGAAGCGGAGGTTCATCGACCACACGTCGGCACGGTCGTTGTACTGCACGAGCGCCTGCACGAACGTGTTGGGATTGAACGAGTAGCTGCTGCGCACGCGGAGCAGGTTCGTCACGAAATCCCCATACGGCAGCCGGACGTCGTTCCGGCTGTAGGTCACCTGCGTCGTCAGCGCCTCACCCACGCGGAAGCGCAGGGTCGGGTTCAGCGTGACGCGCGATCCCCCGAAGAAGCCGCCGATGAAGGTCTGCAGGTTGACGCTCACCGGCGCGCCCTGGTTCGACATCGCCACGAGCTGCGCCTCGGCGTGCTCGTAGGTGCCGGGGGGCACGATCACGCCCGGGAAGATCTCGAAGGGCGTCCGCACGCCTTCGAGCGTGAGGTTCATGCCGGTGTGGAACTCGTAGGCATTGCGCAGTTCCCAGTGGCTGTCGATGTGCCAGAAGCCGGTCTCCTGGAACCCGTCCTGCCCCCAGAAGCCCCGGAACGTCACATGCGGACGAATCTCCTGCATGTTGAGGAAGTTGGCGGGGCGGAAGCGTGAGAAGAGCGAGGCATCCGGCTTGCGGTAGCCGCGCCGCGACAGGAACCCGACCTCGGGATTGAACTGCTCGCCGACTTCCTGGTAGCCGACGTTGATGTCGAGCCGCTGCAGGTTCGTGCGCGAACGAATGTTGTACGCGTAGTCGTCGCCGCTGACCCCGGGCGTATCCGTCCGGGCCAGGAACCCTGACAGCACCGTGTTCTGGCCGACGCCCCAGCGCCCGTCCACCGCGTACGTGCGGTTGTGATCGTCATCGCCCGCCAGATCACCCGTGCCCTGCCGGTTGACGAAGAGGCCGCCGATGCTCGACCGGTTCGGCAGGTCGCGGCTCACGCGGATCGCGCCGAAGTTGTTGCTCGCGGCCGTGTCCGTGCTCGCGGTCTGCATATTGAGCAGGCCGATGTTGTACTGGCCGGCCTTGCCCGAGACGCGCGCGCCGCCGAGGATGGGAATCGCCTCGCCCGACCGTCCAATGCCGACGCGGCGGCTGAAGAACAGGTCCACTTCGCCGGGGTTGCCCACCGAGAAGAAGCCCGCGTTCTCGAGGAAGAACGGCCGCTTCTCCGGGAAGAACAAGCTGAACCGATCGAGGTTCACCTGCTCGTCGTCGACCTCCACCTGCGCGAAGTCGGTGTTGACGGTCGCGTCAAGCGTGAGGCTCGGCGTCAGGTTGTACTTGAAGTCGCCGCCGACATCACCGAGGAAGACGTTATCCACGGGCCGGACCCCTGACGTCAGGGCCTGGCCGAGCGCGTACGGCGTGAAGCGGAAGTTGCGGTACGCGGGCGTCTGCACCCCCGACACCGTCCCCGCGAGCGAGAGGCGATAGAGGTTGTACTGGCGCGGGATGGGCGCCCAGAACGCGCGCTCGTTGCGACGGCGGATGTTGCGCTGGAAGTTGATGCCCCAGGTCTGCTCGGCGGTGGCCGGGTAGCGCAGCGTCTTGAAGGGGATCGCGAACTCGGCCGTCCAGCCGATCTCGGAGATGCGCGTCCGCACCTGCCACGCGCCGTCCCAGTTCAGGTTGAACCCGCCCCCCGAGCCGCCCATCTGCGACCGGCCGCCGCCCATGCCGCCGCCGCCCTGGCCTTCATTGGTCACCTGGCCGTCGTACTCGATGGCCGCGGGGTTGGTGCCGAACACGAAACCGTTCTGGCCGTCGCGGTACGTGTCGATGATCACCTGGAAGCTGTCGGTCTCCCCGAGCGAGGAGTCGCGGCGCGAATCCGACACGATGATGCCCGACGGATCGCTGTCGTACATCACGACGCCGAGATACAGCGTGTCGTTCGTGAACACCATGCGGACCTCGGTGCGCTCCGAGGCGGCCTGGCCTTCGTTCGGCTGCTGCTGCCAGAAGCCGCTCAGGACGGGCGCCTGCGCGTACGCCGGATCGTTGAGGACGTCGCCGTCGAGCGTGGGCGCCTCGGGGACATGCACCGCGGCCCCCTGGGGCGGCGCCACCGGGGGCGTCTGGGCCAGGGCCGCGGCCCCCATCCCAACCATCACCGCCGCCATCACCACCACACGCCGCACCGCTTCCATCATGCTCGGACCACGCATCACTGCACGTCGCTCCCTTCGAACAAAGCGGTTTATGCTACTACACCGCGCGCGCTTCCCCGATATGCCCACGCCCTTTTCCGTCCCCCTGCGACCGAATGCCGCAGCATCTGCGGTGCGCTACCCCGCGCCCGGTTCCGTCGCCTCGGGCGACCTGCTCATCCTCGCGCACGGCGCCGGCGCCGGGCAGCACAGCCCGTTCATGACGCGATATGCGCAGGAACTCGCGGCGCGCGGCCCCGATGTCGTCACCTTCAACTTTCCGTACATGGACGCCGGCCGCAAGGCGCCCGACCGCGCGCCGCTCCTGCAAGAGACATTCAGAGACATCATCGCCACGGTCGCGGCCCGCGACGACGCGGCGGCGACGCGCGTGTTCATCGGCGGCAAGTCGATGGGCGGACGCATGGCCACGCACCTCGCCGCCACCCCGGACCAGTGGCCCCTCGCGACGCCGCTCGCCGGCGTCGTCGTCTTCGGCTACCCGCTGCTCCCCCCAGGCGGACGCCCCGCGCGCGCCGCGCACCTGCCCCACCTCGCCGCGCCGACGCTCTTCGTCCAGGGCACGCGCGACAGCTTCGGCGATCCCGATGCGATCCGCGCCGCCACACCGGGGGTATCGGTGCTCGACATCTTGTCGGTGGAGGGGGGCGACCACTCGTTCGCCGTGCTGAAGCGCTCAGGCCGCGATCAGGACGCGGTGCATCGAGCGATCTGGGACGGCGTGGTCAGCTGGATGACTCGCCTGAAAGACCGAACGGCGGCGGCGGGGACCTAGCCTTCGTCAGCCTTGCGGATCTGCTGGCGCCGCTCTTCGAACCGCGATCGTGCGATCTGCCTGTGTTCGCAGTCCGCCGTGTTGACGCAGCCCTCGGCGAGCCGCAGGCGTGCGACGGGACGGCCGGCCACGAGATGCTCGTCCACGATCTCGGCCACATCCGCGGCCGTCACCCCACCGTACCAGACGGCCTCCGGATAGACGACGACGGTGGGCCCGTGCTCGCACTGGTCGAGACATCCGGCGCGGTTGGCGCGCACGCGCCGCTGGAGGCCGCGTTCGGCCAACGCCTTCTTGAACGCCTTCTGCAGCCCATCGCCGGCAGCCGGATCACAACACCCCCGCGGGTGCCCCGGCTCCCGCTGGTTGCCGCAGACGAAGACGTGACGTTCGAAGGGGGCCATGTCGGTGTTCCAGGGGATCGGGGATCGGGGATCGGGGATTCGCTACTCGACTTCACCTGGGATTCGGAATCGAAGATCCCTGATCCCCGATCCCTGGTCCCTGAATCCCTGATCCCCCGTCCGTCCTTATTCGACCGCCAGCTCCGGACGGCCCTCGAGCCCGCCCCACGTCTCCGGATCCTGCCAGAGCAGCGTCCAGAAGTACCGCGCCACATCCCCTTTCGGATAGGCTGCCGCGAGTGTCACCACGGCCGCATCGAGCATCGCCGGCTCCGGCTTCGACGGTTCCTCGGCGGTGATGAGTCCCTGCTCGTGCGGCACGCCGAGCGCGTCGAGAAACGCCCCCATCATCGGCCGCTGATGCTCGAGGTGGTACGCGACGAGCAGCCGCGCGGCCAGCAGGTCGGACACCTGGCCCAGCCCGGCCAGGTGGCGGGCCTTGCGCTCCACCGGCAGCGACATGACGCTCTTCGGACGGAACCTGATCTGGCGGGCAATCAGGGCGACGGCTTCGGCCTGCTCGAGCGCCGCCTGCTCGTCGCGCCAGAACGCGGCCGCCGCACTGGTGCGCACTTCTAAAGGCATGAGCCGCCACATACGGGCGGGACGATGGTCGGACATCACACGAGTGTAGTGCAAAGTGAGCCGTTCGAATATCAACGTCCGCCGTGCGCCCTGCCCCTCTCCTTCCGCGGTGTGCGTTTTGCCTTCTGCCCTCTGCCTTCACAGATGAGTTTCCCGTGACGCTCGCGCAACAAGCATGCGCGTTGGGAATGCTTGATATGTGAAGGTTCTATTTCCCTTCTGGCTCGTACGCTGGCATAAATACGCATCGGGCGTTACCACGCTCGCGAGTTCCGACAATCGACAGGAGCGGTGCCTCCCGCTTCTGCCACCTTTCCGACCGGCAGACACCACGTCGGCACAGCACACGCGCGCGCGTGTCTCCGCCGGAGGTGTCTGCGACCTGACGAGGAGACATACGCCATGGGGGATCCCGACCAGCCGCTGACGCCCACGACCGAGCCGGTCTATGCCGATCACGACGCCTGTGGTGTCGGATTCGTGGCCGATCTCGGCGGGCGCGCCGATCATGAATGGCTGCAGCGGGCCCTCGACGCGCTCCGCCGGCTCACCCATCGCGGCGCCCCCAGCGACGGGCGGGGGTCGGCGGATGGCGCCGGCGTCCTCACCGCCATTCCGTGGACCCTGCTCGCGCGCGATCTGCCCAGCGCCTTCGGCGCGGCCGAAGGCGGCCGCATGGCCGGCATGTGCTTCATTCCGCCAGCCGCCGTGGCCGCCGCCCAGGCGACCATCGACGCCGCGCTGGAACAGGAGGGCTGGCGCTTCCTCACGTGGCGGCACGTGCCGGTGGACCGCACCTGCCTCGGCGAAGCCGAAGCCGCATCCGAACCGGCCATCTACCAGGTGCTCGGCCTGCACGGCGCGTCCCCGGCGCTCGACGAGGCGGCGCTCGATGCCAGCCTGTACCGCGCGCGCCTCCGCGCAGAGGCGCGACTGCTCGCACAGGGCCTCGGCGCCGTAGCGATCACGTCGCTCTCGCTGCGCACCATCGTCTACAAGGCGCTCGTGACGCCGGCCGATCTGCCGCGCTACTACCCCGACCTGGACGACCCGGCGTACGAGACCGCGTTCGCCGTGTTCCACCAGCGCTTCAGCACGAACACGTTTCCGCAGTGGCGTCTCGCTCAGCCCTTCCGCGTGCTGGCCCACAACGGCGAGATCAACACGGTGCTCGGCAACCGCCTCGGCGCGGCGCGCCGCCAGGCGGATCGCGCGTGCCTGCCCGATCTGCCGGACGGCATCGGCCCGCTGGTTCGTGCGAGCGGCAGCGACTCGGAGAGCCTCGACGATGCGGTGGACGCGATGCGGCAGGCGGGCTTCAGCCTCGCGCATGCGTTTGCCCGGCTGATTCCGCGCGCGTGGGAACACGACCCGGACGT
Source organism: Vicinamibacterales bacterium (assembly GCA_030680175.1). Lineage (GTDB taxonomy): Bacteria > Acidobacteriota > Vicinamibacteria > Vicinamibacterales > UBA2999 > JAUXWO01. The sequence continues at coordinate 174,348 of JAUXWO010000050.1, forward strand.
GCCGGCCGCCGAACAGGCGTTCGAACGCTACCAGGCCTGCTTCACCGAACCCTGGGAAGGCCCCGGCGGCCTGGCGTTCGCCGATGGCCGCCAGGTGGGCGCGATGCTCGACCGCAACGGCTTCCGGCCCGCGCGCGTGATCGTCACGACGACCGGGCAAGTCTGCGTCGGGTCGGAGACGGGCATCTTCGACGTGACCGAATCCGAGGTGCGCCAGCGCAGCCGCCTCGGCCCCGGCGAGATGGCCATCGTCGACTTCGCCAGCGGCGAACTGCGCGACAACCGTGGCGTGCGCCAGGCGCTCGCGGCGGCGCAGCCGTACCGCACGTGGGTCGATCTCGCCGTGGCGCCCGTGCAGCCGTCGCCCGAGACCGCGCCGACCGTGCGTGACGAGGCGGATCTGCGCCGCCAGCAGCGGATCTTCGGCTACACCGCCGAGGAACTGGAGCTCATCCTCCGGCCGATGGTCGATGAAGGCAAGGAGGCCGTGGGATCGATGGGCGACGACACGCCGCTCGCGATCTTCACGCCGCGCCGGCGCGTGCTGACCGACTTCTTCCGCCAGCGCTTCGCGCAGGTGACCAACCCGCCGCTCGACCCGCTGCGCGAGTCGGTCGTGATGTCACTCGAGACGTGCTTCGGACGCCAGGGCCGCCTGCTCGCCGAATCGCCGGTCGAGGCGCGGATGGTGCTGGCGCCGACCCCCATTCTGACGGAGGCGCTCCGTGACGGGCTGCGGCAGCTGCCGCAGCGGCCGGTCGCGATTGTCAGCACGACGTACGCGATCGGCGGCGGCGAGGACGGATTCCGCGAGGGCCTCGCGCGCGTGGCCCGCGAGGCCGTCGACGCCGTCCGCGACGGGGCGGTGGTCGTGATGTTGTCGGATCGACAGGCCTCGTCGACCGAGGCGCCTCTGCCCTCGCTGCTGGCCGTGACCGCCGCGGGGCGCGCGCTCACGGAGGCGGGGCTCGGCGGGCGCGCCGGACTCGTTGCGGATACGGGCGAGGTGCGCGATGCGCATCAGGCGGCGGCGCTCCTCGCCTTTGGTGCGGCGGCCGTCTGTCCCTGGCTCGCGATCGAGACGGCGCGGGCGCTGGCCGTCAAGACCGGCATGGCGCCGGACGAGGCGGAACGCCAGTGGCGTGAGGCGGTCGAGCAGGGCCTGCTGAAGGTCCTGTCGAAGATGGGGGTCTGCACGATCGCGGGCTATCGCGGCGGGCAGCTCTTCGAAGCCGTCGGCCTGGCGCCGTCGCTCGTGGAGCGGTACTTCCCCGGCACACCCGTGGTCCCCGGCGCGCTGACGATCGACGCGCTGGCCGCGCAGGAAGTGGCGGCGCACCAGGCGGCCTGCGGCACTTCGGCGGCGCAGCTGCCGCATCCCGGCTTCCATGTGTTCCGCCGCGACGGCGACCATCACGCCTACAACCCGGCGCTCGTGCGCGAGTTCCACAAGGCGCTCGACGCCGGTCACGAGGACGCGTACCGGGGCTTCGCGGCGCTCGTGCACGGGCGGCCGGCCACGGCTGTCCGTGACCTGTTCGAGTTCCGGAGCGGTCCGGCGATCCCGATCGAGGAGGTCGAGCCGGCCGAGCGGATCGTGAGCCGCTTCTTCGCGTCGGCGATGTCGGTCGGCGCGCTCGGGCCCGAAGCCCACGCCACGCTCGCCATGGCCATGAACCGCGTCGGCGGCCGCAGCAACAGCGGCGAGGGCGGCGAGGATCCCGCGCGCTTCGCGCGCCCGCTGACGGGCGACTGGGCCAACAGCACGACCAAGCAGGTGGCCTCGGCGCGCTTCGGCGTGACGCCGCACTACCTGATCTCGGCGACCGAGCTGCAGATCAAGATGGCGCAGGGCTCGAAGCCCGGCGAGGGCGGCCAGCTGCCCGCGGCCAAGGTCGTCGATCACATCGCGCGGCTCCGCCATGCACAGCCGCACACGTCGCTCATCTCACCACCGCCGCATCACGACATCTACAGCATCGAGGACCTCGCGCAGCTCATCTACGACCTCCGGTCGTTCAACCCGACCGCGCGGATGAACGTGAAGCTCGTCTCCACCTCGGGCGTGGGCGTGATCGCCGCCGGAGTGGTGAAGGCGGGCGCCGACGCGATCCAGATCAGCGGACACGACGGGGGCACGGGGGCCTCGCCGCGCGGCTCGATCAAGCACGCGGGCCTCCCCTGGGAGATCGGCCTGCTCGACGCCCACCGCGTGCTGACGGCGCGCGGGGCGCGGCACCGCGTGATCCTGCAGACCGACGGCGGCCTGAAGACCGGGCACGACGTCGCCATGGCCGCCGCCTTCGGCGCGCAGGAGTACGGCTTCGGCACGGCGCTGCTCGTGGCGCTCGGCTGTGTGATGGCGCGGCAGTGCCACCAGAACACCTGCCCCGTCGGCATCGCCACGCAGCGGCCCGACCTTCGCGCGAAGTACGCCGGGACGGTGGATCACGTCGTGCACTACCTGCACCTGATGGCCGGGGAGGTACGCGGCATCCTGGCGTCGCTTGGACTCCGATCGCTCGACGCGCTCGTGGGGCGGGTCGACCTGCTCGAGCCGCGCAACCGCGCCGAGGCCGGCCGGCTGACCCTTGACGGCATGGCCGCGCCGATGACCTCGGGCGAACTCCATGAAGTGGCCGAGGACCCGGCGCTGATGCCGGCCGGGGCCTTCACGATGAACGGCCGCATCGCCGCGCGCGTGCGCCGGGGGCTCGGCCAGCACGCCATCGAGATCGAGGAGGCGATCCGGAACACCGACCGGACGGTGGGGGCCACGCTGAGCGGGCTGATCGCCGCGCGCTTCGGCAACCTCGGGGTCCCGCATGCGCCCGTCCGCCTGTCGCTCACCGGGACCGCCGGCCAGTCGCTCGGCGCCTTCAACGTGCCCGGTGTCGAAATCCACCTGACCGGCGACGCCAACGACGGCGTCGGCAAGGGCATGCACGGCGGCACGATCGCCATCGCCCCGCCGCCGCGCCCGACGCGGCTCGACAGCCAGGTGCTCATCGGCAATGCCGCGCTCTACGGCGCCACGGGGGGCCGCCTGTTCGTCGCCGGACAGGCCGGCGAACGCTTCGCGGTCCGCAACAGCGGCGCCGTCGCCGTCATCGAGGGCGTCGGGCACCACGGGTGCGAGTACATGACGGGCGGGCTGGTGGTTGTGCTCGGGTCGACGGGCCTCAACTTCGGGGCGGGCATGACGGGCGGGCTGGCCTACGTGCTCGATCGGGATGCGCGGCTCGCCGGGCGCCTCAACCACGAACTCGTCACGCTCGGCGCGCTCGATGCGGCCGATGAAGAGGCGCTGCTCTCGTGGATCGTCGAGCACCGGGCAGAAACCGGGAGCGCCGTGGCGGCGCACCTACTCCACCACTGGGCCACCGAGCGCCGGGCGTTCCGCAAGGTCGCCCCCACGGGCCTGTCAATCGCGGCCCCGGTGGCGCCAGAGCGGCGCGAGCAAATGCGCGCGTAGGGTGCCTTGGCCGCGGCCGCGTCAGGCGGCCATGGCCACGCGACGGAGCAGGCGCATGTCGGCCAGCATCCGGCCCGCGCCCACGACCACGGAGGTGAGCGGCAGATCGGCGACGGTCACCGGCACCCCCGTTTCGCGGCACAGCCGTTCGTCGATGCCGCGAATGAGCGCGCCGCCGCCCGTCAGCACGAGGCCCCGATCGGCGATGTCGGCCGCGATCTCCGGCGGGACGGCGTCGAGCGTCGTGCGGATGGCGGCCACGATCACGCGGAGCGGCTCGGCCATCGCGTCGCGGACCTCCGCGTCGCTCACCGTGACCGTCCGCGGCCGGCCCTCGCGCAAGCAGCGCCCCCGCACCTCCATCTCCTCAGGCGCCGGCAGCGGACAGGCGGACCCGAGGGCGACCTTCACCTGTTCGGCCGTGCGCTCGCCGATGAGCAAGCCATGGCGCCGCCGCATCAACAGCGTGATGGCCTCGTCGAAGTGGTGGCCCGCCACGCGGACGGATGTGTCGTAGACCATCCCGCCGAGCGAGATCACCGCGATGTCGGTCGTGCCGCCCCCGATGTCCACCACCATGCTGCCGGACGCGTCGGTCACCGGCAGCCCGGCGCCAATCGCCGCCGCCATGGCCTCTTCGACCAGATGCACCTCGCTCGCGTGCGCGCGCCGCGCCGAGTCGATGACCGCGCGCCGCTCGACCTGGGTGATGCCCGACGGCACGCCGATCACGACCCGCGTGCGCCGCCACGACGTCGTCCCCTGAGCCTGCCGGATGAAGCTGGCCAGCATGCGCTCCGCGGCATCGAAGTCGGCAATCACCCCGTCGCGCATCGGCCGGATCGTGGCGATGCTCCCCGGGGCCCGTCCGAGCATCGCGTAGGCCGCGCGGCCCACGGCCACGGTCTTCTCCGTCTCGCGATTGACGGCCACGACGGAGGGCTCGTCGAGCACGATGCCGCGCCCGGGCTCATAGACCACCGTGTTGGCGGTCCCGAGATCGATGGCCAGGTCGCGGGACCACATGGGCAGCACGTTCAGCAGCACGGTTCCTCCAACAGCGTGACCTCCGAACGCGGGGGTCTCACGGTCGCTGTCGCAAGGCCCGTGCCGTCTCCGGCGCCCGCGTGACTGAGTGGCGGGATCCAGCAGAATCGGCCCGAGGACGAACTCGAGCGGACGGGACTGCGCCCTGCGGAAGCCCGGGGCGATGCCGCGCGTTGGTGACGGTGTACCGGGGCGGTACAGCCACGGGTCGATTCTTGTCATCGGGATGTCGGTGGGTCGACAGAACCGAATCGCTTGCCCGGTTCCTCTGGTGTCGCCTATGTTGAGGACGGAGGCGAGACATGACGGCCCATCAGGACGACTTCTTTGAGCAGGTGAACCGCTACTTCGATGAGGCGGCGTCCCTGACCGACTACCCGGCGGGCCTGCTCGCTCAGATCCGGTGCTGCAACAGCGTCTACCGGTTCGACTTCCCGCTGCGGCGCACCGACGGCCGGATCGAGGTGATCCACGGCTGGCGCGTGGAGCACAGCCATCACAAGACCCCGGTCAAGGGCGGCATCCGCTACGCCCCGGACGTCAACGAGTCCGAGGTGATGGCGCTGGCGGCCCTCATGACCTACAAGTGCGCCATCGTCGACGTCCCGTACGGGGGCGGCAAAGGCGGCATCAAGATCGACGCGAACCTGTACACGGTCGATGAACTCGAGCGCATCACGCGACGCTACACCCACGAACTGCACAAGAAGAGCTTCATTGGCCCCGGCATCGACGTGCCGGCGCCCGACTACGGCACGGGCGAGCGCGAGATGGCGTGGATCGCGGACACGTACGCCGCGCTCAACCCGGGCCAGCTCGAGGCGCTGGCCTGCGTCACCGGCAAGCCCGTGACCCAGGGCGGCGTGAGCGGCCGCAAGGAGGCCACGGGGCGCGGCCTGTTCTTCGCGCTCCGGGAGGCCTGCCAGCAGGCGGACGACATGATGGCGCTCGGGCTGCCCGTGGGCATCGACGGCAAGCGCATCGTCGTGCAGGGGCTCGGCAACGTGGGCTACCACGCGGCGAAGTTCTGCCGCGAGGGCGGCGCCGTGCTCATCGCGATCGCCGAGCGCGAGGGCGCGATCATGAACCCGAAGGGCCTCGACGAGGACGCCGTGTGGCGGCATCGCCGCGACACCGGGTCCATCCAGAACTTCCCCGGCGCCACCAACCTCGACACGCGCGCGGCGCTGGAACTCGACTGCGACGTGCTGATCCCCGCCGCCCTCGAGGGCGTGTTCACGGAGGAGAACGCCGCGCGCATCAAGGCGAAGATCCTGCTGGAGGGCGCCAACGGCCCCACGACGCCCGAAGCGGATCCGATCTTCCGCCAGAAGGGCATGCTGGTGATCCCCGACATCTACGCCAACGCCGGCGGCGTCACGGTGTCGTACTTCGAGTGGCTGAAGAACCTCTCGCACGTGCGCTTCGGCCGCATGTCGAAGCGGCACGAGGAGACCAACGAGCGCTCGATGCTGCGCGCCATCGAGCTGGCCACGGGCCGCTCCTTCTCCGAGGAGGAACGCAACCAGTTCGCCAAGGGCCCGGACGAGGGCGACCTGATCGCCTCGGGGCTCGAAGAGACGATGGTCAACGCGTACCATGAGATCCGCAACATGAAGTTGAAGACGCCGCAGTGCCCGGACCTGCGGATCGCCGCCTTCCTGGCCGCGATCCACAAGGTCGCGCGCAGCTATGCGGAGCTGGGGATATTCCCGTAGGGGGTGCCGGGGTGCCGAGGGTGCCCGAAGTGCACAAGTGCCCGAGGTGCCCGAAGTGCCCAAGTGCACAAGTGCCCGGGTGCCCAGCCGCACGAGTATCCGGGTGCCGAGCCGAGGGCTGGAGTGCCGTAGGTGCCGGGGTGCTCAGCTAGATGGGGGCCAGAGGCCCAGTTGGTGGCGTAGCAGGACGATCTGGCCGACGTGGTACGCGGCGTGGTCGGCGACGAGCAGGAGTTCGCGCAGGTAGGTCTGCCCCGTCCCGTGGGGAATGCGGGCGAAGAGGTCCACGGCGGGATCCATCGCCATCCGCTGCAGGACCACCAGATCCTTGCGGTAGCCCTGCAGGGCCTCCTCCCAGGCCTCGGCTGAGGCCGGCGCCGGCAGGACGGGCCAGTAGTCGTCAGGCCACAGGCGCTCGGCGTACGCCGGGTTCACACAGAAGTCGAGGATGTCGGCCTGCGCAAGGCGCAGATGCTCGACCAGCTGCCAGATCGAATGCGGGCCGCCCTCCGGCCTGACGCCCACCACCTCGATCGACACCCCCGCCACCGCCCGTTCGAACCCGACGTGCGCGTCCTCCGAGGACAGCAGCTTCCGCAGATGCTCGCGCAGCGCCCCCTCGTCCACCATCGAGTCCGCTTATACCACGCCCCTCGCCCGAACGACTGGGAGCCGCCCCCGGAGGTGGCGGGGCGTGGGTGGAGCGCGACGTTTGTCGTCGCGCGGAGGCCAGGCCCTGCCACCCACCAGCGGCGACGGCGGGGAGCCGCCCCCCGAGGGGGCGGGGCGTGGGTGGAGCGCGACGTTTGTCGTCGCGCGGAGGCCATGCCCTGCCGCCCGCCAGCGGCGACGGCGGGGAGCCGTCCGCCCGCGGCGACGAGCGCTAGTCGACGGCGCGCTTCGGCCGCATGTTCGACGCCAGGATCCGCTTCCGCAGGCGGATGTGCTTCGGCGTCACCTCGACCAGCTCATCGTCATTGATGAACTCGACGGCCTGCTCGAGGCCCATCTGCTGCGGCGGCACGATGCGGATGGCCTCGTCGGCGCTGGACGCGCGCATGTTCGTCTGCTTCTTCTCCTTGCAGATGTTCACGTCCATGTCGTTGTTGCGCGAGTTCTCGCCGACGATCATCCCCTCGTAGACCTCGACGGCCGGCTCGACGAACATCACGCCGCGCTCCTGCAGGTTCGCCATCGCGAACGCCGTGGCGATGCCGGTGCGGTCGGCGACGAGCGCCCCGGTGGCGCGCGTCGCGATCGGGCCGTGCCACGGCTCCCAGCCGGCAAACAGGTGGTTCATGATGCCGGTGCCGCGCGTATCGGTCAGGAACTGCGAGCGGAACCCGATGAGCCCGCGCGCCGGGATGCGGAACTCGAGGCGCACCCGGCCGCTGCCGTGGTTCACCATCTTGGTCATCGTGCCGCGGCGCGTGCCGCACTGCGCGATCACCATGCCCTGGAAGTCCTCGGCCACGTCCACGACGAGATCCTCGACCGGCTCCATGCGGACGCCGTCGACCTCCTTGGTGACGATCTCGGGGCGCGACACCTGCAGCTCGAAGCCTTCGCGGCGCATCATCTCGATCAGAATGGCCAGCTGCAGCTCCCCGCGGCCGAGCACCTTCACCTGCTCGGGCGAGTCGGTGTCCTCGAGCCGCAGCGAGACGTTGCCGAGCAGCTCCTTGGTGAGCCGGTCGCGCAGGTGGCGCGAGGTCAGGTACTGGCCGTCGCGGCCCGCGAAGGGCGACGTGTTCACGCCGAAGATCATCGAGACGGTCGGCTCGTCGATGGCGATCGGCGGGATCGCCACCCGGTGTTCGGGGTCGGCGATGGTCTCGCCGATCGTGATGTTCTCGATGCCGGCGAGGCACACGATGTCGCCGGCGCCGGCCTCGTTGATCTCCACGCGCTTCAGCCCCTCGAAGGCGAAGAGCTTGGTCACGCGCGTGTCGAAGGACGTCCCGTCGAGCTTCAGCACCACGATCGGGTCGCCGACCCTCACCTGGCCGTTGAAGATGCGGCCGATGGCGATGCGGCCCAGGTACTCGCTCGCATCCAGGCTGGCCACGAGCATCTGCAGGGGCGCCGACACGTCGCCGCGCGGTGGCGGGACGCTGTCGACGATCGCCTCGAAGAGCGGGCGCAGGTCCTGCCCGGGCACCTCGAGATCGGTCGAGGCCGTGCCGTCGCGGGCGACCGTGTAGAGCACGGGGAACTCAATCTGCTCCTCGGTGGCGTCGAGGTCGATGAACAGGTCGTAGACCTCGTTCAGCACCTCCTTGGCGCGTGCGTCGGCGCGGTCGATCTTGTTGATGACGACGATCGGCGGCAGCCCGCGCTCGAATGCCTTGCTGAGCACGTAGCGCGTCTGCGGCAGCGGCCCTTCGGCCGCGTCCACCAGCAGCACCACGCCGTCCACCATCGACAGCACGCGCTCGACCTCGCCGCCGAAATCGGCGTGGCCCGGGGTGTCGACGATGTTGATGAGGAGGTCCTTGTAGTGGACCGCGGTGTTCTTGGCGAGAATCGTGATGCCGCGCTCGCGCTCCAGGTCGTTGCTGTCCATGGCCCGTTCGGTCACGCGCTCGTTCGCGCGGAAGATGCCGGACTGCTGGAACATGGCGTCGACGAGCGTCGTCTTGCCGTGGTCGACGTGGGCGATGATGGCGACGTTGCGCCGCAGCGGGTTGGCGGTCCCCCGCGCGGTCTTCTGGGATGAAGGCATCCTCCCAGTATACAGGGCCACCCGGCCTTAGTGTCTCCGGTCCGGGAACGGCACCACGGACCCGGTGGCGGCCACCGGTACGGCATCCCCCGCGGGCGCCGGCGGGGTGACGACGCGGTTCCGCCCTTCGCGCTTGGCCTGATACAGGGCGCGGTCGGCCTCGCCCACCAGTTCGTCCGGGTGCGAGTCCTGGGACGGAAACATCGTGGCCGTGCCGCAGCTGATCGTCACCCAGCGTCCGCAGAGCGACCGCGGATGCGGGATGCGCAGGGCTTCGATCTGGGCCCGCAGGCGGTCGGCCAGCGCCAGGGCGCCGTCGACGTCCGTCTCGCCGAGGACGGCCACGAACTCCTCGCCCCCGTAGCGGGCCATGAGGTCGCCGGCGCGGCCGACGCCGCGGTGCAGCGTCTCGGCGACGCGGCGCAGGCAGTCGTCGCCGGCCTGGTGGCCGAACGTGTCGTTGTAGGCCTTGAAGTAGTCGATGTCGATCATGATGACCGACACGGGCGAGCGGTCGCGCAGGGCCCGGCGCCATTCGGCTTCGAGGAAGTCCCGGAAGTGGCGGTGGTTGGCGATGCCCGTCAGGCCGTCGATGGTCGCCATCTTCCGCAGCGCGCGGTTGGCTTCCTCGAGCTGATGGTTCCGCTCTTCGAGCATCGCCTCGAGTTCCCGCGCCCGGCCCTCGAGTTCCTGCACCCGATCGGCCCCGCCCACCCAGTTCGACAGATGATGAAATGCCACGGCTCGCTCCTGCGGGGATAATCGGCGAGCCGCAGGGGAACTTGAGCCGCCGGGATCAGCGCCGGCGGGGATCGACGAGCGCCTTCGGCAGCCGCATGGCTTCGGCGTCGGCCAGCGCCTGGTTCAGCTCACCCAGGCCATACACACGGGCGCCGATCCGGTGCCACGGCATCCGGGTCGCATGGCGCTCGAGGATGGTCAGGGCCCGCAGGAAGTGGCCGGCCTCGCTGCCCCAGCAGCCGCGGATTTCGAGGTGCTTCCGGTTGATCTGGTGATGCGCGTTGATCTGGCTCGGGCCGGCGTCGGTGTAGTGCCCGGCGATGACGTAGCGGCCCCCGTCCCGGACGAGCGACAGCCCCTCCTCCACCGCCGCGGGCGCTCCCGACCCCTCGATGCCGATGTCCACGCCGCGTCCGCCGGTCGCGTCCATCACGAGCGCCAGGCGCTCCTCGGCCGTGGTGGTCCCCAGATCGAGGGCCAGGTCCGCGCCCATCTCGCGCGCCAGATCCAGGCGGCCGGCCGGCGCGCCGATGGCGATGATGGTCGAGGCCCCCGACAGCCGCGCCAGCGCGATCATGCTGAGCCCGACGGCGCCGGTCCCCTGCACGAGCACGCGATCCGCCAGCTTCACCTGCGCGCGATCGAGCGCATGAACGGCCGTGATGAGCCCGCAGCCGCCCCCGATGTAATCCTCGTCGCTCACCGCGTCCGGGAGGACGGCCGCCACGACGCCCGGCTCGAGGTAGATCGCCTCGCTCCATCCGCCGAAGAGCCCGTCCGCGGCCGAGTCGGTAATCCCGTAGACCTTGCGCGACGGGCACTTGGTGGGCGTCCCGCTGACGCTGCACGCGTAGCAGCGCCCGCACGTGCGGTGCACGTCGTAGAAGACGATGCGGTCGCCTTCGCGGAGGACGCGGCCGTCGGCGCCCGTCACGGGGCCACGCGCCTTGTCGAGCCGGCCAACCGAGACGTGCCCGGGGATGATCGGGTACGGCACGCCGCTCAGGCGCCCGTGCCAGAGATGCACGTCGGTTCCGCATACCTCCGAGAAGGTCGTGCGCAGCAGCATCCCGCCTGGGGCAAGGTCGGGCTCGGGAAATTCGCGCAGCTCAACGGGCTGCAGGGGGGCGGGCATGACGGCGGCGGTGATGCTCATCGGTGGACGGTGGACGGTGGACGGTGGACGGTGAACGGTGGACGGTGGACGGTGGACGGTGATGGATCTGACGACGCTTCAGCCTACACCGAACGGCGTCCCAACCGGTCCCGTGTGAAGCGCGGGGCGACGACCAGGGCGGCGCCGAACGCGGCGAGTGCCACGAACAGCGTCGCGGGCTCCGACACGCGCAGGTCTTCGACGAGCAGCTTCACGCCCACCACCGCCAGCATCGGGTAGACGAAGATGCCGAATGTGCTCAGCCTTGGCTGCTGCGCCAGCCACGCCGCCACCACGGCTCCACCAGCCAACGCGACCGTGCGCATCGTCGCCGACATCCCGTCCGGGACGGGAGCGAACCCGGCCGCCTGGACTGCCGCCACCGCCAGGAGCACCGTCCACCCGGTGCCGCCGGAGAGCACGACGAAGGCCGCCGCGAACTGGTGCAGGCGCCCAAGCCGCCGCGGGAGTCCCGCTTCGACGGCCGGCGGGAGGGTGCAGATGACGGCCGCGGCGGCGAGGACCACCACCTCGGGCCACAGCGCGACGCCGGCCATCGGCGCGCCGAACAGGCGGGCGAAGGCATGCGGCAGCAGTTGAGCGGCCAGCGCCGCGCCCGCCAGGTACGCGGCGCCGTGGAAGGCCAGCGCCGTTCGTCCGACGCGGCCCGCGGCGAACGCGGCGGCGACGGCGAGCGCCGACCAGACGAGCGCCCGCGGCCCGTGAGGCAGCAGGACGCCCGTGCCGGCCAGCGTGCAGACGAGCGCCAGCGAGCTGTAGAAGTAGAAGTTGATGCCACGGTCGTGCCGGCGCTCGAGAAAGGCGAAGGCCACACCGTAGGCCCCGGCCGCCAGCAGCAGCACCACCCCTCCCATCGCCATGCCCGCTGCCGACCCACGCCCGATCGACAGGCCACCACCCAGGCCGACGACGAGCACGGCGACGGTCTGCACGACCTCGAAGGGGATCACCTGGCGTCCGCGGACGAGTGTGCGCAGGGCAATCGACCCGAGATACGCGGCCATGAGCAGCGCCTGCACCGCCTGCACGTGCCCGGCGGGATCGAGCGGCGGATCCGTGGACACGCGCAGCAGCAGGCCGGCCACGACGACATCGGCGACCAGGGCGGCTGGCCATCGCAGGAGCACCCACTCACGGTCGTAGCCCAGCCACAACGTCGCGATGCCGATCGCGATGAACAGGGAGGCGTAGGGGAGCACGATGCCCGTGCGGGCCATCAGGACCAGCCCGGTGCCGAGCGCGGCCACCACGGTGAGCCACGCCAGCCCATGGAGGTCCGACCGCCACGCCACGCCCAGGAAGAAGGCCGACAGCGCGGCGAGCGCCAGCGCCGCGAGTCCCGGCGGCACGATCGCGAAGCGCAGCGTCGCCTCGACGATCAAGGGGAAGGCCACCAGCACCGCGACCGCCCCCTGGAAGCCGGCATCGATCGGCGTGGCACGTCTCGCGCTCCGCGCGGTGGCCGCCAGCCAGGCGGCGGCGTACACCAGACCCGCGCCCACCCCAAGCGCCGGCGCCAGCACGCCGGTCTCGGTGACGGCCCGCAGCAAGTAGGCGCCGCCCAGCCCGATGAGCGCGCGTCCGAGCGCGGGCACCACGGCTTGCGGGCGAGCCCCTCGCAGGGCTGATGCCGTGACCACGGGGCCTTCGATGTGGGAGGTGGGGGCCAGTGCGCCGGCGGTCCGGACGCCCGCCTCGAGCGAGGCGACACGGGCCTGCACGCCGGCGAGTTCGCCGGCGATCCTGCGAAGCTCGGCCTCAACCGCCTGCAGGCGCTCGTCCACTTGGGCCTCCTGCGGTGCCCGGCGTTGCCATCAGGCCGAGGGCGCCGCCGGCTCGTCCTCCCACGGCGGCAGCACGATCAGCAGCACGGCCAGCACGGCGAACGGGAGCAGCATCACCAGAATGGCCGGCAGCAGTCCTTCGGCCGCGGCGAACTCCATCTTGTACGTCGTGTAGCCGAGGAAGCTCTTGGAGAACAGCTGGCCGCCGATCACCACGTTCCAGCGCATCGCCAGGATCCCGATGAGCGCGGCCGATGCCGCGGTGGCGTAGAGCCACCGGCGCGTCCGCTCACCGAAGGACCAGAGCTGCGTGAGGGCGAGCAGCGCAATCGGAAAGACCGTCCCGAACATGATCTGCAGGACGACCTGCGAGAAGTAGAGCCGCGTCTGGACCATGAAGTCGAGCGCCAGGAACGACTCGTCGGCCTCGTAGATCCGGTGCACCAGGTCGAGCAGTTCCAGCGCGAATGCCACGAGGAATGCGTAGAACAGGTACTTCGCGATGGTGTCGAGGCATGGCATGTCGATCGCCCGCCGGCGCATCCAGGAGGTGGCCATGAAGAGCAGCAGGACCAGGGCGATCCCCGACACCATGGCCGAGAACAGGAAGACCACGGGCATCAGCGGCGTCGACCACCAGGGATTCGCCTTCACCGATCCGAAGATGAAGCCGACGTACCCGTGCAGCAGGAACGCCGACGGAATGCCGATGATGGTCACGGCGCGCGCCACCCGGTCGTCGATACGCAGCGCCCGGGGGCCCACGTTGTCCACGCCCAGCGCCAGCGTGGCGTAGAGGGCCCGCTGCCAGCCCCGGCTCTCCTTCCACCACCGGACGATGTCGCGCCGGTAGTCGAGCCAGATCTCGATCACCAGTACGCCCATCAGGTACCACAGGTACACGAAGCCGAACATCGCCATCGCCGACTCGCGGTGCGGTGTGAGGTACATCTGCAGGGACCGCTCAGGGTGCCCGAGGTGCAGCTGCAGTGGCAGCGGGGCCACGATCAGGAACGCCAGCGCCGTGAGGAGCGCCAGCCGATACGTGGGCTTCACGACGTGCACATCGAAGACCCGTTCCAGCGAAGCCAGGATGAACGCCCCTGCGACCAGCCCCGTCAGGTACGGGTACAGGACGATGAGGACGCTCCACTGCAGCTCCACCTCGTTGGGATACATGAAGCCGTCGACGCCAGGCAGCACTCCGTGCATGACCCTGTCTCCTTACCGGACCGTCCCGTCGAGGTTCGCGTAATACAGCTTCGACCCGGTGGCCAGCTGCGGCTTCAGCACCTGGACGGGGTGTTCGCGCAGGTAGGCATGGATCGGATCGCCGGGGTTCTTCAGATCGAAGAGCTGCCGTGCCCCCGTCGGGCACACCTCGCAGCAGGCCGTGGTCAGGCCCTTGACGATGCGGTGATAGCAGAGCGTGCACTTCTTCGCGGTGTGCGTGCGCGGGTCGAGGTAGCGGCACCCGTACGGGCACGCCTGAATGCAGTAGCGACAGCCGATGCAGTACTTCTCGTCGACCAGGACCACGCCATCCGGTGATCGGAACGTCGCCCCGACCGGGCACACCTGTGTGCACGGCGAGTCGATGCAGTGGTTGCACAGCTTCGGCACGAAGAAGACACGCTCGTCGTCGCTCTCCTCCAGCGCCGGGAAGCCGTCGGCCCCGCCGTTGGGCGAATCCACGAGGGGGTGCTCGCGGTCGGCGAGCTGCACGCGGTAGCGCTCGACCCAGGTATTGAAGTAGTACGGCGAGTCGGGCACGTTGTTCTCTTCCTTGCACGCCTTCACGCACAGCCCGCACCCGATGCACTTGTCGACATCGATGAGCATGCCCCACCAGTGGTCAGACATCTCGTACTCCGCGTCGACCGGCTGGCCGGCCAGCATCGCCTCATAGGCGCAGGCTGCCACGCCCGTGAGCATGAGCCACCGGCCTGACTCCACGAGAAACTGGCGGCGGGGTACGTCCATGACGAATCTCCTGAAGCCCTTCAGAACATGCCCGGCGTGTGGGCGACGTGGCAGCTGGAGCACGCCTCGCCGCCGCTGTGGTCGCGCACCTCCACCTGCGGCACCAGCGGCGGGCGCCCGGCGCTCTTCTCGTGGCAGGTGACACACGCGGGCGTGATGTCCGGCAGTACGGGCCGCACGTCGTCGGGGGCGGCGGCATGGGCCGCGAGGGGGCCATGGCAGCCCTCGCACGACAGGCGCCGATGGCTGGACTGGCGCTCCTCCTGGAGATCCACGACATCGCTGTGGCACATCTCGCAGTCGGCACGTCCGGCATACTCGAGCGGGTGGTCGCGGCCATCGAGGATGGCGCCGGCCCTGTAGTGCCCGTACACCCCAAACCCCTCGGGGATGAACAGCGGGCGAATGAAGACGAACGCAACGAGGCCGAGCACCAGGAGCCCCCCCAGTCGGATGAGGTGAGCCCAGTCGGAACGCTCTCGCTTCATGTGGCCGCTCCCCTGCGATTCGCCGAAGCCCCCGATGCGAATTGGACGTTCGTTCAACCTCTAGCAAATGCGAAGCCAGCGGCCGGGAGCTCGAATACGGGCAGGATCGCGGCGCAGGGGGCCGGTCGCGGCCACCGGCGCCAGCCCGGTGCCGTGTTCCCGGTAACGTGGCGACGCGCCGGATGGGCTATTCTGAAGGCATGCCACTCTACGAGTACGAATGCACGGACTGCCGCACCCACTTCGAATTGCTGGTGCGCGAGTCCACCACCCTCGAGTGCCCGTCCTGCCACGGCACACACCTCGAGAAGCAGCTGTCGGTCTTCGCGGTGGCGGGCGATGGACCGCGCCGATCGGCCGCGCCGGCCATGGGCCCGTGCGGCTCCTGCGGCCACCCGGACGGTCCGGGGTCGTGTTCGGTGAACTAGGAACTCGCTGTTCGCTGTTCGCCGTTCGCTCTTCGCTGTTCGCCATTCGCTGTTCGCTAGTCGCCGTTCGCTGTTCGCGGTTCGCGGTTCGCGGTTCGCGGTTCGCTGTTCGCAAGTCGCTTTGCGTTCGTCCCCGCACTCTTTGTTCATCAATCGACGGCCGGCAATCGTCGATCAATCTGCAATCTGCATGTCTCTAGACCCCATCTTCAGGCCTCGCTCAGTCGCGGTCATCGGCGCGTCGCGTGATGTCCGCTCGGTCGGCGGGTCCATCCTGCACAACCTCCTGAGCTTTCAGTTCAACGGGCTGGTGTTCCCCGTCAACCCGGCCGCCCAGGTGGTGCACAGCCTGAAGTGCTACCCCACGGTCGAAGCGATCCCCGACGAGGTGGACCTGGCGGTCATCGCCGTCCCGAAGCGCTTCGTGCTGGAGGCGCTCGACAGCTGCGGCCGCAAGGGCGTGCGCGGCATCGTGATGATCACGGCGGGCTTCAAGGAAGTCGGGGAGGCGGGCGCCGACCTCGAGCATCAGGTGCTGGACCGCGTGAAGCGCTACGGCATGCGCCTCATCGGGCCCAACTGCATGGGGATCATCAACATGGCCCCCGACGTGCGCCTGCAGGCGTCGTTCTCGGCCAACCACCCCGTGCCGGGCAACGTGTCGTTCTCGTCGCAGTCGGGCGCGCTTGGCGAAGCGATCCTCGCGCTGCTGCTCGAGCGGGGCCTCGGCCTGTCGATGTTCGTCTCGCTCGGGAACAAGGCCGACGTCTCGGGCAACGACCTGCTCGAGTACTGGGAGCACGACCCGCAGACCGACGTCGTGCTGATGTACCTCGAGAGCTTCGGCAACCCCCAGAAGTTTCTGGAGATCTGCCGGCGCGTGACGCGGACCAAGCCGATCCTCGCCGTGAAGTCCGGCCGCACGCTTGCCGGCGCCCGCGCCGCGGCCTCGCACACCGGCTCGCTGGCCGGCGCCGACAACGCCGTCGAGTCGCTGCTCATGCAGGGCGGCGTCATCCGCGCCGCCTCCGTCGAGCAACTCTTCGTCTATGCTGCCGCCTTCGCCAGCCAGCCCGTCCCCCGGGGCAACCGCGTGGCGATCGTCACCAACTCCGGCGGGCCGGGCATTCTGCTGACCGATGCCTGCGTGCACATGGGCCTCGAGATCCCCACGTTAAGCGACGCCACGCAGGCGCGCATGCGCGAGGTCGTGGCGGCCGAGGCGAGCGTGGCGAACCCGGTGGACATGATCGCCACGGCCACGGGCCTCCAGTACGAAGCCTGCGTGCGGGCCGTGGCCGAGGACCCGCACATCGATGCAGTCGTCGCCATGTTCACCTCGCTCGAGATGATCGACGGGCCGAGCGTCGCCACCGGGATCGTGCGCGGGGCGCGCGCCTGCGGCAAGCCCGTGCTCGTGTGCTTCATGGGCAACGTCCGCTCGCGTGAAGCCATCGACATCATGCGCGGCGAAGGCCTGCCCGTGTACACGTTCCCGGAAGATGCCGCCTACGCGCTGGCCGCGATGGTGCGGTACCGGCGCTGGCAGGAGCGTCCCGCCGGCCAGGTGCCGCACTTCGACGACCTGCGCCACGACGACATCCGCGCCGTGTTCGCGGCGGCGCGCGCCGCCGGACGCGCGCAGCTCACGCTGGCCGAATCGCAGCGGGTGATGGACGCCGCGGGCGTCCGCGTGCTGCCGTGGCGGGAGGCGCCCGACGCCGATGCGGCCGCGGCGGCCGCCGCCGCCCTCGGCGGCGCCGTCGCCTTGAAGGTCAGCTCCGCGCGCATCGTCCACAAATCCGAGGCGGGCGGGGTGCGGCTGAACCTGACGGACCCGGCCGCGGTCCGCGAGGAAGCCACGGCGATGCTCGCGCGGGCCCGCACGGCCGACCCCGACGCGACGCTCGTGGTCCAGCGCATGGCCCAGGGCGGCACCGAGGTGATCTTCGGATCGTCGCGCGATCCGAAGTTCGGCCCGCTGATGATGTTCGGCCTGGGCGGGATCTTCGTCGAGATCCTGAAGGACGTGGCGTTCCGCGTGCATCCGATCGCGGACATCGACGCGCGCGAGATGATCCGCGAGATCAAGAGCTTCCCGATCCTCACGGGCGCGCGCGGTCACGCCGCAGTGGATCTCGCCACGCTCGAGACGACGCTGCTGCGGCTGAACCAGCTGCTGGCCGACTTCCCGGAGATCGAGGAGTTCGACCTGAACCCCTACTTCGCCGCCGCGACGGCCGAGGCGAGCGGCGCCGGCGACGCCCGCATCACGCTCACAGCGTGATTACGTACAAACACGAAGGACACGAAGGACACGAAGACGTAGAACAAGAAGTCATTCTTCTTCGGAACCCTGTGTCGAACCGAGAGAGATGACTCCTTCTTCTTCGTGACCTTCGTGTTCTTCGTGTTTTGTACGTAACGCAATTCACCGCTGGCCTGGGCGGTACTGGCGCTCGATGTGGCCTTCCCGGCCTCATCGCCCTTGGGCGAGCAGATCCAGCGGGCTTCGAGGCGGGGTTCTGAGTTCCTTCACCACATGGGTGTAGACCATGGTGGTTTCGACCTTGGCGTGGCCGAGGTACTCAGCCGAACTCACGGCCGGCGTTCGGGTATTTGCGTTCGAGCGCGTCCGGCAGCCAGACACCGGCGACGCCGGCCGCTTGGTCGCTGCGGTACAGTCCCTCCACCTTCCCCAGATGTTCACGCAGTTCGTCCCGGCCGAGCGCGGCCAGGAGCGTTGCGCGGTCCTTGTCTCCCTTGCCTCGGCGGACGACGATGAGCCCGTGGTTGAAGTCGAGATCCTTGACTCGGGTGAGGGGTGGCTTGCGTCTCGGCCAGGTAGGCAAGGAAGCGTCGCGCCCAGTCGACGTATGCGACTTCGGTCCGGTACGAGTAGTGGCGGGTGCGGATGCGGCGGCGGAGCTCGTCGAGTGCGGCGAGCGGCTCGACCTGACCCGCCGGGCCGATGGCTGGAGGCGGCCGGACCCAGTCACGGGTCTGCCGGAAGTTCACCCAGTAGATGCGAAGCGCCTGATCCGCCTGCCGGACCTGCCACTCCTGTGCGCCCTCGCGTTCGAGGTCCTCGCAGAACGTCCGGACCTGGTCGACGAGGGGGTCCGCGGACGCCGGCCGCGCGAGGAAGCGGCGCACCCATCTCACGCAGTACGGAGCCGCCTTCTCCTTGACCAGTTGTTGCCTGAGAAGGAACTCTCCGAACTCCTGCAAGGCCGCTTCATGCTCTCCCATGACGGCCTCCGATGGGCCGAGGAGCATCGGACGTGCCATGGTGACGTCGGCGGCTGCAACTGACGGTGCCCATGTCGGATCGCCTGCGACCGGCTGGGTGCGCGCGGCAGTCGTCGGCCCGCCAGCGAGTGACTGCGACAACCGTGGATGCTACGCGAGCCCCAAACACCCGCACGCGGCCCATTCCGCAGCTGCCCCGCTTACCCCGCGCGCGGTCATGCGGGCGGAACGGCACCTTCGGCAGCCGCAAGTGGCTCAATCGTTTACGGTTGACCACCGATGTGGCGCGGGCGCAGAATGGCCGGCACCAGCCGCATGGGGGGCGGTTCGGCAACCGCGGTTGCACCCGATGAACCCGAGTTGCCGCTGACTCTCTATAGAACGTTAGCCAGACAACCATGAGATGCATTGCCCAGCGCGTCGCGTACATAGCATGGGCGGTTGGGCTCATGGCCGTAACGGCCTGCTCGGCTCCGGACCTGCCTGTGGTCCCCGCGCCTGGTGAGCTACGTCCGGTGGTG
>JAUXWO010000056.1 GCA_030680175.1 Vicinamibacterales bacterium
CAGGGGGGCGGTCAGGACGCTGCTGCGAAAATCGTCTGGGTGCCAGTTTTTCGTTTGACCACGTTCGAGCGAGCCGGGTATGTTGCGCACGCGGGATGGGTGCACCTGAGCTCGCAGGACTGGAGTGATACGAGGGACAACCGAACACCACCATTCACGACAGGAACGCATGATGAACAGACTCCCCCCCCCCCGGGCTCGGTACCGCTTTGCCGCGTGGGGACCATCCGCGCGGTTGATGCTGGTTCTCGTGGCGTCGCTCGCTAGCGTCGCCGCCTTCGGCTCCGACAGTCGGGCCACCACGAGGGCGCTCGCGTCCTCGGCGCCTGGCTTCTACGTCGAGTACTTCACGATCCCATACAACAACAACCTCACCATTCAGACGACGGCGTCAGCCAGCGGCGCGGATCCGGTGCTGCACCTCCTTCGCGTGAACTCGAACGGGACGTTCACCCAGGTCGCGTCGAATGATAAGGGTGCAGCTCCTCTGGAACGACGCCTGCCACGTCATCTGACGAGGGTGAGGCGAGGCCGTGGTTGTGGGGGTGAGAGCTCAGGCGGCTGGCCGTTGGCGTAGCGAGCCTCGTGATTCCGCGCTCGCTCTTGGTGCTCATGGAAGACCCAGTATTCGTCGAAGTCGCCGCTGCTGCGGAGGGAGCGCAGGCGAAGGATGGCCTCGGCTCCCACAAGGCCCCACCGGGCGCCGGTGATGTCCATGCGGTCGGCGATGAGATGGCGGCAGGCCCCCTCGATGACGCCTGTCGCGATGGGCAGTCCGTCGCGGAGGTACTCGTGGTACTTCAGGGACTTTGCGTTGGCGAGGAGGTACCTGGCGCACTTGTCAGCGTTCTTGCGCTGCTCCTTGGTGAGCTTGCGCTTCGTCGCGCTCTGCTTGATGCCTGCGGCGACGTGCGAGGCCTTCCCCTGGAGGATGCGGGCGAGACGCTCGTGCACCCACGCCTCCGCCGCCTTGGAGCCCTCTTTGTTGAAGACATAGGCAGCCTTCCAGACGTACTCGAGCACGTGGATGAAGTCGACGACGACGGTGAGGTCTACGCCGAGACGACGAGCGTGCTGGTGCGCCAGATCGAGCTGATGGCGGTTGCCGTCGACCAGCACGACCCAGCGCTTGTTCGTGTGCGGGTCGCGGGTATGGGCCTCCTCGAACGCTTCCGCGACCACTTGACTCGCCGGCTTCTCGAGGCTCGCCCAGACGCGCTTGTTCTCTGGCCCCGGCCGCGGCGGCTCGGCGGTATCGCGAAGGTGTTTCATCTTCGCTGCGATGCTCTCGGGGCTGCGGACCCATGGAGCGATCGTGTAAACGGCTGCCACCTCCGCCATCCGCTTGCGGTTGGCCTTCTCCCCCTTCGACAGCCGTGTCGTGAGCTTGTGCTCGCTGCGCGTTGCGGCCTTCTGGGTGCCGGCCCTCAGCCCGTCGAAGCGCATGACGATCCCCTTGCCGTCGAAGGACAGCACCAAGATGTCGCTGGTCTCGCGGGCATCGGCGAGAATCTCGGTGTCGTCGTAGAACGCGTCGAAGTCCTGCGCGGCGCGGGCGGCGAGCTCCTCGAACTGGCGCTTGGCCACCGTCGCGCCCGTCGTGCGCCGCAGCGCCTCGACACCCTCGTCGAACGACCCGCGCGACGCCTCGATGGCGCAGCGTCGTTGAACCTCGAGCGATGCACGCTCTGGCGGCAGGTTCAGCGCCGCGTCTACCGGGAACCGGCTATCCAGACCACGGCCGCTGTACCCGTCCCGCAATACCTCGATGATCCCGAACACCGTCAGCAGCGTCCGAAGCCCCGGACGCACATGGGTACGGCGCTCACCGTCTTCGCCGAGGACGGGGTGGGTCGGTACATCCTGGCATCGCAGCGCCACGTGCGCCGACAGCAGTCGCCGCATGATCTCCCGTCCTCGCACCTCGAGGTCACGCTCGACCTCGCTCTCGCTCAGCCTCGTCGCCTCCGACGTCAGCCATGTCTTCGTCTCCTCGAGCGCCTCCTCCGCCGCGTTGAAGATGGACGCGCCCTGTGGCGCCAAGTACCTTGCCGTTGTCATCGAGGGGCCTCCTGGGTGGGCTATCGCTCTTGCAAGCTCATACCTACCCACGGATGCCCCTCGATGCATCCCCTGAATCCAACTAACTTGCTGAACTCTTGGACAAATGGCGTCGGCCTAGAGGATCTGCACCCAACCGATATCGCGCGCCGAGCCGCGCGGACTCGCATCCCCTGTCACTGCCCCGCACTCGTCGCCATCCGCTGGGCGCGCCCGGCCCGCCGCGCAGCGACCACCACCCGACCTGCGCCGGAGGCCGCCTGCAGGCGCCGCAGCCCGTCTGACACTGTCCGGCGAGGCCCGTACGCTGGTGCCGTGCTTCAGCCTGGCTAGCGTCGTCTAGCGCCACGTGTCCCACGTGGATCTCGTGCGGCCTCCGCTCGTCGAGTGCCCGCGACCTCCGCGTCCAATCGCCAGCGGAGGTCCCATGCGCCACCTCGTGCTGTCCTGCGTCGCCGCCCTCGTTCTCCCGTCGGCGTCGGCGTGTGGTGAACCCGAGACGCTCCCTGCGGACACCCACGTCGCCACGGTGGCGCCCGACACGGTGGCGCCCGACACGGTGGCCCCCGACACCGGCGTCATCGACACCGTCGTACCCGACACCGGGCTCGCCGACACCGTCGCACCCGACGCGGTGGCGCCCGACACCCACGACCCGGGGGACGTGGTGACCT
Organism: Vicinamibacterales bacterium; assembly: GCA_030680175.1. GTDB lineage: Bacteria > Acidobacteriota > Vicinamibacteria > Vicinamibacterales > UBA2999 > JAUXWO01. Next base: position 2,736 of record JAUXWO010000056.1, read on the forward strand.
GCGCCCCGATCGACGACTGCGCCGAGGTCACCTGCGCCGCGGGGCCGTCAGTCTGCACCGAGTGCCACGACGGCTTCGAGCAGGACGGCGACGGCGGCTGCGTCGACATCGACGACTGCGACCCGAGCCCCTGCGGCCTCGCCACCTGCGTCGACACCGGACCCCACACCTACGCCTGCCACGCCCACGATGTCATCTCCAACGGCACGGGCGGCACGGCGATCCTCACGACGCCGCGCGGCTACTTCGTGGCCACCGCCGGTCCGCTCGTCTTCGTCGACGGCAGCGGCAGCCCCGTCGCCGGGGACGTGCGCCTCGTGGTCGCCCCCGACGGCTTCGCCGGGCACCACCTCACCGACGACGGCCTCGCCTTCGACCACGCGGTCCTCGCCGACATCCACTTCGAAGACCTCCTCGGGGCGCCGGTCCACGTCGCCGCGAGCGAGACGGTCACGCTCATCCTGCCGCTCCCCGCCGACGCTCCCTACGGGGACGACGATCCCCTGCTCGTCTACCGCTACGACGAGGACCTCGGTGCGTGGGCCGTCGAGGCCGCCGGCGTCGTGGTGCCCCTCGCGCCGCTCGGCGAGGCCACCCCCGACGGCCCCGGCCTCGGCGTCAGCGCCGCCCTCGGACGCTTCAGCTGGTATGGCGCCGGCGAGACCTGCGCCGCCCTGCCCGGCTGCGGCGCGGTCGCCTGTGCCGATGGCACCTGCACCACCTGCCTGGCCGGCTACCAGCAGACCGTCGGCGGCACTTGCGAAGATATCGACGACTGCCTCGGGCACGGCTGCGCCCCCGGCGCCTGCGTCGACCTGGTCGGCGGCCACACCTGCGACTGCCCGGCGGGCACCTGGCTCGACGCGGTCGCCGCGACCCCGCGATGTGCCACCTGCGCGCCGAGCGACGATCCGGGCTGCGCCGCGGTCAGCTGCGACGCGGGCGCCAGCAGCACCTGCACCGCCTGCGCGAGCGGCTACGCCCTGGCCGACGGCGCCTGCCTCGACCTCGACGACTGCGACCCCAACCCGTGCGGCGACGGCGCGTGCACCGACGCCGGCCCCAACGCCTGGACCTGCGCCTGCCCCGACGGCACCTTCCTCGACGCCGCAGCGCCTGGCGGCCCGACCTGCACCGCCTGCGGCGCGAGCGCCGTGGTCGGCTGCGTCGCCGTGACCTGCGCCTCGGCCGAGGCGTCGGTCTGCGCCGCCTGCGCGTCGGGCTACGCTCACGCCGACGGCGCCTGCGTCGACCTCGACGACTGCGACCCGAACCCCTGCGGCGCCGGCCTCTGCTCGAACCCGCCCGGCAACGACGGCGGCCCGTGCGACGACGGGGACGTCGCCACCCACGGCGACGCCTGCGACGCGGGCGCCTGCGTCGGCGCGCCGATCGTGTGCCCGGACGACACCCCCTGCGCCACCTACACCCCCGACGGGACCGCGACCTGCGTCGTCACCCCGACGGTCTGCGACGACGGCGACCCGTGCACCGAGGACCAGTGTGACCCGGCGAGCGGCTGCGTCCACCCGCAGGTCGTCTGCGCCGGCGACGCCCTCGACGGCTGTCACCTGCCGCCGAGCTGTGAGCCGACCAGCGGCGAGTGCGTGAGCTTCCCGGTCAGCGACAGCACACCCTGCGACGACGGCGACGCCTGCACCCTCGTCGACCGGTGCCTCGGCGGGGTCTGCACCGGGTCCGCCCCGTGCGACGATCTCAACCCCTGCACGGCGGGCGCCTGCGTCGCCGGCGCGTGCGTCTACACCGTGCTGACCGGCGCCTGCGACGACGGGCTCGACTGCACCACCGGCGACACCTGCGTGGGCGGGCGCTGCGTCGGCGCCCCGCCGCCGGCCTGCGACGACGACAACCCCTGCACCCGCGACCGCTGCGACGGCGACGGCGCCTGCCACCACGACGCGGTCGCGGGCGGGTGTGTCCCCGAGGGCGCCTGCACCGTCGGCGTCTGCGTCGACGGGGCCTGCACCGCGAGCGCGTCGATCACCTGCGACGACGGCAACCCGTGCACCGACGACACCTGCGACCCGGCGACCGGCTGCGTCCACACGCCCAACACCGCGCCGTGCAGCGACGCCAACACCTGCACCGTCGGCGACCTCTGCGCCGAGGGGAGCTGTGTCCCCGGGCCTGCGCGGGACTGCGTGGACGGCAACCCCTGCACGGCGGACCTCTGCCACGCGTCGACGGGGTGCGCGAACCCGCCGCTCGGCGGCCCGTGCGACGACGGC
>JAUXWO010000088.1 GCA_030680175.1 Vicinamibacterales bacterium
GGGCTTGCCGCGTCGATGGCCATCCTGATCCGCCCCAACCTCGCCCCGCTCGCCGCGGTCCTCGGCCTCTGGCTCCTGTGGCACGGGGACGGCGAACGGCGGTGGCGGACCGCGGCCGTCTTCGCGCTCGCCGTCGTCCCGGGCAGCCTCGCAGTGGCGTGGTTTCAGCACACCCTCTACGGATCGCCGTTCGCGTCCGGCTACGGCAACCTCGGCGCGCTCTTCTCGACCACGCACGTCGCGACGAACCTGCGCCAGTTCGGCCAGTGGATGATCGACACGCAGACGCCGCTGGCCGCCGCCGGCCTGGCCGCGCTCGTGGCGCCGATTGGATGGCTGTGGCCGGACCGCGCGGCATGGCGCGCCGCCGTGCTGCTGGCCCTGGTGACCGCCACCGTCTGGCTGCTGTACCTGCCGTACACGCCGTTCGACGCCTGGTGGTTCCTGCGCTTCCTGCTGCCGGCCTGGCCGGCGCTCGCGGTCGGCATGGCGGCGCTCCTGCTCCGGGGACTCGGACGCGCGGGCCGCTGGGGTTCGGGCGCCGCGGCGCTGGCGATCCTCGCGACGGGATTCGTCACGGCCGGCCGTGCGCCCGCCCTTGGCGTCTACCTGCCCGGCGAGGGCGAGCGCCGCTACGTCAGCATCGCCGAGCATGTGGCGCGCCTGACGCCGCCGAACGCCGTCATCATCAGCGGGCAGCACTCGGGATCGATCCGGTACTACGCCGGGCGCGACACGCTGCGCTTCGAGGTGCTCGACGAGGCGTGGCTCGACCGCGCCGTCGCCTGGCTCGACGCCGAGGGGCGGCCCGCGTACTTCCTGCTCGAGGATTGGGAGCTCGCCCGCTTCGAGGCGCGGTTCAGCGGACAGCACACACACGGACGGCTGGCGGCCCCGGTGCTCGCGTTCCGGGCGCACCGTGTTCCCGGGCTCGCGTACCTGTTCGACCCCAGGCACCGCTCCGGCCCGACCGAGCAGCCGGCCCCGGTCGCCGACCCGCGGCCCCGGTGCGCGCCGCCGGCGGGCTCGCCCCGGCTCGCCGCGTGGGCCCCCTAGTGGAGTGTATCGACTGAAGAGGTACTACCAGCGCCTCTGCTCAGCCGCGATTCTGCGGGCCGCCCAACGAGCGGCCCGGTAGTAAATCGTCAACGGCACCCCACTGGACGCCCGATGCGGCTTGCATTGGAGCCCCGCTCTATTGTCCAATCGCCGCTATGGCTTATACCCTGACGGTCAACGGACGGACCACCACGGTCGAGGTTCCCGCCGACATGCCCCTGCTGTGGGTCCTGCGGGACGTGCTCGAACTGCGGGGCACGAAATACGGGTGCGGCATCAGCGCCTGCGGCGCCTGCACCGTGCACCTCAACGGACGCGCCGTGCGCGCCTGCCAGACCAAGGTCTCGGCGGCTGATGGCGCCTCGATCATGACGATCGAAGGGCTCTCACCCGACGGCACCCATCCCCTGCAGCAGGCGTGGCAGGACGTGGACGTGCCGCAGTGCGGCTACTGCCAGGCGGGCCAGATCATGTCGGCGGCGGCGCTGCTGGCGCAGACGCCGAAGCCCACCGACGAGGACATCGACCGCGCGATGAACGGCAACCTGTGCCGTTGCGCCACGTACCTCCGTATCCGGCAGGCGATTCACAAGGCGGCGGCCATGACGGCCACCACCACCGTCCAGCAGGCCGCGGCCAACCGGCCCGGCCAGGATCAGGAATAAGGGAGGGCGACGTGGCACCACAGCTTCTCGATCGACGCGCCTTCCTGCAGGTCTCGGCCCTCGCCGGCGGCGGCGTGATGATCGGCACCTACCTCGGCCCCGTGAGCGAGGCGCTCGCGCAGACGCCCGCCGCGTTCTCGCCGAACGCGTTCATCACGATCGCGGCCAACGGCACGATCACGCTCATCGCCAAGAACCCCGAGGTCGGCCAGGGCGTCAAGACGATGCTCCCGATGATCCTCGCCGAGGAACTCGAGGCCGACTGGAAGACGGTCAAGATCGTCCAGGGCGATCTGGATCCCGAGGCGTACGGGCCGCAGAGCGCGGGCGGCAGCCAGAGCACGCCGGTCAACTGGGATCCGCTGCGCCAGGCCGGCGCGGTCGGCCGCCACATGCTGATCGCCGCGGCGGCGGCCACCTGGGACGTGCCGGCAGGCGAACTGCAGGCGCGCCTCGGCCGCGTGCACCATGCCGCGTCCAACCGCTCGGCCGGCTACGGCGAACTCGCGGCGCGCGCCGCGACGCTGACGCCGCCGGATCCGAAGACGGTCGCGCTCAAGGACCCGAAGGACTACACGATCATCGGCAAGGCGACGCCCGGCATCGACAACCGCGCGATCGTCACCGGCACGCTCACCTTCAGCAGCGACTTCACGGTGCCCGGCATGCTCTGGGCGCAGTACGAGAAGGCCCCCGCGTACGGGGCGGAAGTCGCGACCGCGAACCTCGACGAGGTGCGCGCGATGCCCGGCGTGCGGCACGCGTTCATCCTGAAGGGCGATGGCGACATCCAGAGCCTCGTCGGCGGCGTGGCGATCGTCGCCGACTCGTGGTGGCAGGCAAAGGCGGCGCGGGATCGCCTGCAGGTCACCTGGCAGGACCACCCGACGATGCGCCAGAGCTCGGCGAGCTTCGACCAGCAGGCCGAGGCGCTGTTCAAGGCCCCGCCGGCGTTCTCGATCACGAACGTGGGCGACGTCGAGGGCGCGCTCTCGAGTGCGACGAAGACGGTGGAGGGCACCTACTCGTATCCGTTCATCGCCCACGCGCCGCTCGAGCCGCAGAACGCGCTCGCGCACTGGCACGACGGGAAGATGGAGATCTGGGCGCCGAGCCAGACGCCGGCACGCGGCCGCCAGATGGTGGCCAAGTCGCTCGGCATCGACGAAGCGGCCATCACCTTCCACCTGCTGCATGGCGGCGGCGGCTTCGGCCGCCGGTTGTACAACGACTCGGTGGTCGAGGCGGCCGCGATCGCGCGGCAGATCGACAGGCCCGTGAAGCTGCAGTGGACGCGTGAAGACGACATGCGCCACGACATCTACCGCCCCGGCGGCTACCACCGCCTGCGCGCCGGCGTCGACGCGGCCGGCCGCATCGTCGCGTGGCACGGGCATTTCGTGAGCTACGGCGAGGGTGAGCGATTCGCGCCGTCGGCGAACCTGCCGGCCACGGAGTTCCCGGCCGGCTACGTGGCGCACTTCGGGCTGGGCGCGTCGCTGATTCCGCTCGGCGTCCCGACGGGCGCGCTGCGCGCGCCACGGAGCAACTCGGTGGCGTTCGTCTACCAGTCGTTCCTCGACGAGCTGGCGCACGCGGCCGGCAAGGACCCGGTGCAGTTCCGTTTGGACCTGCTCTCGGCCACGCGACAGCTGCCCGAGGGCATCAACAACGACGGCTTCGACGGCGCGCGCATGCACGCGGTCGTGAAGACGGCGGCCGAGATGGCGGGCTGGGGCCGGGCGGTGCCGAAGGGCACGGGCCTTGGCATCGCCTGCTACTACAGCCACCGCGGCTACTTCGCGGAGGTCGCCGAGGTGATCGTGGACGCCGACAAGGGCGTGCGCGTGGCGAAGGTGTGGGTGGCGGGCGACGTCGGCCGCCAGATCATCAACCCGAGCGGCGCCGAGCAGCAGATGCAGGGGTCGGTGATCGACGGGCTGGGCGAGCTGATGGCCCAGGAGATCACCTACGAGAACGGCGCGGCCGTGCAGGACAACTTCAACCGGTTCCCGCTGGTGCGCATGCGCGAGGCGCCCCCGGTGATCGAATCGAAGTTCGTCCTGAGCGACAACGCGCCGTCGGGGCTCGGCGAGCCGGCGCTGCCGCCGATCCTGCCCGCGGTGACCAACGCGATCTTCGCGGCCACCGGCGAGCGCATCCGGTCGCTGCCGCTGCGCAAGCACGGCTACTACTGGGCCTAGAGGCTTCGCGTTTCCGGTTCTCAGCGACCAGTTCAAAGACCAAGGGCCGGGCAACAGGCACATCCTGTCGCCCGGCCCTTTTAGTTGCCTGGCCCCCGATCCCTGATCCCCGATCCCTGATCCCCTACGTCGACGCCCCCTCCCGATCCAGCCGGACGCGGAGCGCCGCCACGCCCATCATCAGCATCATCAGGAACCCGCCGGCCGCGGTCTGGTTGCCGCAGGAGAGGCGGATGTGCTCGCCGGGCGCGGCCTCGATCTCGAGGGTGCGGCCGCGCAGCGTGTTGTGCACCTTCACGGTGTGGCGGCCGGGCGGCACGGACAGGTGGAGCGTGGCGCCGTAGCGAATCGGATCGAGGCGTGCCCCGTTGAGCCACACGTAGATCACCCGGTCGGCCCAGTCGTCGGGCCGGTTGCGCGACAGGCTGATCACCGCCTCGCGCGGCACGGCGTCTCGCAGGTCCTCACCATCGGCCATCCGGGCCGCCGTCTCTTCCATGACTGGCATTTTCGCTCTTCGCTGTTCGCTGTTCGCGATTCGCTGTTCGCGATTCGCGCAGCTCGGGCCCCTTTGGGCACCCCGGGCACCTCGGGCACCTCGGGCACCTCGGGCACTTGTTGGTGAAATTCCTCCACCGCCCTGCCAATCTCTCCGACGAGCGCCAGACAATCGCCGCATCCGGCCAGATGGGCCTCCACCCGTGCGTGCTCAGCTGGGGGCAGGCCGTGCTCGACATAGGCCGCGAGGACCTCCGGATCCGGGCACGAGACCGGCGCCACATAACGTGGGTCAGTCATGCGTCCCTCCCGTGGTCACAGGCCTAGACGGACCGCTGGCGGAAGTTCCGCCGAGCGCGTCGAATCCGGGGTCCTCCGCGAACGCCGGCGGCAGGTCGACGGCCGGATGGCCGAAGAGCGTGCCCACCTCGTCGGCCGTGATCCCGTCCTGCTCCATCCTGGCCTTGAGTTCGGCCAGCAGCCGATCGAACCGGCGATAGAGCGGCTTGGCGTCCTCCCCTGCGATCTCCGCGATCCGTCCCACCGTCAACCCTTCCTGATAGCGCAGCCGCAGGATCACCTGGTCCTGCGGCGGCAGCGTCGCCAGCGCGCGCGCCAGCGACCGGCTCGCCTGCGAGGCGCGGGCGCTGACCTCCGCCGCCTCGACGCCGGCATCCGCCGCACCGTGCGTGGCCGGCAGCGCGTCGAGCCGCTCGCCGTCGACAAGGCGCCGGCCCACCCGCTCCGCGAGCTGCCCCTGAATCTGCGCGAGTTCCTCGCGGGACGCCGCGATCCCGCGCGAGCGCAGCACCTCGACGGCCGCGTCGAACCCGATGCGATCGCGCGTCAGCAGGCGATCGAGTTCCATCGCCACGGGCCCGAGGCGCCGCGCCTGCACGCACGGCCGCCACTTGCCCCACTCGCTGATGCGCCAGTCGAGCAGGAGCCGCTCCGCCACGGCCACGAGGTACGTGCGCAGGCTGCTGCGCCCCTGAAACCGCCGCAGCACGGCGTAGTCGTCGTCGACGAGCTTGAGATGGAAGCGGGAGGTGAACTCCTCGGCCTGATCGGCCGGAAGCCGGTGGCGGCGGCACACGGAAGCGGCCACCTGCGTGATGGTGTCGGCGTGCGGCGTGTAGAGGTCGTCGTGGCGCAACGGGTCCCTCAACGGGCCCCGCCGGCTGCACGCCGGCGTCTCCGTCCCACACGGCGACGCCGTCCACACCAACGCGCGCGCGGGCCCGGGGGGCAGGCCGACGCGGGGATTATGGTCGAGGTGCCCACCCCGCGCAAGCGGGATGCACACAACCTTCAGGCGCGACGCACTTGGGACCGCACGGCCCCGGGCATGGTGAGGCCTCCTGCCCGATCGCCTTCTGCACCGCGTCGACGGTGACGTCGATCTTGAGCCGGGTGCCGACGTTGCCGAGCTCGGGGCTGGCCTTCGTCGAGTGACGGGCGTCGATCGCAGATTCCGCGCAAACGACGGAGGACGGGCGTGAATTTGTCCCGGCAGGTCCGTCAGAGGGTCATGGTCCGGAAGACCCTGCGTTTCCTGAGGGAATTTCGCAAGGCCCGTCAGCTCGGGTTCATGTGGATCGACGCCTGGCGCGCCGCCCGGGTCAATTCGCGGATGGCGTAAGGACCCGGGCCAGGCCTACTGCCCGATCGCCTTCTGCACCGCCTCGACGGTGACGTCGATCTTGAACTGGATGCCGATCTTGCCGAGCTCGGGGCTGGCCTTCGTCGGGTCGCCGCTCACGCCGCTCCCCTCGAAGCCGCCGCCCGGCGCGCGCTTGTCGGGACGGATCATCCGCGGGTTCACGAACCAGAGCTGCGACGTGTCGGTCATGCCCGCGTGCGTGCCGATGTCCTCCTTCGAGTAGCCCTGCTCCATCAGGTACGCCGAGAAGCGGCCGCTCGAGTAGTAGTCGGGGATGTGGTGCACGCGCACGCCGCTGCCCGCCCACTCCGCGTTCAGCTTGTCGGCGACGTCCTTCATGCCGGCCTGGTTGCCACCGCTGTCGCCGATCATCACGATGTTCCTGAAGCCGTTGACGCGGAAGCTGCGCACGGCGTACTCGAGCAGCGTGTCGTAGTGCGGACGCGGCAGCGTGATGGCGCCGGGAAACCGCATGTGCCCGGTCGGCGGATCGAGGTTGCCCTCGGGCACATACGCGACGACCGGCGCGACGAGGGCGTTGCCCAGCCGCTTGGCGATCTCGCCCGCCGTGTGATGGATGATGAAGTTGTGCTTGCCGAGCACCATGTGCGGGCCGTTCTGTTCGGTGCCGCCCGTCGCCAGGATGATAGTGGTCGTGCCGGCCGCGATCTTGTCGCGCACCTCGGTCCACGTCAGCTCTTCAAGGTAGACGGAGTCCTGCGCGGCCGCCGAAGGCGCCAGGCACAGGGTCAGTAGGAACGCCGCCAGCATCGCGCGCAGTGTCATATCGCCTCCAGGGAACGGATGCGGGGGATTATACAGGCGCGCGGCGGGCGTCTAGTGGACTGTATCGACTGAAGAGGGACTACCAGCGCCTCTGCTCAACCGCGATTTTGCGGGCCGCCCAACGGGCGGCCCGGTAGTGAATCGTCAACAACACTCCACTAGTGGAGCGCATGGTCGATATCGAAAGGGGCCGTTCCTACGGAACGGCCCGGAATCCCTGCCCGATCGGCAGTTCGGACTGGGAACAAATGGTCGATACAGTCCACTAGTGGAGTGTATCGACTGAAGAGGTACTACCAGCGGCTAGTGCCGCCCGATCCCCGGCAGGAACATCCCCGTGCGCGCGGCGTACCCGCGGTACTGATCGCCCATCGCGCTGGCGAGCAGCAGTGCCTCCTCCCGGCGCGCCGCGACCACGAACACCACGGTGTAGATCACCGTGGGGATCGCGAGCACGGGGCTCGCCGTGGCCACCGGGGCGGCGAGGAGTCCGAGCCAGTAGGCCGCGTAGAAGGGATGCCGGATCCAGGCGAAGGGACCGGTGGTCACCAGGCCCGCCGGCAGGGGATCGCTGACGAACGCGCGCGGCAGCGGCAGCCGGCGGCACGCCTCGATGCTCGAGAGGAACAGCGAGAGCGCCACCGTGTAGATCGCAATGCCCACGCCGGCGTGCGCGCCGCTCGGCGGATGGATCACGGCCAGCCCCAGCACCTGCGTCAGCGCCACCACGACGGCCAGCTGCTGTGAGAGCAGCAGCTGACGGCTGGGGTGCCGCGCCTGCACGAAGAAATGCTGGAGCGCGAGCCCGAAGAGGATGAAGACCGCCGCTGCCGTCGCCAGCAGGATCCAGTGGAGCGGGTCGTGTGGGGCGTAGGCGGGCATCAGGGGAAACCGGTGCCCAAGCATACGAAACGACTCTTTAAGACACAAGAGTCAATTATGCAAGGCGGTTGCGAAACCGTGGCCTTGCCTGCTTCCCTCACCCGGCCATGACGGGTACGACCACACCCGTCGTCGCTGGTGGCCTCTCGACCTGGACGGACTGGATCCGATCCAGGGCACGGCTGATCAGCCCGGCCGCAATCAACAGCACCAACAGAATCGCGAGGACGAGCGCCAGGGGACCGAGCACCGGCCGATCCTCGTCGGCATCCCGGGCCTCGGTCCACAAGGGGCGCGACGGACGGCCGGTCTCGACGCGCAGCCGCGGGACGAACATCCCCGTGCGCGCCCGATACGCCGCGTAGGCCTCGGCATACCCAGACCGCAAGTACTGCGCCTCCTCGCGCCGCGCGGCCACGACGTACAGCGTGGTCATGCCGGCGGCGATCGCGAGCAGCCAGACGCTGGCCACCGCCACCGCCCCGGCCACCCACGTCAGCATCAGGGCGGCGTAGAAGGGATGCCGCACGATCCGGTAGGGACCCGTCACGCACGGCGCGGAGGGTGGGTCGTCGGCAAACGCCAGCATCGGCGGGTTCGCCTTCACGGTCTCCTGCGCCCAGAAGAAGAGCGCGAGTCCCGACGCGTAGAGCGCCAGGCCCGCGACCGCGGCGCTGGCCGAGGGCGGCGAGGTGAGGGCCAGTGTGAAGACGTGGGCCAGCGCAAAGGCGATGGCCAGGATGTGGTGGACGCGCGTCCCGGTGGTGAGCACCGCGGGACGGCGATAGAAGTGCGACAGCGCCAGGCCGTAGACGATGAAGCTGGTGGCGGCGATGAGCAGGAGCGCGAACGTCAGTCCGGTCAGCAGGGGGCCAGGGGGCATGGTCCGTCCTTGGAGGTGCGAGGCGAGCGGGGCCACCGGCCGGAGACAACGCCCCCTCGGTCACCCCCGAACGGCAACGGTCCGCTCGCCTTGCGTGCGGACGGCCATCCATTCGGCCGTCAATCCCCCTTGACGGACCCGCCCCGGGAATTCCCCCCCGGCCTACTGAATGCTGTCGATCACCATCCGGAAGAACTCCGCCGTGGCGCCACCGCCGCCGTGCCAGCGCCACACGATCACCAGATCGTGATCCGGCGAGACGAAGATGGTGTTCGAACCCGCGCCCCGCGCCTCGTACGCGTTGGCCGGAATCCCCTCGGCGCGCTCGCGCGTGTGCAGCCACCACAGGAATCCGTAGTCGGGTCCATTCGCGCTCGGCGTCAACGCCTCCGTCACGTACGCGGCCGGCACGACCCTCGTCCCGTCCCACTCGCCGCCACGCAGCCACAGGTAGCCGAAGCGCGCCAGGTCGTACGCGGAGATCCACACACCGCCGCCCCACCGTGTGCCGCCGCTCACCGACGGCACCCGCTGCCCGTCGATCTCGACGTAGCTGTTGGTATAGGGCACCCACTGCCACGTGTCGGACATGCCGATCACATTCGCGACCTCCTCGCGGAACACATCGGGGACCGACTTGTTGAAGAGGCGCAGCAGCGACAGCGCGAACCGGTTGATCCGCACGTCGTTGTACTCGTAGAACGTTCCGGGCGCCTGCAGCGCGCGCGGCTTCCGCTCGCCGCTGCCGAACGCCTCGGCGCCGACGAAGTCGTGTTTCTTGCCCCAGAGCTCGCCCTCCCACTCACTCTCCTGCTGGAGGTGATGGCGCCAGGTGACGGCCGCGTTCTGTGCCGACGCGTAGCCGCCGTCCGTCACCGTCTGGCCGACCGGCTGATCGAGGTCCGTGATGCGTCCATCGCGCACCGCCACGCCCGCGACGGTGGCCAGCATGCTCTTCGCGACCGAGTAGGTCGTGGCCACCGCCTCGGTGTCGCCCATCTCGCCGACGATGTAGCCGTGGCGGATGACGAGGGCGGCGGTGCCCGGGCGATACGACGGGATGGAGCCGAGCATCGTCCCGAAGATCTGCTCCTGCGTGGCGAAGTTCTTCGGCCAGTCGGTCTCGCGCGACGCCGCGAACGCGAGCGCGGCCTCGAGCTTCGCCGCGTCCATGCCGGCCTCGGCCGGCGCCCGGCGCTCCCACTGCCCCTTCGGCGGGAAGTACTCGCCCGCCGCCGTGACCGGCGCCGGCGCCGTCCCCGCACCACCGCACGCCACCGCCAGCACCACCACACCCGTCGTCGTCGCTCTTCGCATCATCATTTCGTTCCTCGACAGAGGCTGTCAGCGATCGGCTCTCGGCGATCGGCTGTCAGCGGTCGGCTTTCGGCTTTCGGTTTTCAGCGTTCAGCTACTCCGCCCGTTCACCGTTCACCGTGCACCGCCCCTAGTACCCCGGCCCCAGCAGCACCGCATTCATGAACAGCAGCATCGTCGACTCCGCGTAGGCGCGGTAGTTCGGGTCTTCGGCGAAGGCGATGACGTGGCCCTGGCCGAAGGGCTGGTGCATCAGGAACGCCTTCTGCACGAGCAGGTCCTGTCCCTCGGGCCAGACGAGGCCCGACGCGACGAGGTTCTCCTTGGTGCCGTAGATGCCGACGTTGCGGCCGTCGTTCAGCTTGATCGGCGCGAATACGCGCGAGCCCTCGATCATGATCTGCGTGGCCGCGTCGTGGCCGGCGGTAAGCCAGTGATCGGTCTCGAGCGTGACGTGCAGGATCGCCCCGGGCTGCGAGGCCGGCGACTCCCGATCGGGCTGAATGGCCGCATCGTAGTCGTACTCCTCCAGCGATACCGCACCTTGTGCACCCTGGGCACCTTGTGCACCCTGGGCACCCTGGGCACCTTGGGCACCCTGGGCACCCTGGGCACCTTGGGCACCCTGGGCACCTTGATCTCTCTTCCCATCCTTCAGGAGGGCCGTCGTCGCCAGTAGCCCCACGCTCGAGCCCGTGGCCCACCGCGTCGACTCGGCCATGGTGACGAGCGTCCCGCCGCCGCGCAGCCAGTCCTTCAGGCGGTTGAGCACCGCGTCGTTGATCCCGCTGCTGTAATTGCCCGACGGCAGGACGATGACGTCGTAGTCGGCGAAGGCGGCACGGCCGAGTGCGCTCGTGCGCACGATGGTGACGGGCTGGCCGAAGCGGCGCTCGAGGGTGTACCGCGTCCAGCCGGCCGAGAGCGACGACGCGGGTTGATCCCACGCGAGCAGCACGCGCGGCGCCTTCAGCGCGCGCGTCAGGTTGCTGCCGAGCGAGATGCCGGCGGTCGTGTACGTCGTGTTGATCGGCACGAGGTCGACGCCGTGCGTCGTCGCCAGCCTCGTCAGTGCCGCGTGCAGATCCGCCGGGTTGCCGGCGTTCCGGATCACGACCGTCCCGATGGGGAACGCGCGATCCTCGAGGGTGAACGCCCCGCCGACGCTGTGCATGCGGATGCCCTGCCGCAGCGCGTCGGCCGCGAACGCCGCGGCGCCACTGCCCCACGGCATCAGGTAGCCCACCGACCCCTGCGCGAACGTGCGCGGCGGCATCGGCGCGTCGTACGCCATCGGCACCATCGTCGTCTTGCCCGTGATGGCCGACGGGCTGGTCACGACCTCGACATCCCAGAGTTTCGGCAGGCTCCACGCGGTGATGTCGTAGATCTGATCGGGCTGCCGCCGCGCGCGCCGCTCTTCCTGCCGCGCGATGAAGTCGGCGGGCTGGTCGATGTTCGGCTCGAGCAGGTTGCGAATCAACCGGCTGGTGGGCTGCGCGTTCGACACGATGAAGGCCCCGGCCTCGATGCGCCGGCCGCCGACGGTGATCGGCTCCTCGGCGCGGCGCACCTCGATGCCCTGCGTCGCGAGCATGCGCGCGAGCCGCGCGGTGCGCGAGGGATCGACGCCCGGCAGCAGGACGTACTCACGCACGGGGCCGCGCTCGCCCTCGGCGACGGCGCTGCGGCGGTACTCCACGAACTCCCGCACGAGGCGCTCACGGTTGCGCGCGGCGGTCACGGCGGTGGTGATGGCCGCATTGAAGTGCTGCATCACGCCGTCACGATAGGTGAGCGTCGTGCCGTCGGCGCGCTGGAAGGAGAGGCTGCGCGCGGATGACTGCTCGTACGTCATGCCGATCGAGCCGTTGAAGGTTGGCCATGAGTCGCCGTAGCCGGGGTAGAACGCGTCGAACACCTCGCGGATGAAATACGGCCAGCCGCGTTCGTCGAAGCGCGCGGCGTTGGCGCGGCCGAACAGTTCCCAGCCGTCCACCTGGCTCTTGGTGATGAGCGGGTTCACCGGATCGGCCGGCGGCGCGAAGTAGTAGGTGCTGTCGCCGCCCATCTCGTGGAGATCCACCGTGACGTGCGGCCAGTAGTCGCGGCCGACCGCGATGCGGCCGCGCGTCTCGGGCTGCGTCTGCGCGAACCAGTCGCGGTTCATGTCGAACAGGTAGTGGTTGGAGCGGCCGCCCGGCCACGGCTCGTCGTGCTCGGCGTTGTACGGCGCCGGATCAGCCACGGCCGCGCGCGACTGCAGGTTCTGGAAGACGAACCGGGCGCGCCCGTCGGGGTTCTGCATCGGGTCGATCAGCACGAGCGCGTCACGGAAGACCGCCTCGACGCCGGCATCGCCCTGCGCCGCCAGCAGGTGATACGCCTCCTGCAGCGCGGCATCCGACGAGGAGATCTCGTTGCCGTGCACCCCGTGCACGAGCCAGACGACGACGGGGACGCGGGCGATCAGGGCGTCGGCGTCCGCCGCGGCGAGACCGCGCGGGTCCGCGAGGCGCTGCAGATCGGCCTTCACCGCGTCGAGCGTCGCGATGCGCTCCGGGTTGCCGATCACCATCAGCCAGAGCGGGCGGCCTTCCCACGTCCGCGCGTACTCCATGAGGCGTGTACGATCCGGCGCCGCCTCCGCCAGCGCGCGCAGGTAGACGCCGACCTGCTCGGGCGGCGTGATCTCCTCGCCCGGCGCGTGTCCGACGACCTGCTGCAGCGTCGGGATCGCCGGGTTGTAGGTGGCCCCGGGCCACAGCGCGGGTTCCTGCGCGGCCGCGCCGGCCGTGCAGAAGGTGAGGACGAGGAGGGCAACAACGGCACGTCGAATGATCATGGCTGTCACTGACTGAAAATGGGGACCGGGCCCCGGTGCCTACTAGTGGAGTGTATCGACTGAAGAGGCACTACCAGCGCCTCTGCTCAACCGCGATTCCGCGGGCCGCCCAACGGGCGGCCCGGTAGTTGACCGTCAACGACACCCCACTAGAGGGGGACGGTCCCCGTGTTCCCGCTAGCGGTCGAGGTACTCGACGACCCGCTGTGCCAGCCGGCCCTGGCGATCCTCGGCCTCGGCGTAGGGACCCTCGATGGCGTTGGCGAACACGGCCATCACGATCGGTCCGGAACGCGCGTAGATGATACCTACGTCGTTGGCGAGGACGGGCGGAAAATCTCCGGTCTTGTGCGCCACGGCGGCCGTCAGGTAGTGCGGCAGCCGGCGTGCGCCCGCCAGCTGAGCCCGCAGCATGCGGCGCATCTCCTGCGTGTGACCCTCGCTCGCCAGCGCGCCCCCCTCGATCGCCTCGAGCAGGCGGCCCGTGGCCCGCGGGGTCATCGATCCCAGCCAGTACGCCTGATCCCCCACGGTCCGCTCGTTCCAGGCCGCCGCCCGGCCATCGGCCGCCATCGCCGCACGCACGGCCTCGAGGCCCTCGCGCGGCGAGGCGCTGTGTGCAAGCCGTCCCGTGAACACGGCGTGCACGTCGCGGTCGGAGAAGAGCCCCGCCCGCGCGTCCGCCACCGTCAGGTACTTCCGGAACAGATCGCCCGTGGTCTGGTGCAGGCGCAACCCATCGGCGTAGCCGGCCTCCGTCAGCCAGGTGTTGACCGCATCCACGCCGCCCACGCGCTGGATGGCGATGTCCGTCGCCGTGTTGTCGCTCGTGATGATCATCTGCAACAGCACATCCCGCATCGTCGGGCGCAGGCCGAGGTCGTGATGCTGGAAGATGCCCGAGCCAGGCCGGAGGTCATCGGCCCGGATCTCGAGGCGCTCGTCGAGCGAGAGATTGCCGCGCTCGGCCTGCTGCAGCGCCAGCACGAGCACCGGGATCTTGATGACGCTCGCGCTGTTGAACGCGGCATCGGGCCGCACCAGGGCCTCCTCGCCGGTGCCGAGGTGCTTCACGTAGACGCCGATCTGACCGGGATAGCCCTCGACCGCGAGGTCGACGACCTCCTGGAGCGAGACGGGTCCCGGCGGCTCGGCCGGTGGCTCGGGTGCGGCGGTGCAGGCGGCAGTCAGGGCAAGCGTTCCGGCGAGGGCTGCAAGTCTCATGGGCATAGCTTAGCCGGGGAGAGGGGGTCAGGGATCGGGGATCCGGGGATCGGGGATCGGGGATCGGGGATCGGGGACCCGAACACGAAGACCACGAAAGCCCCGAAGACGACACGAAGGTCTCTTCTCTCAAGGCAGTCTTGATTGAAGGGGACCGTGGCCTTCGCGGCCCTCGTGTTGGGGTCCCCGATCCCTGGTCCCTGGTCCCTGATCCCCTGGGGGTGATCAGCCGCCCGGCGGCTTCACGATCTGCTCGTCGGTCGCGACAGAGAACCGGCGGTAGTTCGAGTACGTCGCAGTGCCGCGGATGCGCCCCGTCGCGAAATAGCCCCGGTACTCCTCGTCCATCCGCGCGGGCACCATCATCGACAGCTTCTCGTCCCACCGGTACGTCGTCGCGATCGTCGCCTCGATCTCCGCGCCCTCGGTGATGTGTTCCGTCTTGAGGACCCGCCCTGTCGCGGGATCGATCCAGAAGCGTCCGCTCGACGGCTGATCCAGTCCGTGGTTCGTGCGCACGAGCGTCGGGTACTGGCGCTCCTCGAACGTGATCACCCGGGCCGTCTCGCGTCCCACTCGGTCGGTCCCGCCGTCCTCGAACGCGAACCTGGCGTCGTGTTCGGGCAGCAGGAACAGGATGGCGAGCACAGGGATGTTGATGGTGCGCAGCACGGTCCCGATGTTGTAGCGCGAGCTCTCGTCCATGATGCGGCGGGCTTGCGCCGCGGTCGTGGGGCTTGGCTTCTCGAAGAGATCGGTGAGCCGCTTGTCTCGATCGTGGACGCGGTAGCCGTTCACGCGCAGGACGTCCCGGAACGGCGTCCAGCCCGTGCCGTCAGCGGATCGCGCGATCACATACGCCGAGGTGAGATTCGTCCGCACCTCCCCGCGCAGGACCCCGGACAACTCGCCGTCCGCACGCTGGACGTACCGCTCGTCGAACGAGACCAGCACGAACGCCTGCTGGAACTCCACGACTTGCGCTCGGGCCTTTGCCACAAGCTCGTCGATGGCCGGCGCCTGCGCGAACGCCACACCGGACATCGCCAGATAGATCAGAAGATAGATCACCAGATAGGGAACCTGGTGATCTCGCGATGTGGTGATGTGGTGATGGAATGTCACGATGTGATCATGCGCGATCTATCTGTTGATCTTCGGCGACCCGACATCGAACATCCGATCGCCGCATCACCACATCACCACATCGCGAGATATCAACCCGCGCGGACGGCGGCGGCTTGCGCGCGGGCGCAATTATCTCCTCATCCGTCGTGACGCGCAGCCGCTGGTAGTTCGTGTAGGTGGCCGTCACGCGCAGCGATCCGGCGCGGCCGGCGTACACGTAGGCCTCCTCCATGCGATCGGGCACGAGCATCGCCAGGGCGGGCTCCTCCCGGTAGGTCACCGTCACGGTGGCGACCATCGTGCCGGCATCGACGATGTGCTCGGTCTTCAGGACGCGGCCGGTCCCGGCCTCGAGCCAGACGCGGCCGTGTGACGGCAGCTCCCCGTCGTAGGGCCCGCGCACGAGCGTCGGCCGTCCGGTTTCCTGAAACGCGAACACCCGCGCCTGCCGTCGCGCCACGCGCTCCTCCCGCTCGTACGTGAACGCGACGCGGCCGGCCTGATCGGGATGGAGGAAGAGGAGGCCCAGCACGGGGATGTTGAGGGTGCGGCCCGTGTCGCCGAGGTTGTGCCGGGCGCTCTCGTCCATCAGGCGTCTCGCCTGCTCGAGATCGGCCGGGCCCTGGCCGCCGAAGATCTCGAGCAGCCGCCCCTCCCGCTCGGGAATCGCGCGGCCGTCCACCTCGATGACGTCACGGAACGGCATCCAGCCGAGGCCCGTCTCCGCGCGCACGATGATGTAGCTGGCGCGAAGCCGGCGGCGCGTCCGCTCCTGGGTCGTGACGACGTTGTCGGTGAGGGTGCCACCGCCGGGCACGCCACGCAGCGTGGAGGGCACCAACCCGACACCGATCGGCGCCCGCAGATCCTGCTCGGAGCGTTCCTCGGAGATCACGCTGACGAACCGCGTCTCGAAGTCCGAGACATAGGCGCGGGCAGAGGTGACAAGGGCGTCTTCCGCTGACTGGGCGGGAAGGGACACAGATAGATAGATCAGAAGACAGATCAGGACATTCCTAATCTGGTGATCTCGTGACGTGGTGAGCTGGTGATGGAATGTCACCATGTACTCATGTCTGATCTAGCTGATGATCTTGCGATCTATCTGGTGATCTGTCGATCTATCTGTCGATCTATCTGGTGATCTATCTGGTGACCGTCGGTGATCCCACATCGGACCTGCGATCATCACATCACCACATCAGCAGGTCGCGAGATGCCACCCGTCCTCAAATACCGTATCGATCGGCATCCCACTCGAGCCCGAGTTCGGTCGGGGGCGCCATGTAGCCGACGAGCGCCGAGGCGGCCACGACCGAGGGGCTGGCCAGGTAGCCCTCGCCGCCGAGGCCCATGCGGTTCTGCCAGTTGCGGTTGAACGACGTGATGGCACGCTGCCCCTTCACGAGTGCATCCGGCCCCTGGCCGAAGCACGGGCCGCACCACGACTCGCGGATCTTGCCGCCCACGCTGCGGAAGACCTCCGCGATCGACTCGCCGCCCAGCCGCGGATCCGGCTGCTCGATCAGACGGCCGACGCCGCCCGATCCGGGGAAGACGACCAGCTCCGTCACCGCCTTGTCGAGCCCCTTGCCGCGCGCGGCCACGAGGACGAGCGCCGCCGACAGCAGGTCCGCGTAGCTGCCGTTCGTGCACGATCCGATCATCGCCTTGTCGAAGCCGATGCGCTCCTTCGCGACCTCCTCGGCCGGAAACGCGTTTCCCGGCGAGAACGGCTTCGCGATCATCGGCGCCACGTCGCCGAGCGCCAGCTCCTCGTCGAGGTCGAACACGGCGTCCTCGCCGCACGCGATCGGCGGGTACGGCAGCTCCGTCATGCCCTTCGCGCGATACCACGCGTACGTGATCTCGTCGGGCGCGAAGATGCCGTTCAGCGCCTCGGCCTCCGCCATCATGTTGGCGATGGTGTTGCGATACGCGATCGGCAGTTGCTTGTCGGCGTCGACCAGCTCCACCGACATGCCCTGCGACTGCTTCGCGCCCCACCGGCGCAGCAGCTCGAGGACGATGTCCTTGCCGGTGACCCAGGGGAGCAGCCGCCCGGTGAAGCGTACGCGGCGCTGCTTCGCCATCGTGAAGAAGATGTAGCCGGTCGACCACCCGAACCCGAGCGTCGTCGATCCCACGCCCATGCCGACGGCGCCGTACGCCCCGTACGCGCGCGAGTGCGAGTCGGCGCCGGGGATGAACTGCCCCGGGAGCACGAGCCCCTGTTCGGGGAAGTAGAAGTGAAAGATGCCGTCGCCCGGTGTGGCGTAGTACGGCTTCTCGATGCCGTGGAACTTCGCGAACTGCCGCCCGATCCCCGTCTGCTTGTCGTCGTCGGCCTTGCCGGTGAAGACGAAGTGATCGTTGGCGACGGCCGCCTGCCGCGGGAAAATCGACTGGCCGCCGGTGATCTGGTTGAACGTGTGAATCGAGAACGGCGCCGTGCCGTCGGAGGCCGGGAGCAGATCGGCGTAGACGCGCACGGTCGAGCCCGGCGCCACCGACTGGTCCTTGTCCACCCGGTGCGCCCACACAATCTGCTGCGTCGTCGACAGCCCCCGCGCGGTGGCGGCATCGGGCCACACGATCTCGGGCGCGCGCTCGGTGGCGACGCGGAACTCGCGGCGGCCCACGGCGAAGATGCCGCCGCTCTGGCGGATCTCGTCTTCCTTCGGGCTGAGCGGCACCGGCGTGTACGTCTTCGCCTGCGTCGTGTTGACGATCTCGCGCGAGACCGGATCGAAGGTGAAGCGGTCGCCATCCTGCGCATCGGCCACGGCCTCGGGGCTCTGCACGACGTGCAGGCCGAGGTTGAACGCATTGCGACGGAAGATGTCGCCCATGTTGTTGGCGGCGATGATCACCATCTCGAGGCCGACTTCCTCGGCGATGGCCTTGAGCCCGGCCGGACTCATCTCGCGCGATGATCCGATCGCGAACCGGTCGCCGGCGATCACGAACGTCTGGCCCGCGTGCACCCGCGCCCGGAAGTCGGGCATCAGGTAGCGGAATGAGCCCGCCTTCCACCGCTCGTCGAGCGTCTCGAGGCTCTCGGACACGCAGTCGGCGGCCGGCGTGATCTGATCGGTATCGATGGCGTCGAGCTTCTTGCCGGGCGTCTTCGGGTCCCAGAAGATGAGCGCCGCCCCCTCGATCAGACGGGAAGCGGAGGCCGTGATGACGTCGCTCGGCCGAGGGCCGGGCAGCTGGTCGAGGGTGACACCGGGCTTGAGGATAGCGGGCTTGGCGATCTGCATAACCTGACGATGATATCAGGGGAGGGGAGTGGGGAGTGGGTAGGAGGTAGTGGGGAGTGGGTGGTAGGTAGTGGGTAGTGGGGAGTGGGTAGTGGGTAGTGAAGACCAGCTGGCCCGCTGCCCCCCTCGACCCACTACCCACTACCCACTCCCCACTCCCCACTACCCACTACCCACTCCCCACCACCCACCTCGTGCTACCTTCCCTCCGAAGGAGACTCCCATGCGCGCGTCCCGTCTGATCCTCGTTGCCGCCCTGACCCTGCTGGTCTCGACCGGCGCTCCCCTCGCCCAGGAGCCCGTCGACCACGACATCCTCTGGAAGATCCGCCGCGAGGCCACGGAGCGGTCCGAGATCATGGCCACGCTGCATGCGTTGACCGATCTCTACGGTCCGCGCCTCACGGGTTCACCCAACCTGAAGGGCGCCAGCGACTGGATCGTGAAGCGCACCACGGAGTGGGGCCTCGCCAACGCGCACCTTGATCCGTGGGACTTCGGTCACCCCGGCTGGGTCAATGAGCGCCTCGCCGTCCACGTCGTGGCGCCCGTCAAGGACGCCCTCGTCGTGGAAGCCCTGGCGTGGACGCCGGGGACCCACGGGCCCGTGCGTGGCCGGACGCTCCTGCTGAACCTGCCGGACCAGCCGACCGCGGCGGAGCTCGACGCGTACTTCGCATCCGTCCGCGCCGACATCAAGGGCCGCGTCGTGATGCTGGCCCCGCCCGTCGAGGTGCCGTTCGTGCTGGTGCCCCCCGCCAAGCGGCGCGAGGACGGTGACGCGCGCGCGCAGTTCACCCCGTCGCGCCCCCCCGGCGGCGGGGGTCCACCCGCGGGCATCGGCGGCGGCCCCGCCCCGCGCCCGGGCGCGCTCACGGGACAGGCCCTGGCGGCCGCGATCAGCCAGCACCTCGTGGACGCGGGTGCGCTCGCACGCGTGAACGACGCGGGCCGCGAGCACGGCCAGATCCGCGCGTTCGACAACCGAACGTTTGACGTCGCGAAGGCCGTGCCCACCGTCGTCATGCGCAACGAGGACTACGGCCGTCTCGCGCGGCTGATGGCCAGCGGCCACCCCGTCGAGCTCGAACTCGATATCGTCAACCGCAGCTACCCGGAAGGGGCCACGCAGTACAACGTGATCGCCGAGATCCCCGGCACCGACAAGGCGCAGGAAGTGGTGATGCTTGGCGGCCACCTCGACTCGTGGCACGCGGCGACGGGTGCGACGGACAACGCGATCGGCTGCGCCGTGATGATGGAGGCGATCCGGATCCTGCAGGCGACGGGTGTGAAGCCCCGCCGCACGATCCGCCTGGCGCTCTGGAGCGGCGAGGAGCAGGGGCTGCTCGGCTCGCAGGCGTACGTGAAGAAGCACTTCGGCACCGCAGAGCAGCCGCTGCCGGCGCATGCGCACTTCAACGGGTACTTCAACATCGACAGCGGCACCGGCCGCGCGCGCGGCATGACCGTGTTCGGCCCGGCAAGCGCCGCCTCGATCCTCCACGACGTCGTCGCCCCCTTCGCCGGCAACGGGCTCGCCGGTGCCACGAGCACCAACAGCCGCCGCCGCGGCGGCTCCGACCACACGTCGTTCAACGAGGCCGGCCTGCCCGGCATCGGCGTGGCGCAGGACACGATCGAGTACGGCAGCCACACCTGGCACACGAACCTCGACACGTACGAGCGTGTGCTCGAGACCGACGCCCAGCAGTCGGCCATGGCCATCGCGGCCGCGGTGTATCACCTGGCGATGCGCGACGAGATGCTCCCGCGCTTCGCACCGGGCGAGATGCCGAAGATGCCGACGCCGTAGGAGGAGGGGGCGTCGGCAGTGGGTAGTGGGGAGTGGGTAGTGGGGAGTGGGTCGTGGGTCGTGGGTCGTGATGGGTGGTGGGCGGTGGGTAGTGGGCCGTGATGGGTGGCGGGTCATGGGTCGTGGGTCGTGATGGGTGGTGGGTAGTGGGTAGTTGTGGTGGAAACCAACTACCCCATCTGACCTCCTAACCACAACCCACAACCTACTACCTACTACCTACTACCTACTACCCACTACCCTCTACCCACTACCTCCTCGGACAGCCTCTGGTGAAGTCTCGTCAGCATGCGTCCCACGCTTCCGGCGCGGCTCAGAACGTCGGCATAGACGTCGACGGGAAGCGCGTTGATGCGTGCCGCGATCTCGAATTCGGTCTCGAGTTCAGCTTGTGAGCCGAGGGCGATTGACACGTGGTTCCGATAGGCGAGGCGGGACCTCCGTCGCCATCCCTCCGCCACATTGACCGGGATCGATACCGCCGCGCGCCGGATCTGCCGACGCAGATCGAACTCCTCGCGAGGCATCAATCGCGTCACCTTGTACACGTCTTCCACCAGTTGCATCGACAACTGCCAGACCTCGAGGTCGCGAAACGAAGTCGTACTCCCCATGGCGCGGCGAGCCAGCAACCCCCGTACCACTCCCCACTCCCCACTCCCCACTACCCACCCCCCACTACCCACCCGCTCCCCTCCTTCGGCATGCCGTTTGCCCCTGGCACGTTCAGGAGGGGTGATCATGGTGCGCGTGTCCACCGTCGGGGTCGTTCTCGGACTGCTGCTGTCCTCGGCGGGGGGCGTCGCGGCGCAGCCGCTCACCTGCGATCCCGCCCAGCTCAGCCCGGCCAGCTATCGCCTGGCCACGGACGCACAGGCGCTCAACGTCACGCGCCCGCGCACGGACTGGTGGGAGGGGTTCGATGCGACGCTCTCGGCCCACACCGAGGCGCTGGCCGACCTGAACGAGGCGGCGCTGACGCTGGCCGAGCGGGCGCTCGACCTGGATCCACGCAACCTGCCCGCGCGCGCGATCCTCGCGCGGCAGCTGATCGTCCTCGGTGAAGACGGCGATCGCGCCCGCGACGAGATTCGGCGCGTGTTCGACGCCGGCGGGGCGCTGGTGTGGAGTGCCACGCTCTACGACGTGGACGGGCGGCGGTTCTTCCTCACCGCGTTCGATCGCGAGGGCATCCACGTCTACCGGTTCGAGGAGACGGCGTTCGCGCACCTGCCCGCGCCACCGCGCCTCCGTCGCGATCCGCCGCCGGACTTCCCGGACGCCGATGCCACGGTTTTCTGGCGCGCATGGGGCGGGTGTCTCGATGGACTGCGTCCGGTCGCGTCAGTCCCCTGGTCCGACGTGCACGAGATCAAGGCGGGCAACCACGTGCTGTACTTCAAGTTCCGCTCACCGGTGGAGGTCGTCGCCGACGGCGGCAAGCGGAAGACGCTGCGCGAGTTCAAGGTCGCGCTGCACGGGGCGATGGGCACGGTCGATCTGTTCTACCGGCCGTCGATCTACCCGTCGTTCGGCCGCCCCTACATGGTCCCCAGCCGTGGAGTCGGCATCGGCCCAACGATGTATCAGGACCGCGTGCGCCGCACGCTCGCCGCGATCGTGGACCCCGAAGGGCGGATCAAGCTCCCGAAGGCCAGCCGCGGCGCAGGGTGGTGAAGAATGGGTAGTGGGTAGTGGGTAGTGGGGAGTGGGGAGTGGGTAGTGGGGGGCGGGGGCGTGAGGGCGTGGAGTCCCGCTTCCTCACTGCAGACCCACTACCACGACCCACCACCACGACCCACCACCCACTACCCACTACCCACTACCCACTACCCACTACCTTCCCCCCCCCCACGACCCACCCCCCACTACCCACCTGCGCCGCATCATAACGAGGGCGGGGATGGCCAAGCTCAGCTATCCTTGATGTTTTCCCACGGCCCTCGTGAGGTTTGCGATCTTCGTGTGTGTGACGCTGCGCCATGTCCTTCCGCGCTGAACTGAAACCGATGCTTCGGCTCGCTGTGCCGGTCGTGCTCGCCGAGCTCGGCTGGATGAGCATGGGCATCGTCGACACCCTGATGGTGAGCCCGCTCGGGCCGGCCGCGATCGGGGCGACGGGCATCGGCACGTCGCTGCACATGGCGTTTGCCGTCTTCGGCATGGGCTTGCTGCTCGGGCTCGACACGTTCGTCTCGCAGGCCTACGGCGCCGGCGATGTCGACGAGTGCCATCGCTGGCTCGTGCAGGGCATCTGGCTCGCGGTGCTGGTCACCGTCCCGTTGATGCTCGTGTGCGTGGTGGTGCTGCTCGCGATTCCGTCGCTCGGCTTCCATCCAGAGGTGATGCCGCCGCTCCAGGGCTACTTCGCCGTCGTGCTCTGGAGCACGCTGCCGCTGCTGCTCTACGCCGCGTTCCGCCGCTACCTGCAGGGCATGCACATCGTCACGCCCGTGATGTTCGCGCTCATCTCGGCGAACGTCGTGAACATCGTCAGCAACTGGATGTTCATCTACGGCCATCTCGGCATGCCGGCCATGGGCGTGCCAGGCGCGGCGTGGGCGACGTTCGTCTCGCGCGTCTACATGCTGGTGGTGCTGTTCGTCGCGGTGCTGGTGTACGACCGCTGGCGGAAGAGCGGCCTGCCCGCCGTGATCTGGCGGCTCGACATGGTGCGGCTGCGGCGCCTGGTGACACTGGGGTTCCCGGCGGCCTCGCAGGTCACACTCGAGATCGGGGTGTTCGCCGCGGCCACGGCGCTGGCCGGGCAGATCGATCCGGTGTCGAGCGCCTCGCATCAGATCGCGCTCAACATCGCCGCGTTCGCCTTCATGGTCCCGCTCGGGGTGGCCTCGGCCGGGGCGGTGCGTGTCGGCAACCGCATCGGCGCCGGCGACCTCGAGGGCGCGCGACGCGCCGGGTGGACGGCGATCCTCCTCGGCGTCGGCTTCATGGCGATGACGGGGGTGCTGTTCCTCGTGGCACCGCGCTTCCTGATCGGCCTCTTCTCCCGCGACGCCGCGGTGCTGGCGCTCGGCGCGTCGCTCCTGTTCGTGGCGGCCGTGTTCCAGCTCTTCGACGGGCTGCAGGCCGTCGCCACCGGCGCCCTGCGCGGGCTCGGCGACACCCGCACGCCGATGGTGACCAACTTCGCGGGCCACTGGCTGTTCGGGCTGCCGCTCGGCTACTGGCTCTGCTTCCCACTCGGCCTCGGCGTGATCGGCCTCTGGTGGGGCCTCTCCGGGGGGCTGATCGTCTGCGGTGCGGTCCTGCTGACCGTGTGGTACAAACGCAGTGCGCAGTTGGTGAGCCACGAGGCCCGCTCATGATCCACGACGCCCACGTCCATTTCTTCTCGCCGCGCTTCTTCGGCGCGCTCGGCGCGCAACTCAGGCTGCCCGAGGAGGGCCGCGTGGCGTCGGTGCTCGAACGGCTCGGCTGGGAAGGCGCGGCCTCGGCCGAGGCGCTGGCCGATCGCTGGGTCGCCGATCTCGACGCGCACGGCGTGGGCCGGTCCGCGCTCATCGCCAGCGTGCCCGGCGATGAAGCCTCGGTCGCCGCGGCCGTCGCGCGCCACCCCTCGCGCTTCGTCGGGTACTTCATGCTCGACCCGACGACCGACGATGCGGTGTCGCGGGCGGGGCTGGCGTTCGACGAGGGGCTGCGGGTGATGTGCCTCTTCCCGGCGATGCAGCGGTACTCGCTGCGCGATCCGCAGGTCCACGCCGTGGTCGAGGCCGCCGCGTCGCGATCCGGGACCGCGATCTTCGTGCATTGCGGCGCGCTGTCGGTGGGCGTGCGAAAGCGGCTGGGGTTGCCGAGCGTGTTCGACGCCGGCATGGGGCACCCGCTCGGCGTCAATCAACTGGCCTCGAAGTGGCCGGCGCTGCCCTTCATCGTGCCGCACTTCGGCGCGGGCCTCTTCCACGAGGCGCTGCTCGTGGCGGATCTCTGTCCGAACGTGTACCTCGACACGTCGAGTTCGAATCGGTGGATGAAGTACCACCCGGGGCTGACGCTGGAGCGGGTGTTCGCGACGGCGCTGGACGTGGCCGGCCCCGAACGGTTGCTGTTCGGGACCGACTCGTCGTTCTTCCCGCGCGGGTGGAACAAGGACGTCCACACGAGCCAGAAAGCGGCGCTCGACGCCATCGGCGCTGATGCCGGAGTGCAGGCGAGCATCTTCGGCGGCAACTTCGCCCGCCTCTTCCCGGAGGGGTCTGGCACCGTGACACGTTAAACGGTGCGGTTTCTGCCACCAGCCCAGGCAGCCTCCCTTCGGGAGGGCTGCCGCACAGGTGGCAGAAACCGCACCGATCTGCGTGTCACGGTGCCAGACCCCTCGCCTCGTCGAAGGCGACGCCGAGCACGGCGGCCATGTTGAGCCGGGCGCCGAGGGCGGCGACGTCTTCGAAGCCGGGCAGCGCGGCCAGCGCCGTCACCTCCTCCTTCGACCGTCCCGCCTTCACGCCCGTGACCGCGTGATCCAGCGCGGCCTGCAGGTAGTTCCGGAAGTACGTCACATCCTCGCGCGTGCCCTGCACGACGCCGTCCTTGCCGTGGCCGAAGATGAAGATCGTGTCGGCGCTGCCCGCGCTCGCGACCTTCTCGAGCGTCCGCACCCAGTTGGCGATCGACGCGCCGGCCGGACGATCGATGAACGGGTGGACGCGACGGAACAACAGGTCGCCGCCATGCACGATGTTCGCCCGCTCGAACGTGATGACCGCATCGCCGCTCGTGTGTCCCGGGCCGTAGTGGCGCGCATGGATCGTCTCGTCGCCGAAATCCGCCTTCCACGTGTCCGTGAACGTCGTATCCGCAAACGACGTCTGTCCTTCCGTGCCGGCCTGCTGCGCCGTCTTGCGATGCCAGGCCAGGCAGTTCTCGTGAGCGACGATGCGCCGCACCGCGCTGCGGAACACCTGGTTGCCGCCCACGTGATCACCGTGGTGGTGGGTGTTGATGAGCATGTCGATGCCCTTGGGCGCCCGCTCGCGCAGCCCCTTCACGCAGATCTCCGCGTTCGGCGCGTACTGGCTGTCGACCGCGACGGCGCCGTCGGCATTCACGAGGTACCCGATGGTGCCGCCGGTGGCCGTGAACATGCCGACGCCGCGGCGGACCTCGGTGAACGCGGTGACGAGGGGCGCGGCCGGCTGCGCCCACGCCGGCAGGCGCGACACGGCGAGGCCGGCAATGGCGACGGACGAGGTGGCAAGAAAGTCTCGACGGGTCAGGGACATGGCGGATCTCCGGGAGGCGTGGGCGAGTAGTGGGTAGTGGGTCGTGGGTAGTGGGTAGTCGGTCGTGGGTTCGTGGGTTGGTGGGACGTGGGACGTGGGTCGTGGGGCGTGGG
>JAUXWO010000090.1 GCA_030680175.1 Vicinamibacterales bacterium
GCGAACACCGCGCCGCCGGCCATCACGGCCGCGACCGGCCACCGCCACGCCGCGGCATCGCGCGGCCCGCGCGCCACCGCCACGCCGGCCACGGCCGCCGCCGGCACCAGCAGCATCATCTCCCTCGCCAGCGTGCCCAGCATGACGACGCCGACATAGGCCATCCCGAGCGCGGTCGACGGACGCATCCACAGGTGATGTCCGAGCACTAGGCCGCCGAGCATCAGCGCCTGGAACAGCGGGTCCACGTAGGCCGGGTAGTAGAACGCGAACCGCAGCGGCGCGAGCCACTGGAAGGCAAAGACCGCCACGAGCAGCAGGCGCACATGCGGCCGCGCGATGAACAGGCGCAGCCACGCCACCAGGAGCAGCGCCGTCACGAGGCCGGCGGCGAGATTGACGATCAGGAAGCCGGCCTGGATGTCGCCCGGACAGCACTGGGCCGCCAGCCACGGCGTGAGCAGGCGGAAGGCGAAGGGCGTCGCGGCGGTCACCGCCGTGCCGGCCGCCAGCTGCTCGGCCATCAGGAAGTACTCGTCCGAGTCCCACAGGCGGAAGACCTGGTACGTCTGGATGCGCCAGGCCCAGGCCACGGCCAGCAGGGCAATGCCGCACGCCAGAACCCACTCGAATCGCGCCAGCGTGGCGTGACCCGCGCGGCCGGCATCAGGGTGCGTCGAGATACGCCCCCCGCTGAATCACACGCTTCGGCAGCCGCGGCGCGTACGCCGCCAGGCTGGCCACCAGCCGCTCCCTCGCGCCGGGCGCCACGGCGTAGAACACCGCCTGGTTCTCCCCGAGCACGACGTTGTCGGCCACGGCCCATTCGCCGACACGCTCCCAGCTTGGCGGCACGCCGCCGTACTCGTTGAGCCACGTCGGATACACCACCGCGACCTCGACGCCGTCGCGTCGCGCCATCGCCTCGAGGGCGTCCGTCGTGAACGCCCCCTGCCGCTTCAGCATCGCGGTCTCGATGGACGCCAGCCCCCAGACATCGAGGAGCGCCACGTCGGCGAGGTAGCCGACGGCGCCGACGTCATTCACCGCCACGCGGCGGCCGGGGTAATACTCGCGAAGAAACGTGCCCGCCTGGTACGGCTGCTCGAAGATGTTGCTGACCGCCGCCGGCGTCTGCCGGAACGCCGTGACGCCCCGCCACAGCAGGGGAAAAGCGACGACCGCGGCCAGCGTGACAGCCGCGGCCAATTGCACGGGCGCCGCGCGCAGGTCCTGGCGCCAGCGTGGCACCATCGCGGCGCCGAGCATCGCCACGGTCACGAGCCCCAGCACGATCAGGTACGCCTCGTAGCGGTAGAACCACCCGACGCGCGCGAACTGCAGGTGCAGCAGCACGCACGCGACGAACGCGAACGCGACGGCGCCATGCTCGCGCGTCCGCTCGGACGAGGGGCGCGAGGCGACGAACAGCCCCAGCACGGCGGCCACGAGGAAGGCGAGGTGCGTGTAAGTGGCCAGGCCCGTCAAGGCCCGCCAGAAGACCGCGGTCTTCACCACCGACTCGAGTGACGTCGCCGGCGCCACCCCCTTGAGCAATACCGAGTTCGGCAGCAGAAACCCGCCTTGCGACTGCGACCACAGGCCGTACGCGAGCACCGTCGCCAGCCCGGCCAGCCCGACGGCCGACGCCGTCCGCCAGTGCCGCGCGAGCAGCAGGGCGCCCGCGACCGCCGCGACGGCGAACAGCCCCTCGTAGCGTGTCAGCGTGAGCACGCCGGCCAGCACGGCGACCGGGACCACGTCCGCCGGCGTCACCTCGCGTTGCGCCATGAGACGGGCGCCGAGGACGACGAACCACAGCGTCACGAGGATGTGCAGCGTGTGCTCCATCCCGAGCAGCGTGAGCGTCGGCAACGTCCCCGCGACCAGCGTCACGAGCAGCATCGCCAGTGCCAGCCCTGGCCCGAGCCCCGCGAGCATGAACACCCGGTGCAACGAGACGACGACGGCCGTGCCGGCCACGAGGTTCAGGAGGAGCGGCGTCAGGTCGCGGACGCCGCTGACGGCGTAGGCCACCGCCAGCATTCCGGTCCACAGCGGCGACGAGGAGGCCGACGCGAAGCGTTCGGCGGTCACCCCCCACACGCCCTGCTGGCTCGCGTGCTTCGCCATCGCCATGTGCACGTACGCATCGTCCAGCGGATAGACCAGGACGCCATCCGTGCGCGCCAGCGACGACACCACGAGCACCGCGACCGCGATCCAGTAGATCGTCACACCCGCCGCGAGGCTCATGCGATTCGTCACGCGGCCACCGTCCGCGCCCGCCGCGACATCGCCCACACGAAGCAGGCCGTCACCCCCACGTACATCCCGAGCCGGAGCAGCTTGAACGGCTGGCTGCCGAAACTGGACCACAGGTTCCAATGGAAGTGCTCGATCACCAGCAACCGGTCGACCACACCGTAGAGGCGTGCCACGATCCCGGGCGCGTCGCCGAGCGCGGGGCCCTCGAGGTTCGTGTCGGGAATCGCCCAGAAGACGCGTGACGCCACGGCCTGCACCACCACCAGGCCGCCGGCGATCATCGTCCCGCGCAACACGGGCCACCGGCGCTCCACCGCGCGCCCGAGGAGCAGGTAGACGACCGGCATCGCCCAGAAGTGGAACCGCTCGGTGTCGGATCCGCCGAAGTACGCCAGCACCGTGCACATGCCGAGGTAGGCCAGCAGGTGCTGCCGCGTGGCGAGGTCGCGCGCGACGGCGCGCCAGTCGAAGACCAGCACGGCCACGACGGGGCCATACGCCGTGAACCACGCCAGCAGGTACGAGGTCGGCGGCTTCCGAATCCACTGAGCGGCGGCGGCAAAGTAGTTGCGTGTGGTGTCGGCTTCGACGACGGCGAAGGTGAAAGTCAGGGCCGCGACGCCGGCCACGATGGGGATCAGCACCGCGACGGGAAACGCCCTTGGTCCGCCGTCCGCATCCACACCCGGCAACGGCAGCGGATTCCTCACGAACAGCGCCGCCACGGGGACGAGCAGCATCGTCTCCCTGACAAGGGTGCCGGCGATCGTGAGGAGGGTCAGCAGGGCGATCTTCGCCGGGGTGGCCTCGTCGCGCAGCGTGGAGGCGACCGCGAGCCCGGCCAGCACCAGCAGCAGGAACAGCGGGTCCACGTAGGCCGGGTTGTAGTGCGTGTAGCGGATGGGACCGTGCCACGCGGCGGCGTAGAGCGCCACGAGACCAAGGCGCACCGCCATGCGCTCGACGCCTTGACGCAGCCACACGGTGAGCGCCACGGCGATCGCACACGCACACACGGTGTTGATCAGGAAGTAGCCGCGCATCGGATCGTCTGGCCAGAACTGCGCCACGAGCCACGGCGTGCCCAGCCGGTAGACGTACGGCGCTTCGGCCGCCACCACCTGCCCGGCCGCAAGCTGCCCGGCCATCATCAGGTACTGCACGGCGTCCCAGACGATGACGCTCGCCGGCGATTGGATGACGAGACTCCACACGCTGAACGCGGCGGCGATGGCCGCGGCCAACATCGCCTCCGTCGCGACGCCGGGCCTCATCGGGCGACCGCCGACGCCAGACCAGACACCGCGATCCGTGAGCGGCTCAGGAACGGCTTCTCGAAGAACTGGAAGAACACCCAGCCAAACAGCAGGCACGCCGCCAGCAGCCCGCTCGCGACGACGATGTGCGGCAGCGCGTAGCCGGAGGCCACCAGCGACTCGGCCACGGGCGGCCACAGCCGCCACTCCACGATCTCGTGCGTCAGGTACAACGAATAGGAGAACAGCCCGACGCCGGCCAGCCACAGGACGCTGCGCGGCAGGACGGCGCCGGCCGCCTGCTGCTCACGCGTCACGGCCCAGTTCACCAGCACGAAGAACCCCGCACCCCACACGACGTCCGCGGTGAGCCAGATCACATCGTTCAGCAGGCCGGGACCGAGCCAGTAGTTCTGCGCCCACACGAGCAGGCTGGCCACGCCCATGATGACGCCGCCGATCGAGATGTTGCGCGCCGCGGCCGGCAGCCGCACCAGCCCCCACGCGGCCTCCACGCTCAGCGCGCCCAGCACCCAGACCACCCACTGCGCCATGGCCGCCTGCGTTACGACGATCTGGATGTCGAAGGCGCGGTTCAGCGCGAAGGCCAGCACGAACCATCCGAGCCGCGCGCCCGCCGCGAGCCCCAGCGCCGCGCCCCATCCCCACCGCTGCCGGACCGCGAGGAACGCGAAGTAGAGCAGGTAGAGCTGCTCCTCCACCGCAAGCGTCCAGTAGACGTTGTTCATCGCCGCCAGCGCCTGAGGGTCCAGGTTCTGCAGCATGAACAGGTGCAGGAAGATCTTCCACGCCGACAGCCCGTCCCACTGCAGGCTGCCGTCGGCGAAGCGGATCCAGACGTAGAAGACGAGCGTGACGAGATATGGCGGGTAGAGCCGTCGGATGCGCCGGCGCCAGAAGTCGCCGAACTCGAGCGGCCGTGCCCCCGGCACGACCTGCGCGCGCACCCACTGCATGTGGATGCAGAAGCCGGAGATGACGAAGAAGAGCCAGACGCCCCACTTGCCGAGGAACATCAGGCTGTCGAGCGCGTCGCCCCACAGGAGGCTCCGGTCGACCCCGGGAATCGCGTTCGTGTGGTAGAGCACGACGCCGATCGCCGCCGCGCCCCGGAGCGCGTCGATCGAGAGCAGGCGTTGCGGCGACTGCATGCGGTAGTGAGCTGTGAAGTTCTTAGTCTCTAGTCCTTAGTCCTTAGCTTCTAGTTCTTAGTTCTTAGTTCTTTAGTTCTTAGTTATTAGTTATTAGTTATTAGTTCTTGGTTGTGTCCCGATCCCGGGGTCTTGGGAACTCAGAACTCACAACTAGTGACTAATAACTACTGACTAACAACTAATAACTACTGACTAATAACTAGTGACTACTGAACTAACAACTAATAACTACTGACTAACAACTAGTGACTACTGACTAACAACTAGTGACCAGCGACTCACGACTCGTGGAACCGCTTCTGCGTGTACAGCTCGGCGCCCGCGATCACGTCGACGATCTGCTGGCTCGTGTCGGGCCGGAAGTAGAGGCTTGACGAGGCAACACGGCCCGCGGCGATCTGGCGGGCGATCGCGCCGCGAATCGCGTCCGCGTCGTAGCCCACATGGGCCACGTGATCGCCACTCAGCCGCCCCTGCTGCCGCCCACCGATGTTCACGACCGGCGTCCCCAGGTAGGAGCACTCCTTGATCCCCGCCGAGGAGTTGCCGACGAGGCAGGCCGTGCGCCGGAGCAGCGCGACGAACTCGTCGGCGGGCACGTTCGTAATGAAGCGCATGCGGCTGGTGAGCTCGGCGTGCTGTTCGCGCATGTGCCGCAGCATCTCGGACATCTCGCCCGTGCCGGCGTCGGGATTCGGCCAGAACCAGATCACCGGCATCCCGAGCGACGCCACGGCGCGCAGCGTCGTCTCGAGGTGTGCGCGGTTGTCGCGCTCGGTCGTCACCGGATGCTGCAGCACCATCAGGAACGGCTCGTCAAGGTTCACGGCGTGCCCGACGCCGTAGGCGTTCACCTGCGCCGACGTCACGTCCGTCTCCACGCGCGCGGCCAGCTCGACATCGAGCGAGCCGGTGTTGAAGACGTAGTCGGGGTCCTCGCCCATCCGGAGCACCCGCTGCCGCGCGTCCTCGTTCGTGACGAAATGCAGGTGGGCGAGCTTGGTGATGGCGTGCCGCACGCTCTCGTCGATGCTGCCCGTGACGTCCCCGCCCTCGATGTGCGCGAGGGTGATGTTCAGGTAGGCCGCCGCCATCGCGATGGCCAGCTGCTCGAAGCGGTCGCCGCAGATGATCACGACGTCCGGGTCGATCGAGTGCAGGCCGTTGGTGAACTCGAGCGCCGTCAGGCACGCGGTCTTGGCCATCGCCACGTGATTCCCGCCTTCGATCACGTTGAAGTAGGAGCCCGAGATCGCGAACCCGCCCGCCTCGATGTCCTCCGCGATGTGGCGGCTGTACTTGTCGAGCAGGATCGCCCCGCCGAGCATCAGCTCGAGCTCGATGCCGGGGTGCTCGTGCAGCATCCGGATCAGGAGCTGGCTGCGGCCGTAGTAGGCCCGGCTCGTGATCGGAAAGCAGACACGCCGCTTGCCGCTCTTCGGCGTCTTGCGCGCGGACGAGGCCAGGAGGGTGGTCATCGCGCCTTTCCAGGATCGTGGTTGATCACCACGGTCTTCCACTCCGTGTAGACGTCCAGCGACTCCGTGCCCGGCTCGCGGAAGCCGTTGCCCGAGTTCTTCACGCCGCCGAACGGCATGTGCGGCCCCGCGCCGTAGGTCGGGCCGTTCACCGACACCAGCCCGCCCTGGTAACGCGTGATGAACTCCTGCACGCGGTGCATGTTGCGGGTGTGGACCGCCCCGGTGAGGCCGAACGCGGTGCCGTTGGCCAGGGTGATGGCCTCGTCGAAGTCCGCGACGCGGTAGAGGCACGTGACCGGCCCGAACAGCTCGTCCTGCGACACCGTGTCGTCGGGCGCCGCGCCCTCGAGGACGGTGGGCGCCATGTAATAGCCAGGGAGGGCGTCCACGGCGTGGCCACCCGCCAGTACGCGCGCGCCGCGTGCGACGGCGCCGTGCACCGCGCCGAGCAGCCGGTCCAGGCTGGCGCGCGTGATCACGGGCCCGCAGTCATCGTCCGGCCCGGAACCGACCTTCAACGCGGCGACCCTGGCCAGCAGTGCCTCGCGGAACGCGTCGTAGACCTCGTCCATGACGATGAGCCGGCTGCCGGAGGCACACCGCTGCCCCGCATCCACAAACGCGGATGCCACTGCATGCTCCGCAGCCAGCGCGATGTCGGCATCGTCACACACGACGAGCGGGTTCTTGCCGCCGAGTTCCAGACAGACCTTGCCGAGCACGGCGCGCTCGCTCACGAGCTTCTGGATCAGCTTGCCCGTCGGCGCGGATCCCGTGAAGCTGACGACCCCGACACGGTCGTCGCAGACGAGCGGTGTGCCCACCTCCGGGCCGGTGCCCTGCACGACGGAATAGAGGCCGCGCGGCAGGCCCGCGTCCTTCAGGAGCTGGCCGAACAGGATCGCGGTGTACGGCGTCAGCTCGTGCGACTTGACGACGACCGCGTTGCCGCAGAGGAGCGCCGGGAACACCTTCCACGCGATGCCGGCCAGCGGGCTGTTGAACGGCATGATGCCGGCGCAGATCCCGATGGGCGACCGCAGCGTCTGCACGCTCCTGTTCGCGATCGGGGTCGTCATCGTCTTGCCGTAGAATCGGCTGCCCTCGCCCTCCATGAAGAGCGCCAGGTCCGCGGAGGACGCGACTTCCGCCACGGCGTTCTTCCACGGCTTCCCGGTCTCCGCGTGGATCACCTCGCCGAAGGCCTGCTCGCGCGCGCGGAGCAACGCCGCGGCGCGTCCGAGGATCTCGCCGCGCTTCGGCGCCGCGAGACGGCCCCAGGCCGGCGCCGCAGCGGCGGCCGCGTCGACGGCGCGGCGTGCCTCCGGCTTTCCCCCGCTGGCCACGCGCGCCAGAAGGCGGCCGTCGATCGGGCTGTGCTTGTCGAGGAAGGCGTCCGGCGACGAGGAGGGCACCTCGGCGTCGTCGATCCAGTGGAGGACGATGTCCGGGTAGGTCACTTGGGGGTGGCGGGCTGTCTCACGCGGCCGAGCACGGTGCGTGCGATGGAGGGGCCGTCGAGGCCGTGATGCGCCAGCACGTCGGCGTTGGCGCCGCAGGCAGGGATGTCGGTGAGGCCGACCTGCGCCACGTCCGCGTGCACGCCGGCGCGTGCCATCGCCGCGGCGACCATCACGCCCTGGCCGAACTCGAGATAGTGGTTGTCGAGCGTCACGACGAGCGGGAACGCCCCGAGGACATCGCGCACCCAGGCGTCGTCGATCCGGTTGAGCCACGGCAGGTCGATGACCGTCGCCTTGATCCCGTCGGCGGCGAGCAGGTCCGCGGCCTGCCACGCGCCGGTGAGCAGCACGGGGCCGTAGCCGACGATCGCTACGTCCGCGCCCTCGCGCAGCGCGACGCCGCGTCCCACCTCCAGCGTGTAGTCGTCAGGCACGCGGTACGGCAGGTCGAGGGGCACGTTCACGAAGCGCAGGTAGGTGCTGGCGTCGTTCGCCTCGAGCGCCCAGCGGATGGCGAGGCGCGCCTCGCGCTCGCTGCACGGCTCGAACGCGACGAGACCGGGGACTGCGCCGATGGCCGAGATGTCGCGCACGGACTGATGCGAGTGGCCGGGCCCGCCGGGCACGGCGCCCGCGAGCGTAGCCGTGTAGATGATCTTCCGGCGCTCCGTGGCGTTGTTGTAGATGTGCTCGTTCGCGCGCGTCGAGAGGAAGCACGCGAACGAATGCACGACCGGAATCATGCCGCCGAGGGCGAGGCCCCCGGCCGCCGACACCATGTGCTGCTCGGCGATGCCGCACTCGATGAAGCGTTCGGGGAGCGCTTCCCTGAAGGCTTCGATGCCGCAGTCCGACAGCAGGTCGGCGTCCATCACGACGATCTCGGGCCGCGTCCGCGCCATCGCCAGCAGCTCGTCGCCGTACGCCAGCACCAGCTTCTCGGGCGCCTTCGGCGAGGTGCGCACCGGCAGGGGGCCGCGGTCCAGTTCCACCGGCGGCTGCCCGAGCGCCTCGAGCCGGGTGTTGACCCGCGAGAGGAGCTCACCGGTGGCGGCCAGGTAGTTCTCGAGCGACGGCGCGCCGGCGTGGAAGTGATACGTCTGATCGCCGCAGGCGAGGCCTTCCATGAAGGAGACGCCCTTGCCCTTGATCGTGTCGGCGATGAACACCTGCGGCCGGTCGGTGACGGTGGCGAAGTGCGCGAACGCGTCTCGGATCGCCGCGAAGTCGTGCCCGTCGCCCCGCCGCACCTCCCAGCCGAACGCGCGGAACTTGTCCTCGATCGGGCCGAGGTCACTGACGGCCGCGACGGCCGAATCCGACTGCAGCTTGTTGTGGTCGACGACCACCGTGATCTCGGCGAGCCGCTCGTTCGCCACGGGCTGCAGCGACTCCCAGATCTGGCCTTCCTGCAGCTCGCCGTCTCCCGTCATGACGACGATGCGCCCCGTGCGGCCAGCGAAGCGGTTCGCGCGGGCCATGCCGTAGGCCTTCGAGATCCCCATGCCGAGCGACCCGGTGTTGGTCGCGATGAAGGGTGTGCTCACGTCCGGATGCCCGGGCAAGCCATCGATCTGCCGCAGCTTGTGGAGCAGGTCGAAGTCGAGCTTCCCGAGCGCGATGAGCAGCGCGTAGAGCGCCGGCGCGTCGTGCCCCTTCGACGAGAAGTAGACATCGCTCCCGGCCGCGCGGCTGTTCGTGGCCGTCAGCGTCTCGGTCCACAGCCACGTGATGATGTCGGTCGAGCTGAAGCTGGACCCGATGTGGCCCGAGCCCGCGCGCATGATCATGTAGAGCGTGTTGAGGCGGCACAGGTCGGCCAGCACCGCCGCGCGCGCCAGCGGGTCGCCGGGCATGTGCCGCACGCGCTCGAACACCGGCAGCGGCACGAACGACAACGCCGCGTCGGCCGCGAGCGTGCGATCAGAGAAATCCTTCTCACCCATATTGGCTGTCAGCTCTCAGCGATCGGCTCTCGGCTCTCGGCTCTCGGCTCTCGGCTCTCGGCTCTCGGCTCTCGGCACGATGCTGACAGGTCGAAAGATCAGAAGATCAAGAGATAGCTCGCGAGATCCCGACATGTCGCGCATCTGATCACCACATCACCACATCACGAGATCAGCAGATTCTGCATCTGCCGATCTATCTCGCCGTCCACCCTCCGTCGACGACCAGCGTGGCGCCCGTCATGTACGACGAGGCGCGCGAGGCGAGGAACAGCACGGCGCCGTTGTAGTCCTCGTCGGTGGCCATGCGTCCGAGCGGCGTGCGTGCCTCGTAGGCGGCCACGAACGCCGGGTCGTGCCCGGCTTCGCGCACGCCACCAGGCGCGAGCGTGTTCGCGCGGAGGCCGAGCGGCGCGCCGTACTCCGCGAGCCACCTCGTGAAGTTCAGCATCCCGGACTTCGCGACACTGTAGCCCACCGGCTTGAAGTACTGCGCCCCGTCCACGCGGCGGTAGTCGTAGACGGCCTGATCCGGCGACACGAGGCCGTAGGTCGACGACACGTTGATGATGCTGCCGGTCCGATCCGGACCGCCGGCGCGGAACTGGCGGATGAACGCCTGCGTGGCGAAGAGCGCCGATTTCAGGTGCGAGTCCATCATCGTGTCCCACGCGGCTTCCGGGTAGTCCTCGAACGGGCCCGTCTCGGCCGCGGCCGGCACCGCTGGCGACGCGCCCATGCCGGCATTGTTCACCAGAATCGTGGGGGTCCCGAGGCTCGCGGCCGACGCCGCGACGGCGGCTTCGACCTCGGCGCGGACGACGAGATCGACCGTCTCCACTCGAATCGGCAGGCCCTGCTCGATGAGCGCGGCCAGGTGACCGGGCACCGTCCGCGAGACATCAAGGGCCACCACGGCCGCGCCGGCGCGCGCGAGCGTCGCGACGTACTGGCTGCCGAGCCGCCCCAGTCCGCCCGTCACGAGGGCCACCTGGCCATCGAGGTCGAACATGTCGCGGAAGAGGGCGTCCGGGCCGGATGGGCGGTTGGACACGAAAGTCCCTTGTTCTTGGCTATTTACGAGCGAGCAAGACAGGCATCCGCCCTCTCACTCCCAGGCGTGGGCGTGCACAAAGAGGCCGGCCCAATCGTTTCAGGAGCCAGCCTCGACCGTACCGGCGCGGGTCCAGTACGTTCACAATTTGAACGCCATTGTCCGACGCGCCCGGCGATCTGTCAAGGGCTGTAAATTGAAGCGAAACGGGGCCTTGATGGACCCCGGGCGGGGATCAGCGGCCGCCGGTCACCGCCAGCCGCGCGCGCTCCGAGTCAATCACCCGCGAGATGATCTCGTCCAGCGCGATCTTCGGCTCGTACCCGATGAGCCGGTGGATCTTGGTCAGGTCCGGCAGCCGGCGCGGCATGTCCTCGAAGCCCGCCTCGTACGCCTGATCGTATGGAATCGTCACGATCTCCGACGCGCTGCCGGTCGCCGCCTTGATCTTCTCCGCCAGCCCGCGCATCGTCACCTCGCCGGTGTTGCCGACGTTGATGACCTCGCCCACCGCGGCGGGCAGCACCATCAGCTTCAGCAGGGCGCCGATGACGTCGCTGACGTCGGTGAAGCTGCGCGACTGCGTGCCGTCGCCGAAGACGGTGATGGGCTCGCCGGAGAGCGCCTGGCGCACGAACGTCGGCAGCACCATCCCGTACTGGCCGGTCTGGCGTGGTCCCACGGTGTTGAAGAAGCGCACCACCACGACGGGCAGCTGCTTCTGCTTCCAGTAGGCGAGCGCGAGGAATTCGTCGAGCGCCTTGCTGCAGGCGTAAGCCCAGCGGTGCCGGGACGTCGCGCCCATCACGAGGTCTGCGTCCTCCCGGAACGGCACGTGCACGCTCTTGCCGTAGACCTCGGAGGTCGACGCGACGAACACGAGCTTCTTCTTCTTGGCCGCCAGCCGCAGCACGACCTCGGTGCCGTGCACGTTGGTCTCGATCGTGTGGACCGGCTCCTGGACGATGAGCTTGACCCCGACCGCGGCGGCGAGATGGAAGATGACGTCGGCGCGGTCGACGAGCTCCGCCATCAACTGGTCGTTGAAGACCGTATCGATGGTGGATTCGAACCCGGGCCGGCCCTTCAGGTGCAGGATGTTCTCGATCGACCCGGTCGACAGGTCGTCGATCACCGCGACCTGATGGCCCGCATCGAGAAGCGCCTCGGACAGATGGCTGCCGATGAAGCCGGCGCCGCCCGTGATCAACACACGCATTTGCGACAATGTCCTCTCCGGCGACGCCCCGCCGCCGCCGGTCCTCATTGTACCCGCAGGCTCACGACGGCGCGCCGCGATCGTCGCCCTGGGCGGCGGGTACCAGCCCACGCGCCACCAACGCCTCGATGATCCGGTACGCGCACGCCTCGATGCCCGCCCCGTCCGTGTCGATCACCAGTTCCGGCGCCACTGAGGCTTCGTAAGGCGCCGACACGCCCGTGAAGTCGGCGACCCGGCCGGCGTCCGCCCGGGCGTAGTGCCCCTTCGGGTCGCGCGCACGCCGCACCTCGTCGCCGGCCGTCACCAGCACCTCGAGGAACCGGCCATCGGGCACCAGCGCGCGCGCACGGTCCCGGTCCTGCCGGTACGGGGACACGA
This sequence comes from Vicinamibacterales bacterium, assembly GCA_030680175.1. Taxonomy (GTDB): domain Bacteria; phylum Acidobacteriota; class Vicinamibacteria; order Vicinamibacterales; family UBA2999; genus JAUXWO01. The sequence goes on from JAUXWO010000090.1 coordinate 12,244, forward strand.
ACGCGCACAGCACAATCGCCCCCTGCTCGAAGAACAGCCGGGCGACCTCGCCCACGCGGCGGATGTTCTCGGTGCGATCCGCGGGCGCGAACCCGAGATCCCCGCAGAGGCCGTGCCGGATCTGATCCCCATCGAGCAGCATCGTCTGGCACCCGCGGGCGAACAGGAGTCCCTCGACCTGCCGGGCGATCGGCGTCTTGCCGGCGCCGGGCAGGCCCGTGAGCCAGATGACGGCGGCGCGATGGCGATTGCGCGCCTCGCGCGCCTCGCGCCCGATGTTCCAGCCCTCCCAGACGACGTTGGCCGACACCGGGCCGGTGGCGGCGGGCTCGCCGGGGGCGCCGGGTCCGGCACGGCCCGGCACGTCACGCACCTCGCCGCGCACCATCCCGGCCCCCACGGTCACGTGCGTGTGCGGGTCGATCAGGATGAAGCTGCCGGTGGCCGCGTTCACACGGTAGGAGTCGACGAAGAGCGGCGCGCTCGTCGTGAGCGCGATACGGCCGATCTCGTTCAGGCCGAGCCTCTCGGCCTCGGCGCGGTGCAGGGTGTCGACGTCCACGCGGTATTCGATACGGTCCACGACCGCCTGCGTCTGCCGCGTCGTCTGCTGCAGGACGAACGTGGCGCCTGGCGCCATGGGCGCCTGGTCCATCCAGCACACATAGGCGTCCACCCGGCGCGTCGTCGTGGGCAGGTTCTTCGTGGGCACGACCATGTCGCCGCGCGAGATGTCGATCTCGTCCTCGAAGGTGAGCACCACGGCGTCGCCCGCGCGCGCCTCGTCGCGCGGGCCGTCGAACGTCTCGATCGACCGCACGCGCGTCGTGAGCCCCGCCGGGAGCGCCACGACCTCGGCGCCCGGGCGAATCGCCCCGGACGCCACGGTGCCCGCATAGCCGCGGAACCCCTGGTGCGGGCGGATCACGGACTGGACCGGGAACCGGAAGTCGATGGTGTTGCGCCGCCCGCTCACCTTCACGGTCTCGAGCAGGTGCAGCAAGGGCCCGCCGAGATACCACGGCATCCGCGCCGACGGCGTCACGACGTTGTCGCCGTCACGCGCCGAGACCGGCACGAACGACACGTCGGGCACCGTCAGCTTCTCCGCAAACGCCGTGAAGTCGGCGACGATCGCGTCGTACACCTCCTGCGCGAACCCCACCAGGTCCATCTTGTTGACGGCGACGATGAGGTGCGGGATGCCGAGCAGGGACGCGATGAAGGCGTGGCGGCGCGACTGGTTGAGCACGCCCTTGCGCGCGTCGACCAGCACGATGGCGAGATCGGACGTGGAGGCGCCCGTCACCATGTTGCGCGTGTACTGCACGTGGCCGGGGGTGTCGGCGATGATGAACTTGCGGCGCGGTGTCGCGAAGTAGCGGTACGCGACGTCGATGGTGATGCCCTGCTCCCGCTCGGCCCGCAGCCCGTCGGTGAGGAGCGCCAGGTTGACCTGGTCCTCGCCCATCCGCTGGCTCGCCTCCGTAATCTGGGCGAGCTGGTCGTCGAAGATCGTCTTCGTGTCGTACAGCAGCCGCCCGATCAGCGTGCTCTTCCCATCGTCCACGCTCCCGGCGGTGGTGAAGCGCAGGAGCTCGGTGTCCGCGTAGGCGCGCGCGGCGTCCATCAGAAGTAGCCCACCTTCTTGCGGTCTTCCATGGCGGCGTCCGAGCGCTTGTCGTCGCTGCGGCCGCCACGCTCGGTCACGCGGGACGCCGCGGTCTCCTGGATGATGGCCTCCACCGTCGCGGCCTCGGACAGGACGGCGCCCGTGCACGTGGCATCGCCGATGGTTCTGAAGCGCACGCACCGATCCTCGACCGTCTCGCCAGGCAGGAGGGTAAGGAAGGGCGTCTTCGCCAGCCACATGCCGTCGCGCAGCACGACGGGCCGGCGGGCCGCGAAGTACAAGGACGGCATCGGGATCTGCTCGGCGGCGATGTACTGCCAGATGTCCAGCTCGGTCCAGTTCGAGAGCGGGAACACGCGGAAGTGCTCGCCGGGCTGCTTGCGGCCGTTGTAGAGCTGCCAGAGCTCGGGGCGCTGCTGCCGCGGGTCCCACTGGCCGAAGGCGTTGCGATGCGAGAAGACGCGCTCCTTGGCCCGCGCCTTCTCCTCGTCGCGCCGGGCGCCGCCGAGGGCCGCGTCCACCTTCAGTTCCTTCAGCGCGTCGAGCAGCGTGACGGTCTGTAATGCGTTGCGGCTCGCGGTGGGGCCGGTCTCCTCCGCCACGCGCCCCTGATCGATGGAGTCCTGCACACGCCGCACGACCAGCCGGCCCCCGAGCGTCTCGACGAACTCGTCCCGGTACGCCAGCGTCTCCGGGAAGTTGTGGCCGGTGTCGATGTGCAGCAGTGGGAACGGCACCGGGGCGGGATGAAACGCCTTGCGTGCGAGCCAGGCCAGCACGATCGAGTCCTTGCCGCCGGAGAAGAGCAGGACGAGCCGGTCGCACTGCGCCGCGGCCTCCCGGATGATGTGGATCGCCTCGTGCTCGAGCGTCGTCAGGTGTCCGCGAGGGTGCGTTTTCATCACACGGCTGCCAGCACGAACAGCAGGAACTCCATCGCCGCGCCGTCAGCCGCGGTCCTGCAGCAGCCCTCGCAGGTATTGCCCGTACTCGCTCGACGGCCCGAACGGCACCGCCAGCGCCTCGAGCTGCGCCGCGTCGATGAAGCCCAGACGGAAGGCGACCTCCTCGGGGCAGGCGATCTTCAGCCCCTGCCGGCGCTCGATCGTCTCGATGAACTGGCTGGCCTCGAGCAGGGACGCGTGCGTGCCCGTGTCGAGCCACGCGTAGCCCCGGCCCATCACCTCGACCGACAGCGCGTCTGCCTCGAGATAGCGGCGATTGAGGTCCGTGATCTCGAGCTCGCCGCGCGCGGACGGCGTGAGGCCGGCGGCCAGCTCCACCGCGCGGCCATCGTAGAAGTAGAGGCCGGTGACGGCGAAGCTCGACTTCGGCTTCGCGGGCTTCTCCTCGATCGACGTCGCGCGGCCCTCGGCATCAAAGGCCACAACGCCGTACCGCTGGGGATCGGTGACGTGGTACGCGAACACGGTCGCGCCATCCGCGCGCCGGCCGGCCGAGGCCAGCCGCTCGGGCAGGTCATGCCCGTAGAACAGGTTGTCGCCGAGGATCAGCACCGACGGCGACGTCCCGACGAAATCAGCCCCGATGATGAAGGCCTGCGCCAGGCCGCCCGGGTGCGGCTGCACCGCGTACTGCAGCCGGAGCCCCCACTGGCGGCCGTCGCCGAGCAGCTGCTCGAACACGGGCGTGTCACGCGGCGTCGAGATGATCAGGATGTCGCGCACGCCCGCCAGCATCAGCGTGCTGAGCGGGTAGTAGATCATCGGCTTGTCGTAGATCGGCAGGAGCTGCTTCGACAGGGCCTGCGTCGCCGGATAGAGCCGTGTGCCGGATCCCCCGGCCAGAATGATCCCCCGCCGTCCCGTCATCGTTTCCGCTCCTTGACTGCGGCGCGCGTCTCGCGATCGATCTCGCGCCGCCGGATCGTCTCACGCTTGTCGTGCGCCTGCTTGCCCTTGACCAGGCTGATGGCCACCTTGATGCGGCCGCCCTTGAAGTACATCCGCAGCGGCACCAGCGTCAGGCCCTTCTCGGCCGTCTTGCCGATCAGCTTGCGGATCTCGGTCCGGTGCAGCAGCAGCTTGCGCTTGCGGCGCGGGTCGTGATCGACGTACCCGCGGTGGCTGTACGGATTGATGTGGACGTTATGGAGCCACACCTCGCCCTTGTCCACGCGCGCGTAGCTGTCGCGCAGGTTCGCCTTGCCCTCGCGGATCCCCTTCACCTCGGTGCCGAGCAGCATGATGCCCGCCTCGAACGTCTCGAGGATGTGGTAATCGTGCAGGGCCTTGCGGTTCTCCGCGATGACCGTCTCGGCCTTCTCCCGCGCCTCGCGGGCGGCCGCGTCCTTCTTCGCCGCGCTCACGGCGCCCCTCCGGCCGCGGCCAGCCGCGCCGCCAGCCGCACAGCATGCACGAAGCTGCCCGCGTCCGCCACGCCGCGCCCCGCGATGTCGAACGCCGTCCCATGATCGACGGAGGTCCGCACGATGGGCAGGCCAAGCGTCACGTTGACGGCCTCGCCGAAGGCCAGCAGCTTCACGGGAATCAGCCCCTGGTCGTGGTAGCACGCCACGACCACGTCGAACTCGCCGCGCACGGCGCGGACGAACACGGTGTCGGCGGGAATCGGTCCGGTGACGTCGAGGCCCTCGGCGCGGGCGTCGGCCACGGCCGGCGTCAGCACCGTCTCGTCCTCGACGCCGAGCAGCCCCGATTCACCCGCGTGCGGGTTGAGCCCCGCCAGGGCGATGCGCGGCTTCGCCACGCCGAACCGCGGCAGCGCGCGCGCGGTGAGCCGAAGGGTGCTCCCGAGCCGCGCGCGGGTCAGCTGGCGCGGCACGTCGGCGAGCGGGATGTGCACGGTGGCCAGGACCACGGCCAGCGTTGGCGCGTGGAACATCATGGCCACCTCGTCGACGCCGCACAGGTGCGCCAGCAGATCGGTGTGGCCCTTCCATGGCAGCCCGGCCTTCGCAAACGCGAGCTTGTTGATGGGGGCCGTGGCGATCGCCGCGACCCGGCCGGCACGCGCGTCCTCGACCGCCCGCACGATCACGTCGTACGCGGCGCGGCCCGCCTCCGCCGACACGACGCCCGTCTCGACGCGCACGCCCGGGGGCGGCGCATACACGACCGGCTCGCAGACCTCCCGCACGCGCGGGTCGGCCGCGGCCCGGGCCGCGATCTCGGGGCCAATGCCGGCCGGGTCGCCGACGGTCATGGCCACGCGGGGCAGAGGCATCCGACGATTGTACTGCGATCAGCTCTCGGCTATCAGCTGTCGGCGGTCGGGAGGCAGACGCTGAAAGCCGATCGCCGACAGCCGATCGCCCTCTGCCGGCCGCAGTCCGTCAGATCTGCATCGCGAGCCACTCCGCCACGACCTTCGAGCCGGCGTTGCGGTCGAGGGCCATGAGGGCGCGGTCCACGGACTGGAACGCCCGGCGGGCGCGGTCGCCGCCCGCGCCGCGCGTCAGGCGCGTGAGGCTGTCCTGCAGGTCGGGGTTGGCCAGGACGCGTAGATCCGCCCCGGCGTGGATCACCTCGAGGTCGCGCAACATCGACTGCGCGGCACGCAGCACGATGGCCACCTCCTCGCGCGTGCGCTCGGGCTTCGCGCCGATCAGCAGCTTCGCCACCTCGAGCTTCTGCCGCACATCGTCCGACCCCACGATCTGAGCGAGGAACGCCTGCGCGGTCTGGCGCACCTCGGCGAGGTCCTCGGAGCTCTGCGCCAGCGCGCGCGAGATGCTGCCGTCGGCCAGCGCCGCGGCCGCGCGCGCCTCCGCCGGCGCGATCGCGTAGTCACGCGTGAGCACACCGGTGACTTCGTCCTCCGTCAGGCGCCCGAAGCGGAGGCGCATGCAGCGCGATCGCACGGTCTGCAGCAGGACGCCGGCCACGGAGGTGACGAGAATGAAGACGGTGGAGGCGGGCGGCTCCTCGAGCGACTTGAGGAGCGCATTCTGGGCCTGGGGCTCGAGCATCTCCGCATCGCGGATCAGCACGAAGCGGCGCTTCCCTTCGAACGGCCGGAAGTTGCAGCGCTCGAGCACCTCGCGGACGGGGTCGATCTTGATCGACGACTTCTCGTCGGGTTCGAGCGCCAGCACGTCCACATGCACGCCGCGGGCGATGCGGTCGCACGACTTGCAGGTCCCGCAGGCATCGATCCGGGTTTCGCTGCCCGCCGCCCCCTCCTCACCGGACCCGTCCTCCGCGCGCGCGGCCACGATGGGGGCCAGGCAGTTCACGGCCGCGGCCACGGCCTGCGCGACCTGCCACTTCCCCACGCCGGGCGGGCCGTCGAACAGCAGCGTCGGCGGCAACGTCCCCCGCACAATCGCCCGCGTCAGCAGGCCGATCACGGGACGATGGCCGGCAAGGTCGCGGAAAGGCATGGGGGATTATGGATCGAGGGGGGCGTGGGGAGTGGGTAGTGGGGAGTGGGGAGTGGGGAGTGGGCGGTGGGTAGTGGGGAGTGGGTAGTGGGGAGTGGGGAGTGGGTAGTGGGGAGTGGGTGGCGGGTATGGTCGTGGATAGTAGGGTCATGGACCGGGGACCACGAATGATCCCCGAGCCCGCTACTGACGGAACCACCCGGCGAGACGGCGGAGAAATGTCTCCCGGTCGTGCAGGTCGCACGTGTCGACGGGCGCCGTGCCGCGCACGAAGTGCTCCCAGTAGACCGTCGAGCGCTCCTCGATCGACCCGTCGTCGCGCACGCTCTGCACCGCGCGACAGCCCTCGTCTGCCCGCAGGCCGCTGAGGCGACAGATCTCGACGTTGGTCAGCGTGGCCGGCGCCGTGAGCCATGACGCGCGGTGGCCTTTCGTGGCGGCCTTCATGAAGGCCGTCCACATCGGCACCGCCACGTCGCCGGCGTACCCGTTGCGCATGATCGGCTGCGGCTGGTCGAACCCGACCCAGACGCCGGCCACGAGCCTCGGCGTGAAGCCGACGAACCACGCGTCGTGGTAGTCGTTGGTCGTGCCGGTCTTGCCGCCCGCCGGCATCCGGTAGCCGAGTTGCCGCACGCGCCAGCCCGTGCCGCCGTCAATGACGCCCGCCAGCATGCTTGCCATCTGGAACGCCGTCGCGGGGGTGACGACCTGGCGGCTGTCGTCGACCGCCTGGTAGAGCACCGTGCCCTCGGCGTCCTCGACCCGCCGGATCAACACGGGTGCATGCCGCACGCCGCCGGCGGCGAACACGCCAAACGCCGAGGTCATGGCCTGCAGCGTCACTTCCCCCGCGCCGAGCGCGAGCGACGGGACCGCGGGCATGACGCCGATCCCGAGGTCCGCCGCCGTCTGCACCGCATGACCGACGCCGAGATCCTGCAGCATGCGCACCGCGGCGCGGTTGCTCGACACCTTGATCGCCTCGCGCATGGTCATCGAGACGGCGTCGACGCGGCCGTCATCGGGTGTCCATGCGCCGCTCGCGAGCTGGATGGGCTCGTCGAGCCGGTCGATGATCGTCGCGGGGGTGTAGCCGGCTTCGAGCGCCGCCGCATAGACAAACGGCTTGAACACCGACCCCGGCTGGCGCAGCGCGTGCACGGCGCGGTTGAAGTTGCTGTCGGCGAAGCTGCGGCCGCCGACCATCGCGCGGACGTGGCCGTTGCGCGGGTCGATGGCCACCAGCGCGCCCTGCAGCACCGGGGCGCCGGCCGCGCGCACCGTCTTGCCGCGGCGGTCGAGGTCGGCGAGCGTCTGCTGGACCGCGGCCTCCGCGGCCTTCTGCATCGCGGGATCCAGCGTGGTGTAGACCGTCAGCCCGCCCTGGTACACCCGGTCGCGGCCGAACCGCTCGATGAGCTCGAGCCGTGCCTGCTCGCGGAAGTACGGGCCAATCGGCGCGGCGCGGCGCAGCCCGTCGTGGAGCGCCACCGGCTCGTCGAGCGCGTCCGTCCGCGTCGCGTCGTCGATGACGCCCGCGTCGCGCATCACCGTCAGCACGAGGTCGCGACGCGCGACGGCCCGCTCGGGATTCGTCGTCGGCGCGTACGTCGTCGGCGCCTTGACGAGGCCGGCCAGCAGGGCCGCCTCCGACAGCGTGAGCTCGCGCGCGGCCTTCCCGAAATAGCCGAGGGCCGCGGCTTCCGCGCCGTAGAGCCCGGCGCCGAAGTAGACCTTGTTCAGATAGAGCCCGAGGATCTGGTCCTTCGTGTACTCGCGCTCGATGCGCAGCGCGAGCACCACCTCCTGCAGCTTCCGCGTGTAGGTCTTCTGCGACGAGAGCAGGCTCTGGCGCGCGAGCTGCTGCGTCAGGGTGCTGGCGCCCTGAGCGCGACGGCCTTCACGCAGGTTCGCCAGCATCGCCCCGAAGACGCGCACCAGATCGATGCCGTCGTGGTCGTAGAAGCGCTGGTCTTCCAGGGCGATGAGGGCCGAGACGAGGTGCGGGGACACGGCATCGAGCGGCACCTCGATGCGCCGCTCGTCGTAGATCTGGAACACGTGCTCATCGTTGGCGTCGAGGAACATCGTCGCCTTCGGCATCTCGCCGAGGCCACGCACCGCGTCTCGGTCGGGCAGGCCCGAGAGGACGGCAACGCCGATCCAGAGTGTGCCCACGGCCGCGACGGCGTGCGCCGCCACCCCGAGCACGGCCACCCCCAGAAACGCACGCGGGAAGGCGGCCGCCAGACACCTGGCACGGTGAGCGAACCGGGACGCCGTGAGCGCGTCGAGACGTGAAGCCATGCCGCCAGCCAGAGCAATTCGCACGCCAGGGGCGGTCCGCGCGGTCCGGCGGAGGGCGCGGGATGACTCCTCGCGCTAACCCTCGCTCGAACAGCATGTTAGCAACGTACTGACACCGAGTTGGCCTCCGGGATGCCTCACCGGCCGGGCGCAACGACGCCCCAATATGCAGTCCCTACATGCCGTTCGTGAAGAAGTGACTCGCCGGCGTGGCCAGTCCCGGGAGCACTGTCGAGACAACCGGAGCGTCCCCGCTGAAGGCCCGATGCCGCACGCGCCCCCCCGGCGCACGGGTGACGATGGTGATCCGGCGCCGGGCGGGATTCATCAGCCAGTACTCGCGGACGCCGTACTGCAGGTACCACCGAAGCTTCACGGTGCGATCCCGGGCCTCCGTGTACGGCGACTGCACCTCGACGACCAGGTCCGGCGCCCCCCACACCTGGCCGCGCACGATGCCCATGCGCGACTCCGCGATGAAGACCAGGTCGGGCTGCAGGATGAGGGCGCGCGCTTCGTCCAGGACGACATCAAGCGGCGCGATCGACACACGGCCCAGCCGGCCGGCGCTGACGTGCGCATCGAGCGCAACGGCCGTGCGCATGACGACGGCCTGGTGATCCCAGAGCGGCGCGGGCGGCTCCCGCACCCTGCCCCAGACCAGCTCCCGGCGGCGGACCTCCTCGCGACCGGAGAGGTAACTGGACGTGGCGCGTGCGGTGGCCATGGCATCCTCCCTCACCGACCCCCGAGGCTCCTCGCCGGGCATCGGCTTCGACGACGACGATGCCATCGTCCGTGAGGGAAATCAACAGGGGACCCGCGCCCTCACCGAAGCGGCGCCGGTTCCTGAGGTAAGGTGACATCCATGACCGTCACCCGGTTTCGCAACGCCTTCCTGCTGCTCCTGGTCGTCGCGGTCTCCGTCGCCTTCTTCGCGATGGTGCGGGCGTTCCTGCTGACGATCCTGATGGCGGCGCTCTTTGCCGGCGTGTCGTATCCCCTCTACCTCTGGATGGTGCGTCAGTGCCGGGGACGCCACCGCCTGGCCGCGGTGGCCACGCTGCTCGTGCTGCTGGTGCTCGTGATGGCGCCGCTGCTCTCGGTGCTGGGCGTGGCGGCCGCCGAAGCCCTCAGGGTGAACGAGACCGTCGTGCCCCGCCTGCAGGCGCTGGTGAATGAACCGGGCGAGCTCGAGAGCCGGCTGCGTCCGCTGCCTGGCTACGATCTCGTGTCGCCGTACCGCGATCAGATCCTGGCGAAGGCGGGCGAGGTCGCCAGCAGCGCGGGCGCGTTCGCGCTCGATGTCCTGTCGGCCACGACGCGTGCGACGGTCGTCTTCCTGTTCCATTTCGTGGTGCTGCTGTACACGATGTACTTCTTCTTCACGGACGGACCGTCCATGGTGCGCGCGGTCCTCGTGTACCTGCCGCTCACCGACGCCGACAAGGCGCGCATGCTCGACAAGTTCGTCTCGGTGGCGCGGGCCACGCTGAAGGGCACGGTGCTCATCGGCGTGGCGCAGGGCGGGTTGGCGGGCCTGGCGTTCTGGGCGGTGGGGATCGACGGCGCGGTCTTCTGGGGCACCGTCATGACGGTGCTGTCGATCATTCCCGGCATCGGCAGCGCGCTCATCTGGGTGCCGGCGGCGATCCTCCTGCTGGCGATGGGCCAGATCTGGCAGGCCGTGGCCCTGACGCTGTTCTGCGCGATTGTGGTCGGCAGCATCGACAACCTCCTGCGTCCGGTGCTGGTCGGCCGCGATACGCAGATGCACGAGTTGATGATCTTCTTCTCGACGCTCGGCGGCCTGATGCTGTTCGGCGCGGTGGGCTTCATCCTGGGCCCGATTCTCGCGGCGCTGTTCGTGACGGTGTGGGAGATGTTCGGCACGACGTTCCGCGGCGAACTGGCGGAACCAGGGCCCCCCCCGTCGCACCGCGCGCCGGGCGCCTGAACGGCGCCTGTCAGCCCACCTGCCGGAAGAGGCGCACCTCGGCCCGGCGCGTCATCGCAGACAGCCGGCGCTCCCGCTCCTGCACGATACCGTGGTCAACCAGGCGGTCGCCCTCACGTGTCGTCATCGCGCCGGTGTGGGTGCGGCGGGCGTGCTCGTACGGCGCGCCCAGGTACCGGAGCGTCGCCTCGGTCGCCGCTTCGGCACGCGCCCCGGACCACTCCAGATAGCCGAGCTCCTCCACCCGTGACAGCAGGCGGCCGCACACCGCCACCACCACCCCCAGAACAACGGCCAGCGAAAGCATCATCGTCGGCCCCCTTTCGGCAATGGGGTCTACTCTGCTGCCCCGGTGGCATCCTCCGCTGTCCTGTATTGAACGGCTAGCCCGGCCGTGAGGTTTCGCGGGCGCGCACGATGAAGCGGTCGGGCGCGGAGCCCAGCCATGTGAAGGGGAAGCAGGTGATGAGGGTCAGGGTCGGCTCGGCCGTCGGGGCGAGCACCTCGACGGCGGTCGGCGGGACGACCGACGTCGCCTCCACGATGTAGGTGAACATGCCGCGCGCCGTGCGCAGCGAGATCGTGTCCCCCGTCCGCACGTCCTTCAGCGCCCGAAAGAACGTGTCGCGGTGGCCGGCCAGCACGACATTGCCTTCGTCGCCCGGCCACGCCGTGCCCGGCAGATGGCCGACGGCCCGTCGCAGGGTCGACGAGGACGACCCGTGGACGACCATCGCGTCCAGGCCGAGGCGATCGATGCGGACCTCGCCGACCGGATCGCCGTCGACCGGGAGAGCGAGGATCGCCGTCTCCACCTCAGGCCCCGCGCCACGGGTGGACAGGTCCGCCGCGGGCGGACTGATCAGCGCGACGTGAGCGGCACGTTGAAAGGCCTGCGCCTCGTTCACCGTGTACGCCACGTAGCCGAGCGCCAGCAGCCCCGCGACCCCGAGCACGAGCGCCGCGAACCGGGCGAGTGAACGGGAGAGGGTCATGCGTGGCTCCATGGCATCGGGGAAGGGGCACGCGCCGCGGGCATGGCCCGCGACGCGCACACGACACGCACTAGTGGAATGTATCGGCTGAAGAGGTACTACCAGCGCCTCTGCTCAGCCGCGATTCTGCGGGCCGCCCAACGGGCGGCCCGGTAGTAGATCGTCAACGACACGCCACTAGACGGTGGTGGTCTGACGGCCGAACACCATCAGGCCCATGGCCGCGAAGATGCTGCCGATGCCGAACAGGACGAGCAGCGGCAGGGAGCTGGCCGTGCGCGGCAGCTCCCGAGTGTCCTCCACGGGCTGGGTGACCACGGCGGCCTCCGGCTGACGCGCCGCCGTCGCGGCGGGCGGCTGAAGGGCCACGGCAACCGGAGGGTTCACCTCGTCGGCCTCCACGGTCACGATCGGCGCCGTCCTGAGCGCCATCGCATCATCGGCGGCCGCCTCCGTCGACGGCACCGCGGTGTGCGCCTGCTTCGCCAGGGCCACGGCGCGATCGCGCGGGTAGACGAACTCGTGCCCGACGGTGTTGTTCGGGTGGAACCAGGCGCGAATCGCCTGCGGGGCGCCCGTCGGCGTGTCGCCGTAGGTGATCAGCGTCTCATTCGTCCTGTCGAGACGGTAGTGGGGAATCGCCATCACGGTCGCGAGGATGCGCGCGCCGTCGACGGTCGAGATCTGCACGACGTGGCGGTCGACCATCGAATCGAGCAGGGTGAAGGCGTACGTGCCCGCGGGCAGCACCTGGCCCGGAATCTCGATCGGGCCGGCGAAGGTGTGCGTGGCGGTCGTGTCCGGCTGCGCGGCGACGGCCTCGGGGGCCGCGGTGAACGCGGCGAGCGAGAGCGCGAGGCCGATCCAAAGGGTCTGCTTGATCATGGGTGGTCCGTCTGCTTTCTGTACTTCGTGGACGAAGATGTGCGTCACGAGGAGCGAGAGGGGAAGGGAGGGCGTGTCGCTCCTCTCTCAGCAGCTTGGCACGAAGCCCCGCGAGGCGGTGTGCAGTCCAAGACACACACGGGAGGCGCGCGCAGGCATCCCCGCGAGGCGGGCGTGGGCGCCGAGGTCGTGGAAGGCGGAAACTGAAAAAGGCCTTGCTGGCGGACCAGCAAGGCCTTCTCAGTGTTGGCGGGGTCGACGGGACTCGAACCCGCGGCCTCCGGCGTGACAGGCCGGCGTTCTAACCAACTGAACTACGACCCCAGATAGATCGACCGATCTCGTGATGTGGTGATCTCGAGATCTCGAATCTTGCGATGTTGCTTCGAACCTCTATTTATCTCGCGATTCTACGATGTCCCGGCGATCATCCGGTAGATCACCGCATCGCAGCATCCGAACATTTCGGTCACCACATCACCACATCACGAGATCCGTAGATTCCGAACTGGTGGGCGGTACAGGACTCGAACCTGTGACGGCCGGCGTGTAAAGCCGGAGCTCTACCAACTGAGCTAACCGCCCGGCTCCCTGCGCCGCGACCAGCACAGAAGCACAATTGTAGTGGGCCTTGGGGCGGCGCGTCAATTCCCTATCGCCGCCTTCACCGCGAGCAGGCCCAACCCCACCGCGACCCCCACCATGGTGTGGTGCTCGCGGTTGTAGACGGCGCGCGCCCAGCTCCAGGCCCGGGTGTCGGGCGCCACCCGCCGCTCGGCGTAGGCATCGTAGGCGTCGCCAAACTTCTCGCGCAGGTGCGCCTCTTCGGCACGCATGGCCGCCGTGATGGTCGTGCCGAGATACAGGGCCGCGAGCCCCGCCACCCAGACGTTCGCACTGGCAATCGCCATCCCGGCGCCGATGAACGAGGAGCCGAGATACAGGGGATGGCGCGTGAAGCGATACGGCCCCGAACTCGTGACCTCGCGGCTCTTCTCGAGATGGCCCGCGGCCCAGACCCGAATCGCCTCGCCAACCGCGGCCACGAACGCCCCGGCCGCGAGCATCGGCCACGTGGGCGAGGCCAGCCACAGGACCAGCGCGCCGCACACGAACCCGAGCGTGACCCGCCAGCGCGCCAGCAGCCGCGTGATCGTCATGCCGCGCGCCCCCGCGCGAGCCGGCGCTGCACGGCGCCGAACACGTTGTCGACCGAGATGTCGTCGAGACACCGCCGCTCGCGGCCGCACTGCCGCTTGTGATGGCACCCGCACGACGGCGCGCGCGAGATCACTTCATCGTCGCCGCTCCAGGGGCCATTGCGCTCGGGCCACGTCGGGCCGAAGACGCCGACGATCGGCGTCCCGACCGCGGCGGCCAGATGCAGCGGCCCCGTGTCGCCGGAGACCAGGAGCGCCGCGCGGGCCCCGAGCGCCACGACGTCGCCAATCGTCGTCGCCGGCGCCTGCTCGGCGGCGCCGCGCGATCGCGCCACGACCTCCTCGGCCAGGGCCTCTTCGCCCGGCCCCCACAGCACCCGGGACGGGAGGCCCAGGTGTTCCTGAATCCGTGCGGCCAGCTCGCCGAAGCGCGCGGGCTCCCACCGCTTGTTGGGCCAGCCGCCGCCGGGGTTGAGCAGCACGAACCGCCCCTCCGGCGCCGCGGCCGCGACCTCGTCGGCGACCGTTGACGCGGGGGTCACGATCGGGACGCGCACCGAGGCCGGCGGGGTGATGCCGAGCGCGGAGAGCACGTGCAGGTTCTTGCGCACGACGTGCGCGCGGCGGTCGGTGGGCACGCGTTCCCCAAGCAGCCACGCGGCCTGGCGCTCGCGCAGCCCGGCGCGATCGAATCCGATCACGCGACGCGCACCCGACGCGCGCGCCAGTGCGGCCGACTTCAACAGCCCCTGCAGGTCGAGCGCCACGTCGTAGCGGCGGCGGCGGAGGGCGCGCACGGCGGCGAGCCAGCCGGCCGCCGTGCCCGTGAACGCCTGGCGCGGGCCGTCGACACCGGCGGCGGGCGCCCGCACCACGATGCGTCCATGCAGGCCCTCGACCAGGTCCAGCACGGACTCGTACCGCGCGTCGACGACCCAGTCGATTTCGGCGTCTGGCTGCGCGTCACGCAGCGCGGCCAGCACGGGCAGGGCATGCACGATATCGCCCAGGGCGCTCAATCTGACGATGAGGACTCGCATGACGGTCGACGCGGCTGGCTACCCGGCGGGGGCGATGCGCGAAAGCAGATCGCGCGTGGAGTGATCCTTGGGATCGCCAACGATGGCGATGCGTCCGCCGTAGGCGCGCACGGTCTCGCGCTCGGGGACGGTGTCGACCGTGTAGTCGGTGCCCTTGCAGTGCACGTCGGGCCGCAGCCGTTCGAGCAGCGGCGTCACGGTCGGTTCGGGGAAGATCACCACGTAGTCCACGGCGCCGAGCGCCGCCACGAGTTCGGCGCGGTCGGCGGCCGGCAGCACGGGACGCGACGGCCCCTTCAGCGTCCGCACCGACCGATCGTCATTGACCGCCACGATCAGGCGATCGGCCTCACGGCGCGCGGCCTCGAGGTAGCGCACATGGCCCACGTGCAGCAGATCGAAGCAGCCGTTCGCGAACGCGACCGTCCGCCCCGCCGCGCGATCGGCCGCCACACGCACGGCCACGTCCTCCCGGCTCAGGATCTCACCCACCGTTCACCGTCCACCGTCCACCGCTCACCGTCCACCGTCCGTCACGGCCTCGCGCAGCTCCCGCACCGAGACCGTCGCGGTGCCGCGCTTCATCACGACGAGCCCGCCGGCGTAGTTGGCGAGCCGCGCGGCCTCTTCGAAGGTGGCGCCGGCGCCGAGCGCCAGCGTCATCACGGCCATCACGGTGTCCCCCGCGCCGGTGACGTCCGTCACCTCGTCGGGTCCGTAGATGGGGATGTGCACGGTCGGCTTGCCGGGCTCGAAGAGGGCCATCCCGCGGCTACCGCGTGTCACGAGCACCGCCTCCATGCGCGTCTTCTCGAGCACGGCGCGCCCCGCACGCTCGAGCACGCGCGGGCGGTCCCCGATCGACACCCCCAGCACCTGCTCGACTTCGGATTCGTTCGGCGTGCACGCGGTCAGCCGCGAGAACTTCAGCAACTGGTAGCGCGAATCGACGAGCACCGGGATGCCACGGGCGTGCAGCGGGCGCGCGAGCGCGGCGACCATCCGCGGATCCACGAGGCCGGACCCGTAATCGGAGATGAGCACGGCATCGGCCTGCCGCGTGGCGCGCGTGGCCGCGCGCACGATGGCGGCACGCTGCTGATCGGTGATCGGCCCCGACGGCCCGCGATCGATGCGGACCACCTGCTGCTTGGCGGAATGCACGCCGCCGGCCAGGATCCGCGTCTTGACCGGCGTGCGGTACCCGGCCGGACGCACGATGCCCTGCCGGCCAATGCGCGGCGGCAGCGAGGCCATCAGCCGGCGGCCGGGCTCGTCGCGACCGGCCAGCGCCACGAGGCCGACCTGGCCGCCGAGCGCGGCGACGTTGCTGGCGGCGTTGCCGGCGCCTCCGGGCAGGATGGCCGTGGAGTCGTATTCGAGGATCAGGACGGGCGCTTCGCGCGACACACGCGCGACGCGCCCATAGACGAACTCGTCCGCGATCAGGTCACCGAGGACCACGACGCGGCAGGCGCGAAACCACGCGATCAGGTCGAGCAGGCGCCGGGAGGAGGCCGGCGCGGGGCGCTGAGAGGCTGGCATGCAGCCTAACAGGGTATCCCAGAAGGTGGCCGCCGGACACCGGCGCCCGGCCCCTGTGCGTCCCGGCCACCGTCAGGCCCGCGCGCGGCCCTCCGCCGCGGCCTTCAGGTCGGCCAGGTCTCGCTTCAGGCTCTCCTCCACCGTGCCCATCATCATCCAGCCGAACGGCGCGACCAGCATCCCGCCGAACGACTGCGGCACGACGTCGAACTCCGCCAGCACGTCGGTGCCGCCGAGCGCCCGATCGAACCGGAAGGTGCAGTCGAACTTCGTGCCGTGGGTCTCCGTGGTGATGGTGTAGGCGTGTCCGTGCTCGAGCGCGGTGACCGACAGCTCCTCGGTCTGCTCGCGGCCGAGGACCTCGCGCGTCTCGAGCCAGCGCGTCCCGATGCTGAAGTCGCCCGTCGTCAACACCTCGATCTTTCGGATGTTGCTGACCCGGCTGGCGGCACCCTCGATGTCGGTGAACAGCTTGAAGACGTCCTCGAGCGGACGCTCGATATGGGTTCCGACGCGCACACTGGCCATGGCTTCCTCCGTGGCCCGGCGGACGCAAGACGACGCAGTTCGGGCCTCAGTGAACCCGTTGCAAGGGACTCGCCAACCATGGAACGGCGAGTTCGCGTGTTTCGCTGGGACGCGCACACGCGCACCGCCGGGAATCCGGCAGGATGCTCAGCCCCCGGCATGGCCTTCGGCCAGGATGAGGGCAACCGCGGCAGCGAGGTCGTCGACGATCGCCTCCACGCGCTGGCCCTCCGGCCGGGCGCCCTCGACGCGGCGGCCCCAGCCCGTCCGTACCAGGATGGACCGGGCGCCGATGTTGTGGCCGAGCTGCACGTCGATCCACTTGTCGCCGATCATCCACGACCGCGCGGGGTCGATCCCCAGGTCACGGATGGCCGCCTCTGCCATGCCCGGCGCCGGCTTCCGGCAATGGCACTCAACGCGCAACGCCTCGATGATCGCCTCGGGGTGATGGGGGCAGCTGTACCAGCCGTCGACATGCGCGCCGCCAGCCGCGAGTCGCCGGTCGATCTCGGCGTGCAGCTCATCCACAAACGGCGCCTGGATGGCCCCCATCCCGATGCCGCCCTGATTGGTCACCATCGGCACCAGGTACCCGGCCCGGTTCAGCAGCCGCACGGCATCGATCGCAAAGGGATACAGCGTGAGCTGCGACATCGCCGACAGGTAGCCGACGTCTTCGTTGAGGGTGCCGTCGCGATCGAGGAAGACGGCGGGACGAAGAGACATAGATAGATATCTCCGCAATCTGGTGATGTGGTGATGTGGTGACGTGGTGATCTGATGTGGAGATCTGACGATGTTGCGATCGATGTGGTGATCTGATGGATCTATCTTGTGATCTTAAGGGATCTATCTTGCGATCTTGTGATCTTGTGATCTGATGTGGCGATCTGTCATCTGACGAGATCTGTGATGGACGCCATCACCGCGTGCGCCGTGATGCCGCGCATGCACCGGTGATCGATCGGGCACTCGCGCAGCATGCAGGGGCGGCACCAGGCCGCGTGGGTGATGACGCGGGGGCGTGGGGCGTCTGGGGCGGCGGTGAGCGGCGTGGTCTGCTGCTCGTTGGTGGATCCGAAGAGCGCCACCACAGGCGCGCCGACCGCGCCGGCCAGATGCATCGCGCCTGAATCGTTCGCGACGACCGCGCGGGCGGACGCGAGCACGGCGGCCAGGGCCGGCAGGTCTGTCTGGCCCGACAGATCAACGGGCGCGGGCGTTCCCGGCTCCCGGCGCTGCACATCACGCGCGATCCCGGCGCACACCGGTGCGTCGCTCCGTGTGCCGACGAGCACCGCACGCCAGCCCAGCTCCGCATGGATCCGCGCGGCCAGCTCCGCAAACCGCTCGGGCGGCCACTGCTTGGCCTTGCCGTACGCGGCGCCGGGGGCCATGGCCACAAACGGCGCGGCGGCGGCGAGGCCGTGGCCTTCCAGCAGGCGCGTGCGCGCCTCGAGGGCCGCGCCGCGGACCTGCACCTGCGCATACGGCGGCGCCGGCGTGATCCCGAGGGCCTCCACCAGCGCCAGGTAATAGTCCGCTTGGTGCAGCAACGTGCGGGGCCGCGGCACGGCGCGGGTGAGCAGGCGCGCGCGCAGGTCCGCCGCATAGCCCCAGCGCTCGCCAATCGGCGCCTGCGCCACGATCCACGCGGACACGAACGAGTTCGGCAGCAGCAGCGCCGTGTCCGCACCGGCCGACGCCAGGCGATGCGCGTCACGGCGCCACCGCGCGACGGCGCCGAGCCCCGTGGTCGTCTCGAGCGTGATCACCGCATCGACGCCGGCCACCAGCGTGAAGAGCGGCGCCACGCTCGCACGCGCCGCCACCGCCAGGTGCGCCGACGGCCACTGACGCCTAACGGAGGCGACGGCCGGCAGTGCCATCACGGCGTCCCCCAGCCAGTTGGGCGCGACCACGACCACGCGATCAGCCATCGAGCCCCTCGTCCGCGCGCGCCGCCGGGAACATGCCGCGCGTCACCGGCGCCGGCGCATCGCGCCACCGGCGGTGCATCCAGAGCCACAGCTCCGGATGGCGGCGCACGTACATCTCGAGGACGTCGGTGCAGCGCTGGGTGAACTCGTGGACCGCGTCGGGCGCGTCGCTCGGTGGCGGCTCCACGGGATGCTCGTACACCATCCGGAAGCGGCCACCCGGCAGCGGCAGCGCAAACACCGGCACCACCGGCGCGCCGGTGCGCAGCGCCAGCGCGGCGAGCGTGGAGGTGGTCGCCGCCGGCCGCTGGAAGAAGCTCACCCAGATGGCGTCGGGGCTGTGCATGTGCTGGTCGATCAGCATCGCCACACCCTGCCCCCCGGCCAGCGTGCGCAGCATCTTGCGGACGGCGCCCTCGCGGTAGATCACGGTGTTGCCGGTGCAGCCGCGCATCTGCTCGAGCAGCGTGTTCAGGCGCGGGTTGTCGAGCGCGCGCGCCAGCACGCCGATCGGCCGCAGGGACAGCCCGTGCACGATCGCCTGCAGTTCCCAGAACCCGAAGTGGCCGGTGAAGAACAGCACGCCTCGGCCCTGCGCATAGGCGTGCTCGGCGCGTTCCCGCCCCTCGAACTCCACGCGCGACAGCATCTGCTCCGGCCCGAGCGTCGTGAACTTCAGGATCTCGAACAGCAGCCGTCCGAAGTGCGCGAACATCCGCCGCGCCAGCGTCCGGTGCTCCGCCGCCGACTTGCCGGGAAAGCACTGCGCCAGATTGGCCAGCGCCACCCGACGATGGGGGCGATCGACGTGGTAGACGAGGACGCCGACGGCCGATCCCAATGCGCGTACGGCGGCGTCCGGCAACACGCGCACCAGGGCGCGTGCCGAGGCCACGGCCGCATACTCGACCAGATGCCTCACCGGGCGCCTCCGCGCGAGGCGCCGTGCCGCCGGCGCGCCTGCGCGATCCACGCGTCGATCGCCGTCGCGGGATCGACCGTGATCGTGAGCGGCACGGTCGCCAGCGGGAACGGCAGGGGCCTCAGCGTCTCGAGCTTCACGACATCCTTCCCGGTCGCCAGCACGAGCCGCGCGCCGGTGTCCCGCACGACGGCCGCGATGCGCGTCACGTCCGCGGTGGTGAACCAATGATGATCGGACAACGGCAGCGTCCTGACAAGCGTCCACCCCTCGGCGCGGAGCCCGTCGAAGAACCGGTCCGGATGGGCGATGCCCGCGATCGCCACGACCGGCGCGTGCGTCTCGCGCAGCCGGTCCGGATCCAGATCGGCGTGCTCGATATCCGGCACCGCGCGCCCCAGCACGCGCGCCGCCCCGCACGAGGCCTCGACGCCCCACTGGCGGGCCTCGGCGGCGGCCGCCTCCGCGGACGCACCCACGACCACGAGGGCATCGGCGAGGCCGGCCGCCTCGGCCCCTTCGCGCAGCCGCCCGAACGGCAGCACCCGCCCCGCCATGATCTCACCGGGCGTCGTCACCAGCACGTCCACGTCGCGCGCCAGCCGCACGTGCTGAAACCCGTCGTCCAGCACATGCACCGTGCATCCGAGCGTCGCTTCCGCCAGCTGCCCCGACGCGTAGCGGTTCGCGCCGACCACGACGGCGGCGCCGGGCACGAGCCGCGCGAGGAGTGACGGCTCATCACCGGCCTCGGCGACGCCCGCGCGGATCTGCACGCCATCGGAGACCACGAGCGGACCGCGCGCGGGCCGGCGACGGCCGTACCCGCGGCTGAGGATGGCCGGACGCTCGCCGAGGGCCACCAGCCGTTCGGCAATGGCGGCCACCAGCGGGGTCTTGCCCGTGCCGCCCACGCTGAGGTTGCCCACCGCGATCACCGGATGCGCGAGACGCCGCACGGCCTCCGGGCGGCGGGCGTACCAGCCGCGCCGCGCGCGCATCAGGTGTCGATAGAGGTGGTCCAGCACGGATGGCGTGTTCCTGCAGCCCCGGCGATCAGCTCACGACGCGAAACGGGCGCACCTTCGCGCCCGGCCCGTCCACCGGCAGCAGTGCGAGCAGCGCCGTGACCGTCCGGTCCTTCGCGCCGCGATTGGCCTCGACGAGCGCGCGGGCCGCCGCGCCGAGGCGCGCGCGCCGCACGGGGTCGGCCATCAGATCCACGAGCGCTGCTTCAAGTTCGCCCGCGGACCGCACCTGCACCCCTGCCTCGTGGGCGACGAAGGCCTCGGCAATCTCCGCGAAGTTCTGCATGTGCGGGCCGAACACGACGGGCTTGCCGAACACCGCGGGCTCGAGGATGTTGTGACCGCCGGTGGGCACGAGGCTCCCGCCGACGAACGCCACGGTCGCGACCTGGTAGATGCGCGCCAGCTCGCCGATCGTATCGAGCACGACGATATCGGCGCGCGGCTCGGCATCCACGGGCAGCTCGCTGCGCCGCACCGTGCGGAAGCCCTCTTCGCGGCAGATCTGCTCCACGTCGTCGAACCGCTCGGGGTGCCGCGGCGCGAGGATCAGGAGCGCCCCGGGCTGCGCCGCCTTGAGCTTGCGGAACGCGCGCAGGACCGCGGCCTCCTCGCCGCGCATCGTGCTGCCCGCCACGAGGACGGGACGCGACGCCGGCACGCGGAAGTAGCGCACGACGCGGTCGCGCACGCGGACGTCGGCGGCGGCCACGGGCGCGTCGAGCGAATCGAACTTGAGGCTGCCCGTCACCGTGACACGCGCCGGATCGGCGCCCAGGTCGACGAAGCGGCGCGCCGATTCCTCGCTCTGCACGCAGAAGCGGTCGACGTGCGCCAGCACGCGGCGCATGAGCGGCCGCACGAGGCGGTAGCGCGGGTAGGATCGCGACGACAGGCGCCCGTTGACGATGGCCGTCTTCACGCCGCGGCGGTGGCACTCACGCAGCAGGTGCGGCCAGATCTCCGTCTCCATCATCAGGAACAGCCGTGGCCGCACCAGGTCGAGCGTCCGGCGCACGACGAAGGCGAAATCGAGCGGGAAGTAGAAGACCGCATCCACGTCGGGCACGTTGCGGCGTGCCAGCTGCTGCCCGGTCATCGTCGTCGTCGACAGGAAGATGCGCAGGCGCGGGTAGTGCTGCCGCAGTTCACGGATCAGCGGACGCACGGACAGCGTCTCGCCGACCGAGACCGCATGAATCCAGATGGAGGGCTCCGCATCCATGTTGAACGACACGGGGAGCGACCCGAGCCTCTGGGCGAGGCTGTCGACGTACTTGCCGTGACGGATCGCCTGGTAGAGCAACCATGGCGAGACCACCACGAAGAGCGCCAGGGCGAACAGGCTGTAGAGGAAATACATGCGCGGCGGCGTGGCCACTCCATCCCGAAGCCCGGCCGCGCGCCGTGCGCCCGCCGGTCACGGGATGCCAAAGTGTAACCAACAGAAAACACACGGGTTACAGTCAACGAAGTATATCCCCCGGTTTGACGGCCTGCAAGCCGTGAATAAAATGTTACGTTTGCGCGAGTGCGGTTGGGCCGCGCAGGGGCGCGGGAGCGCGCGAGGAGCATCATGGGCATCAAGGTTGGCATCAACGGGTTCGGACGGATCGGCCGGAACATCATGCGCGCGGCCATGCACGACGCCGGCATCGACATCGTCGCGGTCAACGACCTGACCGATGCGGCAACGCTCGCGCACTTGCTGAAGTACGACTCGGTGCTCGGGAACCTGGATGCGACGATCACGCATACGGCCGACACCATCACCGTCAACGGCGACGAGTTCGCGGTGCTGTCGAAGAAGGACCCGGCGGAGCTGCCGTGGAAGGCGCTCGGCGTGGAGGTGGTGTTCGAGGGCACGGGCCGGTTCACCGACCGTGACGGCGCGGGGAAGCACCTGACGGCGGGCGCCCGCAAGGTAATCATCACCGCCCCGGCGAAGAAGCCGGACGTCACCCTCGTCCTCGGCGTGAACGACGAGATCTACGACGCCGCCACCCATCACATCATCTCGAACGCGTCGTGCACGACCAACTGCCTCGCGCCCGTCGCCAAGGTGCTGCACGAGTCGTTCGGCCTCGACCGCGGCTGGATGACGACGGTCCACGCGTACACGAACGACCAGAACCTGCTCGACCTGCCTCACAAGGATCTGCGGCGCGCGCGCGCGGCCGCCATGTCCATCATCCCGACGACGACGGGGGCGGCGGCGGCGGTGGGCGAAGTGCTGCCGGAGCTGAAGGGCCGGCTCGACGGGATCTCGATGCGCGTGCCCACGCCGAACGTGTCGGTCGTGGACCTGGTCGTGCTGCTCAAGAAGAAGGCCTCGGCCGACGAGGTCAACGCCGCATTCAAGGCCGCCGCCGACGGCCCGATGAAGGGCATCCTGCAGTTCTGCGAGGAGCCGCTCGTCTCGATCGACTTCCGCGGCAACCCGCACTCCTCGATCGTGGACGCCGCCTACACGAAGTCGATGGACGGCGACTTCCTGAAGGTGATGGCGTGGTACGACAACGAGTGGGGCTACTCGAGCCGCTGCGTCGACCTGCTCAGGAAACTCTGACGGGGATCGGGGAACGCCGAAAGCCGAAAGCCGAGAGCCGATAGCCGATAGCCGAGAGCCGAGAGCCGAACGCCGACAGCATCCGTATGACCAAGTACTCGATTCGTGACCTCGACCTCGGCGGACGGCGCGTGTTCGTCCGCGTGGACTTCAACGTACCGATCGCGGACGGCGTCCTCGGCGACGAGACGCGGATCATGTCGGCGCTCCCGACCATTCGCCTGGCGCTCGAGCAGGGCGCCACCGTGGTGCTGGCCTCGCATCTCGGCCGCCCCAAGGGCGCCGTGACCGCGAAGTACAGCCTGCGCCCGGTGGCCGACCGGCTGGCCGCGATCCTCGGCCGGCCGGTGACGTTCGCCGCCGACTGCGTGGGCCCTCATGCCGAGGCGGCGGTGGCGGAAGCCCACGGACCGGGCGGCTCGCGCCTGGTGCTCCTCGAGAACCTGCGCTTCCACGCCGCCGAGGAAGCCAACGACGCCGCCTTCGCCGCCGGACTGGCCGCGCTGGCGGACGACTACGTCAACGACGCCTTCGGCGCGGCGCACCGGGCGCACGCGTCGGTCGCGGCGATCACGACGCACTTCCCGAAGGCGGCCGCCGGGCTCCTGATGGAGAAGGAGCTCACGTACCTCGGGATGGCGCTCGACGAGCCGGAGCGGCCGTTCGTGGCGATCCTGGGCGGCGCCAAGGTGTCCGACAAGCTCGAGGTGATCGAGAACCTGCTGAAGCGCGTCGACCGGCTCCTCATCGGCGGGGCGATGGCGTACACGTTCTTCCGCGCGCTGGGCCTGCCGGTCGGGCGGTCGCTGGTCGAGGAGGACAAGCTCGACACCGCGCGGACGATCATCACCCACGCGAAGGCGCGCGACGTCCAGTTCTGCCTCCCCGTCGACCACGTCGTCGCCGCGGCGATCGAGGCGGGCGCCCCGACCGAGATCCTCAAGGTGAACGACGCAGCCATCGGCGACCGCATGGGCCTGGACATCGGGCCGGAGACGACGCGGCTGTACGCGACGCTCGTGGCCGACGCGAAGACGATCGTCTGGAACGGGCCGATGGGCGTGTTCGAGACCGACGCATTCGCCAAGGGCACGCTCGGCGTCGCCCGTGCGGTGGCCGCGAGCACGGGCACGACGATCATCGGCGGGGGCGACTCGGTGGCCGCCATCAATCTGGCCGGCGTCGCCAGCCAGGTCACCCACATCTCAACAGGCGGCGGCGCCTCGCTCGAGTTCCTCGGCGGCCGGATCCTGCCGGGGGTCGCCGCGCTGCCCGACAAGGGCTAGGGGCGCTGTTCGCGATTCGCGATTCGCGATTCGCTATTCGCGGTTCGCTATTCGCGGTTCGCAATTCGCAGTTCGCCCGTGCGCCGTTACGTTCTGCATCGTGCATTTCGCATTTCGCGACCCGCAGTCCGCGATTCGCCGTTCGCTCTCTGTTTTTGCATTCTGCATTTTGCATTTCGCTTTTTGCGTCCGGCCCTTCCGCCCTTGACCGAGTGAGACCATGCGCCAGCCGATGATTGCCGGGAACTGGAAGATGTTCAAGACGGTCCACGAGGCCGTCGTGTTCGTGAAGGAGCTGCGCCCGCTCGTCGCGGATGTCACGGGCGTGGAGATCGTCGTCGCGCCGCCCTTCACGGCGATTCACGCGGTGGCCGAGGCCGCGCGCAACACGAACATCGGGGTGAGCGCCCAGTCCCTCCACTGGGAGCGCGAGGGTGCGTTCACGGGGGAGGTGAGCGCGGGGATGGTGCGCGAGGCGGGCGCCGAGTACGTGATCCTCGGCCACTCGGAGCGCCGGACGCTGTTTGGCGACACGGACCTGACGGTCAACCGCCGGCTGATGGCCGCGCTCGCCGCCGAGCTGACGCCGATCGTCTGCGTGGGCGAGACGCTGGAGCAGCGCGAAGGCGGGCAGACGCTGGCCGTGCTCGACCAGCAGTTGAAGCAGAGCCTCGATGGCGTGACCGGTGCCCAGCTGGCGGCGATCGTGGTGGCGTATGAGCCGGTGTGGGCGATCGGCACCGGCCGCAACGCCACCCCGGCGCAGGCCGGCGAGGCGCACACGCACCTGCGCGGACGGCTGCGCCAGTGGTTCGGCGCCGACGCGGCCGAGCAGTGCCGCCTGCTCTACGGCGGCAGCGTGAAGCCGGGAAACATCGCGACGCTCATCGCCGAAGCCGACGTCGACGGCGCCCTGGTCGGCGGCGCCAGCCTGGATGTCGCGTCGTTTGCCGAGATCGTCAGGGGAGCGCTCGGACGGTAGACAGCGATCAGTGGTCGGCTGTCGGCTATCAGCGATCGGCTTTCGGCTTTCGGCTTTCGGCTACCAGCTTCCGGCGCCACCCCGGCACCACGGCACCACGGCACCACGGCACCTCGGCACCCCGCCCCCAGGCACCCCGGGCACCCAGGGCACCCCGGGCACCCCGAGCACCTTGTCCCCGACCGCCCCGCCGTTGTATGATTGCGGTTTGTGACGCCGGGCAGATCCGGCGCAGAACATCCATGTATTACCTGCTGGTCGGCCTCTACGTCGTCATCTGTCTGGTGCTCATCGTCGTCGTTCTCCTGCAGCAGGGGAAGGGCGGGGACATCGCGGCCGCGTTTGGCGGCGGCGGCAGCCAGGCGGCCTTTGGCGCGCGCGCCGGGGCCACGTTCCTCACGAAGATGACGGCGGGGCTGGCCGTGTCGTTCATGGTGCTCGCGCTCGGCCTCGCGATTTGGGGCCAGCAGGGACCAGGGTCGGTGGTCGGCGGCGTCGATGGGCCGCCGCAAGTGCCGGCCGGCATCACGCTGCCTGCGGACAGCCCCGTGCCGACGCCGACGCCGACGCCGCCACCGCAGCCCGAGCAGCCCCAGACGCCCGAAGGCGGCACGCCGCCCCAGGGTCAGTAGTTTTCGACCGCGGGCCCCGGCCCGCACGTGTAAGTCCCCTCTCGACGCGGAAGTGGCGGAATGGCAGACGCACCAGCTTGAGGGGCTGGCGGGGGCAACCCCGTGGAGGTTCGAGTCCTCTCTTCCGCACCAACCTCAAGGCCCGCTTCAGGCGGGCCTTTCGTTTTGGTGCCTCAGCGGGACTCAGCCACTCGGTCGTCGCGCTCCGCGCTCGACCTGGAGGGGTCGAGTCCCTGGTTCCGCACCAACCTCAAGGCCCGCTTCAGGCGGGCCTTTCGCTTTGGTGCCTCGAGAGGACTCAGCCACTCGGTCGTCGCGCTCCGCGCTCGACCTGGAGAGGTCGAGTCCCTGGTTCCGCACCAACCTCAAGGCCCCTTCAGGCGGGCCTTTCGCTTTGGTGCCTCGAGAGGACTCAGCCACTCGGTCGTCGCGCTCCGCGCTCGACCTGGAGAGGTCGAGTCCCTGGTTCCGCACCAACCTCAAGGCCCCTTCAGATGGGCCTTTTGTCGCAATAACTTACGCCTCGATTAGCGCAATAACCTATTAATAGCTCAACTTAATAACCTATGATATGCGTGACGCCATTCCCTATGAATGGCCCGCCGCACCCGTGACCCTGGATACAAGCGATGGCAACGCCGCAGGAAAAGCTGGCTGAGTCTCTTGATGCCCTGCACGCGCTGCAGGCGCGCAGCGTGGCAATCCGCTCCGCTGATTTGAGCCGTACGCACCGCGAGCGCCTGCTCGGCGCCGGTTTCCTGCGGGAAGTGATCAAGGGCTGGTATGTCCCCGCGCGGCCGGACGAGGTGCCGGGCGACAGCACGCCGTGGTACGCCTCGTTCTGGGATTTCTGCGCCGCCTATCTGGCCGCGCGCTTCGGGAAGGACTGGTGCCTTTCTCCCGAGCAATCGCTCTCCTTGCACGCCGGTAACAGGGCCGTGCCGGCGCAGCTGCTCGTGCGCACGCCCAAGGGCGGCAACAAGCCCACCGCGCTGCCGCATGGCACGTCGCTGTTTGATGTGCGCTATGCGATGCCGAAAGACAGCGAGGTCGTCGAGCGCGATGGTCTGCGGCTGTTCTCCGTTCCGGCGGCACTGGTGACGATATCGGAGCAGCACTTCGGCCGTGCGGCAACGGATGTGCGCGCAGCCATGGCGGGCGTCAAGGACGCCTCTGACGTGCTTGCCGTCCTGCTCGAGGGCGGCCACAGCACGATCGCCGGGCGCCTGGCCGGCGCGTTCCGCAATGTCGGACAGGCGCGTATCGCCGACGGGATTCTCAAGACGATGACAGCGGCCGGCTACACGGTGCGGGAGAGCGATCCGTTCGAGGACCAGCCGGGCATCGTGCTGGCCGGCCGTGACGTTTCGCCCTACGTGAACCGCATTCGCCTGATGTGGGATGCGATGCGTCAGCCTGCGCTGGATGCGTTTCCTGCCGCACCCGGACTCTCCCGCCAGCTGGAGACGTATCTGAAAGCCGTCGAGGACGTGTATGTGAACGATGCCTACCACTCCCTGTCGATTGAGGGCTACCGGGTCAGCCGCGAGCTCATCGAACGTGTGCGCAGCGGTGCGTGGAATCCCGATCAGAACGCCGAGGATCGTGAGAATCGCAGTGCACTCGCTGCGCGCGGGTACTACGATGCGTTCGGCGCAGTGAAGGCGAGTATCGGGAACGTGCTGCGCGGCGATAATCCTGGGATAGTCAGCCGCGATGATCACTCTGGCTGGTACCGGCGCCTGTTCGGACCGAGCGTGAGCGCGGGTCTCATCCGCGCTGCCGATCTGGCGGGCTACCGCAGCGGACCGGTTTATATCCGGCGCTCGATGCATGTGCCGCCGCCGCGCGAGGCGGTGCGCGATTGCATGCCGGCGCTGTTCGAGCTTCTCGCGTCGGAGCCTGAACCGGCTGTGCGCGCCGTGCTCGGGCACTTCGCGTTCGTTTACATCCATCCTTATATGGACGGCAACGGAAGGATGGGGCGCTTCCTGATGAATGTGATGATGGCTGCGGGCGGCTACCCGTGGACCATCATTCCCCTTGAGCGGCGTGACGAGTACATGGCCACGCTCGAATCCGCGAGCGTGAAGCAGGACATCCGCCCGTTTGCGGCTTTCATCGGCGGCCTGGTGCGCGACGGCCTGCAAGGCAAGCCGCCGCCGCCCGTGCCGCTTCCGCGCGCGCGGTCATGAAGGGCGCGGCGGATCGAGGCCTCGGCAAGGGATGTGCGGGCGGCCCGGTAGTGGAACGTCAACGACACCCCCTTTAATCCCGGTCGGCCCTTGCGTTGGCGTTGCGGAGGCCGACGTGGGAGGCGCGCGATGGGCGTCAGTACGCAACGTGCGCCGCAGGGAGCGTGCGCTTTCGAGCGCCGGCGCCGTAGGCCCAGCCGAAGGGGGGCCGGGTAGGCGCGGCGCGATGGGCGTCAGCACGAAAGCGCTCGCGCACGGAGGCGCAGGTGGCGAGCGCGCCCTCCCGGAGGCCGGAGCGACGGCAACGCAAGGGCCGATCGCGATTTGGGGGGGGGCGGGACTGCGGCGAGGCCGGTCTTTAGGTACGGAGCGAGAATCCCTACGGCTTGACCGGCGTGGCCGCCGTCTCCCCCGCCACCGTCGTCCACTCCCGCACTTCCCAACTCACCACCAGGCCGTTCAACACGTACGGGTCCGTCTTCGCGAACGTTTCCGGCACCTCGCGTGACTCGGCGCGGAAGAGCAGCACGGCGCCGTCCACCGGGTCAGTCAGCGCGCCGCCAAGCACGAGCTCCCCGCGCGCGGAGGCCGCCCACGCCTTCTCGAGGTGCACCTGCCGGAACGCCGCCCGCCGCTCGAGGTAGTCGGGGGAGGTCTTGTAGAAGAGAAGGAAGTGTTTCATTCAGATATCTCGCGATGTCGTGATGTGGTGATCTGGTGATGGGATGTGCGATGTCAGGATCTCACGATCTATCTCGTGAGCTGCCCCGATCTCTCGATCTGCGTCCCCGCCGACAGCGGCGCGCCTTGTGCCGAGAGCCGGAAGCCGAAAGCCGATCGCTGATCGCTGATCGCTGACCGCCAGCGCGCAAGCGTCACACCCGCGCTGGCCTCCCCTTGAGCGGACAGGTGTCGCAGTTCAGCGACTCGCCGTCCGGGCCGAGCACCTCGGGGCCGCCGCAGGATCCACGCAGGCAGCGGTCTGAGAAGAGCACACCGACGGCCATCGCCAGCATGGCGATCCCGATGACGGCGATGGTGAGCAGCAGCAGTCCCATTACGGTCTTCCCGCCGGCGCGGCCAGCGCCTCGAAGCGCGGCGTGCCCCGGCTCTCGAACCCGTCGCCGCCCTCGGCGCGGACGATGAAGAGGGCCGCGAGGTCGAGCGACTCGGCCAGCGCGTAGCCCTCGTCAGGGCCGAGCACCATGAGCGCCGTCGAGAGCCCGTCCGCGCGAACCCCGAGCGCGTCGACCACGGTCACCGACGCCAGCCGGTGGCGGATGGGCCGGCCCGTCCGCGGGTCCAGGATGTGCGCCACGCGCACGCCCTCCACCTCATGATAGTTCCGGTAGTCGCCGGAGGTCGCAATGGCGCCGTCGGTGATGGGGATCATCCGCTCGATGAACCGCCCCTGCTCGGTCGGACGCTCGACGGCGATCTGCCACGGCGTGCCCGCGTCGTTGAAGCCGCGCACGCGAAACTCCCCGCCGACATCCACCAGGAAATCCGTCGCGCCGCGCTCGACGAGGAGCGCGGCCAGGCGATCCGCCGCATAGCCGGGCGCCAGCGACGAGAACTCGCAGACGATGTCGGGCCGCAGCTTGCGGACGGTGCGGGCCTCGGCGTCGAGGACGACGTGGCGCAGGCCGGTGCCCTCGAGCAGGCGCGCGACCTCCGCGTCCGTCGGCGCCAGGTCACGCGGGCCGGCAGGGCCGAAGCCCCAGGCGTCGAGCAGGGGCCCGACCGTCACGTCCAGCGCGCCGCCGGTCATCGCCTCGAGCGTCCGCGCCCACGCGAACACCTCGAACGTCTCGGGCGCAACCGGGAACGGGTCGAGGCTGGGGGACTGATTGAAGCGGGAGAGCTCCGACGCGGGGTCCCACGTCGACATCAGCACGTTGATGCGCTCGAGGTCGGCGCGGATCAGCGCATCGATCTCTGGTGCGCCCGCAAGACCCTCCGGGCCGGTCACCACCTTCACGGTGAACGTGGCGCCCATCGTCGGGCCCGAGAACTCGATGGTCTGCCGCGAAGGCGCCGGCGCCCCGGCGCAGGCCGCGACGACGCCCGTCCAGACGAGGAGCCCGCTGGCCGCGACGACACGCCGGAGAGTGTGGACGTTCATGCGCCGTGTACCGTGTGCCGAAAGCTGATAGCCGACAGCTGAAAGCCCCCGACCTGGCCACCCGTGCCTATCCGAAGTCGTCGAACAGGACGTTCTCGCGCTCGACGCCGAGGTTGTCGAGCATCGTCATGCAGGCCTGCAGCATCATGGGCGGGCCGCACAGGTAGTACTCGATGTCTTCCGGCGCGGGATGATCCTTCAGGTACTGCGCGAGCACGACCTTGTGGATGAAGCCGGTGTGGCCGGTCCAGTTGTCTTCCGGCAGCGGCTCCGACAGCGCGAGATGCCACTTGAAGTTCGGGTAGTCACGCTGGATCGAGTCGAAGTCCTCGACGTAGAACGCCTCGCGCAGGCTGCGGGCGCCGTACCAGAAGGTGACGGTGCGGCCGGTCTTCACCCGCTTGAACAGGTCGAAGATGTGCGACCGCATCGGCGCCATGCCCGCGCCGCCGCCGATGAACATCATCTCGTTGGCGGTCTCCTTGGTGAAGAACTCGCCGAAGGGACCGGCGATGGTCACCTTGTCGCCCGGCTTCAGGTTGAAGATGTACGACGACATCACGCCCGGCGGGATGCCCTCGGGGCCCCGCGGCGGCGGCGACGCGATGCGCACGTTCAACATGATCACGCCGCGCTCATCCGGGTAGTTCGCCATCGAGTAGGCGCGCGACACCGTCTCGTCGACCGTCGAGACGTAGCGCCACATGTTGAACTTGTCCCAGTCGCCGCGGTACTCGTCCTCGACGTGGAAGTCCTTGTAGTGGGCGACGTGCGGCGGGCACTTGATCTGGATGTACCCGCCCGCACGGAACGGCACCGACTGGCCCTCCGGCAGCTCGAGCACGAGTTCCTTGATGAAGGTCGCCACGTTCTCGTTCGACCGGACGGTGCACACCCACTCCTGGACGGAGAAGATCTCGTGCGGCACCTCGATCCGCATGTCGCCCTTCACCTTGACCTGGCAGGTCAGGCGCACGCCCTCGCGTTCCTCGCCACGGCTGATGTGGCTGCGCTCGGTCGGCAGCACGGCGCCGCCGCCTTCGAGCACCTTGGCCGTGCACACGCCGCACGTGCCCTTCCCGCCGCACGCCGAGGGGATGAAGATCTTCTGGTCGGCCAGCGTCGCGAGCAGGGTGCCACCCGCCTGCGTCACGATCGGCTTCGCCTCGTCACCGTTGACGACGATGCGGACCTGGCCGGTGGCGACGAGCTTGCTGCGGGCCACGAGCAGCAGCCCGACGAGCGCCAGGATGACGCCCGTGAACATGCCGACGCCCATCACGATGGTGGTCATTAGTGTCTTGCTCCTGACGCGATCAGCTATCGGCTATCGGCTATCGGCAGGACACCCGCCGGGCATGGCGTGACAGCGTGACGGGCCGAAAGCCGAAAGCCGAGAGCCACTCCCGTCACAATTGGATGCCGGCGAAGGCCATGAAGCCGATCGCCATCAGGCCCGTCACGATGAACGTGATGCCCAGCCCCCGGAGTCCGTCGGGCACGTTGCTGTACCGCATCCGCTCGCGGATGGCGGCCAGCGCGACGATGGCGAGCGCGAAGCCCGTGCCCGCGCCGAACCCGAACACCACACTCTCGCCGAACGTGTACGCCCGCTCGACCATGAACAGCGAGGCGCCGAGAATCGCGCAGTTCACGGCGATGAGCGGCAGGAAGATGCCGAGCGTCGCGTGCAGGGCGGGCACGTACCGCTCGAGCACCATCTCCACGATCTGCACGCTCGCGGCGATCGTCCCGATGTAGGTCAGGAAGCCCAGGAACGTCAGGTCGTACTGCCCGAGCGCCGGATGCACCCACGCCAGGCCGCCGTCCTTGAGCAGGTAGTGGAAGATCAGGTTGTTGAGCGGCACGGTGATCGTCTCGACGAAGATCACCGCCAGCCCGAGGCCGACCGCCGTCTCGACCTTCTTCGACACCGCCAGGAACGAGCACATGCCCAGGAAGAAGGCCAGGGCCATGTTCTCGACGAAGATCGCCTTCACGGCGAGGTTCAGATAGTGTTCGACCACCTTACGCCTCCGCCTTCTCGACCTGGTCGGGCTTCCACGTGCGCAGCCCCCAGATGAGCAGCCCGATCAGGAAGAACGCGCCGGGCGCGAGCACCATCAACCCGTTCGGGGTGTACCACCCGCCCTCCGCCGCCAGCGGCAGCACCGGCTGATTGAAGAACGTGCCCGACCCGAGCACCTCGCGGAACGCGCCGACCACCATCAGCACGATGCCGTAGCCCAGGCCGTTGCCGAGACCGTCGGCCAGGCTGTCGGTGGGCCCGTTCTGCATCGCGAAGGCCTCGGCGCGGCCCATCACGATGCAATTGGTGATGATGAGCCCGACAAACACCGAGAGCTGCTTCGAGATGTCGAAGAGGTAGGCCTTCAGCACCTGGTCCACGATGATCACGAGCGACGCGATGATCGTGAGCTGGACGATGATCCGGATGTTGGTCGGGATCAGGTTCCGGAGCAGGCTCACCGTCAGGTTCGACCCCGACAGCACGAACACGACCGCCGCCGCCATGACGACGGAGGTCTCCATCTTGGTCGTCACCGCGAGCGCCGAGCAGATGCCGAGCACCTGCAGCGCGATCGGGTTGTTGTTGAACAGCGGATCCAGCAGGACGTCCCGCGTCTTAGCCATCGGTGCCACCCTTCTTCAGCTGCGCCAGGTACGGCCCGTAGCCGTGCTCGCCCAGCCAGAACCGCAGCATGGCGGTCACGCCGCGGCTCGTGATCGTCGCGCCGGCGAGTCCATCCACGCGGTTCGGGTCGGACTGCACCGGGCCGGCGCGCCCGCGAATCACCTCGATGGCCAGGTCCCCGTCGGCATCGAGCGCCTGCCGGCCCGGCCAGAGCTGCTTCCATCGCGGGTTGTCGACCTCGCCCCCGAGGCCGGGGGTCTCCTTGTGCTCGTAGTAGGTGAGCCCGCGGATGGTCGTCAGGTCGGCGTCGAGGGCGACGAAGCCCTTCATCTTGCCCCACAGCCCCATGCCCTCGATGGGCAGCACGACCAGCTGCAGCGCGCCGTCGGGGCCGCGCTCCTTGTAGACCAGCCCGTGGTTCGCGACACGCGTCACGCCCGCCGGGTTGCCCGGCACCGCCCGGCTGGTCGCCGGGACTGTCTGGGCGCGGCTGGCGTCGTAGCCGGCCACCGTGAAGGCCGGGTCCTCCTCGCCGGAGGCCAGCTCCACCGCGGCCACCTCGAACGAGGCGAAGCGCGACTCGACCTCCGCCGCGGCCACGGACTCGTCGGCGCCGAGCAGGCCGGCCGCCATCAAGACGTTCTTCTTCCGGTCCAGTTCGACGTTCACGGCCTGCCGGTCGCGCAGCAGCACGGCCGACGAGGACACGAGCACCGCGCAGACGACGCAGACCGCCGTCGCAAACCCGACCGTGCGGACGATGTAGCTACGCGGCTGCACGAGCCTGCCTCCGCCGGATGTTGGCCCGCACGACGAAGTAGTCGATCGTCGCGGCGAACACGTTCATGAGCAGAATCGCGAGCATCATCCCCTCCGGATACGCCGGGTTGACGACGCGAATGAGGACGACGAGCACGCCGATGAGCACGCCGTAGATCCAGCGGCCGGTGTTCGTGTGCGTGCCGGTCACCGGGTCCGTGGCCATGTAGACCATGCCGAACGCCCAGCCGCCAAGCACCATGTGCCACCAGAAGGGTAGCTCGAAGTAGGGGTTCGTCGTGGAGCCGATGGCGTTGAGCCCGGCCGCGGCCACGACCGTGCCGAGCGTCACCCCCACCATGATGCGCCACGAGCCGACGCCCGTCACGACGAGCAGCAGCGCCCCGAGCAGGCACGCGAAGACCGAGGTTTCGCCCATCGACCCTGGCACGAACCCGAAGAACGCGTCGCGGAACGACACCCCCTCGAGCCCCGCCATCCCGCTCGTCGTCACCGCCGAGAGGTACGTCGCGCCGGCGATGGCATCCGGCGTCGAGCCGGCCGCCACCCACACATCCCCGGAGATCTCCGCCGGATAGGCGAAGAACAGGAACGCGCGCGCGGTGAGCGCGGGGTTGAGGATGTTCATCCCGGTCCCGCCGAAGATCTCCTTGCCGATCACCACGCCGAACGACGTGCCGAGCGCCACCTGCCAGAGCGGGATGGCGGGGGGCAGCGTGAGCGGGATCAGCATGCCGGTGACGAGAAAGCCCTCGTTGATCTCGTGTCCGCGCACCTGCGCGAAGAGGCCCTCCCACATGCCGCCCACCGCATAGGTGACGAGCATCACGGGCAGGAAGTAGAGCCCGCCGTGCACGACGCACGCGAGGAAGACGTCGGGGGCGAAGGGCAGGTCCAGCGCCTGCATGGCCGCCGTCTGCCAGGTATCGAGCGGCTGGGCGCCGGCCTGGATCGCCCGGTTCGCCTGGTAGCCGGTGTTGTAGAACGCCATCGC
Organism: Vicinamibacterales bacterium; assembly: GCA_030680175.1. GTDB lineage: Bacteria > Acidobacteriota > Vicinamibacteria > Vicinamibacterales > UBA2999 > JAUXWO01. The sequence goes on from JAUXWO010000090.1 coordinate 46,775, forward strand.
GATCGGGCCGATGAGCGACACGACGACGAGCGACATCAGCCGCTTCAGATCGATGCCGTCGCGCACGTGCGACGGCCCGGGCGTCACCGACTTGGGCGTGTAGAGGAACGTATCCGCCGCGTCATACAGCGGAAACAGGCGCTCGAGCGTGCCGCCCTTGTGGAACAGGTGCTCGTAGCGGTCGAGAGTCCGACGCAGCATCAGCCTTCCTTCTCGATCGTGGACAGCAGCCGGCGCAGATACGGGCCGTAGTCGTTCTTGCCGGGACAGACGAACGTGCAGAGCGCCACGTCCTCTTCGTCGAGCTCGAGACACCCGAGCGCCTCGGCGTTCTCGACATCCCCGGTGACGAGCGCCTTCAGCAGGAAGGTGGGCTCGAGGTCAAAGGGCATCACCTGCTCGTACAGGCCGATCGGAATGATCGCGCGGTGCGAGCCGTGGAGTTCCGTGGTGAACGGGAAGCGGCGGCCCGGAATGAGGCGCGACAGGAACACGCCGCTCACCGAGAACTTGTCGAACCCGGGCAGCGCCCATCCCATCAGCTCGCGCTCGCGCCACTCCTGCAGCACGGTGAGGTGGCGGTGGAAGCGGCCGAGGAACCCGGTCTCGGGCCCCATCGCCGTCCGGCCCGCGAACACGGATCCGGAGATCACGCGCACGGTGTCGGACGTGAGCTGGCCGGCGACGAGCTCCTCGGTGGACGCGCCCACGCGCGTCGCGATCAGGCGCGGTTCGGCGACCGCCGGACCCGCGAGCGCCACCACGCGGCGCACGTCGAGCACGCCCGTGGCGAAGAGGTGGCCCATGGCCACCACGTCCTGGTAGCCGACGTACCATACGACGCGGCCGCGGCCGGCCGGGTCCAGGGTGTGGATGTGGAAGCCGGGCGTGCCGGCGGGATGGATGCCGGCGAAGCGCTCATGGCGCAGACGCTCGGTCGACGGCACCGGCAAGGAATAGCTGTCGGACGTGCACAGGAAGACCGGGCCGTCGGTCAGCTTCGCAAGGGCCGCCAGGCCGCGTTCGAAGTCGGCCTCGTGGCCGCGGAGCACCACCTCGACGTCGGGCGCCAGCGGGTCGGTGTCGATCGCCGTCACGAAGATGGACCGCGGCCGCACCGCCGGGTCCGCCACCTTCGAGAACGGCCGCGCCCGCAGCGTCGTCCACAGCCCGGATTCGAGGAGCAGCGCCTGCACGCCCTCGGCCGCCAGCGTCGACGGATGGCTGCCCGTGTAGGCGGCGAACGCCACCTGGCCGGCGGTGCCCGCGCGCTCGGCGTCGCTCAACTCGATGACGACCGACTGCAGCGCGCGCTTCTCCCCGCGGTTGAGCGCGGCGACGCGGCCGCCGCCCGGGGCCGTGAAGCGGACGCCCGGCGTCTTCTTGTCCTCGAACAGCAGCTGCCCGCGCTCGACGACGTCGCCCTCGGCCACGTGCATCCCGGGGCGCAGGCCCACGGCATCGGCGGCCAGCACGGCCACGCGGGAGACCGCGGGGCCGTCGACAATCGTCTGTGCCGGCTCGCCCGTGATCGGCAGGCGCAGCCCTCGTGAGACTCGATGAACCGTCATCAACCGTGCCTGTGTACGCCGCTGGCCCTGAAGGCCAGGGGGCATGTCCCCTCTTGGGTGCTGGTGGCCGTGTGGCGGGCCGGCCGGAAGCGCGGAACGACCCGAAATCGTGCGAACCGTGGCGACGCAGCGGTGGTGGTCAGCCCCCCGGTGGACGCCTGGCCACCAGCGGCTGTCAACGCGCGCGCACCGATCCGCTAAAAGTTTGTGCCGGAGCATGCGCGGGGGTCAAGCAATACCGGACACGGCGCGAGACACCCGGGCAGAAACGCGGTACCCTCCCCCCTGGAGGACGCAACACGATGAGGCGGAGATTCGCCGGTCGACGGCTTGTGCAGGCGGCGGTGGCGGCGGCCCTGATGGCTACGGTCGAGGTGGCGGGCGCGGCGCAGGCGCCGGCGGTCGACGCCCCGCGGCTGCTGCCCCTCTCGGCCCAGATCGCGGTCCGGGAGGGCTGGCTGGCCACGCGGCACGCCGCGCTGCTCCCGATGATGCGCCGCCACGGCATCGCCATGTGGATCGTCGTCAACGAGGAGTTTCACGACGATCCGCTCACCGAGTTCATCGCGCCGCCGCGCCCCTACGCCGGCAACCGCGACCTCTTCGTGTTCGTGGATGCGGGTGACGCCGGCCTCAAGGCGTTCGCGCTCACCGGCTACGCCGAGGACAACCTGAAGCGGTTCTTCGAGGCGCCCGATGAACCGGTGGCGGCCGACGTCCGCCTGGGCCAGCTCGTCGCCGAGTTCGCGCCGAAGACCATCGGCCTCGGCATCGGCGGCGCGCGCGGCATGACGCGGTCGCTGACCTCCGACACCCACGACTATCTCCGTCGCGCGGTGGGCCCCGCCTACGCCGCGCGCATGGTGAGCGCGGCCGACCTGATCGAGGAGTACCTCGACACGCGGCTCCCCGAGGAGCTGCCGCACTACACGACCGCCGTGGCGCTCACCGAGCAGATCGTCCGGCGCGCGCTCTCGAGCGAGGTCATCCGGCCCGGCACGACCACCGTCGGCGACGTGCGCAACTGGCTCTACGACGCGGTGTGGGCACACGGCGTGCGCACGTGGTTCCAGCCCGACCTGCGGGTGCAGCGCCGCGGCGTGCCGAACCCGACCTCGCGCGGCTTCCTCGCCGTGGCGCCCGAGCACCTCGTCATCGAGCGCGGCGACGTCGTCCACGTGGACTTCGGCATCACCTACATGGGCCTCGACACCGACTGGCAGAAGATGGCGTACGTGCTCCGCGACGGCGAGGAGGACGTGCCCGAGGGCCTGAAGCGGGCGATGGCCGCCACCAACACCCTGCAGGATGCACTCATGCTGCGGCACTCGCGTCCCGGCAAGCCAGCCGGCGAGGTCTACCGCGACACGATGGCCGAGATGGAGTCGCGCGGGATCGAGGCGATGATCTACTCGCACCCGGTCGGCACGCACGGCCACGGTCTTGGCGCCTCCATCGACTTCCGGGCCACGATGCGGCCCGACATCGGACAGCAGGTGCAGCGCCGGCTGCGCGAGGGCTCCTACATCTCGATCGAGCTGAACACCGGCAGCGCCGTGCCCGAGTGGGACGGCCAGAAGGTGTTCGTCATGATGGAGGACGTCGCGCACCTGACTGGTGAGGGCTGGCGCTTCTTCCGCCCCCGCCAGGAGGCGTGGTATCTCGTGCGGTAGGGGGCGGGGACCCGGGATTCAGGGCGTTCGGGCGAGGGCGGTGCGGAGTTCGGTCAGCTTCCGCGTCAGCGTCCGGACATGGGCAGGGCCCATGCGGACGAGGTGCTTCTGCGCGGGGTCGAGGCTCTCGAGCGCGAGGTCGACGTAGACGTAGTTCGGCCCGTCGCCGAACTCCAGGCCAGGAGAGTCCGGGGGCACGGGCGTGGCGATCAGGACCGCAAGACCCTCGGCCACCGCGCGATCCACGTCACCGCCCGGCTGGGCCACCGCACGGTAGGCCTCGTTCAGCCGCGGCTGGATCGTGCGATACGCGCGGGCCAACGCCGTCATGTCCATGGAATCGATGGTGGCGACGATCCCGTCGTAGCGCTGGTAGCCCGCGGGATCGACGACGAGACGGCCCTGGCGGCGCATGACCGCGAAGGGCTGCGCCGGTGCGAGCATGCGGAGTTCCCCCGCAGGCGAGACGCCGCGCGCGACGCGGTCGATGACGACGGCGAGGTGGCGGACGAGGTCGTCGGTCGCCAGATAGCGCGCAAGTTCCGGCCGCGCGGAGAGTGCGCCGAGCAGGCCGCGGATGAACGGGTCCATCTGGTCGAGCGGCGGCAGTTCGATCGCGGCCGCGGGCTCGGGCGGGAGTGTGCCCTCGGTGCCAGCGACCGGGGCAGTCGCCGCCGGCGCCTCGGCCGCGGCATCACGCGGCGCCCGGTCGCTCCACCACCAGCGGAGGCCGAAGCCGATGGCGGCGAGCAGCACGATGCCGCCGACAATCAATACGACGGGCGGCCGCGCGGGCGGCAGGGGCGGTTCCGACCCGGCGAATGGAGACGGTGTGCGCGCAAGCGGCTGGTCGTCCAGACTGGTCATTGCGTCCCCCTCGGAGACCAGCCTACCAGTACGCGCCGCGGACGCGCCCCCGTGGTCCCCGCTTCCCGCCCCCGATCCCCGATCCCCGATCCCTGATCCCTGATCCCCCGATCCCCGATCCCCGTTATGATCCGCCCCATGACACAGCCGACCCGCGCCGCCCTGCCTGTCAGCCTTGTGCTGGTCCTCGCGCTCGCCGCCTGCACGCCGGCCCCGCCGCCGGCCTCCGCGCCGTTCTCGGTGGTCGAAGCCAGCTTCGCCGACATGCAGCAGGCGATGGCCGAGGGCCGCGTGACCTCGCGCGATCTGGTGCAGCAGTACCTGACGCGCATCGCCTACTACGAGGACACGCTGAACGCGACCATGGTCGTGAGCCGCCGGGCGCTCGAGGAGGCCGACCGGCTCGACGAGGAGCGCCGGCAGGGCCGGGTGCGCGGACCGCTGCACGGCATTCCGATCGCGCTCAAGGACATCATCAACACCACGGACATGCCGACCACCGGCGGCGCGCTGGCGTTCGAGGGCTACACGCCGCCGTACGACGCGACGCTCGTCACCCTCCTGCGCGAGGCTGGCGCGGTGCTCATCGCCAAGACGGTCAACACGGAGCTGGCCAACTGGGTGGCCAACGGCATGCCCGGCAACTACAGCGCGGTGGGCGGCTACGGCATGAACCCGTACGACCCGCGGCGCGACCCGCGCGCCGGCACGAGCGACGGGCGTCCCGTGATGGGCACGGGCGGATCGAGTTCCGGCATCGGCACGGCGACCAACCTCTGGGCGGCGAGCGTCGGCACCGAGACGTCGGGCTCCATCCTGAGTCCGTCGAACGCGAACATGCTCGCCGGCATCAAGCCCACCGTCGGCCGCATCAGCCGGTACGGCATCATGCCGATTACGGCCGATCAGGACACGGCGGGCCCGATGGCCAAGACGGTGGCGGACGCGGCGATCCTGCTCGGCGCCATGGAGGGCGCGTCGCCGGATCCGAACGACCCGGCCACCTCCACCTGCACGCCGCCGCCGAATCGCGACTACACGCCGCATCTGAAAGCCGGCGCCCTGCAGGGCGCGCGCATCGGCGTCCCTCGTGCGCTCTTCTACACGCCCGCCACGGTCCCCGGCACGACGACGACGCGCGGCGGATTGAATGAGGCGCAGACGGCCCAGATGGAGGAAGTGATCGCGCTGCTGCGCGCGCAGGGCGCCGAGGTCGTCGACGCCGACATCCCGAGCGTCCTCGATCCCGACCCCGCGGCGAACTTCATGACGTGGGGCACGTGCGCGGGTCCGGACAACACCCGCGGCAACGACGCGGACTGCTCGGTGGTCTTCAAGTACGGCATGAAGCGCGACTTCAACGCCTACGTGGCCTCCCTCGGCCCGACGGCGCCGGTCAAGTCCCTGACGGAGCTGCGCGAGTTCAACCTCGCCAACCAGCACCGGAACGCCATCAAATACGGCCAGGCCCACCTCGACGTGTCGGACGAGATGGACGTCGAGCGCGACCGTGTGCGCTACGAGGCCGACCGCGCCAGGGACATCCTGCTCGGCGGCACGCGCGGCATCGCCGCGGCGATCGAGGCGCATCAGCTCGACGCCCTGCTCTTCCCAGGCAGCGGCGGGGCCGGCATCGCCGCCAAGCCCGGCTATCCCACCGTGATCGTGCCCTACGGCATGCAGATGCCCACGCCCCAGCCGCCGATGCCCGACGGCTTCGAGCTGCGGCCCGGCCCCTTCGGTGTGAGCTTCACCGGCGTCGCCTGCAGCGAGCCGCGCCTGATCGAACTGGCGTACGCCTTCGAGCAGGCCACGAAGAAGCGCGTCCCGCCGCCGCTCTTCCCGTAGCGGTGGACGGGGCTCGGGGATCGGCGAATAGCGAACAGCGAATGGCGAATAGCGAATAGCGAACAGTGACCTCCTACAGGCCCATCGAAGACTACGCCCTGATCGGCGACATGCACACCGCCGCGCTCGTCGGCCGTGACGGGGCGATCGACTGGCTGTGCCTGCCGCACTTCGACTCGCCCAGTGTGTTCGGGGCGATCCTCGATCACGGGAAGGCGGGGACGTTCCGGATCTGCCCGGCCGTCGACGAGGTCAGCCAGAAGCAGTTCTACTGGCCCGAGACCAACGTCCTCATCACGCGCTTCCTGACGGACGCGGGCTCGGCCGAGATCACCGACTTCATGCCGGTCGGCCGCGCGCGCACCGATGCGCGGCACCACGAACTCATCCGCCGCGTGACCTCGGTCCACGGCCGCCTGCCGATGCGGCTCGTCTGCCGTCCCGCGTTCAACTACGCGCGCACGCCGCACACCGTGGAGATCACCGCGCACGGCGCGCGCTTCGTCTCCGACGGCCTGGTCCTCGGCCTCGCGTCGGACGTGCCGCTCACGGTCGAGGGGGACGCCGTCGTGGCCGCCTTCGATCTGGCCGATGGCGAGAGCGCCCACTTCGTCCTCCGCGTGCTGTCCGGCGAGTGGAGCGCCGGAGCCGAGCCGACGCCCGAGTACGTCGAGCGCGCGTTCACGCGCACGGTGGACTACTGGCGGGAGTGGATCGGCCGCTGCCGCTACCAGGGCCGCTGGCGCGAGACCGTGCACCGCTCCCTCCTCACGCTGAAGCTGCTGACGTTCGAACCGACCGGCGCGATCGTCGCGGCGCCCACCTGCAGCCTGCCCGAGGGCGTCGGCGGCGAGCGCAACTGGGACTACCGCTACAGCTGGATCCGCGACTCGGCGTTCGTCCTGTACTCGTTCCTGCGCATGGGCTATCACGAGGAAGCCCACCGCTACATGTCGTTCCTCGATTCGGTCACCAGCGGCACCGGCTTCGACGGCTCGCTCCGCGTGATGTACGGCATCGACGGCCGCAGCCGGCTCGACGAGATCACGCTCGATCACCTCGACGGCTACAAGGGCTCACGGCCCGTCCGTATCGGCAACGGCGCCTTCGACCAGCTGCAGCTCGACATCTACGGCGAGCTCATCGACGCCATCTACCTCTACGACAAATGGGGCACGCCGATCTCGCACGACACGTGGACCACGGTGAGCGCGCTCGTCAACTGGGTGGCCGCCAACTGGTCGCGGAAGGACCACGGCATCTGGGAAGTGCGGGGGCCGCTGCGCCACTTCGTCAGCTCGAAGCTGATGTGCTGGGTCGCGCTCGACCGCGGGCTCCGCATCGCGCGCCACCGTTCGCTCCCCTGCCCCGTGGATCGATGGACGACGGTGCGTGACGAGATCTACCGGGAGGTGATGGCCGAGGGGTGGGACGAGGCGCGCCAGGCGTTCATGATGAGCTACGGCGACCACGCGCTCGACGCCGCGAACCTGCTGATGTCGCTCACCATGTTCGTGGCGCCCAACGACCCCCGCATGCTCGGCACCATCGAGGCGATCATGCGCGCTCCGAAGGACGGCGGCCTCTTCTCGAACTCACTGGTGCTGCGCTACGACGTCTCGGCCGTCGACGATGGCCTGTCGGGCGAGGAAGGCACGTTCAACATCTGCACGTTCTGGCTGGTGGAGGCGCTGACGCGCGCGGGGCGGTACCGGCCCGATCTGCTGGAGCGCGGGCGGCTGGTCTTCGAACGGATGCTGGGATTTGCGAACCACGTCGGGCTCTACGCGGAGGAGACCGGCTCAAGGGGCGAGGCGCTGGGCAACTTTCCCCAGGCCTTCACCCATCTCTCGCTGATCAGCGCGGCCTACAACCTGGATCGCACGCTGGATAGGGGAACGCGGCGGCCGCCGGCCGCCCATCGTGACTGACGCGGACAGGCCCGGTTACGGTGCCTCGTCGGCGTCCTCGTCCTCGTCGGCGAACTCGGGCGGCAGGGCGTCGAATTCCTCGCCCCACGGCGAGGCCTGCGGACCGGGCACGATGCCGGCGATGTCCGGGTCTTCTCCGGACGCACCGGAACCCGAGGGCCCCTTGCGCATCTTCGCTTCGACGCGCTTCTGGGCTTTCTCTTTCTGCTTTTCCTGTTTGGCGCGTTCGCGTTCGCGCTTGTTACGGGCGGGACGGGCGCGATTGACCATGGCGCTCCTTTCGACATGAGGACCGCGGGCCGGGGGAAGCCGGCCCGCGCGTCACTCGGTTTCCGTCAGACTACCAGCGGGGCTCGCGGCGGTTGCCGCCGCCGCCGCCGCCGTAGCCGCCGCCGCCCGAACGCTCCGGCCGCGGCCGGGCCTCGTTGACGGTCAGGGCGCGGCCGCCGAGCTGGTGCTCGTGCAGGGTTTCGATCGCCTGGCGGGCGCCTTCATCGGTGCCCATCTCGACGAACGCAAACCCGCGCGCGCGGCCCGTGGCCTGATCGCGCATCACGTTCACCGACTCGACCGATCCCACCTGTCCGAAGATCTCGTAGAGCTCCTGCTCGCCGGTTTCGTACGGCAGGTTACCCACATACAACTTACGACCCATCTCGACTCACTCCTCGTCTCGCACGGAGACGGCTGACAGACGCAGCCCACCCCGGGCAGGCGCGCCCCTGACGACGGGGCCGCGGCGGGCCTGATTGCCCACGGTCGCGGCCGGCACTGAAGGCGGACGTCGTGCGGAGGCGAGTTGAGAACCGAAACTCGAGTCGACCCGTGGACGCGAAAGGCCGCCTGGAAGGCGGCCTTTCACCAACAGACCCGCTTATCTTACCACGGTTGCGCGAGACGACTGGGCGGCCGGAGGCGAATCGCCACGGCAAGCAAGACGGCAAACCCATCCTTACGCTAGACTTAGGGCACCTTGCCCCCGTCCTCTGCTCCACAGGCCCTCGCCCTGCTCGCCGGGGCCGCCCTCGCGCTCTGGATCGCGTTTGTCTCACGCGGCCGGCACGCCGTGCCCGGCAGCGTGCCCTTCGCCTGGCTGCAACTGGCCATCGCGCTCTGGTGCCTGACCGGCGCCCTCCATGCCCTGGCCACGCCGCTGGCAGCCCAGATCGTCTGGGCCAAGGTGCAGTACTTCGGGATCGCGAGCGTCCCGCCGCTCTGGCTCCTCTTCACGACCCAGTACGGACGGGTCCCGCTCGTGACCGACCGCTGGCACTACGTCGTGCTCTGGACGGTGCCCGTGCTCATGGTCGGGCTGGCGGTCACCAACGAGTGGCACCACTGGCTCTGGACCAGCATCACCGCCCTCGACAACGGGCGGGTGGTCTACGAGCACGGTCCGGCATTCTGGATCGCCGTCGCCCAGAACTACACGCTCCTCATTGGCGGCACGCTGGTGCTCGTGCGCAGCATTCGGCGGTTCCCGACCCCGTACCACCGGCAATCGGCCGCCCTCATCGCCGGTGCCGTCGTGCCGTGGACGGGCAACATCGCCTACCTGTCGGGGGCCACCCCGCCCGGCCTCGACCCGACGCCGGTGGCGTTCGTGGTCTCGGGGCTGTGCTTCGCCTGGGGGATGTTCCGCTACCAGCTCTTCGAGCTGGTGCCCATCGCCCGCGACCTGCTCTTCGACAGCATGAGCGACGCGGTCCTCGTCCTCGATCCGAACCGGCGCATCGTCGACCACAACCAGGCTGCGCTCGTCCTGCCCGGCGCCCGCGGCGTCGAGATCGGCGCGACCGTGGATCAGGCGCTGGCCTGGTGGAGCGATGCCGCCACGTTTGGCGAGGCCTTCGACGGCACGGCCGTGGTCGTGACGACGGGGCCGGAGCGGCGGTCGCTCGAGGTCCGGGTGGTGCCGGTGCGCGGCACGGCGGGGCAGTTCTCGGGATGGCTCGTGGTCGTGCGCGACGTGACGGATCGCGTCCGCGCGGAGGAGGACCGCCGCGTGCTCGACGAGCGGCTGCGCGGGCAGGAGAAGCGCGAGAGCCTGAGCGTGCTGGCCGGCGGACTCGCACACGACTTCAACAACCTGCTGACGGGCATTCTCGGCAACGCCGAGCTCGTGTCGATGTCGCTGCCGGGGAACTCGCCGTTCCGGGACCACCTGGCCACGATCATCACCGGGTCGCAGCGCGCCGCGGACCTGGTGTCGAAGATGCTGGCGTACGCGGGCGAAGGCCGCGTCATCGCCGGCATGGTGGACATCGACGCGCTCACCGATGACGTCGTCGGCGGCGGGCTGTCGCGGACCGGCGTCATCGTGCACCACGACCGTGTCGGCCCGCTGCCGCCCGTGCACGGGGATGTGATGCAGATCCGCCAGGCGATCGCCAACGTGATCACCAACGCGATCGAGGCCACGCCGTCCGGCGGCGAGGTGATCGTGGCCACGGGCGTGGAGACGCTGTCGGCCGAGGCGCTGCTCACGGCCACGCTCGGCAACGACCGCGCCCCGGGCACGTACGCGTTCGTCGAGGTGCGGGACACCGGTGCCGGTATGGACGAGGCCACGCTGCCGCGCATCTTCGACCCGTTCTTCTCGACGCGCGACCTGGGCCGCGGGCTCGGCCTCGCCGCCGCCCAGGGCATCATCCGCAGCCACGACGGCGCGCTGCGCGTCGACAGCGCCCCCGGCACCGGCACGACGATCCGTCTCTGGTTTCCCGTCGCGAACCGGCCCGCCTAATCCCGAGCGGGATGCGTTGCCGGGGGCAGCGGCCCGGCCCCTACTGCCGCTCCCCACGGATCCGCTGCACGTCTCCGCGCAACCCCGACACGTCCACGGGCGGGTCATCGGCCGGCAGGGAGCGGTGGTACTCGACGAGCGGGCGGTCGTCGGACAGCACGACCCCGTCGCCCACGAACCGCCGCATCTCGTCGGGCCCCGCCGTGTACCAGGAGAGCAGGGTGGCCGTGCTGTCGAGCCCCACATCGTCGAAGGCCGCCCGCGTGCTGGCGGCCTCGCGCTTCCGCTCGATGAGGCCGGACGCGACGGTCAGCGGCCGCGTGGCGCCCACCATCAGATTGCCGTCGACCCAGAGCGTGGCGTCGGGGAACACCTCGAGGAAGGTGCGCATGATCAGCTTGTACTGGGTCTCGGGCCGGTGGCCGATCCACTGCAGCACCAGGCCCCCGTCCGCGAGCGCCTCACGCACGAGCGTGAAGTACTCGCGCGAGTAGAGGTTGCCTGCGCCGGCGTGCATCGGCTGGATGATGTCGGCCGTGATGACGTCGAAGCGCCGGCGCGTCAGCAGCAGGAAGTTGCGGCCATCGTCCACGTGCAGGCGCACGTTGGGCCGGTCGAGCACCTCGTAGTTGACGTGGCCGAAGTAGCGCGCCCCCTCGACGACCGTGCTCGAGAGCTCCACCACGTCGACCTCGGTGCCGGCGTGCTGGCTCACGGCGCCGGGCGTGGCGCCGCCGCCGAGGCCGATGACGAGCGCGCGCGCCGGGTCTGGATGGAGCGCCATCGGCAGCAGGCCGATCACCCGGTGCAACCGGACCATCTCGGCCGTGTCATTGGCCTGGTGCAGGCCATCGAGGTAGAGCACCCGGTTGTGAATCGGCCGGCGGTGGACGCTGACGCTCGTCTGCAGCCCCTCCGCTCTCCAGATGATCTGCTCAGTGTTGCCATGGCGCCGGCGCAGCGCCGCGTCGAACGGATCCGGCACGGCCGTGGCCGCGACCGTGAAGATCGCCAGCGCGGCCGCGACGGTCACGAACGCACGCGCACGCGTGGTGTGCGCGACGACCAGCACCAGGCCGGAGACCAGGTACAGCGCGGCCAGCACCACGAGCGAGACCCGGCTCCCGAGCAGCGGCAGCAGCAGGAAGCCGCCGGCAATCGACCCGGCGATCGCGCCGACGACGTTCACCGAGTAGAGGATGCTGACACGACGCGCGACCTCGGCCTGCCCGGGATCGACGCCCGGCCGTGCCATGGTCCAGGCCCGCAGTCCAATCGGGAACCCGAGGCCCATGCCGATGGCCGCCGGCAGGATCGCGACGATGCTCGCCTGCGTGAGTCCGCCGGTACGCCAGCCCGCCGCGTACGACCAGGCCAGTGCCGCGAGTGACGCCAGCGCCGCCACGCTCGTCCCGATCTGCACGAACGCCAGCCACATGGGCCACGCCCGCTCGCGGCGCAGCAGCGGCGCCGCGAGGGCGCTCCCGAGCGCGATGCCCCCGAGCACGGTCGCCAGCATGGTCGTGAAGGCGTAGGAGGTGGCCGGCAGGAACTGCACCAGCACGCGGAACCAGACGATCTCGAGGGCGAGTGAGGCGAAGCCGGACACCCCCATCACCGCGAGCACGAGCAGGCGCCGGTCTCGACCGACTGCCGTGACCGGGGGCACCGGGGCCGCCGGGGCGGGCGCCTCATCCGCGGCACTCGAGGGTTGGCGCGCGAGGACCCACGCCAGGAGGCCGACACCGACGTTCAGGCTCGCGCCGATCAGGAACGTCCGCTGGATCCCGATCGCGCCAATGAGCACGTAGCCCGTCAGCATCGCGCCGGTCAACGCCCCGGCCGTGTTGACCGCATAGAGCAGGCCCACGCGGGTGCCGAAACGCGACCCCCGCACGAGCGACGACGCGCTCAGCAGCGGCAGCGTCGCGCCCATCAGCATCGTCGGCACGAGGAGGACGAGGAACGAGCACAGGAAGCGCGCCACGGTCAGGAGCGGCAGCGACCCGGGGGCGGCCTCGTGCAGCGCCAGGTAGATGGCGGTCGCCGCATCGAGCGCGAACGGGGTGGCCAGCGCCGACACGCCGATGAGGACCTCGATCACGGCGAACGCCCGAACGGGATGGCCGAGCCGGCCTCCGGCCCGGCCCGCGATCCAGCTGCCCAGGGCCAGGCCGCTCATGAAGCTGGCCAGGACGGTGGCCGCGGCGTACACCGTGACACCAAACACCAGGCTCAGCAGCCGCAGCCACAGCACCTGATAGAGGAGGCCGGCGACGCCTGAGAAGAAGAACAGGGCGAGCAGGGCGATCAGAGCGATCTGGGGCGGCATGCGCCCCCATTCTGCCCTACGTCGCGCCCCGCAACGCCACGCGGGCCCCGTCCGTCAGCGTGTCGCCCGGATGCAGCACCACCTGGGTACCGGGCGAGAGCCCCCCGGTGACCTCGGCCTGCCTCTGATTTCTCGCGCCGAGCGTCACGGTCGTGACGCGGGCGCGGCCGGCCTCGACCACGAAGACGGCCCACGCGTCGCCGCGACGGAACAGGGCGCTGATGGGGACCGACACCACGTCGGCGGCGTCGTGGACCACGATGCGCACCTCGACACGGTAGCCGTCGCCGAGCCGCGCCCACGCCTCCGCCGGATCCTCGAAGTCCATCACCACGTACACGCGCTGCTCCTCGACGCCGAGCGCCGAGATCTTCGTGAAGCCGGCCGGTTCGATGCGACGGACGCGCGCGCGGAGCACGGTGTCGCCGCCCCACTGGTCGATCAGGACCGCCGCGCCTGGCTGCACGCGCACGGCATCGGTCGAGAGCAGGTCGGCGATGATCTCGAGATCCGCCGGGTCGCCGATCTCGACCAGCGGCTCTCCCGCGGGCACGACGCCCTCGCTCTCGCGCAGGCGGCGAAGGACGACGCCATCCACCGGCGCGGTGACGGCGAGCACGCGGCCGCGCTCGGTCCCGGTGGGCCGCAGGCGCGCCTCGGCACGTGCGAGATCGGAGGCCGCCGAGGCGCTGGCATACTCCGCGGCCCGCAGCGTCTCGCGGGCGGCGGCGACTTCGGCGGCACGGAGATCGATCGCCTGCCCCGTCGTGAGCCCCGACGCGTCCAGCTCCCGCTCCCGGGCGAGTTCGCGTTCGAGCCGCGCCAGCTCCGCGCCCGCGCGCGCGAGCTCAGCCCGCGTCCGGCCAAGCACGGCCCGGGCGGCCTCGACGATGGCCTCGGCCTCGGCGCGGCTGCGCGCATCGAGCAGCGCGGGCGTCTCCGGCTGCAGTTGGGCGACCACGGTTGCGCCCCCCACCACGGGGTCCCCCGGTTCCAGATCGATCCGCAGCACGCGCGCGGTCACCGGCGACGAGACGATGAACCGCCGGCGGACGCGCGTCTCGCCCTCCTCGTCGATCGTCACCTGCAGCGCCGCCCGCGTCACGTCACCCACGTCGATGGCGACCGCCTGCGGCCACAACGCCACGGCGAGCAGCCCGCCCACCAGCACCACGCCGACCAGCCACGCACGATACCGTTTCACTGCACACTCCCTGTCGGTGTCTACCCCTGCAACTTCAGGACGGCCACGAGGTCCAGGTGATCCAGGCGGCGCCGGACGGCGAGTCCCGACACGGCGGCGGCGGCGATGACCGTCAGCCACGTCCATGCGTGCGCCGGCCACGAGGCCATGAACGGAATCCGGAAGACCTCGCTGGTGAATCCGGTCGCGATGAGCCAGCCCAGCCCCACGCCGAGCACCGACCCCGCCGGCAGGGCCAGCGTCGTCAGCACGGCGAGTTCGCCGAGCAGGATCATTGAAATCTCCGTGCGGGTGAACCCGAGCACGCGGAGGCTGGCCAGCTCGTGGCTGCGCTCCGACAGCGAGACCCGCGCCGCGTTGTAGACGACCCCGAAAGCGATGATGCCCGCGAACAGGACGTTCATCACGATCATCAGGTCCATGTTCTCGGCGAGCGTCTCGCGGAAGCTGCGCAGCATGGCCTGCTTGATCGCCAAACCGGCGACGACCGGCAGCGCCTTGACGCGGGCATGCAGCGCGTCGTTGGCGGCCTCGTCCACGAGGAGGTACGCGCCGGACACGGTCGAGCCCTCGCCGATGAGCGCGCCGAGCGCCTCGATCTCCATGTACGCCTGCAGGCCCATCGCGTCCTCCACCGTCCCGGCCACGAGGACCTGGCGCACCGGGCGGCGGCCCTCGAGCACCTCGACCTGCACGACGTCGCCCGGCCGGACGTCAAGCGCCGTGGCGAGCAGCGACGAGAGCAGCAGGCCGGAGACCGGCATCGGATACGGGCGCCCGTCGAGATCGAGCACGCGGTTGAGGCGCGGCTCCGCGACGAGGCCCGTCACGGCCAGGGGCCGCGACCGGTGGCCCACCCGCAGGCGCGCGGGGACGATGCGGACGGGCTCGACCTGCAGGACACCGGGCAGCCGGGCCACCGCGTGGAGGGCCGACGGGCCGCGCGGCTCGACGAAGGCCAGCGTCACGTCCTGCCGCAGCGCTTCCTCGAACTGCTGCGTGATGAGGCGGTCCATGGCGTCGATGAACGCGAAGCCGACGAGCAGGATCCCGCCCGCCGAGGCGATGCCCGCCACCGACATCGCGGCGCGCGCCGGCTGGCGCTCGAGGTTGCGCACGATCATCCGCGCGGCATGCGGGAGCCGGCGCAACAGGCCGGCCGAGGCGGCGAGGCCCGTGTGGTACCGCGCGGGCGGTTCGGGCCGCATCGCCTCTGCCGGAGGAATGCGGACCGCACGGGCCACGGCGGCGCGCGCGCCAAGCACGGCCGCCGCGAGGCTGAAGCCGAGCGCGGCCAGTCCGACGCGCCACGAGAGGCCGTAGTCGAGCGACGGGAACTTGAAGTACTCGTTGTAGAGCCCGATCATCGCGCCGCCCAGCCAGACCCCGGCGGCGATGCCGAGCAGGGCGCCCGCGGACGCGATGGCGAGCGCCCACTTCAGGTAGTGCCAGCCGACCTCGCCGTTCGAGTAGCCGAGCGCCTTGAGCGCCGCGATCTGCGCACGCTGGAGCGCCAGCGCGCGGGCGAGGGCCACGTTCAGGACGAACGCCGCCACCGCAAGGAAGATCGCCGGCGTGACGAACCCGAAGCTCTGCAGCTGCATCAGCTCGTTCTCGAGCGTCCACACCGACGCCTGCTGCGCGCGCGGGATCGCGCCGCGGCCGCCGTACGGTTCGAGGAGCCGGTCGAGCGCGGCAATCGCCGCCTCGGGCGACGCACCAGGCCGCAGGCGCAACGACACGTCGTTGAACCCGCCCTCCATATCGAAGGCGCTCGCCAGCGCGCGCCGCGCCATCCAGAACACGCCGAAGCGCCGGTTGTCCGGGATCATCTCCCCGGGCCGGATCGAGTACACGTATTCCGGCGAGAGCACGACCCCCGCAATCACGAGCCGGCGCCGCCGCCCGTTGATGAGCGCCGACACCGTGTCTCCGGGCACGAACCCGTGCGCATCGACGAACGCCTCGCTCGCGAGCACCTCGTCCGGGCGCGCCGGATCGATCCAGCGTCCGCGGCGCAGCACGACGTCGTTCAATATCGGGCGCCCGGCCGCCGGCAGCGACAGCAGGCGGCCGCTCGCCGGTTCCGTGAATCCCGGCACATCGAGCGTCACGTCCACCACCACGCGCGTCTCGACCGCCGCCACCTCGGGGATCGCGGCCAGGCGCGCCGCCAGCCGTTCGGGCGCGCGCTTGAGCGACGCGAACACATCGGCCAGCCGCTGCTGCTCGTAGTAGGCGGTCTGCGTCCGCCGCAGCGACTCGAAGTTCGACAGGTACATGACGAACATCGCCACGCCCGCGGCCATGACCAGCGCGATGGCGGCTGCCTGTCCCTTCATCGCCCAGAGATCGCGCAGCAGCTTGCGATCGAGCGCCGTGACGCGGAGGCGCGTCACCAGACCAGCTCCGCCGCGCGCTGTCGCGATTCGTGCCGTTCGACGCCGGCGATCCGCCCATCGGCGAGACGCACCACGCGGTCGGCCATGGCGGCGATCGCCGCGTTGTGCGTGATGACGACGGTCGCCGTGCCGAGTTCGTCATTCACGCGTGCAATCGCCTCGAGCACGACGATGCCGGTCGTGATGTCGAGGGCGCCGGTGGGCTCGTCGCAGAGCAGCACGGCGGGACGCTTCGCGATCGCGCGCGCGATGGCCACGCGCTGCTGCTCCCCGCCCGAGAGCTGCGCGGGGAAGTGATCGAGCCGGTGCTCGAGTCCGACCAGCCGCAGCGCCTCGTCCGGCGCCATCGGGTCGTCGGCGATCTCGGTGACGAGCGCGACGTTCTCGCGCGCCGTCAGGCTGGGACTGAGGTTGTAGAACTGGAAGACGAAGCCCACGTGCCGCCGCCGGTACTCGGTGAGCGCCGCGTCGTCGGCCCGCGCGAGGTCCTCGCCCTCGTAGAGGACCTGGCCCGCGGTCGGCGTGTCGAGACCGCCCAGGATGTTGAGGAGCGTGGACTTGCCGCTGCCGGACGGCCCGAGCAGGACGACGAATTCGGACGCCCGCAGGTCGAAGTCGATGCCGCGCAGCGCGTGCACGGGCACGTCGCCCATCGCGTAGACCTTGGTGAGGCCGCGAGCGTCGAAGACGAGCGCGCGCTCGACGGTCTCCCTGTCCGCTGCGGGCACATCCCTCTCCTGCATGTGCAGCAAGCATGGCAGGAATCGCGCCGCGAGGGTAGGACGACTGGCGGCCGGGTCAGGGCTGTTCGAACCGGATCAGTGCCTCCGAGACGCCCCCGACGAAGAACCGCGCGGTGGCACCCGCCAGCCGGTCCGTCCCGACGTTGGGCTCGAGACCGATGACCTGCGGATACCAGAGCGTGCCGGGCGCAATCGGTTGAGGCACCGTCAGGCGCGACGGCTGGGTCAGGTCGTCGAGAAACGACACGTAGACCCCGCCAGGCGTCCACGCCGAGTCCACCGCCCGGTTCAGGAGCATCACCCACCGGCCCACGTCCACGTTCCAGTGCATCGACGGCCCCCACAGCACGGAGACGCCGCCCCGGCCGTCATCCCAGGTATCGACGGCCGGCAGCACCGGCGAGGCCGCCGGGTAGGTCCATGTGGTCACCGACGCGCCGGCGTCGTTCGTCGTGCGCACGCTGCGTGCCGGCAGCCAGACCCCGTTGTTCCAGATCGTGACGCGGCCGCGGGGCGCGGTGCGATTCGCCCAGGTCATACGAGCCGTGGCGACGCCGATGCCCCCGGCCTCGAAATACTGGGTGTAGAAGAAATACAGGAACTGCTTCGACGCATCGAGGGCGACGCTGAAATCACCGACGCCACCGAGGAAGTAGTGGTTCGCCGTCTCGCAGCGCACCGATCCCGGCGGCCCCTCGATGACGATGCCGAGGTCCCGCCACGTACGCCCGCGATCGCCGGATCGCATGGCGCCGATGCGCGGCACGACTTTGTCCGGACCGCACGCCGGATCCACCACCTCGTTGTGGTAGTAGCCGAACCAGACGCCGGCATCGTCCACGACAACGGCCTCGATCCAGACGCCGCCGGCGGGCGGTGTGCCGGTGTATGTGATGGCCCTGGCGGCCGACAGCCGGTCGAGCGCCGGGCCCGTCGCGATCGACGGCTTGCCGTACGCCGACGTGAAGACGTGCACGACCCACTGGCCGTTCACGAGTTGCCAGACGACAGGGCTGTTGGAGTCCGCGACGCCGGGCAGGGCCAGGCGCGGCGCGGGTTCGAGGCGCACGACGATGTCGTCCGCCCGGGCGCCGAGGCCGGCGGCGCCCGCAAGGAGCACCGGGACCAGCGCGAGGAGGCCCGGGAGGCGCAGGTGTCGGGTGGGCATGGTCAGACCGTCACGGTCTTGTCGACGATGAAGATGTTGTTCTCGGTCTCCTGGATGAGGACTTCCACCTGGTACCGCAGTCCCCGTCCGGGGTACTTGCGCTCGATGAGTTGCACGACGTGGCCGTGCACGTACGTCGCGACGTTCTCCACGCTCGGCCCCTTGCCCTCGAGCCGCACGAGGCCCTCGGGCTCGAAGAGGCTGGGGTCGAGGAACGCGGTGTCCTGATCGGTCACGAGGAGCTTGTGGTCGAGGGCCCGCATGATGGCCTTGATGTCGCCGAAGTCGAGCGACATGTCGAGGGCGTCACGCGGGAACGCCTCGGTCGACACGGTCACGGTCCCGCGCCACGTGTGGCCGTGCACCCACCGGCACTTGCCCGGATAGCCCAGCTGGCGGTGTCCGGTGTGGAACTTCGCGTGGACGATGATTTTTTCCATGATGGCGGCTACGGGAATTATAGCTGGGCCGGCCGGGGGCGACCGTGCAGGCTCGCCGTGGGCCCGCGGTCACCGGGGCGGGAATTCCGAGTCTAATGGGAAGTACGTGAAGGAGACCGACATGTCCGACAAGAAGAAGCAGGCCGTCGTCGATGCGCTGTCGACGCTGCTGGCCGACAGCTACACGCTCTACCTGAAGACCCACAACTACCACTGGAACGTCACCGGGCCGATGTTCACGACGCTCCATACCCTGTTCGAGACGCAGTACACGGAGCTGGCGCTGGCCGTGGATGAGGTCGCCGAGCGCATCCGATCGCTGGGCGCGTACGCCCCGGGCAGCTACACGGCATTCCAGAAGCTGGCGACCGTGCAGGAAGAGACGGGCCGGCCCGACGCCAAGAGGATGATCAAGCTGCTCGTAGCGGATCAGGAGCGGGTGTCGGCCACGGCGCGGCGCGTGATCGAAGCGGCCGAAGCCGTGCGCGACCAGGCCACCGCCGACCTGGCCACCCGGCGCCTCGACGTGCACGAGAAGCACGCCTGGATGCTGCGGTCGCACCTGGAGTGATTGGCAGGGGGACCGCCCCCTGCGTCACTCGTAGCGCAGCGCGATCATCGGGTCGATGCGCGACGCCTTCAACGCCGGGATGAGGCCCGCCAGCATCGCCACGAAGGCGAGCAGGACGGCGGAGATCGCCATCACCACCGGATCGTAGCCCTCGATCTCGAAGAGCTGCGACCGGGCGGCCGTGCCGATGCCGACCGCGGCGGCCAGGCCGATGAGGCCGCCCACCACGGTCATCTTGCCCACCTGGCCGAGCAGCATCCCGCGCACCCGCGCGGCGTCAGCGCCGAGCGCCATCCGCAGCCCGATCTCCCGCGTGCGCTGCGCCACGGTGTAGGCGAGCACGCCGTACAACCCCACCGCGGCCAGCAGCGTCGCCAGCACCGCGAAGGCCGACGACAGCGTCGTGATCATGCGGTCCATGAACACGTTCTCGCGCACCTGCTGCGGCATCGTCTTGAGCTGGACCACCGGCAGGTTCGGATCGAGCCGCGCCATCGCCGGCTGGATCGACGTGAGCAGCGGCTCGGGCGCCATGGCCGTACGCACGTAGAAGTTGAGGGACCCGAGCCGCACGTTCTGCCGGTAGGGCCGGAAGAAGAGCGGCGGCACCTCCTGCTTCACGTCGCTGTACTTGGCGTTCTGCACGATGCCGATGATCTCCGTGTCGAGATCCGTAGACGCGCCGCTCGACATGCGCCGCCCGACGGCATCGCGGCCGAGGTTGAACTTCGCGGCGAACGCCTCGTTGATGATCGCCACGCGTGGCGCGCCGAGCGCGTCGGCGTCGGTGAACTCCCGGCCGGCCATCACCACCATGCCCATCGTCCGGAAGTAGCCCGGTCCCACCTCGTTGTAGCGCGCGTTGCGGTCGGTATCGGGACCGGCCTCGAAGCCTTCCACGCGGACGTCGCTGCCCCAGTTGCTGCCGGACAGGGCCGGCACCATCGAGGCGGTCACGGCGCTCACGCCGGGAATCGCGGCGAGCGCGGCCTCGGTCGTCTCGAAGAGCTGGCGCGACTGGTCGGGCGTGTAGGCATTCAGTTCAGGCGAGATGCCGAACGTGATCATCTGCTCGACGTCCAGGCCGAGATCGACCCGGCTCACGTTCATCAGGCTCTTCGTGAACAGGCCCGCCGACATGAGCAGCGCCATCGATAGCGCGATCTGGACCGTTGCCAGCGTCGTACGGAAGCGCGTCGCCGATCGCGCGCCGGACGGCTGGCCCGACGTGCCCTTGAGGGTGGTCAGCAGATCGGGCCGCGTCGCATGGATCGCCGGGAACAGCCCGAAGAGGACGCCGGTGGCGAGTGACAACCCCGCCGCGAACAGCAGCGCCGTGCCGCTCAGCTCGTACGCGATCGTCTCGGCGGCCTGCGGCGGGAGGAGCATCCCGATACCGGCGAGCGTCCAGCGCGCCACGAGCAGCCCCGCCAGGCCGCCCAGCACCGCCAGCAGGCACGACTCGGTCAGCAGCTGGCCCACGAGCTGACGGCGGCTGGCGCCGATCGACAGCCGCACCGCCATCTCGCCCGCCCGGCCGGCCGCGCGCGCGAGCAGCAGGTTCGCGATGTTCGCGCAGGCGATGAGCAGCACGACCCCGGTGACGGTGAGCAGCAGGAGCAGCGGCACCTGCGCGTTCGCGTGCAGGTTGCTTTGCCCGCGGGACCCCTCTTCGAGGCCCACCTGCTTGGCGCGGAACTGCGCCATCGCCTGATCGCTCATGCCGGTCTGAAGCGGCGCCTCGAGCTCGTTGATGAGGTTGCGGTACGGGCCGTTGATCCCGGTGGCGGCCTGCTCCATCGACACGCCGGGCCTGAGGCGCCCGAACAGGTACACCCAGTAGCTGCGCCGGTCCTCGAAGCCGTTGTAGTCCTCGCGCACGAACCCGGGCTGCATCAGCCCCCGCATCGTGAGCGGGACGAACACGGTCGGCCGGGTGCCGAGCGTCGTGCCCGTGAAGCCGTCGGGCGCGACACCGACGACCGTCATCGACTGCCCGTTGACGATCATCGTCTCGTTGAGAATCCCGGGATTCTGATTGAAGCGGCGCCGCCAGAAGTCGTGGCTGAGCACCACGACCTGCGACTGGCCGATTGCCCCATCGTCCTGGGGCCCGAAGAGGCGGCCGGCGGCGGGCACGAGTCCGAGGACCTGGAAGTAGCTGCCCGAGACCAGCATCCCGTCCTCGGCCGTCGTCTGCCCCTCGTAGGACAGGTTCGCGCCGAACGTCCGGTGCGCGGCCAGGCCGGTCAGGACCTGCTGCTCACGCTCGAGGTCCCGGAACATGCCGTAGCTGAAGACGGCCGAGCAGTTGCCGGCCTGGTTACAGGAGGTCGAGCCGGGCTTGGGCCCGGGCGCCGTCAGGCTGACCAGCTCGCGCGGCGCCGGCACCGGCAGCGGCTTCAGCAGCATCTGGTCGAAGAGCGAGAAGATGGCCGCATTGGCCCCGATCCCGAGCGCCAGCGACACGATGGCGACCACGGTGACGAACGGGGTCTTGAAGAGGGTGCGGAGCGCGAGCTTCAGCTGTCTCATGTGTTGGACCTACGTCGGTCTTTGACGAGGCTCAGCCGTGAAAAGTTGAGCGGAACCGCCCCAGCCCGGCCGTGCGCGCGAAATCGTGCATCGCGGGGCCGATTCGGCTTGCCGAGGTCCGGCGCGGCGAGTACCAATAAGGAAGTTTCGAACGCGACACGGTCGGTGTTGACCGTCCCCCGCCACCCGAGTTCAAGCGTTCCAAGGGGGCACCTGTGGCACTGCTTTCCCGTACTTCCAGCACGACACGGATCGACATCCGCGTGCGCGCGATCGACGAGCGGCGCCTGCTCGATCGCATCCGTGCCGAATTTCTGGAGATGCCGGGGCTTGACCTGACGCCGGCCCAGGCCCAGCGGCTCTGGGGCCTCGACCAGCTGACGTGCGAGTACCTGTGCGGACGGCTGCTCGAGGACGGCTTCCTCTGCCGCACGTCGCGCGGCACCTTCGTCAGGCGGGACACGGCCCGCCCTCGCACACAGATGAACTGATCGTCCGGGACCTGCCGCCGCCCCGCGCCTAGCGGAAGCGGTGCTGCAGCGTCTCGAGGGCCGCGCTGCCGGGGCACAGCTGCTCATACGGGAGCTGCACCAGCGGCGTCGACACCGTGCCGGCCTGCGCGTGCATGTCGGCCGCCCCCGGCGCGATGTGCAGCAGGCCGGTCACCACCTCGTTGCGGCGCTGGTGTTCCCGGATGAAGGCATACGCCCGGTCACGGTCCAGCGGATCGTAGTCCTCGGCCACCTTCCGCAGCCGCAGCCAGCTGCCGTCGTGCAGCATCACATTTCGCGCGCTGCCCGGATCGTAGTCCGTCGTGATCTCGCTCCGCGGCGGCACGAAATCCGCCTGCACCACCTCGACATTGTGCTCGCGCGTATAGGCGTAGCTCTTCGTCGACCCTTCGTGGTCGTTGAAGGTCACGCAGGGCGAGATGACGTCGATGAAGGCGAACCCCTGGTGCGTGAGGCCGGCCTTCAGGATGGGCACGAGCTGCGCCTTGTCGCCCGAGAAGCTCCGCGCCACGAACGTCGCGCCGAGCGAGAGCGCCAGCAGGCAGCCGTCGATGGGCTCCATCGCGTTGGCCTCGCCCTTCTTGCTCGTGGACCCGCGGTCGGCGGAGGCCGAGAACTGGCCTTTCGTGAGCCCGTACACGCCGTTGTTCTCCAGCACGTAGAGCAGGTTCACGTTGCGGCGGATCGCGTGGCACATCTGGCCGAGCCCAATCGACAGCGAATCGCCGTCGCCCGACACGCCGATGTAGAGGATGTCGCCGTTGGCGGCGTTGGCGCCGGTCGCGAGCGCGGGCATGCGCCCGTGCACGCTGTTGAAGCCGTGGGCCTCCTTCAGGAAGTAGGTCGGCGTCTTCGACGAGCACCCGATGCCCGAGAGCTTGGCCACCTTGTACGGCGCGATGTCGAGCTCCCAGAAGGCCTGGTTGATCGCCGCGGTCACGGAATCGTGCCCGCACCCGGCGCAGAGGGTGGACATCGACCCCTCGTAGTCGCGCCGCGTGAGCCCGATCGCGTTCTTCTGCAGCGAGGGATGATGAACGGCCGGCTTGGGAATGTACGTCATAGGCCTTCTGCTGCCTTCTGCCTGTGCTAGTGGAGTGTATCGACTGAAGAGGTACTACCAGCGCTTCTGCTCAGCCGCGATTCCGCGGGCCGCCCAACGGGCGGCCCGGTAGTAGATCGTCAACGACACCCCACTAGGCCGCCTTGTCGATTTTCGCCCGGACGCCCGTCACCACGTGGTGGGCGCTCATCGGGAAGCCGCCGTAGTACCGCACCGAGTGCAGCCGGTCGAGCGGCACAGCGGTCTCGAGCGTCAGCAGGTTACGGAGCTGCCCGTCGCGGTTCTGCTCCACCACGAAGTTCACCTCGTGCGCCTCGAGGAACTGCCGCACATCGTCGCCGAACGGGAACCCGCGCACGCGCATGAAGTCGAGGGCGATGCCCTCACGCTCGAGCAGGTCGAGCGCCTCTACGCACGCCGCGTGGCAGCCGCCGATCGTCACGACGCCCATCGTGGCGCCCGGCCGGTGGCGGATGACGGGCGCGGGGACGGCCGCGGCGGCGTTCTGGATCTTGCGGGCGATCCGATCGACGACGTCCGTGTACTCCTCGTCGTCTTCGGTGTAGCGGCCGAAGCGGTTGTGGCCGGAGCCGCGCGCGAAGTAGGCGCCGTTCGGGTGCACCCCCGGCAGGGTGCGCGCGGCGATTCCGTCGCCATCGGCATCGACATACCGGTAGAACGCCTTGAGGGACTCCAGTTCCTCGACGCCGAGCACCTTGCCCCGGTCCGGACGGTAGGTGTCATCCCAGGTGAGCTTCGGGACCATCCAGTCGTTCATGCCGATGTCGAGATCGGTCAGCACGAAGACGGGTGTCTGAAAGCGCTCGGCCAGATCGAAGGCCGCGACGGCGAACTCGAACGCCTCCCGGGGGTCGGACGGATAGAGGCAGACGTGCCGCGTGTCCCCATGGGAGGCATACGCGCACATCATCAGATCGCCCTGCTGCGTGCGTGTGGGCATCCCCGTGGACGGGCCCGTGCGCTGGACATCGAAGATCACGGCCGGCACCTCGGCGTAGTACGCCAGGCCGAGGAACTCGTTCATCAGCGAGATGCCGGGACCGGAGGTGGGCGTGAAGGCGCGCGCGCCGGACCATCCGGCGCCGATCACCATGCCGATGGCGGCCAGTTCGTCCTCGGCCTGCAGGATCGCGTACCGGTTCTGCCTGGTCTCCGGATCGCGCCGGTACTTCTTGCAGAACCCGTTGAAGGCCTCCATCATCGAGGTGGACGGCGTGATGGGATACCACGCGCCGACGGTCGCGCCGGCGTACACGCAGCCGAGCGCCGCCGACGTGTTGCCGTCGATGAGGATCGCCTCCCGGGTTTCGTCCATCGGGGCGAGACGAATCGGCAGCGGGCAGTCGAAGTGCTCGGTGGCGTAGTCGAATCCGAGCGCGAGGGCCGCGTCGTTCGAATCGAGCAGCGCCGGCTTGGCCGCGTACTTCTCACGGATGAGCGCCCGCACGATCTCGGTATCCATGCCGATGAGCGCCGCGAGCGCCCCGGCATAGGCGATGTTCTTCATCAGGATGCGCTCGCGCACCCCCGCGAACCGCGCGTTGCACAGCCCGGCGAGCGGCACACCGAGGTAGGTGACGTCGGGCCGCTTCAGCGCCGCATCGAGCGGCCACGTCGCGTCGAAGAGCAGCCAGCCGCCGCTGCGCACCTCGGCCACGTCCCGGGCGTAGGTCGCGGGATTGAGGGCGACCATCAGGTCGAAGTGTGGCGTCCGGGCGGTGTAGCCGTCCTTGCTGACGCGGATCTCGTACCACGTCGGCAGGCCCTGGATGTTCGACGGGAACACGTTCTTCCCCGTCACCGGCACACCCATCCGGAAGATGGCCTGCATGATCAGCCCGTTGGCCGACGCGGACCCCGTGCCGTTCGGCGTGGCGATCTTGAAGGCGAAATCGTTCGTGCGATCCATACGGGTCTCGTCTATCGGCTATCGGCGCTCAGCTATCGGCTTTCGGCTTTCGGCTTTCGGCTGCCTTTTCGCATTTCGCATTTCGCATTTTGCATTCCGCCCCCAGCTATCCCACCGGGGTGGGGACGGGCGTGCCGGCGTAGGGAATCTGCACGAGGGACTTGCGCATGTCCCAGGCGTAGGTGGGACACCGCTCGGCGCACAACCCGCAGTGCAGGCACACGTTCTCGTCCTTCACCATGACGCGGCCGGTCTGCTTCAGCCCGCCCGAGACGAAGAGCGGCTGGTCCAGGTTGTCTGCCGGGGCGAGCAGGCGCTGGCGCAGGTCGGGCTCCTCCCCGTTCGGCACAATGGTGAGGCAGTCCACGGGGCAGATGTCGATGCAGGCGTCGCATTCGATGCACAACCTGTCGGTGAAATGCGTCTGCACGTCGCAGTTCAGGCAGCGCTGCACCTCGGCGCGCGTCTGCTCCGGCGTGAAGCCCTTCTCCACCTCGATGGTCATCTGCGCGAAGCGATCCGGCATGTCCGCGTGCACCATCTTCTGGCGCACCACCGGGTCGTAGTTGTTGCTGTACGACCACTCGTGCAACCCCATCTTGGTGCTGGTGAGCGTGATCCCGCGCGCCGGCCGCTCCGTGACCGGCAGCCCCTGGCAGAACTGGTGGATCGAGATCGCGGCCTGGTGGCCGTGCTCCACCGCCCAGATGATGTTCAGCGGCCCGAAGGCGGCATCACCGCCGAAGAATACGCCCTCGCGTGTGCTCATGAAGGTCGTCTTGTCGACAACCGGCATGTCCCACTTCGGGTCGAAGTCGAGTCCGATGTCGCGTTCGATCCATGGGAACGCGTTGTCCTGGCCGATCGCGAGCACGACCGCATCGCACGGGAGGATCTCGCGGCCGATCACCTCCTGCCGCAGCTTGCCGTCGATCTCCTGCGACGAGAACCGGTCGAACTCCATGCCCACCAGCCGGCCGTCCTCGTACACGAACCGCACGGGCTGCAGATTCTCGACGATCTCGACGCCTTCCTCCTCGGCGTCCTCGAGCTCCCAGGGCGAGGCCTTGAAGTACTTGCGCGTCTTGCGGGCGACCACCTTCACGTCGGTGGCGCCGAGCCGCTTCGACGAACGGCAGCAATCCATCGCCGTGTTGCCCACGCCGATGATGAGCACCTTGGGCCCGATCGACGACACGTGCCCGAAGTGAATGGCCTCGAGCCACTCGATGCCGATGAAGATCTGATCGCTGTCCCAGCGCCCGGGGATGTCCAGTTCCTTGCCCTTCGGCGCGCCGCTGCCCACGAACACGGCGTCGAACGCGCGCGTGTCGAGCAGCGCCTTCAGGCTCTCGACGGGCGCTTCGTACCGCACCTCCACGCCCATGTCGACGATGTAGCCGATCTCTTCGTCGAGGACGGTCTCGGGCAGCCGGAAGGCGGGGATGTTGGTGCGCATCAACCCGCCCGGCCGCGGCAGCTTCTCGAAGATCGTGCACTGATAGCCGAGCGGCATCAGGTCGTTGGCCACGGTGAGCGAGGCCGGGCCCGCACCGACGAGCGCCACCTTCTTGCCGTTCTTCTCGGTGGCGCCCTTCGGCACCAGGTGCTTCACCTCGTCGCGCTGGTCGGCGGCGACGCGCTTCAGCCGGCAGATCGCCACGGGCTTCCCGTCCACCCGCGTCCGCCGGCAGGCCGGCTCGCACGGCCGATCGCACGTGCGGCCCAGGATGCCGGGGAAGACGTTGGACTCCCGGTTGAGCAGGTACGCGTCCGTGAAGCGCTCCTGCGCGATGAGCCGGATGTACTCGGGGACGTTGGTGTGGGCGGGACACGCCCACTGACAGTCCACGACCTTGTGGAAGTAGTCCGGGTGCCGATCGTCCGTGCGCTTCATGCCTGAACCCCCGCGGGACGACATTCAGGAACGAAGTCGCCGGTGGAATGGGCCGCCGAGAGCCGAACCGAGTCGAATGTGTCGCTGAAGCGAATTATAGGCCAGAAGGCCGAACGGGGTCAGAAAGGGGGGATCGGGGACCGGGGATCAGGGATCCGCTGGCAGACGGCATCCAACTGGGACGCCGGGCCCGGCCGGGCTAGGGCGCCGGGTCAGGGGCCGGGGCGGGCCGGGCGGGGGAGGCCGTCTCGACGAGCCGGCGGCTGCCCGACTCGCAGACGAATCCCTTCGCGAACGCCTCGTCGGGCGACCGCTGCTCGATCGTCCGCACGAAGTAATGGTCGGCCTGCAGCCGCTCGCGCGTCACATCGAGGATGTAGTACCCGCGCCGCCGCCCCTCGACGTAGCGCAGGTGCGGCCGCGCCGCGAGGATGGCCGCCAGTTGCCCCTCACCGTCCGGGCCGGCGCCGACGCTGCTCGGCGAGGTCACCGACGTGCAGGCCAACTCCACGCCGAGCGAGCCGCGCCCCGTCCCCGGGTCGTAGTCGTCGAACGGACGCCGCGGCAGATCGTAGGCCCACACGCTGTGCACGTCGCCGGTGAGCACGGCGAAGTTCGTGACGCCGGTCTCCTCCACAAGGTCGAACATCCGGTCGCGCGCGGCGCGGTACCCGTCCCAGTTGTCGGTCGCCACGGCCGGCGACCCGGGCCGGCTCTGCGGCGCGAACGGCGTCTGCTGGCCGAGGATCTGCCAGCCGGTCCCGGCCCGCACCGACTCCGTGAACTCGCCGCCAAGCCATCCTTCCTGCGCTCGGCCGAGCATCGACCGGTGTGGGGCGTCAAGGGTCGCGATGTCCTCACGCGACGCCGCCTGCTGGTCGCGGCCGACCAGGCGGGAATCGACCATGATCACGTCGGCCAGCGTCCCGAACGAGAACGTGCGCGCCAGGCGCGCGTGCCGGACCGAGCCATGCTCCCGCACGGGCATCCACTCGTAGTACGCCTGGACCGCGGCATTGCGCCGGACGTACCAGTCGCCCTCGCCGTCCTCCGGGTTGTGATTCTGCGCGCCGCCCCACCAGGCATCGTTGGCCAGTTCATGGTCGTCCCAGACGCAGATGAACGGATGCTGGCGGTGCACCTCCTGCGAATCGGGGTCGGCCTTGTACTGCGCGTGCCGCGTGCGGTAGTCCTCCAGGCTGAGCGTCTCGCGATCCGGCGCCGGCACCCGGCCGAGCGCCGTGCCGTCGCCGTACTGCGCGTTCGGATACTCGTAGATGTAGTCCCCGAGGTGCAGCACCGCATCGAGGTCGGGGCGCCTGGCGATCGCGGCGTACGCGTTGAAGTAGCCGAACGGCAGATTCGAGCACGACGTCACGGCCAGCCGGAGGCGCTCGGCGCCCGCGCCGGGCAGCGTGCGCGTGCGCCCCATGGCCGACGGGACGCCAAGGGCCTCGAACCGGTAGAAATAGTGCGTGCCGGCCTCGAGCCCCGGCACGTCGACCTTCACGGTGAAGTCGCGCGCCGCCCCGGTACGCGACTCGCCGCGCGCCACGATATCGGTCAGCCGAGCATCGCGCGCCACCATCCACCGCACGGGCACCGCGTCAGTCCCATCGGTCGTGACCCGCGTCCACAGGATCACCCGGTCCGTGAGCGGGTCGCCGCTCGCCACGCCGTGACGGAACACCGCATCGGCCGTCGCCGCCGCGCCGGGCGCGCACCGAATGAGCGGCAGCGTCCCCAACGCGGCGGTCGTGGCCAGAAAGTGCCGGCGGCTTAGATGGCGCATGGGCGGGAGTCTACTCCGGGTAGTGGGTAGTGGGTAGTGGGTAGTGGGTAGTGGGAGTCGACGTACAAACACGAAGATCACGAAGGCCGCGAAGACGACACGTAGCCAATCCTTTCAGGGTCACCCGCGACGTCAAACTCTCCAGATCGCGACAGCTCTCCAGATCGCGACATAGGATCGCCAGATCGTGAGATTCAGGTCGTCAGATCACCAGATCACCAGATCAGATCACCACATCACCACGTCATCACATCACCAGATCGCAATCTGTCTATCTATCTGTCCATCTATCTGCTCGTGGTCCAGCAGGGCCCTCTTGATCGGCAGGCCGCCGCCGAAGCCGACGAGGCGGCCGTTCGACCCGATCACCCGATGGCAGGGGACGATGAGGGGGAGCGGGTTGGCGCCGTTGGCCAGGCCCACCGCCCGTACGGCCTTCGGGTTGCCGAGACGCGTGGCCAGTTCCAGGTAGCTGATCGTCTCCCCATACGGAATGCGGCGGAGGGCCTCCCAGACACGCAGCTGGAACGCCGTGCCGTGCAGCGCAATCGGCGCGGTGAATACGCGCAGCGTCCCGGCGAAGTAGCGATCCAGCTCCGCGCGCGCGCCCGCGAACGCCCCCGGCGCCTCGGTCCACGACGGGTCGGGCCCCTGGGCGCGCGGACCCGACTGAAACGCCAGCACGTGCAGCACCCCGCCCTCGCCCGCGAGCATCAACGGCCCGATAGGGCTCTCGACGGTGACGTAGTTCTTCGGCATTCGCTCTTCGCACTTCGCTATTCGCTGTTCGCTGTTCGCTGTTCGCTGTTCGCTGGCGCACCGTCCACCGTTCACCGCCCCCCGTCCACCGTGCACCGCCCCCCGTCCACCGTCGTATCCCGTCGGTGCGGCCCTGTCAACCCTCGCCCGGTTCCGATTCGGCTTGAGCCGCCTGCACGTTGCCGGTACGCTTATCCGGTGTTGTACGCCGTGCTGGCCGGATTCGCAGGTGCCGGCATCGCGCCCCTCGCGCACCGTGCGCTCGGGCGCGCCTCCGGCTGGGTCCTGGCGGCAATTCCCCTCGCGCTCACGCTCTACTTCGCCAGCTTCCTTCCCGCGGTCAGCGCGGGCGAGGTCATCCGGTGGAGCCGCGCCTGGGTGCCGTCGCTCGGGGTCGTGCTGTCGTTCGAACTCGATGGGCTGGGCCTGATCTTCGCCCTCCTCATCTCGGGCATCGGCACGCTCATCGTCGTGTACGCGGGCGGCTACCTCGCCGGCGACCCGAAGCTCGGACGGCTGTATGCGCTCCTGCTGGCCTTCATGGCCTCGATGCTCGGCCTCGTGCTGTCGGCGAACCTGATCCTGCTGTTCGTCTTCTGGGAACTCACGAGCATCACGTCGTACCTGCTCATCGGCCACAAGCACGAGTCCGAGAAGGCCCGCAAGGCCGCCCTGCAGGCCCTGCTCGTCACCGTCACTGGCGGCCTGGCCCTCCTCGCGGGCCTGCTGCTGCTCGGCATCGCCGGCGACAGCTTCGATCTCCCCCTGCTGGTGGCACGCCGCGACCTGATCGCGGCGCACCCGCTGTACCCCGCGATCGTGCTGCTCGTGGCCGCCGGGGCGTTCACCAAGTCCGCCCAGATGCCGCTGCACTTCTGGCTGCCCGGCGCCATGGAGGCGCCGACGCCCGTCAGCGCGTATCTCCATTCGGCGACGATGGTGAAGGCGGGGGTGTTCCTGCTCGCGAGGCTCGCGCCCCTGCTCGCTGGCTCGGTGCTCTGGTACGGCCTGCTCGTCGGCTTCGGCACGCTGACGATGGTCGTCAGCGCGTTCCTGGCCACGCAACAGACCGACCTGAAGCGGGTGCTCGCCTACACCACCGTCAGCGCCCTCGGCACCCTCACGATGCTGATCGGGCTCGGCACGCCGGCAGCGCTCAAGGCGGCGGTCGTCCTCGTCGGCGCCCACGCGCTCTACAAGGCCGCCCTCTTCATGGTGGCCGGCATCGTCGATCACAAGACGGGGACGCGCGACATCCTGCGGCTCAGCGGCCTGCGCACGGCGCTCCCGATCACGACGGTCGGGGCCGGGCTCGCGGCGCTCTCGGCCGGCGGCCTCGTCCCCTTCTCCGGCTTCCTGGCCAAGGAGACGACGTACGCCGCCCTGATCGAGTTCCCGTGGCTGCTGGCCGCCTCCGTGCTGGCCAACGCCTTCGGGATGCTCGTGGCGCTCGTGGTCGGGTGGCGCATCTTCACGGGCGAGAGCCAGGTGATCCCCGACGACCCGGGTCCGGTGCCCGTCGCACTCTGGCAGGGGCCGCTGCTGCTCGGGATCGCCGGGCTGCTGCTCGGCGTCTTCGGCTGGATGGGGGAGGGCATCGTGGCCCACGCCGCGAGCGACATGGCGGGCCAGCGTGTGCCGGTCAAGCTCGCGCTCTGGCAGGGGTTCGAGTTCGAGGCCCTGCTGGCGCTCGGGCTGAGCGTCTTCACCCTGCTGCTCGGCCTGGCCTTCTACAAGGCGCACGGACTGCTCCTGCGCCTGGCCACGAGCCTCGACTGGCTGTACCAGCGCGGCCCCTACCGGCTCTTCGACCTGGGCCTGGCCGCGTTCGTCTCGCTCGCGAAGTGGCAGACACAGATCCTGCAGCACGGCTACCTCCGGTATTACATCCTGACGGTCGTCGTCACGCTGCTGCCGATCGGGGTGCTCCTTGCGGCGCCAGGCTCGCCGGTCTGGCCGGTCACGTTCGGGCCGGTCGGCCTCTTCGAGACCGCGCTCGTGGCGGTCGTGCTGGCCTCGACGGCCTTCGTGATGTCAACGGATTCGCGCATGGCGGCCGTCGCCGGCCTCGGCGGCGTGGGCTACGGGGTCGCCCTGCTCTACCTGTCGTACGGCGCGCCGGACCTCGCCCTCACCCAGTTCGCCATTGAAACGCTCAGCGTCGTGATCTTCGTGCTGGTGCTCTACCGGCTGCCGGAGTTCCGGGTGCTCACCACGCGTGCCCAGCGCCTGCGCGATGCGGTCATCGCGACCTCGGCGGGGGCCGTGATGACGCTGCTCGTCCTGGCGGCGCAGTCGCAGTCTGGCGCCTCGCGGGTCAGCGGCTTCTTCGCCGAACAGTCCGTGCCGGCCGCGATGGGGCGCAACGTCGTCAACGTCATCCTGGTGGACTTCCGCAGCCTGGACACGCTCGGCGAGGTGGTCGTCCTCGTCGTGGCGGCGCTCGGCGTCTTCGCGCTGCTCAAGCTGCGGCCCGAAGGGGAGGCGCACTGATGTTCTCGCTGATCCTCTCCACGACCGCGCGCGCCATCATGCCGCTCACGCTGGTCTTCTCGGTGTACCTGTTGATGCGGGGGCACAACGCGCCGGGCGGGGGGTTCGTCGGCGGCCTGATTGCGGCCGTGGCGTTCGCCATCGCGTCGCTGGCCGACGGCGTGGCGACGGCGCGGCGCGCGCTCGTCGTGGATCCACGGCGGTTGATGGCGGTCGGGCTGGCCCTCGCCCTGGCGAGCGGCTTCGGCGGCGTGGCGGCCGGGCAGCCGTTCCTCACGGGCCAGTGGGCCGAGGTCATGGTGCCCGTCGTCGGGAAGATCGGCACGCCGCTCGTCTTCGATGTCGGCGTCTACCTGGCGGTCCTCGGCGTCTCGCTGACGATGCTGTTCGCGCTCTCGGAGGAGGACTGATGGACACCCTCCTCGCCGTTCTCATCGGCGCGCTCTACGCGGCAGGCCTCTACCTGATGATGCGCCGCAGCATCGTCCGGCTCATCTTCGGCCTCGTCATCCTCGGACACGCGGTCAACCTGCTGATCTTCGCCGCCGGGCGGCTCACGCGGGCGCATCCCCCGATCGTCCCGGAGGGGGCCGCCGCGCTCGTACCGCCGTATGCCGATCCGCTGCCGCAGGCGCTGATCCTGACGGCGATCGTGATCGGCTTCGGCCTGCAGGCGTTCGCGCTGGTGCTGTTCCGCCAGGCGCACCGCGTCTCCGGCGCCGAGGACCTGGACGCCATGCGCACGACGGACTCGCACTGATGGCCTCGCTGCTCGTGCTTCCCATCGTGACGCCGCTCGGGACCGCCGTCCTGGCCCTGTTCCTGTGGCGGCACCGGCGGGCGCAGCAGGCGGTCAGCCTGCTCGGTGCGGCCGCGCTGCTCGCGTGGGCGGTCGCGCTGCTGCTGTCGGTGTCACGCGACGGGATCCAGGCGACGGCGATCGGCAACTGGCCGGCGCCGTTCGGCATCACCCTCGTCGCCGATCTGCTGAGTGCGATGATGGTCACGCTGGCCGCCATCGTCGGCGCCGCCGTGGCCGTCTACTCCGTGGCCACGATCGACGCGCGTCGCGAGTCGTTCGGCTACCACCCGATTTTCCACGTGCTGCTGGCGGGCGTGTGCGGCGCGTTCCTCACAGGCGATCTCTTCAACCTCTACGTGTGGTTCGAGGTCCTGCTGATCTCGTCGTTCGTGCTGATGGGGCTCGGCGGAGAGCGCGGGCAGCTCGAGGGATCGGTCAAGTACGTCACGCTGAACCTGCTCTCGTCGGCGCTGTTCCTCGCGGCGGTCGGCGTGCTGTACGGCACCGTGGGGACGCTCAACATGGCGGACCTCGCGGTGGCGCTGCAGGACCCGCGGGTCGACAGCCGGCTCACACTGGCGATCGCGCTGCTCCTCCTCGTCGCCTTCGGCATCAAGGCCGCGATGTTCCCCGTCTTCGCCTGGCTGCCGGCGTCGTACCACACGCCGCCCGCGGCGGTGGCCGCGGTCTTCGCCGGCCTGCTGACGAAGGTGGGCGTCTACGCCCTCGTGCGCGTGTTCACGCTGATCTTCACGCACGACACCGGCGTCACGCACGGGCTCATCCTCGTGCTCTCGGGGCTGACCATGGTCTCGGGCGTGCTGGGCGCCGCGGCGCAGGGCGAGTTCCGGCGCGTGCTGTCATTCCACATCATCAGCCAGATCGGCTACATGCTGATGGGTCTCGGCCTCTACACCCGGCTCGCGCTGGCGGGCACGGTGTTCTACCTCACGCATCACATCATCGTGAAGACGAACCTGTTCCTCGTGAGCGGGATCGTGCACCGGCTGAAGGGCACGCTCGATCTGGCGTCGCTCGGCGGGCTGTACCGCACCCGCCCCATCCTGGCGCTGCTGTTCCTCGTGCCCGCGCTCTCGCTCGCGGGGCTGCCGCCCCTGTCCGGCTTCTGGGCGAAGCTGCTGCTCGTGCAGGCGGGCCTCGAGGCCGAGTCGTATTCCATCGTCGTCGTGGCGCTCGTGGTCAGCCTGCTGACCCTGTACTCGATGACCAAGCTCTGGACGGAGGCCTTCTGGAAGGCGGCGCCGGATGCCGCCGAGGCGCCCCTCAGCGCGGGCGAGTGGCGGGGCCTGCTCCTGCCGGTGGCGGCGCTGGCGCTGCTGACGGTGGTGCTCGGCCTCGGCGTCGAGCCCGTGCTCGCGCTGTCGCTCCGCGCCGCGGAGCAGCTGCTCAACCCGGCGGAGTACATCCGGGTGGTCCTCGGAGGACGTCCATGACCGGCATTCCCATCGCGCTCCTGCTCGCCGCAATCTGGGTGGCGCTCACGGGGCAGTTCTCGCTGGTCAACCTCGGCCTCGGCGTCCTCCTCGGGCTGGGCGCGGTGCGCTTCGCGGTGCCCGCGCGCCGGGGCGAGAAGCGGCTGCGCCTCTCGTGGGCGCTGGTGCGGTTTCCGATCGTCGTCATCTGGGCCCTTCTGCTCTCGAATCTGCGGGTCGCCCGCACCGTGCTCTTCACCCCAGTGGACCGGCTGACGCCCGGCATCATGGCCGTGCCGCTCAGGCTCACGACCGACGCCGAGATCACGGCACTGGCCAACCTCATCACACTCACGCCGGGCACCCTGACCCTGGATGTCTCGACCGACCGGCGGGTGCTGTTCGTGCACGTCCTTGACCTCAGCGACCCGGACGCGGCCCTCGCCTCGATCCGGGCGTTCGAGCAGGGCGTGCGGGAGATCTACAGATGACGATCGAGGCCTTCATGCTGTGGGGCGCCATGCCCGCACTCGCGGCGAGCGCGGTCTGCGCCACGATCCGGCTGCTGAAGGGGCCGAGCCTGGCGGATCGCGCCGTGGCCGTCGACCTGCTGGGCGCCATCTGCATCGGGTTCGTGGCGGCGTTCGCGCTGGCCGTTGACGAGCCCATGCTCGTCGACGTTGCGCTCGCCATCGCCCTGATCGGGTTCCTGGGCACCGTGGCGTTTGCCCGCTACATCGAGCGGGGGGCCTGATGGAACTGCTGCGCACCGCGCTCGTCATCGGACTGGCGACCATCGGCGCGGGCCTGCTGCTCATCGCCGCCGTCGGCACGCTGCGGCTGCCGGACCTCTTCCTCCGCATGTCGGCCACGTCCAAGGCCTCGTCACTCGGCGCCTCCTGCCTGCTCGTGGCGCTGGCCGTCGCGTCCACGGATGTCGGCATCGCCGTGCGCGCGCTGGCGGGCGCCACGTTCCTGCTGCTGACGACGCCCGTCGGGGCCCACATGATCGGCCGTGCCGCCTACCTGTCGGACACACCGCTCTGGAAGGGCACGGTGCGGGACGACCTGCGGGGCTGCTACGATCCGGACACGCGCACCCTCGCGGCGCACCCGCCCGCGAAGACGCCAGACGCCTGAAGACGCCGACGCGTCTGCTACAGTAGGCCCCGGGCACCGCCCGCCCGCGAGCCGAGAACCGCATGTCCGTCAGCCCGGAATCCGTGTCTGCCCCGTTTCCCCTGCCGCTCGACCAGTATCCCGGGGCCGACGGCGCCGCGCTCCTCGACCTCATCGCCGCGCGCGCCGAGTTCTACCCGTTCAACATCGCCGCCACCGCGATCTTCCTGCTGGCCGTCACGCACACGTTCTTCGCCAAGCGCTTCGTGACATGGTCGCACCACGTCCAGGCCCGCCACGACGCCGCGCGCCGCGCCGCCGGCCTCGCGCCGCGCCTCTCGTTCCCGGCGGAGGTGCTGCACTTCCTCGGCGAGATCGAGGTCGTGTTCGGACTCTGGGTGGTGGCCGTGCTCGCCGCGATCACCGCGTCGTTCGACTGGGACACGGCCGTCCACTACCTCTCCGATCAGGTCAACTTCACGGAGCCGATGTTCGTGGTCGTCATCATGGCGATCGCGGCCTCGCATCCGATCGTCAGCTTCGCGCAGGACGCGCTGCGCCGCGTGGCCGCGCTCGGCGACGGCACGCCCGCGGCGTGGTGGGTGACGATCCTGACGGTGGGCCCGCTGCTCGGTTCGCTCATCACCGAGCCCGCCGCCATGACGATCAGCGCCGTGCTGCTCGGCCGCCAGTTCTACGCCTGCCGTCCGAGCACGCGGCTCCGTTACGCCACACTCGGCCTCCTGTTCTGCAACATCTCGATCGGGGGCACGCTGACACACTTCGCGGCGCCGCCCGTGTTGATGGTGGCGCGCACCTGGGATTGGTCGCTCGGCTTCATGGCCGCGAACTTCGGCTGGAAGGCCTGCGTCGCGATCGGGGTGGCCAACCTGACGTACTACCTGGTGTTCCGCCAGGAACTGGACAGCCTGGCCGCGAACCGCGACCTCGCCGTGCACGAGCAGGTCGCCGCCGCCCCCGCGACGGAGGACGTGCCGGCCTGGGTGGTCCTGGCGCACATGGCCGCACTCGCCTGGACGGTCGCCTTCGCCCACTACCCGGTGCTCTTCGTCGGCGGCTTCCTCTTCTTCCTTGGCTTCGCGGCGACGACCGCGCCCTATCAGACGCCGATCGACCTGAAGCCCCCCATGCTCGTCGGGTTCTTCCTGGCGGGCCTCGTGATCCACGGCGGCCTGCAGGGCTGGTGGATCGCGCCCACACTCGGCGCGCTGACGGACGTCCCGCTCTTCGCCGGCGCCGTCATGCTCACCGCGTTCAACGACAACGCGCTCATCACCTACCTGGCGACGCTGGTGCCCGACCTGAACGAGGCGCTCAAGTACGCGATCGTCGCGGGGGCGGTCACCGGTGGCGGGCTGACCGTAATCGCGAACGCCCCGAACCCGGCGGGACAGGCCCTCCTGTCGAGGTACTTCGACGGCGGCATCTCTCCCCCCGGCCTCCTGGCCGGTGCGCTGGTGCCGACGTTCATCTCGGCGGCCTGTTACCTGCTGCTGTGACGTGATAGAACTGGCGGATGCGATCGACCGCATCCGCATCGCCGGGCAGGCCGCTTCGATCGGAGCGGCCTGCGTGACCGACCATCCCCCCAGTCCCCCCAGCACCCCGGGCCCGCCGGTCCACGTGTACGTGCTGGTGGCGGCTGCGCTCGCGGCCATGTTCGCCGGGACGACCTGGCTCGGCCGCGAGTATCACGACACCAAGGCCGCGCGCGCGGACGCGCACTTCACCCGCGGGCGGGTGCTGCTCGACGCCGGCGATGCCGAGGGCGGCATCATCGAACTCCGCGCTGCCGTCACGCTCGACCGCGGCAATCCGGACTACGCACGGCGGCTGGCGCGGGCGCTCATCGCGGCCGGTGCGCCGCGCGAGGCGCAGACCTACCTCGACGGCGTGCTCGCCGCCGATCCGACAAGCGGACTCGCCAACCTCACCCAGGCACAGGTCGCGCGCGCCCTCGATGATCCCGACGCGGCGGAGGCGTACTACCAGCGGGCCTGGTTCGGCGTCTGGCCCGAGGGCCAGCAGCAGCGCGCGCTCGTGGGCTTCGAACTCGCCGAGTACCTGCTCAGCCGGGGCGAGACCACGCGCGCGGTGGGGGTGTTGTCCCAGCTGTCGACGGATATGCCGGACACCCCGCGCCTTCTCGTCCGGCTCGGCGGGCTGCTCCTCGAGGCCGGCGCCGCCGCCGACGCCGTCCCGGCCCTCGAACGCGCGGTCGAGCGGGACGCGGAGAACGCCGAAGCCTGGCGGACGCTCGCCAGCGCGCAGTTCGTGACCCGGAACTACGCCACGGCGCGGCTCGCGGCCCTGCGCGCCAGTGAGCTGGCGCCCGAGGATGGCGATGCGCGGCGCATCGCGGACACGAGTGCGGCCGTGCTCCGCCTCGACCCCGGCCAGCCACGCCTGGCCACGCGCGAGCGCTTGCGCCGCTGGCAGCTGATGCTGCAGCTGGCCGCCGAGGCCTACGACGCGTGCCTGCCCCAGCCCGAGGATCCGCCGGGCCCCCTGCGCACGCAGGCGAACACGCTGCTGGCGCTCCGGGTGACGGCGGTGGACGAAGAGGTGGTGCTGCCGGTCATCGAGCAGCTCTGGCAGGACCGCGCGGCCCGCTGCCCCGTGGTGCCGGAGGCCTTCACCGCCCTGTCGCTCGTGCTTGACGCGCTCGCCTCGCGGGAGACCGCCCGGTGAAAGCGCCCTACACCCTCGCCGACTTCCGGCCGACGTGGCGGCTCGGGGACACCCAGCGGTACCTCCTGCTGTCGATCCTGATCGGGATCTTCGCCGGGCTCCTCGTCACGGTCTTCCACGTGTCCATCGACATGCTCTCGTGGCGCGTGCTGGGCACGCCGATCGGCGCCAATCCCTGGGCGACCGTCCTCGGGCCGGCCGTCGGCGCGACGGCCGCCGCCTGGCTCGTCAGGCTGGGGATTCCCTCGGCGCAGGGCTCCGGCATCACGTACACGAAGTCGGCCATCTACGTCTCGGACGGCTACATCCCGTCGAGCAGCGTCTTCGGGAAGTTCCTGGCGTGTGCGCTCTCGATCGGATCGGGCGCGCCGCTCGGCCCCGAGGATCCCGCGCTGCAGATGGGCGCCGGTGTCGCGTCGCGCCTCGGCCGGACGCTGCGGCTCTCGCGCGACCACATGCGGCAGATCGCGCCTGTCGGCGCCGCGGCAGGCATCGCCGCCGCGTTCAACACGCCCATCACGGCCGTGCTGTTCGTCATCGAGGAGGTGCTGTCGGGCTGGGATGCCGGGGTGCTCGGCTCGATTGTGCTCGCCGCGGTCTCGGCCTCGGTGGTGACGCGCACCTTCCTCGGCGACGAGCCGCTCTTCCAGGTCCCGCGGTTCACGCTGACGGACCCGTCGGAACTCCTCCTGTACGCCGGGATTGGGCTGGCCGGCGGCCTCGCGGGTGCGCTCTACACGCGCGGGCTGCTGACACTCCGCGCGCGCGCGCGCCGCGCCTCGCCGTGGACGACGCCGCTGCTCCCACTGGCCGCCGGACTGGCGGTCGGCGTCACCGGTTTGTTGCTGCCGCAGGTCCTCGGCGCGGGCTACGGTGCCATCGACGCGGCGCTGCACGATGAGTTCCCCTGGGGGCTGCTGCTCGCGCTCGGCGTGGCCAAGGCCATCCTGACCGCGGTGTGCTTCTCGGCGGGCGTGCCCGGCGGGCTCTTCGCGCCCACGCTCTTCGTCGGCGCGATGCTCGGCGGCGGCATCGGCGGCCTCGCGGCCGGTTACTGGCCTGCGCCGACGAGCCCGGCCAGCGCCTACGTGCTCGTCGGCATGGGCACGTTCTTCGCCGCGGTCTTCCGCACGCCGATGACGTCCATCTTCATGGTGTTCGAGGTGAGCGCCACCTACGTCATCATCCTGCCCGTGATGGTGGCCAACACCGTCGCGTACCTCGTGTCGCGCAGCCTGCAGACCCAGTCGCTCTTCGAGGGGCTCACCCGGCAGGACGGGGCGCGGTTCCCGACCGCCGAGGGCCGCGAACGGCGGACACGGCCGGTCGAACGGTTGATGGCGGCCGCCGACTACCCGCGCGCCCCCCGCACGGCAACGCTCGGCGACGCGCGGCGCCTCAAGGCCGGCGCGGCGCTCGACTTCCTGATCGTGGATGGGGGGGAGACCGGCGAACAGCTCGTGCGGGTGCCCGCGGACCCGGCCCCGCCCGACGAGACGCCACTCGACGATCTCGCGCGCCAGCACGCGCTCGAGGAACTCCACCCCGACGATCGCCTCGACGACGCGCTGGAGTTGCTCGGCGATCACCCGGTGATCGCCGTCGTGGGCCGCGGCGCGCCGACGCGCGTGCTCGGCGTGCTTCGCCGCGAGCACGTGCTGGCCGCCTACGGCCTCACCGCGCCGCCCCGGCCGGTCAGCGAGACACGCGCCGCCACGTAAGCGTCGCCATCACCCGGCCCTCTTCCACGACAGAGAGGCGCAGCACATCCCCCTGCAGGTCGTAGTGGCGCCACTCGCCCGGCGGCGCGGCATCCGGAATCAACCGATCGGCCGGCACCCGGGGCTGCAGGCCGATATACGCCAGCTGCCCGCGGTCGGGCGACGCCTTCGCCAGGAAGTCGACGAGCACCACGCGGGGCGGCGTCACGGCCGGATCCGTCGGCGCCAGCTCGACGTGCACCGTGATGTTGGCGAACTCGTCGTACGTCAGCTCCCCGCTCGCCGCCCGCGGCACGAGCCGCCCCTCGCGCTGCACCTCGAGCGACACGAGAGTCCAGCGGCCCAGCAGTTCCTGATCCGGCCGGACAGCGGCCGGCGTCGACGGTGTCGTCTGCACCCGGCCCGTGGAGCCGCCGCAGGATGCGAGCGCGATCACCGAGAGCAGCACGAGCAGCCGCCTCGCGGCGCGGCCCGCGCCCGGGCGGTCGAGTACAGGTGTCATCCGTTCAGCATGCCGCTTCGCCCTCCCCGGGGCAAGGGGAACCGGACCGCGACGGTATAATCGGCACGTGTCCGTGACGCTCGGCTCCACCCTCCTGCTCGCCTCGGGCCGTCTCCGCGGCCTGCGCGTCGGCATCGTCGCCAACCCGGCCTCCATCGACCACGAGTACCGGCACATCGTCGATCGCCTGGCGGACGCGCACGACGTCCGCCTGGCGGCGATCTTCGGCCCGCAGCACGGCTTCCGCTCGGACGTGCAGGACAACATGATCGAGACGCCGCACGGGCAGGATGCCACGCGGCGCATCCCCATCTACTCCCTCTATAGCGACACGCGCGAGCCCGCGCCCGAGATGCTGGAGGGGCTCGATGCCCTGGTCATCGACCTGCAGGACATCGGCGCGCGCATCTACACGTACATCTACACGATGGCCAACTGCCTGCGTGCGTGCCAGCGCCACGGCATCCACGTGATCATCTGCGATCGGCCGAACCCGATCGGCGGCATCGGCGTCGAGGGCCCCACGCTCGAGGCGGGCTACGAGTCGTTCGTCGGGCAGTTTCCCATCCCGATGCGCCACGGCATGACCATCGGGGAACTGGCCCGGTGCTTCAACGAGCACTTCGCGATTGGCGCGGACCTCGAGGTCGTGCCGATGACCGGCTGGCAGCGCGGGATGTACTGGGACGAGACGGGCCTCCCCTGGGTGATGCCCTCCCCGAACATCCCGACGCTCGAGAGCGCCGTCGTCTATCCCGGCACCGTCCTCTTCGAGGGGACACTCGCGTCGGAGGGCCGCGGGACGACGCGCCCGTTCGAGCTCATCGGCGCGCCGTGGATCGAGCCGGAACGTTTCGCCGCCGGCCTCAATCAGCGCGCGCTGCCCGGCGTGCACTTCCGTCCCGTGGTCTTCGAGCCCACGTTCCAGAAGCACGCGCGCACGACATGCGGCGGCTGCCAGGTGCACGTCACCGATCGCCGCCAGTTCCGGCCCGTGGCCACCGGTGTCGCCGTGCTCGAGGCCGTGCGCGCGGCGGATCCGTCGAGCTTCGCCTGGCGGCCGCCCCCGTACGAATACGAGGCGCGCCTCCAGCCGATCGACATCCTCGCAGGTTCGCCCGCGCTGCGGGAGGCGATCGACCGCGGCGTGCCGGCCGCCGACATCGCGGCCGGATGGGCCGAAGCCTCCGACGCGTTCCAGTCCCTCAGGACGCCTTTTCTTCACTACACATGACGATGGAACCGGCGCCCCGGCGCTTCGAGCGCACGATCGTGATCCACGCCCGCCCCGCGCGCGTCATGCGGGCCTTCATCGATCACGCCGACCTCGCGGTCTGGTGGCAGGTGGCGCGCTCGGTCGCGCTGACGAAGCCGCTCGGCACCTACGTCGTCGACTGGGGGGTGGCCGAGACCCATGACGAGG
Organism: Vicinamibacterales bacterium; assembly: GCA_030680175.1. GTDB lineage: Bacteria > Acidobacteriota > Vicinamibacteria > Vicinamibacterales > UBA2999 > JAUXWO01. The sequence continues at coordinate 88,964 of JAUXWO010000090.1, forward strand.
TGCTCGGCCCGCTCGGCGGCGTCTTCCAGGGGACAGTGATGGAGTACCGCGATGCGCGGGAGCTCTTCGTCGCCGACGCGCACTGGCTGCCCCCGCAGGGCCTGCCCCTCGGCCCGATGGCGCTCGAGGTCGTCTGCACCGCCGAAGGGCGCGGCGGCATCACGAACCTCACGGTGCGTCAGAGCGCCGACGAGTCCTCCGAGGTGGAGGAGGCGCGCTGGACGCGCTACTTCGAGGTCATCTCGGCCGGGTGGACCCACGCGCTCGACGCCCTGCAGCGCCACCTCGAGGCCGAGACCTACCGTAAATAAAGGGGCGCAGAGATGAGCGCGACGGCAGACGTCATCATCATCGGCGGCGGCGTGATCGGCTCCAGTGCGGCGTGGCACCTGCGCCAGGACGGCTTCAACGGACGCATCGTCGTCATCGAGCGCGACCCGACGTACGCGCGGGCCTCTGCCTTCCTGGCGATGGGCGGCATCCGGCAGCAGTTCTGCACCCCGGTCACGGTGCAGATGGTGCAGTTCAGCGTCGAGCTGTGGAAGCGCTTCGACGCGGGCATGGCCGGGTCCGGCCATACGCCCCGTGCGTGGTTCCGGCAGCGGGGCTACCTGTTCCTCGCCGATGAGGCCGCCGCCCCCGCGTTGCGCGACCGGTACGAGGCCGAGCGCCGCGCCGGCGCGCACGTCCGCCTGCTGTCCCGCGACGAACTCCGCCCGCTCGTCCCCGATCTCGTCCTCGACGACATCGTCTTCGGCGTCTTCGGGCCTGACGACGGGTATGCGAACCCGCGGGAGGTGCTGGCCGGATTCCGCCACGCGGCGGGCGCCGCCGGGGCCGTCTACGTCACGGACGATGTCGCGGAGGTCACCCATGCGGGCGGGCGCGTGACCGGCGTCCGGCTCGCAAGTGGCGGCACGTGGTCGGCGCCGCTGGTGGTCAATGCCGCTGGCGCATGGGGCGGGCACGTGGCGGCACGCGCAGGATTGTCGATCCCGGTGGAACCGCTGCGGCAGATGCTCTTCCGCGCCACGCTTCCGCACCACTGGCCGTACCGCTTCCCGATGGTGGTCGACCCCTGCGGCGTGCATTGGCGGCACAACGACCCGGTCAACGCGGGCGACGAGGATGGGATCATCGTCGCCTTCACCAAGTGGGATGAGGCACCCGGCGAGCGCTTCGATGCCGACCAGGATCGATGGGCACGGGAGGTGCATCCAGCGCTTGTGCGCCGGCTCCCCGCGCTTTCCGATCTGCGGGACGCCGTGGGCTGGGCCGGGCTCTACGAGATGACGCCGGATCACAACCCGGTGATCGGCGAGCACCCGGCGCTCGAGGGCTTCGTCTTTGCGTGCGGCTTCAGCGGCCACGGCCTGATGATGTCGCCGGCCACCGGGAAGGTCGTCTCGGAGATCGTCCGCCTGGGCCGATCGGAGACCTTCAACGTGGACCTGTTCGCGCCGGACCGCTTCGAGCGCGGCGCGCTCGTGCACGACGCCGCCACGATCTGAACGGGGAGTGGCCGATCACACCTTCTTGATCCGGACGAAGTTCGCGTTGGCGCGGGTCAGGTCGAGGCTCGCGTTCACGAACACGACGGTCGAGCCGGCCGGGAGCCCGCGCTCGCGGATGCGGTCGACGAGGCTGGCCGCCACCTCATCGACATCGCCCTCGATCGTGGCCGTGAGCGGCACGACGCTGCGCCACAGCGCCAGGCGGCGCGCGATCTCCTCGCGTTCCGTGGCCGCGTAGATCAGCGCGTGCGGGCGGCGGGCCGACAGCAGTCTCGCCGTGCGCCCTTTGCGCGTGACCGCGACGAGCGCCTCCGCATGGCCCTGATTGGCCAGCATGACCGCGGCATCACACAGGGCGGGCACGTGGTCCGCGCCCTGCGTGACGGGCGGCGCCAGGCTGGGCAGGCGGATGGACTCGGCCGCGCGGATGATGCTGTCGAGCACCTGCACGGCGCGCGTCGGGTGCGCGCCGATGGCCGTCTCGCCGGACAGCATGATCGCGTCGGCGCCGCCATCGACCGCACCGGCCGCATCGCTGACCTCCGCGCGCGTCGGCCGCATCTCCGTCCGCATCGATTCGAGTACCTGGGTCGCGACGATCACCGGCACCCCGCGCAGGCGGCCCATCTGCAGGATCTCGCGCTGCACACGCGGCACCTCGGCCATCGGCAGCTCGAGCCCGAGGTCGCCGCGCGCCACCATCACCGCGTCGGCGGCCGCCATCACCTCTTCGAGGCGCGCCACGGCCTCGGGCCGCTCGATCTTGGCGATGAGCGGCACGTCGGGCCGGCCGGCGCGCTCGGCGAGCTGCCGCGCCCGCCAGAGGTCCCCCGCCGACTGGACGAAGCTGAGCGCGACGAGATCCACGCCGAGCGCGAGGCCGAAGGCGAGGTCCTCCGCGTCCTTCTCGGTCACCCCGACGGCCGGCAGCGGCACGTTGGGCGCATTGATGCCCTTGTGCTCGCCGAGCGGCCCGCCGTCCACAATCTCCGTCTCGATCGCGCCGGCCGCACTCGACAGCACGAGCAGCTCGATGCGGCCGTCGTCGAGGAGCAGGCGATCGCCGGCGGAGACCGCCGTGGCGAGCGGCGCGTAGGTGGTGGACACACGCGTGGCCGTGCCGGCCTCCTCCCCGATCGCGATCGTGAGCCGCTGTCCAACGACCAGCTCGACGGGTCCGCCGCCGGTGAGGCGCCCCGTGCGGATCTTGGGCCCGCTCAGGTCCTGCAGAATCGCCACGTGCCGGCTGGCGCGCGCCGCGGACCGGCGCACGCGGTCGAACACCTCCGCGTGCTGCGCGTGGCTGCCGTGCGAGAAGTTGAGCCGGAACACGTCCACGCCGGCCGCGATGAGCGCGTCGATCGCCTCGTCGGTGCGCGTGGCCGGGCCGAGCGTGGCGATGATTTTGGTGTGTCGCACGTGACCAGCTTACAATCGGTGGGTTCGAATGAGCCAGATCACTCCGGTGCCCGTCGCCGATTACCTCGGCGGGCTGCGCTCCCTGCCCCATCCCCATCTCGCGCAGATGGCCGCCGACGGACGCGCGCAGGGCCTGCCGATTGTCGACGATGCGACCGGCGCACTGCTGCATGCACTCGTGCGCGCGACCGGCGCCAGGCGCGTGCTGGAGATCGGCACGGCCATCGGGTACTCGGCCGCCTGGATGGCGACGGCGCTCCCCGGCGATGGCCTCCTGATCACGCTGGAGCGCGAGGCGGAGCGTGCCGAGGCGGCCCGGCGCCACTTCGTCGCCGCCGGCGTCGATGCGAAGGTGAACGTCATGATCGGCGACGCGAGCCGCTACCTGCACAAGATCGCGGGGCCCTTCGACCTGATCTTCCAGGACGCCGACAAGGGACAGTACGGCCCGATGCTCGACCGCCTGGTGTCACTGCTCTCGCCGCGCGGCGTGCTGGTCACCGACAACATGCTCTGGAACGGCGAGGTCGTGCCAGGGTTCGTCACGACACCCGGGCGCAACGCCGCCGACACGGCGGCCATCGCCGACTACAACCGCCGCCTGGCCGGCGACCCGCGCCTCTACACCACCGTGCTGCCCGTCGGCGACGGTGTGGGGGTATCGGTCCGCGTCGCCGCCGAGGCAGGAAGAGGCACCCATGAGTGAGCACCTGAAGGAGTTCCGGGAATTCCGCGAGAAGATGAACACGCGGATTCTGGAGTCGGACAACCTCGAGATCAAGCGCTTCTTTGCGCTCGACTCCCGCGCCTACGAGCCGGGCGCGCTGCCGACGCAGACCAAGGAGCTGATGGGACTCGTCGCCTCGATGGTGCTGCGCTGCGACGACTGCATCACGTACCACATCGTCCGCTGCCGCGAAGAGGGCGTGAGTCGAGCGGCCTTCCTCGAGGCCTTCAATGTCGCGCTGGTCGTCGGCGGCTCCATCGTGATCCCGCATCTGCGCCGCGCCGTCGCGACGCTCGATGAACTCGAGGTGCAGGCATGACGCTCGACCAGTGGCTGGCGGACGCGAAGGCGGACGCGGAACGCCGGGGCGTCGAGGGGCTGCCGGCCCTGCTGGAGACGCTCGCCGCGGCCACGGCCGCCCTGCGCGCCGCGGACTGGAACGACGTGGCGGACGGCCCCTCGCCCGTCGACGAGGAAAGCGCGTGAGCGACGTCCTCGATCAGACGATCGCCGACCTCGGTCCGCAGGTGGCGCGCGGCTCGGTCAAGGCGGAGGCGCTCGTCGAGCGCTGCCTCGAGCGCGTGGCCGCGCGCAATCCCTCACTGAACGCGTTCATCACCGTCACGGCCGACGAAGCGCTGGCCGCGGCGCGGCAGGCCGACGCGGAGATCGCGGCGGGACGCCACCGCGGCGCCCTGCACGGCATGCCGGTCTCGCTCAAGGACCTCATCGATCAGGCGGGCACCCCGACGACGGCGGGCTCGCGGGTACGCCGTGACCACCGCGCGGACCGCGATGCCACGGTGACGACACGCCTGCGCGATGCGGGGGCAGCACTCATCGGCAAGACGAACCTGCACGAGTTCGCCTTCGGCACGACGACCGAAGACTCAGGCTTCGGACTCGCCCGCCATCCGATCGACCCCGCGCGGTCGCCGGGCGGCTCGAGCGGCGGGTCGGCCATCGCCGTGCGCACGGGGATGTCGCTCGCCTCGGTCGGCACGGATACGGGCGGGTCGATCCGGATCCCCGCCGCGGCATGCGGCGTGGTGGGCCTCAAGGCCTGCCATGGTGAGATTTCCGCCGACCGGGTCGTCCCGCTCAGCCGTCAGCTCGACCACGTCGGCCCGCTCGCGCGTTCGGTCACCGACGCGTGGCTGATGTACGAGGCGATGCGCGGCGAGCCGAGGCGCTGCGGCGAACAGCTCGAGGGCGTGCCGGTGCGCGGCCTGCGGCTCGGACTGCTCCGCGCCTACGCGTTCGATCGGATCGATGCCGATGTCGAGGCCTCGGTGCTCGAGGCCGTGGAACGCCTCCGCCGCGCCGGGGCCGAGATCGACGAGGTGCGGCTGCCGCACGCGCCGGACATCGCCGCCATCTACCTGCACCTCGTCCTGTCGGACGCGGCGGCCTATCACACGCCGACCCTCGACTCGCGGCCCGGCGACTACACGCCGAACGTGCGCCTGCGGCTCGAGATGGGACGGTATGTGATGGCCGAGGACTACGTGCGGGCCGGGCTCGGGAAGCGCGTGATCCGCCGCGAGGTCGAGGCGGCGCTCGACGGCCGCCACGGCCTGCTGCTGCCCACGCTCGCCATCCCCGCGCCGCCGCTGGGCGCGGCGACCGTCCGGATCACGCAGGGCGACGAGCCCGTCCGGACGGCCATGCTCCGGTTGACCCAGATCTTCAACCTGTCGGGACACCCGGCGATCAGCCTCCCTTGCGATCCCACACCCGCGGGCCTGCCGGTCGGCCTGCAGATCGCGGGCCGCCGCGACGGCACCCTGGCGCTGCTGCGGCTGGCGCGCACGGTGGAGAGCGTCATCGCGCACGCATGATCACACGAGCCTTCCACGCGTGGGAGGCCCGCCTGGCCTCGGTCAGCACCGATCGTGTCGTGCGCCCGTTCGAGTGGGGCCTCGACTGGCTGGACGGCGATCACGCGGACGCGCCGACGCCGCGCGAGGCCATCCGCGCGTGGGGCGACCGTGCGGTCGCTGACTCCACCGCGTTCTTCACGCCGGCGCCGACCAGCGATTATGAGCACGTGGCCGGCCCCGGGGGCGGGGACAGCACCACGCTCCGCTTCCCGAGCGCCCTCGTGACGCCCCATCCCGAGAACAACACCGTGGTGGCGCGGTACTTCCCGGCGCCCGCCACGCGCAGGGGCGGCCGCGCCGCGGCGCGGCGCGCGGTGGTCGTGCTCCCCCAGTGGAATTCAGACGCCGGCGGGCATGTCGGCCTGTGCCGTCTGCTGGCACGCACCGGCGTCAGCGCGCTGCGTCTGAGCCTGCCGTACCACGACGCGCGCCGGCCGCCCGAACTGCACCGCGCCGACTACCTCCTGAGCGCCAACATCGGGCGCACACTGCAGGTGTGCCGGCAGGGCGTGCTCGACGCGCGCCGCGCCATCTGGTGGCTCCACGGCCAGGGCTACGATCGCATCGGCCTGCTTGGCACCAGCCTGGGCTCGTGCCTGGCCACACTCACGGCGTGCCACGAGCCCCTCGTCACCGCGCAGGCGTTGAATCACGTCTCCCCGTACTTCGCCGACGTCGTGTGGCGGGGACTTTCGACGCGGCACGTGCGCGCCGGGCTCGAGGGCCATATCGACCTCGACGACCTGCGCGAGGCGTGGCGCCCGATCAGCCCCTGGACGTACATCGATCGCGCGGCGCGGCTCAAGACGCTGCTCGTCTACGCGCGCTACGACCTGACGTTCCCGCTGGACCTGTCGCGCATGCTGATTGATGAATTCCGGCAGCGGGGCCTGCCCCACGAGGTGGCCATGCTGCCGTGCGGCCACTACAGCACGGGGGTCGCCCCGTTCAAGTACCTCGATGGGTACTACCTTCAGAGGTTCATCGACAGGAACCTCTGAGCCCATTCGGCGGGCGCAGTGACTGGGCGGGGGCTCCGGCCGGACGGCCGGTCAGAGGTACTTCAGGAGGCCGACGAAGGCGCCGTAGAGGGCCGTCGCGAGTTGGCGGACGAGCGGAGACACCTCGCCCGAATCGACCGACTCGGCCACCGTCACCGGGTCGGTGAGCAGCAGCCAGACGGTCGCCCCGGCAATGATGGCGGCCAGCAACCCCACGATGCCGAACAGGCTGAAGCTCAGGTTGCCGAGCCCGGACGCGCGACGACGTGCTGCCATGGCTTACGTGCTCGAGCGGATCATAGCACCGCGATCACGAGGTTGGACGACGGGCGCCGGCGAAGAGTTCGCCGGGACGCCCGTCCATCGTGCAGGCCGCCCCCCGGGGGGTCAGCACTCCAGAACGATCTTTCCGAACTGGCTCGCCGCCTCGAGCCGCCGGTGGGCCTCGGCGGCTTCGGCGAGCGGGTAGGTACAGTCGACCACCGGCCGGAGTTCGCCGGCAAAGAAGAACTGCGTCGCCCGCAACAGCTCCGCCTTGGTGCCCATGTAGGATCCCAGCAGGGAAAGCTGGCGGCTGAAGAGGAAGCGCAGATCGATCGCGGCCTCGTGGCCGGTCGTCGCGCCGCACGTCACGAGCCGCCCCCCGCGCGTGAGGCACTTCACGCTGCGCGCCCACGTCGCCTGCCCCACATGCTCGACGACGATGTCCACGCCGCGGCCGTCGGTGAGGCGCCGGATCTCGGCGGGCACGTCCTGGGTGTGATGGTTGAGGCTCTCGTAGGCCCCGAGTTCGCGCGCGCGCGCCAGCTTCTCGTCGGTCCCTGCCGTCGCAAACACACGGGCGCCGTGCAGCCACGCGATCTGGATCGCCGCCTGCCCGACGCCGCTCCCCGCCGCCAGCACCAGCACGTCCTCGCCCGCGCGGACGCGCGCGCGCGTCACCAGCATGTGCCACGCCGTCAGGAACGCCAGCGGGAACGCGGCCGCCTCGGCGAAGCCCACGGAGTCGGGCACGGCGACGAGGTTCTGCAATGGGACGCACACGTACTCGGCATAGCCGCCCTGGCTCTGGTACCCGAGCACGTCGTAGCGCGGACACTCGTTATCGCGGCCATCCAGGCAGGCCTCGCACCGGCCGCACGACACGCCGGGCTGCAGGAGCACGCGTCGCCCCGGCGCGAACTCCCCGCCGGGCGTGGACACGATCTCGCCGGCCACGTCGGCGCCGGAAATGTGGGGAAACGGGATGCGCACGCGCTCGATCCCGCGGCGCTGCCAGAGGTCCAGGTGGTTCAGCGCGCACGCACGGACGCGCACGAGCGCCTCGCCCGGGCCCGGCACGGGATCCGGGGCATCCTCGTAGCGTAGCACCTCGGGGCCCCCGTGCTCGTGGAATCTGACCGCCTTCACGTGTCCCTGACCTCAGCTGGATTGTACTCCGGCGCCGGGCGGGCCTACACCCCCAGGACGGCGGGTTCGCCCAGGTTCAAGGACCGGAGGGAGCCCGCAATCGACTCGTGGTCGCCGACGATGAGCGTGACGAGACGGGAGGGATCGAGGTAGTGCCGGGCCACACGGGTCAGATCGGCGAGGCCGACGTCCGAAATGGCTGGGACGAACGCCTCGAAGTACGAGTCGGGCAGCCCGTGCAGCGCCAGTTGCGCCACGGATCGGGCCACCTGCTGCGCCGTCTCGAAGCCGCGCGGGTAGCCGAGCGTCAACGACCGGACGGCCAGATCCCGCTCGAGGTCGGTGACGGGCTTCGCGCCGCGGATGAGATCGATCTCGCGGAGTGCCTCCGTGATCGCCGCCGCCGTCACCTCCGTCTGCACGCTCATCTGCAGGACGAACGGGCCGAGGCCCCGCCGCAGGTCGATGCCCGTCCGCGCGCCGTAGGTGTAGCCCTTGTCCTCGCGCAGGTTCAGATTCACGCGGCTCACGAACTGCCCGCCGAGCACCGTGTTCAGCAGCAGGAGCGCGTGATAGTCGGGCGTGTCGCGCGATGCGCACAGGTGGCCGATGCGCAGCTCGGACTGCGCGGCGCCGGGCCGCGGCACGATCGCCAGCCGCTCGGCGGGCACGAGCGGCGGCGCGGCGAGGGCCGCGGTGCGGTCGAGCGGCAACGCCCCGGAGGGCCACGCCGCGAACGCGCGGACGCCCGCCTCGAGCAGATCCGCATGGCGGGCGTCGCCCGCCATCACGAGCGTCGTCCCCTGCGGGATGTAGGCGCGCTGGTGGAACGCGCGCACATCGGCGGCCGTCATGGCGCCGAGCGCGGCCTCGGTGCCGATGCTCAGGTGCCCGTAGGGATGGTCGCCGTAGATGATCCGGGCGAACGCGCGCTCGGCCACCGCCGGCGCGTGGTCGCGCAGCTGGCGCAGGCGATCGAGGCGCAGCCCGCGCACGCGCGCGAAGTCCTCGTCGGCGAGCGTGGGCGCCATGACGATCTCGCCGAGCATCTCGAGCGCCGGCTCCAGGAACCGCGCGAGCGTCGTCATCGAGATGACGGTCGCGTCGGCGGTCACGTCGATGTCGAGGTCGGCCCCGAGTCGGGCGAGGCGGTCGGCCACCTCGAGCGCGTCCCGGCCGCCGCTGCCTTCGTCAACGAGGTCGGCGGTGAGCGCGGCGAGGCCGGGCCGATCGGCAGGATCGGCGGACGAGCCGCCCGGGAGCAGCAGCACCAACGACACGACCGGGACGGCGTGGTGCGCGAGGGCGCGGACCTCGAGGCCGTTGTCGAGGACGCGGCGCTCGAGGCGCGGGAAGCGGAAGGCCGGCGCGGCCTCCGTCGACGGCAGCGCCGACCGATCGACGCGGCTCATGAGACGTGCACCGGCGTGGACCCGGGCAGCGCCAGGTGCTCGGCGCCGCGCGGCACGACGCTCAGCGCCACGTGTGGCGCGTCCACGAGGTACCGGCGGACGGCGGCGGCCATCAGCCCCGGCGTCATGTCGCGGTAGCGCGCCCGGTCATCGGCGAAGTAACCCGGGTCGCCGCGGAACACGTTATAGGCGTTCAACTGATCGGACTTGCCGCCGAAGCCGCCGATGGTCTGCAGGCGGTAGACGAATTGCGCCTCGGTCTGCACGAGGCTGCGCTCGACCTCGCTCGGGGTGGGCCCGTCGGTGGCCACCGCGGCCAGCGTCTCGAGGATGACGCCCGCCAGCGCGTCGAGCGCGTGCCCGGGCGCCGCGGTGGCGATGAGCTGGAAGATGCCCGACATCTCGCGCGAGCTCTGGTAGGCCATGACGTCGACCGCGACGCGCCGCTCGTAGACGAGCGCGCGGTAGAGGCGCGAGGTCTTGCCGTGCGCGATGAGGTCGGCGGCGAGATCGAGTTCGGCGTCGCCGGGCGCAAACATCGCGGGCGAATGCCAGCTCAGGTACAACCGCGGCAGCTCGACGCGGTCGTCGAGGCGCAGGCGCACCTCGGCGGCCAGCGCGGCCTCGTGCGAGACGGGAGCCACGGGGAGGCCGGCGGGGATCTCGCCGAAGTAGCGATCGGCAAGCGCGAGCGCCGCCTCGGTGTCGATGTCGCCGGCCAGCGTCAGCGACGCGTTGCCCGGATGGTAGTACGCCCGGAAGAACGCCTGCACCTCGTCGAGCGTCGTCGCGCGGAGGTCGTCGGCGGACCCGATCGTGAGCCAGTGATACGGGTGGTCGGCCGGGAAGAGCGCTGCGGACGAGGCCATGCCGGCCAGGCCGTAGGGACGGTTCTCGTAGTTCTGACGGCGCTCGTTCAGGACGACGTCGCGCTGGTTGGTGAACTTCGCCTCGGTGAGCGCGGGGAGCAGGTGCCCCATGCGGTCCGATTCCATCCAAAGCGCGAGATCGAGCGCGCCGGTCGGGACGACCTCCCAGTAGTTGGTCCGGTCGGCGTTGGTCGAGCCGTTCAGCAGGCCGCCGGCGCGCTGGAGCGGCTCGAAGTAGCCGCGGTCGTGATGCGCGGAGCCCTCGAACATGAGGTGTTCGAACAGGTGGGCAAACCCGGTGCGCCCGGGCCGCTCGTTCTTCGAGCCCACGTGGTACCACACGTTCACCGCCACCATCGGCAGCTGATGGTCTTCGTGCACGAGCACGTCGAGCCCGTTGGCGAGCGTCCGCTTGGTGTAGGGTATGTGCATTCGTGGGGGAACCAGCGCTCGATCGTATCGTGAACCGCCCAGCGCGTAAACCTCCGAACGCGTGGCGCATGCTCGGGCTGGTGGCCCTGGCGCAGTGGCTCGGGATGACGTTGTGGTTCTCGGCCACGGCCGTCACGCCGCGCCTCGTGGCGGAATGGACGCTTTCCCCCTCGCAGGCGTCCTGGCTCACCCTGGCCGTCCAGGCCGGGTTCGTGGCCGGCACGCTGGCGAGCGCCCTGACCAACCTCGCCGATCTGATCAACCCGCGGCGGCTCGTGTTCCTCGGCTGCCTCGTGGGCGCTGCGGCCAACGCCGCCGTCCTCGCGACCGACACGCCGGCCGTGGCGATCGGCCTGCGGCTGCTGACCGGCGCCGCGCTGGCGTGTGTGTACCCGCCAGGGATGAAGATCGCCGCCGGCTGGTTCCTCGAGCGGCGCGGGTTCGCACTCGGCATCCTGATCGGGGCGCTGACGATCGGCAAGGCCTTCCCCTACCTGTTGACCGCGATCTTCGGCGCCGACTGGCAGACGCCGATGCTCATCGCCTCGGCGCTGGCGGTGGCCGGAGGGACGCTGGTCCTCGCCGCCGTCGAGGACGGACCGCACGTCAGCGCGACCTCGCCGTTTGATCCCCGCGCCGTGTGGGCGGTGTTCGCGAGCCGCGGCGCACGGCTGGCCACGTTCGGGTACCTCGGCCACATGTGGGAGCTGTACGCCATGTGGGCGTGGGTCGGTGTGCTGGCGACGGCGAGCCTCACGGCCTCGGGCGTGGCCGGCGCGGAGACGGTCGGCGCGGTGGCGGCGTTCCTGGCGATTGGGAGCGGCGCGGCCGGATGCGTCTCCGCCGGCTGGCTGGCCGACCGTGTGGGCCGTGCGCGCGTGGCGATGTGGGCGCTCGCGACGAGCGCGTCCTGCGCGGCGGCGATGAGCCTGGCGTACGGCGGACGTCCCGGGTGGCTGTACGTGCTGCTCGCGGTCTGGGGGTTCGCGGTCGTCGCCGACTCGGCGCAGTTCTCGGCGCTCGTCAGCGAGCACGCGCCGCGCGATCACGTCGGCACGGCGCTCACGATGCAGGTCTGCCTCGGCTTCCTGCTGACGCTCGTCACGATCGAGGCGCTGCCCCGGGTGGCGGGCGTCGTGGGCTGGCAGCACGCGTCGTGGCTGCTGGTGCCCGGCCCGGTGCTCGGGTGGCTGGCGATGCGGGGCCTGCGTCGTCCGGCCCCGTCACGGGTATCCTGAGATCCATTCTCACTATTTGATTGACGACCTCCGAAGTCCGGATTTACGATGACCTTGTCATCTTGAGACTGAGTCTCATTACTAGTTCGGAGGTTCCCGTGGCTTCGCTCCAACGCGCCATCCTCTCCCTCGTCCTCCTCGCCACCCTCCCCGCGATGGCCGCGGCCCAGGCGCCAGGTGCCCTGCGCGTCACCGTCCTCGACCCCTCCGGCCTCGTCATCCACGGCGCCGCCGTCGCCATCGTCGAAGCCGGCGCGCAGGCCCGCACCGATGCGTCGGGCCTGGCCGTCTTCGAGGGCCTCGCCGAGGGGCGCTACACCGTGCGGGTGCAGGCGGACCACCTCTCCGACGTCGAGCAGCGTGACGTGCCGGTGGCCGCCGGCCAGATCACCGCCGTCGCCGTCCCGTTCGTCGCCTTGCGCTCCCGCGAAACCCAGGTCGACGTCGTCGGCGAAGCCCGCGAACACCTGCGCGCCATCCCAGGATCGGTGGACCTCATCTCGCGCGAGGAACTGGTGCGGAGCCGCACCTTCGACGCCAACGAGGTGCTGCGCCGGATTCCCGGTGTGGTGGTGCGCGAGGAGGCGGGGCCCGCCGCCATGCGCCTCAGCATCGGCATCCGCGGACTGAATCCCGATCGCAGCCGACAGGTCCTCGTCCTCGAAGACGGCCTGCCTCTGGCACTCGCCCCGTACGGCGAGCCCGAGATGTATTACAGCCCGCCGATCGAGCGCATGCAGCGCATCGAGGTCCTCAAGGGCAGCGGCTCGATCCTCTTCGGCCCGCAGACCATCGGCGGTGTCGTCAACTTCGTCACGCCCGACCCGCCACTGCGGCAGCGCGCCGACATCGATGTCACCGCCGGCCAGCGCGAGCTGTTCGTCGGCCGCGGCACCTGGGGGGCGACGTACGGACGGCTCGGGCTCTTCGCGGGCGCGCTCCGCAAGCAGGGCGACGGCTTCCGTCGCTTCGAATTCGATATCAACGACCTGTCCACCAAGCTCACCTGGCAGCTGACCGACCGCCAGTCGCTGGCGTTCAAGGCCAACTACTACGACGAGATCTCGAACTCCACCTATCTCGGCCTGACCCAGCCGCAGTACGACGCGGATCCGAATGACAACGCCGTGCCCGGCGACGAGCTCGACGTGCGCCGGGTGTTCGGCTCGCTGCACCACCGGGTCGTCTTCAACGACCGGACGTTCCTCACCACCACCGCCTTCGCCTACGACACGACACGCTTCTGGCGCCGCCAGAACTTCGACCGTGCGCCGGCGGCCGGCCGCACCTACGCGGGCGTGTCGGGCGACCCCACCGTGCCCGGCGGCGCGGTGTACCTGCGGACGGACGCGCTCAGCCGCGACCGCGAGTTCCGCGTGGCCGGTGTCGAGACGCGCCTCATGCGCGACCACCGGGCCTTCGGCGTCCGGCAGGCGTTCGAGGGAGGGGGCCGCTTCCTCTACGAGCGCGCCATCGACCAGCAGGTCAACACGGACCTCGTCGGCGGCGCCCGCGTCATGCGTGATGATGAACGGCGGCCGGCGCACGCCTGGTCGGCCTTCGCGCAGAACCGGCTGTTCCTTGGCGACCGCGTCACGGTGACGCCGGGCGTGCGTGTCGAGCACTACGCGTTCACCCGCCACATCCTGCTCGCCCCGGTCGGCGGCGTGCCCACGGCGCGCGACATCAAGACCTCGGACGTCGTCAGCGAGGTCGTGCCCGGGCTGGGCGCGACGTGGTCGGCGCACGCCAACGTCACCGTGTTCGCGGGCGCGCATCGCGGCTTCGCGCCGCCCCGCGTGAAGGACGCGATCACGGCCGCGGGCGTCTCGCTCGAACTCGACGCCGAGCGGAGCTGGAACTACGAGGTGGGCACGCGCTGGACGCCGCGCGGCGGCATCCACGCCGACGCGACGTTCTTCGTGCTCGACTTCAGCAACCAGATCATCCCCGGCGCGCTCTCCGGCGGCGCGACGACGACGCTCGTCAATGCGGGGCTGACGCTGCACCGCGGCGTCGAGATGAGCACGGGCGTGGACTTCGCACGGCTCACGGGCCGCGACCGCGGGCTGTCGGCGGACATCCGCTACACGTGGCTGCCGACCGCGCGCTTCGAGAGCGGGGTCCTGACGGGCAACCGGCTCCCGTACGCACCAGAGCACGTCACCTCGCTCCTCCTGGCGTGGCGCGATGCACGCGGACTCACCCTCCAGGCCGACGGCACGTTCCTGAGCGACCAGTTCGGCGACGACCACAACCGCACGACGGGCACGGTCGACGGCACGGTCGGCCCGGTGCCGGCCTACGGGCTCTGGAATCTCTCGGCCAGCTACGAGCTGCGCAGCGGCCAGCGCCGGATCGCGCCGTTCGTGACGGTGAAGAATGCCGCCAACCGCATCTACATCGCCTCGCGCGCGCCGCAGGGCATCCAGCCCGGCCCGTTCCGCCAGGTGAACGTCGGTGTGTCGATCGGATTCTAGCGAGGAAGGCTGTCGGCGATCAGCTCTCAGCGATCGGCTCTCGGCGATCGGCGCAGTACCGTCGCCGAAAGCTGAACGCTGGACGCTGACAGCCGATTGCTGACAGCCGATAGCCGCGCGCGGCTATCGGACCGGGATCAGCGGGATCTTGCCCTTGAAGGCGAGCGCCGCCTTGTGGGCGGCCACCGAGACGTGCGCGGCGGTGCGTTCGGCCACCTCCATGAACGCCTTCGCCGCGACCGACGCCGGCTCGCCGATGACCAGCGGGATCCCCTGGTCGCTCCCGACGCGAATCGGCTGGTAGATCGGCAAGCGCCCGAGAAACGGAATCTCGAGGTCGGTGGCCAGCCGCTCACCGCCGCCGTGCCCGAAGATGTCGCTCTCGTGGTGGCAGCTCGGACACTCGAAGAAGCTCATGTTCTCGACAAGCCCGAGCGTCGGAATGTTCAGCTTCTGGTACATCCGTACGGCCCGGCGGCTGTCGGCGAGCGACACCTGCTGCGGCGTGGTCACGACGATCGCGCCAGCCACGGGCACCGTCTGGCTGAGGCTGAGCGCCACATCGCCCGTGCCGGGCGGCATGTCGACGATCAGGTAATCGAGGTCCTTCCACGCCACTTCGCGGAAGAACTGCTGGATGGCGCTGTGCAGCATCGGCCCGCGCCAGACGACCGGCGTCTCGTCTGTCGTCAGGAACCCCATCGACACGATCTGAATCCCGAACTTCTCCGCCGGGATGATCTTCTGGCCGTCGGTGGCGAGCTGCGCGGCGATCCCGAACATGATCGGCACGTTCGGCCCGTAGATGTCGCCGTCGAGGATGCCGACCTTGCTGCCACGCTGCGAGAGCGCGACGGCGAGGTTCACGGACACCGTCGTCTTGCCGACCCCGCCCTTGCCCGCGCCGACGGCGATCACGTTCTTCACGCCCGGCAGCGGCGGCCGCCCGTGCTCGGGCGCGGTGACCGACCGGACGACCGCGGTCATCGTGATGTCCACGCCGGTCACACCCGGCACGGCCGACACCGCCGCCTGGGCCTGATCCCGCAGCCGGTCCTTCACGGGACAGGCCGGGGTCGTCAACTCGATGCTGAACGCCACCTGCCCGCCGTCGATGCGCAGATCCTTGATGAAGCCGAGGGCGACGATGTCCTTCCCGAGGTCGGGGTCGATGACGACCGTGAGCGCGTCGAGAACCTGCTGGGGCTGGAGCGAGTCGATGGCCATGTCCTCCAGCTTACCGACTTCCACGACCCCGCACCATAGGCCCCGGCCCCAGGGCACCATGAGCACCCCGGCACCATGAGCACCTCGGCACCATGAGCACCTCGGCACCCCGGCACCTCTTCCTTTAGTGATATCCTTCGGGCGGTTCACGCTCGCTCGCGTACCGACCGCTCCCCGCAGCACAAGGAGACGCGCAGATGACCGACACGACGCCCGCCGGCGGTGCCCCGTCCGGCAACCGCAACATCATGATCGTCCTGTCCTACCTCTGGCTGCTGGCGCTCGTCCCGCTGCTCGTGGAGAAGGACGACAAGGAAGCGCAGTGGCACGCCAAGCACGGCATCGTGCTGATGCTGGCCGAGATGATCCTCTACGTCGGTGTCGGCGTGGTGCAGTACATGCTGGGGGCGCTGCTCGGCTGCCTGATCGGCGTGCTCTTCATGCCGATCTACATCGGCGTCCTCGTCGTCCACATCCTGTGCATCGTGAAGGGCGTGGGCGGCCAGCGGTTCATCATCCCCGGCGTCAGCCAGTACGCCGACCGGCTCTAACGCGCTCGGGTTTGCGCCGGTCCACCGTCCTTCGGCCGGACCGGCGCCCCGCGTCCCCATGCGCGTACACCTCATCGCCGCCCTCGTGCTGTTGACGGTGCTGGCGGGCCTCGACGCGTCCCGCCCGCCGGACCGGCAGGTGTCCGCCGCCCTCGCGCTCGCGGGGCTGACCGTCTATCAAGCGACCCTGTCGAAGGTGTACGGCGCCATGGGCGTCACGTGCCGGTTTGCCCCGACGTGCAGCCACTACGCGCGCGTGTGCCTGCAGCAGCATGGGATCATCGAGGGGAGCCGGCTCGCGCTGCGGCGCGTGCTCCGATGCGGGCCGTGGACGCCGCTCGGGACGGTCGACCCGCCGCCGGCCGCGGTGTCAGGCGCCTGAGACGGCCGCCGGCTCGAAGAGCCGCCGGCCCTCGTCGGTGAGCAGCACCCAGCACGCATAGATGCCGAGCGCCGTGCCGAACGGCAGCAGCACGATGTTGATGACGGCCAGGCCCAGCGCGATGAGCCGCGCCCACGGCACGGCGCGCCGCAACTGGCTGCCCGCCCACAGGTGCAGTGCCGCCCACACCACCGCGAGCGCCGCAACCACGGCCAGGGTGATGGCCGTGATGCCCGCAGCGAGGCTGGCGCCCTTCTGCACGAGGCCCGTCGACGAGACGATCGCGGCCGCGCCCGCCGACAGCGCGAAGCCCGCGATCCCCACCAGCAGGAAGAGGCCGCCCCAGATCAGATACAGAAGCGCGAGGAAGTCGACGTGGCGCTTCACGTCACGGCCACGCGCAGTTCCACCCGGGTCCGCGGCCCGCGCGGATGCGCCACGCTGAAGCTGAAGCGGTCGCCGTCCGCCACGCCGGCCGGCACGGACACGGTCAGGAGGTGCGGGACGTAGGCATCCCCCGAGCCGAGGCACGTCGCGCAGGGCTCGCTCCACGTCTCGCCGCGGCCACCGCAGTCGCCGCAGGTGCGGCGCACGGGCACTTCGAGCGGCACGGCAGCGCCGCGGCCGGCCTGCCCGGGCGACAGGAGGATCTCGGTGCGCAGGGGCACCCGCAACGCATCGTCGGCAAACGCGACCGACATGCGCTCGACGGCCTCGCCCACCGACGGGAAGTCGATCGCGACCTCGTCGGCGAGGCACGACGGCGCAGCCTCGAGCCCCGACGCCCGCGCGATCGCGGGGCCGTGGTCGTTGACGCGCCACTGACGAAGGACGGACGGTTTCATCACGGCATCAGCGCGGCGCCGGCCACGGCGCGCGCGTTGGTCGTACGATAGGAGCGCACACGGCCCGGAGTCAAGGCGCATCGGCGCCGCACCATTGATTGTCAGGCGCGGCGCGCGTAGCATGCGCGAAGGGGAGGTCGCCGATGCGACGAGAGTGCCCACAGTGCGGCGAGTTCATGCGCCAGGTCACGCGCGAAAGCGTGCTGCAGGTGCCCGGCAACCCACAGCCGACCCGGACCCAGATTCGCGAGTGGGTCTGTCCGGAGTGTGATTACTTCGAGGAAGATGACAGTCGGGACGGGGACGCGTGAGCCCCCGGGGCGCCTAGCGAGCGCCGATGGTCAGCAGCACTTCCTTGCGGAGGGTGTCATCGAGGCTGTCGAGCGACATCGTCGTGTCGCACTCGTCGCACAGCAGCTCGAAGGCCGCCGGCTGGGTCTCGTCGGTCACTTCGACACGCGCGCCCTCGATGTGCAACACGTGCATCTGCAGCGTCTTGACCAGAAAATTACGTTCGTTTCCACAACTCGGACAGGTCAACGCCACACTGCTCTCCTCGGAACCACCCGGCACACGCCCGACAGGTCGGCGTTCCGGACTCAGACACGACCGCTCAAGTGTATTGAAAAGAGTCAGGGGGATACAAGAACGAAAGCGCCCCCAGGGAGCGATCAGCCCGCGGGTGTCGCGTAGATGAGGCGTCCCCGGACGTTTCGGCCCGGAAACAGGGCCTGTCCTGCCTCGATATAGGCCTCGAGCTGGCGCGCATGCGCCGCGGAGGCCACGCCGGTCTTGAATTCCACGACCGTCACGTCACCGCCCGGCGCGACCACCAGGCAGTCGATCACGCCGCGCACGATCCCCCCGTCCCGCCCCAGCGAGAACGCCAGTTCGTGCAGGCGCTCTCCGGAGTCCAGCAGCGCGCGCACCTCGTCCTGACCGGCGATCGCCGCAAACGCGCGGGCCGCCTCGTCGAGCACCTGCGCCAGGCCGTCCACCTCCCGCCGCTCGGTCTCCCGCACCAACGCGTCGAGCGCCACGCGCAGTGCGTCGATGTCGGCCGCGAGCGCAAACGGCACGCGCGCCTGAATCGCGCGATGCACGAGCGTGCCCGCCAGGGCCAGACGGCCCGCGTCCGCGGCGCGGCGCGGACCCACGGGCCGATCGTCGCCGGCGGGTGGGGCCTCACCGGTCACGGTGCCACGGCGGGCCGATGCCCCCTCGCCGATCGGACCGAAGTCGTCCACGCGGGCCGCCGGCCAGGGATCCGGTGGAGCAGGCCGCGCGGCCGGGTCGGGATCGCCCACGCGAAACGTGTGCGCGTGTTGCGGTCCTGACCACGCGACCGGCTCCCCGGGCGCGAGGGCCGCGGCCAGTTCGAAGACCGGAAAGATCGAGGGCGGCAGCACGTCGGCCAGGCTGCCCTTGCCCGGACGGAAGCGGCCCTCGCGACTGAGTGTCGAGACGAGGTACAGGCGATCGCGCGCGCGCGTCACGGCGACGTAGAGCAGGCGCTTGGTCTCCTCGCGTTCGCGTTGTGCCGCGTCGAGATCGAGGCCCGACTCGAACTCCCCGATGGCCACGGTATCCACCGCCGTCTCATCGCTCCCAGCGACGGCCGCGGGTTCGATCCCCGACACGCGGATGGCATCGAGACCGCCTCCGGTGCCGCGCGTCAGGTTCACGATGAAGACCACGGGGAACTCGAGCCCCTTGGCGGCATGCACGGTCATCAGGTTGACGGCATCGATCGCGTCAATCACCGCGTTCGATTCGTCCCCGGCCGCCAGCTGGGTGAAATGCCCGGCCACCCGCGCCATCGTCGCGTACCCGCGGTTCTGGATGCGGCGCACCAGGGCGCGCAGCTTCTTCAGGTTCTCGCGCGCCTGTACGACCCCGCGGCCCGCGAGCTCCACCGCATAGGCGGACTCGGAGAGCACCTGGTCGAGCAGCTCGGCCGGCGGCACGCGATCGGTCTGCCGCCGCCAGCGCGCCGTGGCTTCGCGGGCGCGGACAAGGACGGCGCGATCCTCCTCGGTCAATCGCGCCATGGCCGGCGGCGCGGCTTCGTCCGCCAGCGCCGCCGCCAGCCCGGGCGCCAGCGCCTTCACCGCCGGGTCCGACAGCCGGAGGAAGCGTGACCGCATGAACGCCGCCGCCCGCAGATCCGATCGCGGATCGGCAAGATAGTGGACGAGCGCGAGCACGTCCTTGATCTCGTCGGCGTCGAAGAAGCCGAGCCCCTTGTAGACGTAGAAGGGGAGGCTCGCACGCTCGAGCTCGCGCTCGAACTCGCGGTGCGAGTCCCGCGACCGGAAGAGCACCGCCACATCGCCGGGCTGGATCGGACGGCGCACACCGGTGTCCCGGTCGCGGACGAGCGCCCCGCGATCGATGAGGCCGGCGATCTCGCCCGCCACCGCGCGCGCGCACGCGGCCACGTCGGCGCCGGCCATCACGCCGAGCGCCTCCTCCTCGCGCACGGCATCGGCCGCCAGCGGAAACCGGTCCTGCTCGTCGTAGCGGAAGGCGTCCTGGCGCGCGGGCTGCTTCTCGATCCCCGCGAACAGGTCGTTGACGAACGCCAGGAGCGGCGGCCTCGATCGGAAGCTGCGCGCGATGGCGCGGCGCACGTCGGTGTCCGGCCGCAGCGCGCCGATGAAGCGCGCGGCTTCGTCGAGCACCGCCACGTCCGCATCGCGAAATCCGTAGATCGACTGCTTCCGGTCGCCGACGATGAAGACCGATGGCGGGAGGCGGCCGTCCCCGGCGAGGCCGAGGCCCTCGCCCCAGGACCGGATGAGCAGTTCGACCAGTTCCCATTGCGCGCGGCTGGTGTCCTGGAACTCATCGACCAGCACGTGCTGGTAGCGCGCCTCGAGCCGGTACCGGCTGCGCGAGAACTCCTCCATCTGCCGCAGGAGCACGAGCGCGCGCGCCAGCACGTCGGAAAAGTCGAGCACGGCGTGTTCGTCGAGCGTGCGACGGAACTCCTCCAGCGCCCGGGCAAACAGCCACCGCACCCCCCGCGAGAGGATCACGTTCAGGTCGCGGCGGTGGGCCGCCATCACCACCGCGAGCGGCGGGGCGAGCGAGCCGACGAGTGCCAGATGCGTCTGGTAGGCGCTCCGCGACGCGAACGCGGACGCCTTGTTGGCCAGGCGCTTGCGCGGCTCGCCCTTCTGCGTGAAGAAGTAGTCGCGCACCCGCGCGAAGAGCGCCTGCAGCCGGCCCGCATCGAGCACGGGGCCGCCGGCGTCCACGGCCGCCACCGCCAGCCGCTGCAGGTCGCGCGACAGCAGGTCGAACCGCGCATCATCGTTCGGCCCGCACGCGAGGAACCCGTCGAGTCCGCCGGGGGCGTCCGCGAACGCCCGCGCCAGGCGCACCGCCGCGCGGCGCGTGACCTCGTCGGCGGTGAGCGCCCGCGGCCCGCGCGCAAGGTAGCGGTCGAGCGCGCCCTCGGCCACGAGCCGGCGATCGAGCAGCCGGGCGAGCCCGCGGCGCAGGGGCATCTCGCCCAGTGCGGTGAAGACGAGTGCGACGTCCTCGAGGTGCGCGCTCTGGGCACGGCCGATCCGCAGCGCCCGGTCCAGGGCCTCGTCGATGAGCCGCGGCGTCTCCGTCTCGTCGGCCATCGCGAACCCGGGATCGACGTCGGCCTCCAGTGGAAACTCCCGGAGCAGCGACAGGCAGAATGCGTCGATCGTGCTGATCGCGATCTCGCCCAGCCGATCGCGCAGGTCCTGCCAGCGCTCCGGTGTGAGCGCGCCCTCCTCCGCCTGCTCGCGCAGGCGATCGACGATGCGCTGGCGCATCTCGGCGGCGGCCTTGCGCGTGAAGGTGATGGCGAGGATGTTGCGCGGGTCGATGCCGGCGCGCAGCAGGTTGATGTAGCGGTCCACGAGGACCCGCGTCTTGCCGGTGCCGGCCGACGCCTCGAGCGCGACGTTCCTTCCGGGATCGACCGCTTCACGCCGCGCCGCCTCGTCGCGCGCGATCATCGGATCCGGCGCGTCCGCGCCGCCGAAGTCGATCGTGATCTGCCGGTCACTCATCGCCGCGCTCCGCGCCGGCCGGCGCCTCGGCCGTCTCGGCGGTGACGTAGTCCTTCCGGCAGACGCTGCCGAACGCGCAGATCGCGCAGAGCTGTCTGTCGTCCGGGGCCGGCGGGAAATGGCCGGCGGCGATGTCGTCGAGCGCGCCGAGCATCCGCCCCTGCGCCGCCGTGAGCCGCGCGGGCAGATCGGCAGGCCGGGTCGTCAGCGGCACCACCGTCCTCGCGCCCTCGAACGAGATGTAGCAGGCCTCGCCGAGCGTCCAGTCACGCCCGCGGCGGCCGGCCAGCGCCACCGTGGCGCACACGCTGTAGATGGGGAGCTGCAGCGCCTTCTTCGGGTCGGGCACCTTCTTCGACTTGTAGTCGATGACGCGAAAGGTGCCGTCCGAGATCAGATCGATGCGGTCGGCCTTGCCGCGGAGCGTCACGGCCCGCGTGCCGCCCGCCTCCGCCTCCAGCTGGAACGCGCCCTCGAACGGAAACTCGAGCAGGCGGTCGACAATCGCCTCGGGGCGTTCGGCTTCCATGGAGAAGACCCGATGGGCGATGCCCGCGCCGACCGCCGACCCACGCAGGCGCGGGCGCTCGAGCGCCGCCTCGGACGGTGAGAGCGTCGCCAGCGCCTCCTCGGTGATCGTGTCGAACAGGCCCCGCGCGTCATCGAGCGTGGCCGGCGTGATCTGCCCCTGGTGGCGCCCGGCCCACGCCTGGTAGAACCGCTCGAAGAGCTCGTGCAGGAAGCGGCCGCGTTCGAGCGGCGTGCGCGTGTCCTCGTCTTCGGGTTCGGCTTCGAGCCCGAGGACCTCGGACGCGAAGAACCGGAAGGGGCACTCGAGATAGCGCTCGACGCGGCTCACCGAGACGCGCGGCATGGCCCAGGCGCCGGCTTCCCCGTGGAACGACGCCGCCTCCGCGGGCGTGCGCGTCATACGCAGCGTGGCCCACGCCGCGGCCTCGGGTCCGGTGGCCTCGGGTACGAGGGGCGGGTACACCAGGGCTTCCCACGAGAAGATGCGCGCGGACAGATCGTGCGAGGCCACCACCTGGGGCAGGCCGAGGCCGCGCACATCCTCCAGCAGCGACGAGGGCTCGACGATCGAGTCGTCTTCCAGCGTGATGGTGGAGAGCGTCGTCCGATCCCGCGCGAGGTGCAGCAGATCCGCGAAGCCCGCGCGCGCGGCGGCGAGGCGCGACTTCTCCTCCGGCCACTGCAGGTTCGAGAGCAGCGAGGCCGGGTAGAAGATGCTGCGCCGCTCGCGCTCCGGCCACTCCCCTTCCACGAGGCCGAGCACCAGCACCTCGTCGAATTCGCCGTAGAGCGCGGACGCGGGGTCGAGGATCTGGACGCCGCCTTCGCCGGTGCGCGGCGCGAACGTCTGGCCTTCGAGCCATCGGCGCACGGCCGCGGCGAGGTCCGCGATGGTCACCGCCGCCTCGGGATCGTGGCGGGCGTAGGCCCCGGCCAGGGCTTCGAGCGCGGCCAGCACCGCGGCACGCACGCGCCGGTGACGCGACGCGGTCGGCGCATCGGCCGAGTCGCGCGGGGCGTGGGCGGTGAGGAACGTCACGAGATCCGCGATCTGGTCGGGCACGGGCCGCCTGGACGTGAGCGGCGTGAGCGCGCGGACGATCGCGACGAGCGCCACCGCCGCGGGCGCGGCGGCCTGTCGCGTGCGGGCGTCACGGCGCGATCCGCCAGGCACCCCCGACCACTCGGCGGACAGCGCCTCGAGATGCGCGGCCTCCCCGAGGTACCGCGCCTCGGCCAGCGCCCAATCGAGCGCGGTCACCGCGGACGCCGGTACGGGCATGCCGTCGGCCTCGAACGCGAAGTGCGGCGATCGCAGCAGCGCGATCGCCGACGCCCGGGTGAAGCCCGACGTCACGCACCCGAACACGAGGTCGAGCGCGGCGGCGTAGGGTTCCGCCGCCAGCGGCAGCGTGTCGAGCGTCTCGAAGGGAATCCCGGCATCGCCGAGCACGTCGCGCGCCAGGTAGAGATACGGCAGAGGGCGCCGGACGACGAGGGCGGTGCGGGCGAGGGGGCGCCCGCGTCCAGCGCGATGCTCGGCGCGGAGGCGGCGGGCGACCCCGGCCAGCTCCTCCTCACGATCGCGGCTCGTGAACACCCACGTCCCTGCGTCCGGCACCTGCAGCACCGGGCGGCCCCATCCCGCATCGGGCGCGTAGGCGTCAATCAGGCCGGGCAGATGTTCGTGCAGGCGTTCGAGGTAGCCGGCCGAGAGCAGGGCTTCGGTCGCGAGGAGGTCGACGTGCGCGAGGCCCGGCAGCCGCGCGATGACATCGAAGTCGGCATGCCACAGTCCCTGCGGATCGGCGGCGCGGTCCAGTACGGTGACGATGAGGCGGCCGAGCGGGCGGGCGGGGGGGTCGGCGATCAGCCAGTCGCGCAGCGCGTGTTCGTCCACCGCGCCGCTCTCGAGGACGCGACGCTCGTAGCCGCGGAACGTCGCCGCGAGGAACCGCGTCTGCTGCAGCATCCGGACGGCCCCGCGATCGACATCGACATCCTGCTCCAGCTCACCGGCGAGGTACTCCTCGAAGCGGGCCACCGTGCGCAGCTGGCGCCGCAGCGCGTCGTAGAGCAGCATCATCTCGGCCACCAGGCCGGGCCGCAACGTGAAGGGCGTCGGCGTGCCACCGCGATCCGCCTCGCCCGCCGCGGCCGACAGCATCACCTCCCGCTCGAAGGCCGAGAGCCGCCGGGGCGGGTCGGTGAGGCGCTGGTGCAGCGCGTCGTAGAGGTCGGCGCGCGAGCCGATGGCGGGGAGGGCCAGCGCGGGGCGCGACCCGTCGAGCAGCAGGTCTTCGAGCGTGCGCCGCAACTGCTCGGCGGCCGCGCGCGTCGGGACCAGCACGAACGCCTCGGCCGCCTCGGCCGGCGAGCACGCGCCGACGAGCCCGGCGATGGCGCGGCGCAGCGACGCCGCGTCGGCCGCCCGCAGCAGGCGCGTCTCGCGGGGAGTACTCACGGGAGCGACGGGGGCTTGAGGGCCGCGTCGAGATCGCTGCGCGCGCGCACGACCAGCATCAACGCCCCGGCCGCGGCCGCCGAGGCGTGGCTCGCCTGTTCGAGGCTGGCCGTCGAGATGGCGTCGAGGCGCAGCCGCACGGCGCTGGCCGCCAGATCCCACGCCGATCGCAGCAGCGCATGCACGGGCGCGACGGCCGTCGGCGGCGTCAGCGCCGTCAGCCGTGTGCCTTCGCGCGCGAGCCGCGCTTGCAGCGTCTGGAGCACGCGCGGCGTCGGACCGGCCTGTGCGCGGATGTCCTCGAGGCTGGCGGTGGCGCCGTGCAGCGCGTCGAGCGCGCTCGACACCGAGCGCCGGTACGCGCGAACGCCGCCGATCTGCATCCGCCACTGATCCTGCGCCAGGCGCAGCCGGCGGGCGGCGTCGAGCTGCGTGTCAACGGCCGCCAGCAGCACGGCGACCGACTCGGGGCGCTGCCGCCCCAGCCGCTCGTCATCGCGTCTCACCGACGCGCGCAGCCGCTCGAGGCTGCGGACGTCGGCGCGGGCCGCGTGACGCTGGGCCGCCGTGAGGGTCGACGTGCGCAGGGCGCCGTACTCGCGTTCGAGCCGGCGCTCCTCCGCGAGCACCGTGGACGCTTCCCCGCGCAGCCGGCTGGCCAGCGCCTCGGGCAGCAACTCGACGGCGCGGTCGAGCACGCCGAGCAGCGTCTGGAGCAGCGACTGCCGCTCGGCGGGCGTGGCGGCGAGCCGCGAGGCCAGCAGGAGCTGCTCGGCCACTTCGCCCTGGCTCGGCGGCGGCAGCAGTTCGACATCGGGGATGGGCGGACCGTCGGAGACGAGCGCCAGGTCGAAGCGATCCTCGCCGGCCGCAATGCGCAACTCGGCGATCACCTCGTCGAGCAGCCCGATCATCTCGCGCACCTCGCGGGCGCGGTAGCCGTAGTGCCGCCGCGGCCAGTCGGTGAGCGCCTGACGTGCCCGCTGGGCCGTCGAGAGGCGGCTCGCCGCATCCGGCAGCAGGGCGATGTCGTTCAGCACGCGCGCGATCTCGGCGCTGAAGTACGCGAAGTCCGATTCGCCGCGCGTGGTCGCGTAGTGGGAGGCGCGCGCGGCCTCCGCGTACCGCTCCGTGCGCGTCCAGTCCACCTGATCGGCCGGAAGCGTGACGATGTGGAGATCGGGGGCGGGGGCGGCGGGATCGAGGGGGACGGAGAAGATGACGCGGTCGTCGAGGCGCGCCCACTCGCCGTAGCTCGCCAGGTGCGTGCCGTCGGTCAGGAACACCCGGAGCAGGACGGCCGACGGCGCGGTCTGCGCGACCGCGGTGTGGGCGCCGCACACCATCAGGATGCCCAGCATCAGCCTGTGTGCCCGGCGCATGACGTCAAGGGTAGTGGATCGCCCCGGCCCCGTCCAGAGTGACCACACGTGGGGCCATCGTCGCCCAGACCAGGCGAACCGCCCCTGTGGAAATCCTGTGGACGAACGGTGCAAACCCTGTGGATGGCCGGACAGCGAAATAATTCCCGAGGCGATCTTCCGGGCAGGACGCGTGCCCCATCATCCACCTCGCGGTCTTCGTGCCGCGCTTCGCTTGATCTCGTGGCGCGACCGCGTAAGATCGTGCCTCCGATTCATCCGCGGCCGGCCCCCTCCGGCCACTTCTGCTCAGCACGGGATTGTGACTGTTCACCACTACGAAGAACTCATCGCCGGCCGCCTGTACTTCATCGAGGTGTCGGCTGTGGACCAGGCGCGCTGGCGGGCGCAGATTGCGCGGCGGCCCGGCATGCCGACGGCGATGATGCCGTTCTACGGCCCGACGCCGGAGGACGCCGCGAAGGAGCTCAGCAAGTGGCTCACGCTCATCACGGGCGGGGGGGCAAGCTAGTGCGCGCCCGCCTCCCGCTCGCCGCCCTGGCCCTCGCCGTGGTGTTGCTCGTGACGGCGGCACTGCCCGTCGCGCAGACGCCCACGACGCCGGCTGCCGTGGCGCAAGCCGCCCTGCCGCGCGTGCACATGGTGGCCACCGGTGGCACCATCTCGAACCGCGACGGGGCACGGCTGACGGCCTCGGAGCTGGCGGCGTCGATGCCCGGCCTCGAACGCCACGCCACGCTCACCCACGAGCAGTTCGCCAACGTCGCCAGCACGCAGCTCACGCTCGACCAGTGGGTGCAGCTCTCGCAGCGCGTCAACGCGCTGTTCCGCGACGATGCCGGGCTGGCGGGCATTGTCGTGACGAGCGGGACGGACACCCTCGAGGAGACGGCGTTCTTCCTCCACCTCACCGTCCGCGATCCGCGCCCCGTCGTCCTCGTCGGCTCGATGCGCAATCCGAGCACGCTCGGCTACGAGGGGCCGGCCAACCTGCTCGAGGCGATCCGCGTGGCCGCCTCGCCCGCCTCGCGCGGCATGGGCGCGCTCGTCGTGTTGAACGACGAGATCAACTCGGCGCGCGACGTGACCAAGACCGACGCCCTCCGCCTGCAGACCTTCCAGAGCCGCACGCACGGCCTGCTCGGCATTGTCGACAGCGATCGCGTGGTGTTCTTCCGGCAGCTGCTGTCGCGACACACGACGCGGAGCGAGTTCGACATCACGGCGGTGACGGCGCTGCCGCGCGTGGACGTGCTGATGACGTATCAGGGCGCACCCGGCGACCTGATTCGCGCGGCGGTGGACGCCGGGGCGAAGGGCTTGGTGATCGCCACGGCCGGCGCGGGGTCGCTCAGTGGCACGCAGGCCGACGGCCTTTCGTACGCCGCGGAGCGCGGCGTGTTCACCGTGATCAGCACGCGCACGGGCGCCGGCCGTATCGCGGCGTTCGACGGCCCGCTCCCCGCGAACCTGCCCCCCGCCATCGCGCGCCGCGCCGCGTTCATGGTGAATGCCGAGGACCACACCCCGATCAAGGCGCGCGTCCTGCTGATGCTGGCGCTCCTCCGGACGCAGGATCGCGGCGAGATTCAGCGGATGTTCAAGGAGTACTAAGGGAATCCATTATAGGCCTTGCTGGAATCCACTTTGACTTAGAATGGATTCATGAAGACCACCGTGGATATTCCTGATGACGAGCTGGCGGATGCCATGCGGTTCACCAAGGCGGCCACGAAGCGGGAGGCCATCGTGACGGCCATCGTGGAGTTCAACCGCCGCCGACGGATGGCCGAACTGACCAGGCGCGCGGGCACCTGCGTCGATCTGATGACGGTGGACGAGTTGCGCGCGGCGCGGCGGCGCAACTAGTGGAGTGTATCGACTGAAGTGGTACTACCGGCGCCTCTGCTCAACCGCGATTCCGCGGGCCGCCCAACGGGCGGCCCGGTAGTAAGTAGTCAACAACACTCCACTAATCATGGTTCTGGTCGACTCGTCCTCGTGGATTCACTTCCTGCGCGCCGACGGCGACCCCGCCGTTCGCACCAGAGTCGAGGCCCTGCTGCACGCAGGCACCGCGCGATGGTGCCCACTCGTCCGGCTCGAGTTGTGGAACGGCGCGGGGGGTGAACGCGAGAAGAAGATCCTCCGGGAGTTCGAGCGGCTGATCCCGGAACTGTCGATCACGCCTGCGGTCTGGGACGAGGCGTTCGACCTGGCGCGTCGTTGCCGTGCCGCCGGGGTGACGGTGCCGGCGACGGATCTGCTGATCGCCGCGTGCGCGCGACACCACGCGGCGGCCCTGGAGCACGCGGACGCCGACTTCGACGACATCGCCGGGGTTTGACGCCTCGTCGCGCGGCGGGTTATAGTCAGAAGTTCCAGAGAGGGCCTGTAGCGCAGTTGGGAGCGCGCCTGAATGGCATTCAGGAGGTCACCGGTTCGATCCCGGTCAGGTCCACCATCTCCCTCATTTCATTCGGTCGATGGTGTCCCGACCGTGCTCAGTGGCGCGGCGGCCGCTGCGCGCCCGCCAGCGGCATCGATCCCGGTCAGGTCCACCAACCTTCGCTCACGCTTGCCAACATACGCGTGAGCTACGGTTGGCAAGCCACGCGAAGGTGGACTGGCCATTGCACCTTCCAGTTCGAACGCTACCTGAAGTCCGGGGCGGGCTGCGCGTTTGCGCAGCGGCAGCTGCGGTGAGCCTGAGCGGCCGCCTCGTGTACGCCAACGCCGACGGGTCCACGCGGGTCTCGGAGTGCTACTCCTTCAACGTGTTCGATCAGCGCGACGGGCAGTGGAAGTACGCGGCCGCCTTCCTCCCATAGGGCGGCGACGGCCAGACGGCGACGGCCATCGGATGTGGCGCCGTCAACCGCGCGCGGGCGGCGGGGCGGCGGTCGGCGCGGATCCGAGGCACAATTGGGGCAGACCGCCCGCGACACCCCCATGCACTTCAACGTTCTCAATCGAAAAGTCCACTACTGGTCCAGCGCGATCGTCGCCATCCCGCTGCTCGTCATCATCACGAGCGGCCTGCTCCTGCAGGCGAAGAAGCACTGGACGTGGGTGCAGCCGGCCGAACACCGCGGGACGGGCACGACGCCAGTCCTCGACCTCGAGGCCATCCTCGCGAGCGTGCGGTCGGTGCCGGACCTGCAGGTCGGGGGCTGGGACGATGTGGACCGGCTGGACGTGCGGCCGGGGCGCGGCGTCGTGAAGGTGCTGCTCCGGAGCGGCTGGGAGGTGCAGGTCGACCTCGGGACCGGTGAGGTCCTGCAGTCGGCCTACCGCCGCTCCGATCTGATCGAATCCATCCACGACGGGTCGATCTTCGGCGGCGATTGGACCAAGCTCGGCGTCTTCCTGCCGGCGGGCGCCACCCTGCTGCTGCTGTGGTTCGGGGGGCTCTGGATGTGGTGGGTGCCGTTCATCGCCAAGCGGCGGCGCAGCGCGCGAAGAGCCGCGGCGCACGACGACCACCCGCGGCCGCTCTGAGCGCCGCACACGCGTGGGAGCCCAGTGGCTACCACGCGCTGGCGACGCGGACATCGAGACACCCGTCGAGCGGGGGCGCATCGCCGTCCGGTCCTTCGAACCCTGGTGGAATCTCCCAGTCGCCGTCCGTCACCACGCCGAGGTCGAAGACCGCCGCGCGGCCGGCGTCCGTGAACGACTCCACCGCGCGCACCAACCCGAGTTTGCTCAGCTCCTCGAGCAGCAACCCGTCAAACCCGTCCGGCACGTCATCGAAGCGGAAGCCGAAGTAGACAATCGCGCGGCGTCGTCCGGCCAGCGCGCCGGCCAGCGCATCCTCGCGGCAGCGCGGCCCCGGCCGCCGGTAGCCCACCTCGAGGATGGGGCTCCCATCAGGCAGCGCGCCACCGCCGCCGGGGCCGGTGAGCGGCACACCGCCGTACCACCAGACGGCGGGCAGGGCGAGGCGCGTGGTCAGGAGGACGTCCCCGGGCTGCTGCTGCTGCAGCATCCACTGCACGGCGCGACGATCGTCGAGCGCGTGGTTGCTCTCGGACGTGCGGATGAACTCGCCGTAGCCGCGCTGCACGAGGTCCACCCCGAGCAGCAGCACGGCGACAGCAGCGGCCGCCGACGCGATCACACGCAGGGGCGAGGGCCGCCGGCGGCCGGCGTCCCGCCATCGCGATGCGCGGTCCGCGAGCAGCGCGAGGCCCACATAGAGTGCCGGCACCATCCACAGCGAGAGCCGCTCGAAAAGCGGCACCTGGCGCACGGCCGCGAACAGGAACGCGGAGGCCGGCACCGTCGCCACGATCACGCCAAGGCGCGCGCGGGGGCCGCCCATCGTAGCAATCAGCCCGGCCGCCACGGCGACCCAGAAGAGCACGCCCCAGCCGCTCCCGCCCGGCTTGATGGCCAGCGGCTCGAGCGTCCCGGCGAACCACCGCAGCGTCTCCACGGCACCCGCGGATGCCGGCGGGAGCGCGAAGGCCCAGTAACCATCAAGGTAGGCATTGTCGAGCGTGTACCGCACCGACACGACGTAGTGCAGGGCGAACGACGCGAGCCACATCAGGCCGAGGGCCGCGTGCCTCCACAGCGCGTGCCAGCCGTGGTGCCGCCACGTCAGGAGCGCCAACGCCGCGGCACACCCCGGCGCGACAAGCAGGGCGCCATTCGCCACCCACAGCCCGGCGGCGGCCACGATCCACCACGTCACGAGTCGACGATGCAGGTCGCGCAGCGTGCCGGCTTCCGAGGCCCAGGCTGCAAGGGCCGGGAGCGTCAACCCGAAGAGGACATCCGCTGAGTAGTGCTTCAACTCGAGCGCGTAGAAGAGGACCCACTCACCGCAGACCACACACAGCACCAGCATCGTCGCGCCCACGGGCGTGAGCCAGCGGCGGCCGATCACGAATGCCGCGACGGGTGTGGCGGCCGCGAAGAGCGCCGGCACCAGCCGCAACGCGGGCTCGCCGTCGCCGAACAGCACGAACGCCGCCCGCTGCAGCACGAGCCAGCCGTAGGGCGCGGACTGTCCGAGCCACAGCGCGCCGGCCAGGTCCGTCATGGAACGCTCGCGCAGGTTGATCGCGATCATCTGCTCGTCGAGCCACAGCGGCCGGCCGAGCGCCCATTCGAAGGCGAGCGCCCCCGCCGCGCCGGCCACGAGCGCCCCCGCGGGCAGCCACGCCCAGTGCCGCCGTATCGCGCCAAGGGCCGTGGCCGCCCGCAGTCGCCACCAGCGGGCATCACGGCGCCACTCGCGGAGCGGCGCGGGCCACGCGAGCCCCCACGCGACGAGCGCCGCCACAAGCGCGATCACCCACGCGTTGCGCGGACTGCGGGAGGTGATGTCGACGCCCTCCACCGGCACCACAACGCCGCCGGTCACCTGGACGACGAGCGCCCATGCGATGCACAGCAGGGTGACGATCTGGAGCGCGCGTCGCGGGAAGGCGCGCATCACAGGGGTCCGGGTGTCCGGGAAAACAACGCCGCGTACGCCTCCGGCGTGTCGACATCGCGGAACGCACCGGGGTCGTCGACCTCGACGTTCACGATCGCCGCGGCGTGGCGGCGCACGACTGGTTTCGCACCCTCGGCAGGATCTGCGCGACGGAGATCGTCCAGCACCGCGCGGTCGAAGATCACCGGATGCCCGTGCGCGTCCCCGCGGGCGGGGCGCACGATCGGCGCGCGCGTCCGGCGCCAGGCCCCGACGATCGCGCGCACCGTCTCCGCCGACACCAGCGGCACGTCCACGAGCGTCATGAGCACCCCCTCGAGCGCGGACGTCTCCACCGCGTCCAGACCGGCGAGGATCGAGGTGAGCTGGCCCTCCGCCCACCGCGCATTCACCACGAAGCGCACCTTCGCCGGGTCCCCCCGCCACGCATCGCGCACCGCGTCATCGTCCGCCCCGGTGACAACGGTCACGTGCGGCAGCCCGGCGGCCAGCAGGGTGTCGACGATGGCGGCCAGGAAGGTGCGGCCGTCTGGCAGGGGCAGCGCCGCTTTGGGACGCCCCATCCGGGTCGAGGCGCCACCCGCCAGCACAAGGGTCTCAAGCACCGAAAACGCCCCCTGGGTAAACGGGCAGGGGGCAGGGTCCGTATACTTGACTTCCCCTACCGTCCTGCCTACACTTGCCGCACGTTTTTGGCCTCGTGTTCCTCCGGTGTCCCGACCTGTTCGGTGACGGCCTTATATCGCAGATAGCCACGGTATCGCGGTTCGGGCACTGGTAGAGGGTGAAGACCGTCGGATGGACGTCGCCAGCAGCACACCGCTGGACCATCCGGGGGCGATCGCTCGAGGCCACGGGCGTGGTTGGAGGCCCCCCTCCGTTCCGCGGTTCGGGCGTTCGTTCGGTTCCGGCGACCGTTCCGCACCAGGCCTCGTGAGCCCTGAGAAGCTCTCTCCGGGGACTATCACGTACATCGGAGGACAACGGTATGCCGACCGGCACGATCGCACGTTTGCTCATCGACAAGGGCTTCGGATTCATCCGCGATGATTCCGGCGTTGAACACTTCTTCCATCGCAGCTCGGTGCGCGGCGCCGTGTTCGAGTTGCTGCGTGAAGGCCAGCACGTCGAGTTCACCCCCGAAGACTCGGGCAAGGGACCGCGCGCTGGTGACATCCGCTTGATTGAAGGCTGACGCCTTCATTTGCCTTCCCCTCCCGGCCCCAGACCACGGGGCCGGGCTTCGTTCCCCGCGTCCACCCCTTCTGAATCAGCCGCAGCGCGTCGGTCAGGCGCGAGCACCGCGCGCGTCGAGCGAACGCCCTGATATGATCGCGTCGGAAGCGAACGGGGCCCGGTGGCCCTCCCGGTCTTCAAAATCGGTCGCCGCCCTCTCGGGGGCGGGCTGGGTTCGACTCCCAGGCGCTTCCGCCATTCTCGCCTCGGCTCAAATGGCGTCAGCGCCTGGTCGCCAGGCAGACCGGCGTCGCCTCCGGCTCGCCTTGGTCGGCACGACTCCCGTTCCGCTTCCGCCATTCTCGCCCCGGCTCGAATGGCGTCAGCGCCTGGTCGCCAGGCAGACCGGCGTCGCCTCCGGCTCGCCTTGGTCGGCACGACTCTCCGTTCCGCTTTCGCCATTCTCGCCTCGGCTCAAATGGCGTCAGCGCCTGGTCGGCAGCCAGACCGGCTTCGCCTCCGGCTCGCCTCGGTCTGGTCGGCTCCCAGGCAACACGGCGTCGCCTTCGGCTCGCCTCGGTCGGCTCCCCAGGCGGCCGCCTCTCGTCAGTCCAGCTGCTCGTGGTGAATGTCGATGGCGCGCGGGCCGGAGCGCGTCCACTCCTGGCCGAAGCCGACGCGCTCGCCGGTCCACAGGTCGTCGAAGCCCGGGTCGCGTACGCCGTCGCGCACGAAGTACCAGTCCTGGCCGCTGTCGTCGTGGATGAACCCGAAGCCGCGGTCAGGCTCGATGCGAATGATGCGTCCGTACAGCATGGCTCTCACCTCCCGAGTATCTTGCTCCAGAATCCGGCCGGCTGACACTCGCCCGTCACCGGCTGATGCGTCAGCCGTGTGCCCTCCAGCGCGCGGGCGAAGACGTCGTCGGCCGTGATGGCGAGCAGCGCGAGGCGCCGCGCACGCGCGAGGCGGCCGAGGTCGGCGCCGTAGTCCGCCACGCGGTCACGCGGCATCGTCGCGGTCGGGTGCTCCACCAGCAACACCGCGGGGTCGAGCGCCAGGGCCCGGGCGACGCGCACACGCGCCTGGGTCTCGGCATCCGCGTGGCCGACCGGCCGGTCCCACTGCGCCTCCGGGATGCCGGCCTCGCGGGCCAGGGCATCCACCCTCGCGATCCACTCGGCGGGCACGGGATCCAGGGCGATGGTGAACGGCAGCGCGAGGTTCTGGCGCACCGTGAACGGCTCGATCAGCACGGCGCGCGTCGTCACCAGGCCGATCCGGTCCAATAACGCCAGCCACGCCTCGGTCTCGGTGATCGACGAGGTGGCCTGATCAAAGAGCCGCACCTCGCCTTCGTCCGGCAGCGCGGCGCCCGTCAACAGCCCGACCAGCATCTCGGCCGCGCGCTCGTCGAGGCCGGCGAGGGCGACCACGTCCCCGGCGTGCAGTTGGAGCGCCCGCATCCGCAGCGGACGCAGCCCCTGGTAGTCCTTGTGCAGGCCGGTGATGGCGACGAGGGGCGGCGCCACGGCAGTCACCCGCGCGCGGCGGCACGGCCGCTCGCGCGGTGCTCGAGGTCCTCGAGGTGCCGTGCAGGCAGCACCGTGCCGCCGAGCACACGGCGGCCGTATCCGCCTTCGATCTCGCCGTGGTAGTCGGAGCCGCCGGTGACGCCCAGCCCGAGCCTGGTGGCGATGGCGAGGTAGCGTGCCTCCGCCTCTCGGTCGTGCTCGGAGTGGAACACCTCAATCGCGTCGAGCCCCTCAGCCGCGAGCGGCTCGAGCAGGTCGTCTCGCCTGGTGACGCCGGGGTGCGCGAACGACGCCACGCCGCCGCTCTCGTGAATGAGGCGGATCACCGCCCGCGGACTGCGGCCGCTCCGCGGCACGAACGCCGGCTGCCCCGCCGCCAGGTACCGGTCAAACGCCTCCTGCATCGTCGTCACGTGGCCCGCGTCCACGAGCGCGCGCGCCAGCAGCGGGCGGCCCACCGACCGGCCCGGATGGCGCGCGGCCGGCACGAGGATGCGATCGGCGTCGATGGGCGCCCCGAGTGCGGCGAGCCGCCGGGCGATCTCGCGCACGCGGTCCACGCGGAGCGCGCGCTGCCGCTCGAGAAACACCGCGAGGGCCGGGCTGTGCTCGTCGATGAAGTAGGCGAGCATGTGAACGTCACGGCCGTCGGCGACGGCCGTGATCTCGATGCCGCTGATGACGCGGACGGACGGCGCGGCCGCGCGGACCTCGGCGATGGCCGCGACCGTGTCGTGGTCGGTGACGCTGATGGTGGTGAGACCGAGGCCGATGGCGCGCGCGGCCAGGTCCACCGGCGTGGACCGGCCATCGGAGGCCGTCGTGTGCATGTGCAGGTCGATCACGCGGCCGCCCCTCAGCGCGAGGCCGAGGTCCGGGCGCGCTTGGCGCCGGCCGCCGCCTTGCGCTGCTGGCGCCGCTTGACGAGCCCGCGGTACTCGCGGATCAGCAGCTCGAGGTGCGCGCGCTCCTCCTCGGCGAACTCGAGGAAGATCTGCTTGCCTTCCGAGTCCTCGAATCGCTCGCCGTACCGCTTGAAGAAGCGGTGCGAGCCGCGCTCGCAGCGGATGCCGATCTTGAGCGCTTCGAGGTCGTCGATGCCCTCGCGGCGCAGATCCTCGGCGCCCTTGGCGAACAGGCCGTTGGCCGCGCCCTTGAAGAAGAGGAACGTCGGCTGCGACTCGAGCCGCGGGTCTTCCTTCAGGAGCTGCTTGTAGCGCGTCTCGAGCGTGCCGAGGTGCTCTTGCTCCTCCTCGGCCAGCCGCTCGAACACGGCGCGTCCCCGCGCGTCCTTCGCGATCCGCGCCGCACGCGAGTAGAAGTCGAGGCCGCTGCGCTCGGTGGCAATCGCGATGCGCAACGCATCCCGCGCAAAGAGCATCTCGCTCGTCGCGCCGCCCTTGGCGGGCGCCCGCCCTGTCCGGCAGGCCTCGCACGTGCCGTAGATCTGCACCACGCTCTGCCGCGCCGTGAAGCCCCGCGCCTGTGCGACCTCCTCGACGAGGGCCTCGATGTCGGAGCTCAGGAACTCGTAGCTCTGGTTGCAGGTCTTGCAGATCAGATGGAAGTGCCGCGGGTGGCGGTAGGAGTGCTCGAAGCGGAAGCGCCCCTCGCCGAAATCCACCTTCCGTGCGATCCCGGCCTCCACCATCCACTGCAGCGTCCGGTACACGGTGGCGCGGCTGATGCGCTGATCCTCGCCCCGGATCAGATCCACGAGGTCGTCGGCGCTCAGATGGCCTTCCTGGCGCAGGAACGCATTGACGATCACGTCGCGCTTGGTGGAGCGCTTCGTGCCGGCCGGCCGGAGCCGGTCGAGATCGGGAAGGGCAGGGGTCCGCATGGCTGGTGACGTGTCGGAACAGCAGCCGGGCGGCCTGGGCGGCCGCACCGGCCCCGAGTGTGAGACGTGCGAGGCGTCCCGCCGCGCTAGACGTTGAACGACGAGCCGCAGCCGCAGGTCGAGGTCGCGTTCGGGTTCTTGATCGTGAAGCCGCCGCCGGTAATCGTGTCGACGAAGTCGACTTCGGCGCCCTTCACGTAGCTCAGGCTCACCGGGTCGATGTACAGCTTCACGCCGTTCGACTCGAACAGCTGGTCGCCGACGCCGACGCCTTCCTCGATCATCAGGCCGTACTGGAAGCCCGAGCAGCCGCCGCCCTGCACGAAGACGCGCAGGCCGCTGTCGTTCTTGCCCTCTTCCGCGAGCAGTTCCTGGATCTTCGCCGCCGCCGACGTCGTCACGTTGATGATGCCGGGCGCGCCCACCGGCGCCTGCGTGGGGGTCGCCCCCTGAGTCTCAGTCTGCATGCTGTCAATCCTCTCCGAGCAGTATAGCGCGTGCCGACGGACTCACCGGTCGTGGACCCCGCCGCGCCACCCGATCATTGTACCACCGATCCGCGCAGTGGCCCTGGCGCTCAACGCGTTGAAAACAGGCCAGTTACACGCCGCCTGCTACCCGTGCTCCGATCCGCCGTTGCTCACCTCAGGGGTGGCCAGCTCGGCAAGCCGGACGCCCGATTCCGCCTCGATGTCCCGGTGCAGGCTGTTGCCGTGCGCGTCCATGGTGACGATGGCGGGGAAGGCCTGGAGCTGGAGGTGCCACATGGCCTCCGGTGTGCCGAAGTCGAGCAGCGACACCCCGTCCACCCGCTCGATGCACCGCGCGTAGAACTGCGCCGCGCCGCCCACCGCGTTCAGGTACACCGCGCCATGCTCCTTGAGCGCCGCGAGCGTCTTCGCGCCCATGCCGCCCTTCCCCATCACCGCGCGGACGCCGTACTTCCCGATGATGTCGCCCTGGTAGGGCTCCTCGCGAATGCTCGTCGTCGGCCCGGCGGCGGTGATCGTCCACGATCCGTCGGGCTGCTTCGCGACGACGGGGCCGCAGTGGTAGAGCACGGCGCCCTGCAGGTCCACCGGCGGCGCGTGGTGCATCAGGTGGTGATGCACGGCGTCGCGGCCCGTGTAGGCGCGGCCGGTGATCAGGACGACGTCGCCGACCGTCAGGGACCGGATCGTGGCCTCGTCGATCGGCGGCGTGAGCACCACCTCGCGGCCCGTGCGGCGGAAGCCCGCCTGGTCCATCATCGGGATCGTCGGGACCGATGGGTCGCGATAGAGCCAGCGCGTGATCGCACCGCTCGCCGGGTGGAGCCGCACACCGAGCCGGCGATACGCCCAGCAGTCGTACGCCACCGAGACGAAGAAGCTGGCCGGCAGCCGGTTCTGCGCGCCGACCTTGCAGCCGATGAGCGACACGCGCCCGCCGAAGCCCATCGTGCCCACGCCGAGCGTGTTCACCGTCCGCATGATCTCGGCCTCGAGGTCGGCCAGCCGCGGGTCCGGGTTCACGTCATCGAGCGTCCGGAAAAGCTGTTCCTTCGCGTGCACGTAGCCGGATGTCCGGTCGCCGCCGATGCACACGCCGATCGCGCCGGGCGCGCAGCCCTTGCCCTGCGCCTGCCACACGGCGTGGAGGATGCACTTGCGCACACCCTCGAGGGTGCGGTCCGCCCGGCCGAGGTGCGGCAGCTCCACCGGCACGGAGTACTGCGCGTTCATGTTCTCGCAGCCGCCGCCCTTGAGGATGAGCTTCACCTCGATCGCCTCCTCCTCCCACTGCTCGAAGTGGATGATGGGCATGCCCGGGCCGAGGTTATTGCCGGTGTTCTCGCCGGTGATCGAGTCGACGGAGTTCGGCCGCAGCTTGCCGCGGCGCGTGGCCTCGGCCACGGCCTCGCGGATCTGCTGCTTCATCCAGATCTGGTTGGCGCCGACCGGCGTCTTGACCTCGAAGGTCGGCATGCCGGTGTCCTGGCAGATGGCGCCCTCGACCTCGGCCGCCTGGTCGATGTTCTGCGCGATGATCGTCAGCGCCTGAGCCGACCGTGTGCCGGCCGGCTCGTCCGCCACGGTCTGGCGCATGGCCGCCCGCACATCGGGCGGCAAGTCTGTGGACGTCTTGACGATCAGGGCGACGACGGACTCGAGGAAGTCTGGCAGCATAGACGGCCAGTATAATCCGCGCGTTTGTCCGCCCACACGGGGCGGCGCTCTGTGGTTCAATGGTCGCATGACACGGGGGCGACGGCGCGAGGCGGCGCGCGCGGGCACGGTGGCCGTTCTGGCGGTGGTCCTCGCCGGCGCGGCGGGCGCGGCACAGCCCCGTCCGCGCGGCGAGCACGGCGGGCTGTTCCCGCCCCAGGATCTCGGGCTGCTCGAAGCGCCCGATCGCGACCGCTGGCAGCAGCCCGACCAGATCATGGATGCGCTCGGCATCGCCGATGCGTCGGTCGTGGCCGACGTGGGGGCCGGAGCCGGCTGGTTCACGGTGCGGCTGGCACGCCGCGTCGGGCCGAACGGCCACGTGTACGCGCAGGACGTGCAGCCACAGATGCTGGCCGCGATCGCCCGCCGCGTCCAGCGCGAGGGGCTCGGGAACGTCGAAACGGTGCGCGGCGACGACGACCATCCGCGCCTGCCCGACAACGCGGTCGACGCCGTGGTGATGGTGGGGGTCGTGCGCGAGGTGCCGAACCTGGAGGCGCTCTTCGCGAACCTCGCCGGCGCGCTCACGCCGCAGGGACGGATCGGGGTCGTGGATTTCCGGCTGGAAGGCGGGGGGCCCGGCCCCGAGCGCGAGGCGCGGGTGAGCCCCGAGGTGGTGCAGGCCGCCGCGGAGCAGGCCGGTCTCCGGCTGCTCCGCAGCGAGTCATTCCTGCCCTATCAGTACTTCCTGATCTTCGTGAAGCCCGTTCCCGGCGAGAGGAACGACCAGGCCATCGGCAGCAGCGCCGCGGCGAGCAGCACCTTGGCCACATCGGCCAGCACGAAGGGATAGAAGGCGGCGGCCAGCGCCGGCTGCACGCCAATCGCGCCGGGCATCAGCAACGCCAGCCACGCGACGCCGCCCGCGAAGACGATCGTCAGGCCCGCGAACATCGCGACGACCGACGTGAGGTAGCGCCGATCGAACCGGCGCTCCGCCAGCCACCCGGTGACGAAGGCGGCGATCGGGTAGGCGAGCAGGAATCCGCCGGTCGGCCCGAGCAGGCGGGCGCCGCCCTGCGGCAGCATCGGCGAGAACGCAAAGACCTGCAGACCGGCGATGCCGGCGGCGAGGTAGAGGACCTGGCTCAGGGCGCCAAGGCGCGCGCCGAGCACGGCGGCGCCCAGCAGGACGACCATGGGCTGCAGCGTGAACGGCACCGGCGTGAACGGCAGCGGCACGCTCACCTGCGCCGCCGCCGCGGTCAGCGCGGTCAGAAAGATCACCGAGGCCACCTGAATGCTGCGCGTGGCCGCCGCCGCGCGGGCGCGCGCGGTGACGAGGTCGAGCAGGACGGTAGCGGAACCCTGGGCTGGCGCGCGATAATCGTGCATCACGAGGCGGATTGTACTCCCATGCGCACAGCCCTGACAATTGCGGGATCGGACTCGGGCGGTGGCGCCGGCATCCAGGCGGATCTCAAGACCTTCGCCGCCCACGGCGTCTACGGGACGTCCGCGATCACGGCGCTCACCGCGCAGAGCACGGTCGGCGTCGCCGGGGTGTGGCCCGTGCCCGCCGAGTTCGTCACGCTGCAGATCGAGACGGTCGCCGGCGACCTCGGGTGTGACGCCGTCAAGACCGGCATGCTCGCCAGCGCCGTGATCGTCGAGGCCGTGGCCGCGGCGATCGCCGCGCTCGACCTGCCGAACCTCGTCGTTGATCCCGTGATGGTGGCCAAGAGCGGCGACCACCTGCTCACGCCCGACGCCGTCCACGCCCTGCGCCTCACCCTGCTGCCCCTCGCCCGCGTCGTCACGCCGAACATCCCCGAAGCCGGGGTGCTCGCGGGGATGACGGTGACCTCGCTCGCCGACGCGCGGGAGGCGGCCCGGCGCATTCACGCGCTCGGGCCGGAGGTCGTGATCGTCAAGGGCGGCCATCTCGAGGGCGACGTCCTGACCGACGTGATCTTCGACGGCGATCGCGTCGTCGAACTGACGGGGCCACGCGTGCCCGGCCGGCACACGCACGGCACCGGCTGCACGTTCGCCGCCGCCGTGGCGGCGCGGCTCGCCTGCGGCGACACGGTCGAGGCCGCCGCGCGCGCCGCCAAGGCGTACGTCGCGGGCGCGATGCGCGCCGGCATTCCGCTCGGTCAGGGCCATCGCCCGCTGGATCACTTCTGGGCCATGCCGCGCCCGGCGGCGGCGGGCCCGTCCGGCGGCGGCGGCTGACGCGGGCGATATACTGGCGGTGTGCATCGACTGAAGAGGTACTACCTGCCTCTCCCTTCAACCGCAGCTTCTGCGGGTCGCTCAACGGGCGGCCCGGTAGTGGACCGTCAACAACACTCCACTAGACCGCGATGACCGTTCCGATGATTGCCGTCACCGGCGCGGTGCTCGAGGTGGCCCCGCTGGCCGCGCTCGTCAGCACCGCCAGCAGCGGCCGGCCCGGGCCGGGGGCGCTGACGACGTTTGTCGGCCTCGTGCGCGACCACCACCAGGGGCGGGAGGTCACGCACCTCGAGTACGAAGCCTACGTGCCCCTCGCGGAGAAGGCGCTGGCGCGCATTCTCGCCGAGGCGGCCGCCGAGTGGCCCGATGCGCGGCTCGCGATCCACCATCGTACCGGCCGCCTGGGCATCGGCGAAGCCAGCGTCGTCATTGCCGCGGCGTCCCCCCACCGCGCGGACGCGTACGCGGCCAGCCGCTACGCCATCGAACGCATCAAGCAGATCGTGCCGGTCTGGAAGCACGAGTACTTCGCCGGGGGCGACGCGTGGGTCGAGGGCGCGACCGCCGATCCGGACGACGAGGCGGCGCGTGCCGCGGCGCTGGCGATCGCGCGGGGTTGAGCCGCCGCGGTCACCGTCGTTTGTCTTCTGACTTCCGCCTCCCGCCTTCTATACTGGATGGCTGTGGCTCCCCTGACCGTCCTCCGCACGCGTCCGTCCGCCGCCGGCGAGGCCGCGTGCGGGTGACCGTCCGCCTGTTCGCGCGGCTCCGGGAACTGGCCGGCGCCGGCGAGCTGGTGCTCGAGGTCGCGGCGCCCGCCACGGTCGCCGACGTCTGGGCGGCGCTGGCCGCCGCGCACCCGGCGGTGGCGCCGTACGAGCGCACGATGTCGTGCGCGGTCAATGAGGAGTACGCGCGGCTCACGACGGGAGTGCGCGCGGGTGATGACGTGGCCTTCCTGCCGCCGGTCTCCGGCGGCGCGGGGGCGAGTGACGCATGATCGACAAGCTGCAGTCCTACGAGAACCGCTACGAGGAACTCCTGTCGTCGCTGGGCACCCAGGCGGTGCAGAGCGACGCGGGGGAGTACCGCAAGCAGGCCAAGGCCCTCTCGGACCTCGAGCCGATCGTGCAGGCCTTCCGCGCGTACCGGCGGGTGGTCGAGCAGATCGCGCAGTCCGAGGAGCTGGCGCGCGGCGCGGACGCCGAAATGCGCGCGCTCGCTGAACTGGAGCTGGGCGAGCTCGAAGGGGAACGCGAGCGGCTCGCGGCCGAGCTGAAGATCCTGATGCTCCCGAAGGATCCGCTCGACGAGAAGAATGTGATCCTCGAGATCCGCGCGGGCACGGGCGGCGAGGAAGCCGCCCTCTTTGCCGCGGATCTCTTCCGGATGTACTCCCGCTTCGCCGAGCGCGTGGGCTGGAAACTCGACGTGATGTCGATGAGCGAGGCCGACCAGGGCGGCATCCGCGAGGTGATCGCCAACATCGAGGGCCAGCGCGTCTACAGCCGGCTCAAGTTCGAGAGCGGCGTCCACCGCGTCCAGCGCGTCCCGGACACCGAAGCGAGCGGCCGCATCCACACGTCCACGGCCACCGTCGCGGTGCTGCCGGAAGCCGAGGAAGTGGACGTCCAGATCGAGGCCAAGGACCTGCGGATCGACACGTTCTGTTCGAGCGGGCCCGGCGGCCAGAGCGTCAACACCACGTATTCCGCCGTGCGCATCACGCACATCCCGACCGGCACGGTGGTCTCGCAGCAGGACGAGAAGTCGCAGATCAAGAACCGC
This sequence comes from Vicinamibacterales bacterium, assembly GCA_030680175.1. GTDB lineage: Bacteria > Acidobacteriota > Vicinamibacteria > Vicinamibacterales > UBA2999 > JAUXWO01. The sequence goes on from JAUXWO010000090.1 coordinate 130,974, forward strand.
GCGAAGGCGATGAAGGTGCTGCGCGCGCGCCTCTACGAGATGGAGATGCGCAAGCAGCACGACGCCATCGCCAAGGAGCGGCGCGGCCAGGTGGGCACCGGCGAGCGCTCCGAGAAGATCCGGACGTACAACTACCCACAGAGCCGCATCACCGATCACCGCATCAACTTCACGACCCACCAGCTGCCGGCCGTCATGAACGGCGACGTCGAGGAACTGCTCGACGCGGTCAGCTCGCATTACCAGGCGCTCGCCTTGAAAGAGGCCGGCACCGCTCCAGGTTAGGCGCCTCCCCATGACCATCCGCGACCACTTGCGCGAGGCCCGGCAGCAGCTCGCGGCCGCGGGCATTCCCGAGGACGAAGCCGTGCGCGATGCGGCGCTGCTGGCGCGCCACGTGCTCGGGTGGGACCGCGCGCGCCTGGTCGTAGGCGAACCCGACCCCGCGCCCCCGGCGTTCGCCGACGCGTACGCGCGGCTGGTGGCCCGGCGCGCGGCGCGCGAGCCCGTGGCGTACCTGAGGGGCGTCCAGGAGTTCTACGGCCGCGACTTCGCGGTCTCGTCGGCCGTCCTGATCCCGCGTCCCGAGACCGAGTTCGCCGTCGAGGAAGCCCTCGCGTGCCTGGCCGAGCTCGACATGCCGCCCGAGCCGCGCGTCGTCGACGTCGGCACCGGGTCCGGGTGTATCGGCATCACGCTGGCGCTCGAGTGGCCGTCGGCGCACGTCGTGGGCACCGATATCTCGGAGACGGCGCTCGCCGTCGCGCAGGCGAATGCCGCGCGGCACGGCGTGGACGGGCGCCTCACCTGGTGGCACGGCCCGTACCTGGCGGGGCTGGCGCCGCCGCTCGACCTCGTCGTGTCCAACCCGCCGTATGTGGCCGATCACTACGTCGACGCGCTCGTGCCGGAAGTCGCGGATCACGAGCCCCACGTGGCGCTCTTCGGCGGGCGTGACGGCCTGCGCGACGTCCGCGAGCTCGTCCGCCAGGCCGGCGAGCGCCTGCGGCCCGGAGGCTGGCTGGTGATGGAAATCGGCGATGCCCAGGACGAGGCCGTCCGGCGCCTGATCGCCGACACGCCCGGCCTGACGCTGGTCCGGATGCGAGACGACCTGCAGGGCATCCCCCGCACCGCCGTCCTCCGCCGCCGATAGGGGGTCTGGCACCGTGACACGGAAAACGGCGCAGTTTCTGCCACCCAATTGTGGGAGCCGTTT
>JAUXWO010000100.1 GCA_030680175.1 Vicinamibacterales bacterium
CGGCTTCCCCGCGACCAGCGAGTACCGCGTCAGCAGCGTCTCGAAGATCGGCGCGCGGATGCTCTCGCGCGCCATCGCGGCGCGGAGCGCCTGGTCGAGGTCCGTGTCGCGGTCCTGGTCGAGCACCAGGATGATCACGACGCGGCGCTGGTCCGATGTGTCCGGCGTGCCGCCCGTCGACACGTGGTGGCCGACGTTCAGCTTGCGGATCGGGATCGGCTTCGACACGGCCTCCCGCACCCACACGGCGATCTGCTCGGCGCGCCGCGCCGCGCGGCGTTCCTCGGCGAGGCGCCCGGCCTCCGGCGACAGCCCGGCGGGCAGTTCCTCGGAGCTCGCGCCGATGCAGATGATCTCGCTCGCCTGATTGAGCACGGCCTTCATCTCGTCGGTGAACGCCGGCCAGCCGCTGCCGCTCTCGAGCCGATCGAACGAGCTCAGGCGCCACCGGAACTCGTCGGTGAAGAGCAGGATCCGGAACGAGGCGCGGCGCCCCTGCGCGTCCTCGGCGTGCCGGACGATGACGTCGCGGGTCACTTCGGGCGGGGTGGGGGCGGGCGCACGCAGCAGCTCGCCGGCGGTCACATAGACGAGGCCGGCGCCGAAGGCCACCAGCCCGAGCGTGGACACCGTCCAGGCAGCGGCGGCGGTCCGCGAGCGCCAGCGGCGGCGCGGTTCACGAAGTGCGGTCATCGCGGCATCTCCCGCCACCCGCGTCTGCACGATCGCCGCCATCGACTGGCGGCCGTCCCATGTCCCTCCAGGCGCGCAACACCGTGCAGGCAGCGGACTCTGTGACCGCACCCGCCAGCCGGAACGGGTGCTCCTGATTTCAGAAGTGTGATTGCCGGGACGGCGGTAAGATGCGCGGCATGTTGCGAGCTGCCTCCATCGCCAGGCTTCGGTCCATCGGCGCAGTCGTCGTCGCGTTCACCGTGGTGGCGGCCTGGATGGTCCCGGCGGCGGGACGCGAGCAGGCGCCGGCGTTCGATCTCGTCATCCGGAACGGGCGCGTGCTTGATGGCGCCGGCAATCCGTGGATCGCCGCGGATGTGGCCATCCATGAGGGCCGCATCGTGCGGGTGGGGCGCGTGGAGGGGCGCGGCGTGCGCGAGATCGACGCGGCGGGCCGCTACGTCTCGCCGGGCTTCATCGACATCATGGACCAGTCGGGCGCCGCGCTCCTGGTGAACGGCCTCGCCGAGAACAAGCTGCGCATGGGCGTGACGAGCGCCATCGGCGGGGAAGGGGGTACGCCGTCGCTGGCGGTGCTCACGGGCGGCGACGAGGCGCGGCGGGGCGCAAGCACGGACGAGATCCCGGAGTACTTCGCCACGCTCGAGCGGCAGGGCATCAGCATCAACTTCGGCACCTTCTACAGTCAGGCCCAGGCACGGCGCGCCGTCATCGGCATGGACCGGCGCGAGCCGACGGCCGCCGAACTCGACGCGATGCGTCAGCATATGGAGGAGGCGATGCGCGCCGGCGTGCTGGGCATGACGACGGCGCTGATCTATCCGCCGAGCAGCTACGCGGGGACAGACGAGATCGTGGAGGTGGCGCGTGTGGCCGCGCGTTACGGCGGCATCTACGCGAGCCACATCCGCGGTGAGGGCGCCGAACTGCTGGAGGCGGTGGGCGAGGCGATCGCCATCGGCGAGCGCGCGGGGATTCCGGTCGAGATCTTCCACCTGAAGGCGGCGCACGAACCGGGCTGGGGCACGCTGATGGCGGAGGCGGTCACGGCGATCGACGCGGCGCGCGGGCGCGGCGTCGAGGTCGCCGCCGATGTCTATCCGTACACCGCGGGCGGATCGGGGCTCGAGGCGACGATTCCGTCGTGGGCGCACGAGGGCGGAGCGGAGCCGCTCTTCGCGCGGCTGCGCGATCCGGAGACGCGCGCGCGTCTCAAGCGCGAGGTCGCCACGGGCTCCCCCGGCTGGTGGAACATCGTCGAGGCGTCGGGCGGCTGGCACAACGTGGTGCTCGTCAACGCGCAGAATGCGGACAACGCGCGTTTCCACAGCCGGAGCATCGCGGACATCGCGAAGGAACTGGGGAGGGACCCGGCAGACACCGCCTGGGATCTCGTGCTCGAGGGCGGCGGGCGCCGCGTGATGGCGATCTACCACATGATGACCGAGCCGGATGTCGAGCTGGCGATGCGGCAGACGTGGACGAGCATCGGGAGCGATGCGGGCGCGGCGGTCGAGGCCGGCGCCGCGGATCTGCTCGGGCTCCCGCATCCGCGCAGCTACGGCACGTTCCCGCGCATCCTGGCCCGCTACGTGCGGGAGCGCGGCACGCTCACGCTCGAGGACGCGATCCGCAAGATGACGTCGTGGCCCGCGACGCGGATGCGCCTCGAGGGACGCGGGCTGATCAAGGAAGGCCTGTGGGCCGACGTCGTGATCTTCGACCTGGCGCGCGTTGAGGACCTGGCGACCTACGAGGAGCCGACGCGCTACCCCGAGGGCATCGACTACGTGATCGTGAACGGCGAGGTGGCGATCGACGGCGACCGCCACACGGGCGCGCGTGCGGGGAGGGTGCTGTACGGGCCGGCCCGGCGGTAGGGCGCACCTCGCGACGACCCCAAGGCGGACACAAGCCGCCCCTGGTCCGTTATGATGCCCCCTGCGTGTCGAACTATTGGGAGTTGTTCGCGGCCGCGGCCGCGCGTGCCGGGGAGCGCACCGCCATCGAGGTGCAGCGTGCCGCCGGCCTGGAGCAGGTCAGCTACACCGAGCTGAAGCGGCGGGCCGAGGCCATCGCGGCCTGGCTCGCCGGCCAGGGCATCGCGCCCGGCGATCGCTGCGCCATCCTCGCCGATAACGACGCGGCGTGGTGCGCCGCCTACCTCGGCATCTTCCGGCTCGGCGCCGTCGCCGTGCCGCTCGACACCAACTACTCGGCCGCGCAGGTCGCGACCATCACCGCCGACGCCGGGGCCCGCGTCCTCTTCGCCGGGACGCGCCTGTGGGACACGGCACAGGCGGCCGTCGCCACGCTGGACCACGTGCGGCTCGTCGCCATCGCCGGGCCCTTCGACGCGGGGGCAACGGACGTGCCGCCGTGCCCGTCCACGTGGGCCGATCCCGCGGTCATCCTCTACACGTCCGGCACGACCGCGGATCCGAAGGGTGTCGTCCTGAGCCACGGCAACCTCGAGGCCGAACGCACCGCCACGTTCCAGGTGGTCGATGTGCACGAGGGCGACAGCGTGCTCGGCGTGCTGCCGCTCTTCCACGCCCTCGCGCAGATGGGGAACCTGCTCCTGCCGTTCGCCCTCGGCGCGCGCGTCGTGTTTCTCGAGACGCTGAACACGACCGAGCTCCTCCGCGCGCTGCGCGAGCGCGAGGTGTCGCTGCTCATCTGCGTGCCGCAGTTCTTCTACCTGATCCACGAACGCGTCCGCGGGGAGGTCGCCAAGGCGGGCGTCGTCGCCGGCGCGCTGTTCTCCACGCTGCTGTCGCTGAACCGCATGGCGCGCAAGGTCGGGGTCAACCTCGGCCCGGCGTTCTTCCGGCGTGTCCACGCCGTGATGGGGCCGCGCATGCGCCTGCTCGTCACCGGCGGCTCGAAGTTCGACCCCGCCATCGGCGGCGATCTCTACGCGCTCGGGTTCACCATCCTGCAGGCCTACGGTCTGACCGAAACGTCAGGCGCCGCCACGATCAACCGGCCCGACGAGGCCCATCTCGACACCGTCGGCCGCGCGCTGCCGGGCGTCGAGATGCGCATCCTTCCGCCAGACGCGCCAGACGCCAACGGCGGAGGCGAGGCGCTCGACGGTGAGATCGCGCTCCGCGGGCCGATCGTGATGCAGGGCTACTTCAACCGGCCGGATGCGACCGCCGAGGTCATGCGCGATGGCTGGTTCCGGACCGGCGATCTCGGCCGGCTGGACGCCGAGGGCCGTCTCACCATCACCGGACGCCGCAAGGAAGTCATCATCCTCGCGTCGGGGAAGAACCTCCACCCCGAGGAGATCGAGGCGCACTACCGCCGGTCCCGCTACATCAAGGAAGTGTGCGTCCTCGGCCTCACCGGCGGCGACGCCCATCACTCCGAGCGCCTGCACGCGGTCATCGTGCCCGACCCCGACGCCTTGCGTGAGCGCAAGGTCGTGACCATCGGCGAGCTCCTGCGGTTCGAGATCGAAGGCCTCACGGCCGAGCTCCCCTCGACAAAGCGCATCCTCGGCTACGACCTCTGGACGGAACCGCTGCCGAGAACGACGACGGGGAAGCTGAAGCGGCATGAGATCGCGCGCCGGCTCGCCGAGCACCAGGCCGCGCGGCAGGCCGAGGTCGAGCGGCCCCTCGATGACGAAGAGCGTGTGTGGCTGGAGGATCCGCGGCATGCGGCGATGGTCGGCGCCATCACGGCGCGTGCGCGTGGCGGCGCGCGCATCGTGCCAGGTGCGAGCCTCGATCTCGATCTGGGCCTCGACTCGATGGAGCGCGTCGAGCTCATCACCGAACTCGAACGCCGCTTCGGCGTACGCTTCGACACCGAGCGCGCGCACGAGGTGCTGACCGTGCGCGATCTCGTGGAGGCCCTCGCCGCGCAGGCCGGACCGGGCGAGGCCGCGCGCGTCGAGCAGCCGTGGGCCGCGATCCTCGGCGACCTGCCGCCGGCCACCGATCCCGACCTCGGCAGCCTGCTCGCCCCGCGCCCCCTGTTCGCGCCGTTTGCGTGGCTGGTCGTGCGCACGCTCAGGTTGATCCTGCCGCGCATCGAGGCCACGGGGCTCGAGCACCTGCCCGCGCGCGGGCCGTTCATCCTCGCCCCGACCCATTCGAGCTACCTGGACCCGTTCGTGCTGGCGTGCGTGCTGCCGCACCGCATCATCAAGGACCTGTTCTTCGTCGGGGCAACCGAATATTTCTCGTCGCCGGTCATGCGCCGCGTCGCGCGCGCCATCAACCTCGTGCCGGTGGACCCCGACGCGAACCTCGTGCCCGCGATGAAGGCCGGCGCCTTCGGCCTCGCGCACGGCAGGATCCTGATGATCTTCCCGGAGGGTGAGCGTTCGATCGATGGCACCGTGCGGAGGTTCAAGAAGGGCTCGCCCATCCTCGCGCAGCACCTCGGCGTCCCGATCGTGCCCGTGGCGCTCAACGGCATTTACGAGCTCTGGCCGCGGAACCAGGTGCTCCGCCGGCGCCTGCTCGCGCCGTGGAACGGCCACCGCCTCAAGGTCACGCTCGGCGCGCCGATGGCGTTCTCGCCCGAGGAGAGCGCGGCCGACGCCACAGCGCGCCTGCGCGAGACGGTGGCGGCGATGTGGGACAGGCAGCAGGCGGGGATGGGGTCCGGGGATGGGGCGGGGATGGGGTCAGGTCATGATTCATGACCTGACCCCCTCTCAGGCGGTCACGTTGAGGCGCGACCCCACGATTGGCGGGTCATCGCCGCCCTCGGCCGGCTCCACCGGCGGCTCGGGCGGCGCGGGTTCGCGGCGGGGGTGGCGATGACGCGCGTGCTGGTCGCGCTCCCGCGCAGGGTCACGGTCCGGACGCGCCACGGGCGTCGGATGCGGCAACGACGTGATCTGATTCACCATCAGCCCCTCCCTCCCGTGTCACTCCGTCCTCTCAATCGGCAGACACCCGGGCACACATGAATCCCCCGCGGCTCACGCGAAGCCGCGACGAGAATCCCACGCCGCCCGTGCCGCTATTCGGTGCCGCCCGCCGCCCAGCGCGAGCGCAGCGCCGCGCGATCCACCTCGGCGCCGCGCAGGTAGACCGACGCGATGCGGCGCGTGTGCGTGATGTCGTCGAGCGGGTTGGCGTCCAGCACCAGGAAGTCCGCGCTCTTGCCCGGGGCCAGCAGCCCGAGCTCGTCGATCTTCAGCAGGTCCGCGGCGTTCCGCGTCGCCGCCACGATCACCTCGCCCGGTGTCATGCCGGCCGCCACCATGTCGGCCAGCTCCTGATGCGCCTGCCACCCGCCGTTGCTGTCGGTGCCGAAGGCGATGCGGATGCCGTTGTCGCGGAGCGTCACCAGGTTGCGCGCCTGCAGCTGGAACGACGCGCCCGCCGTCGGCGGCAGCTTCGCCTGGGCCTCGTGCATGCGCGCGATCTCGGCCGCGGGGACCGTATCGCCGATCCACGACATGTCCTCGGCGACGCCGCGCCCGGGCAGGTTCGGCACCAGCACCACGTGCGGCCGCTCCTTCCACAGCGCCAGCAGCTCCTCGTCGACCTCCGTGTCGCGCACGCCGTGCGCGAAGGCGTCGAGCCCCGCGCGCAGCAGGCCCTTGGCGTCGGAGAGGTTGAAGATGTGCGCGGTGACGCGGAGGCCGTGCTGGTGCGCCTCTTCGATGACCGGCGTCCACAGCTCCGGCGTCATCTTCTTGTACTGCCCGTTGCGGTCGTCCACCCACATCTTGATGATGTCAACCTGGTTCTTCGCCAGCTCCGCGGCCGCCGCGCGCGCCTCCTCCGGCGTCGTCACCCAGTAGGGCACTTCCGTGCGGCCGGGCTCCGGCGTCGTGATCCCGCGGCCCGCCGTGCGCAGCCGCGCCGCGTCGGCAATCACCTCGCCGCGCACCTGCCGCGCCAGCTCGATGTCGTCCATGCCGAGGCTCGCGACCGCCGCCACGCCCCAGTACGCCTGACGCTGCAGTTGATCGAGGAGCGGCTCGCGTTCCGCGGCGATGTGTGTGTGCGTGTCGATGAGCGCCGGCATCACGGTCTTGCCGTTCAGATGCACGCGGGTGGCGCCGTTCGGCACCGCGACCTCACCCGCGCGTCCCACCTCGGTGATCCGGTCCCGCTGGATCACGAGGACCCCGTCGTCGATCACCGTGCCGTCACCGGTGATGAGGCGCGCGCCCTCGAACACCATCACGTCGGTGGCCAGGGGCGCCTCTTCGGGCGCCGACGAGCAGGCCGCGGCCAGCGTGGCCAGAGCCATCACCATCACACCACGCGCCAGCACGGCGCGGACCTGAGTGACGTTCAACGAGCGCATCGCAACCTCCTGTTTGGGGATCGGGGATCGGGGACCAGGGCGAAAAGCGAAAAGCGAAAAGCGCTCCCTACCGCGCGCCCGTCATCGTCTTCGTCAGCCACAGGCCCAGGGCCGAGGTGACGCCGGTGGCCAGCTCGCGCCCGGCGAGCGTGCCGTACTCGCTCACTTCGCCGGTCGTGGCGATCACGAGCAGGTGATTCACCCCCGGCGCGATCACGATGTCCACGCCGCCGTTGCGGCGCCGCGCGCGTGCGAGCTCGGCCAGGCGCTCGGCATGGGACGCCCTCACCTGCGTGTCGAGGGCGCCCTGCAGCACCAGGATCGGCTGGCGCACGTCCCGCATCACCCGCGCGGGGTCGAAGGCGAGGAAGCTCTGGAACCAGGCGTTGTCGGCCTGCTCCCGCACATCGTCGGGCACGCCCTCCCAGCTGCCGCCCTCGAGCACGGCCGCGTGAATCTGCTGCTGGAGCGCGACCTTCGCCGTCGCCTCGGCCTCCGGCGCCTTGGTGAGCGCCAGCACATGGGCCTGCTGTTCGAGGATGAGTTCGGCGCCCGTGGACGAGGCCCCGGCGAGCAGCGCGAGCGCGGCGATCCGCCGGTCGCGCGCGGCCGCCAGCATCCCGACCCAGGCGCCTTCGCTGTGGCCCACCACCGCGATGCGGCGGCGGTCCACCTCGCGCCGGCGCTGCCGGTCCAGGTAGGCGACGACGGCCCGCACGTCTTCGGCGTAGTCGGCGAGCGTGGCCGAATCCGGCCGCCCGCCGCTCTGGCCGACCCCCCGCTTATCGTAGCGGACGACGACGAAGCCGGCGGCAACGAGCTCGCGGGCGAGCAGGCCGAGGACGGGGATGCCGGCCGCAAAGCCGTCGCGATCGGTCGGGCCCGACCCGCCGACGATGACGACGGCGGGCAGCGGGCGGATGGGGCCGGGCGGGCGGGTGATCGTGCCGGCGAGATTGAAGCCGTTGCCGGGGATCCGGATCGCCTCGTCGCCCTCGATGGAGAACGACGTCGTCCGCGTGGCGGCCGAGGCGATGTCCTCGCGGGCCAGCTCGAGTCCCTGCGCCGGGACGCTCAGCCGCAGCAGGCGCCCCTCGGGGTCCGCCCAGACGCTGATCGCCAGCTCGCCGGCCGGGTTGTCGATGACGAGCGAGTAGCGCGTGGCGTCGATGGCGCGCTGCGGCGTGTCGATGCGCTCGGGCGCGAGCGCCGTGACGCGCATCGCGAGCTCCGCCTGCGGCGCGATGTAGCCGCGCAGTTCGGTGCCGACGGTGCTGCCGACGAGGCGGCGCGCCAGCGCCGCGTACGATCCGAAGAACGTGTTGGGGAGCGCAATGGCATCCGCGCTGACGTCGTCGATCTTCTCGGTGGTGGTCTCGCCGGTGGTGATGGCGTTGATGGCCTTGCCGTCCGCAAACGTCGTCTCGAGGCGGACGGCCGTGCCGCGGATCGACCCTTCGATCGAGAGCCGCGTGGGCCGCCAGGCGCGGTCGTACTCGATGCTGGCGCGGTCGGAGACGACGTCGATGGGCCTGCCCTGCCGGCTCGTGCCGCGCACCGCCCAGCCGTCGGGGAGCTGCACGACGGTGACGTCCTCGCGGCCGATCGGGTTCGCGCCGAGGAACACGATGTAGCTGGCGGCGTCGGTCGGCGGGGCGGCGGCGGCCGGTGCCGGCTGGGCCGCCAGCGGGGCCGCAAGGGCCGTCACGAGGGCCGTCACGAGGGCCAGAGCGCCGGGCAGTCTCTGAAGGCGTATCATGCGATCCTCAGCTTAACGGAGGTGAGCCGAAAGCTGATAACCGAGAGCTGACAGCCGAGAGCTGACAGCCGAGAGCCGAAAGCCCCCAGCGAAGTCCCCGTATATGTTCAGCGACGACGGCTACCGCGCCCTTCATGCTGCCGCCGGGCTGGTGCAGCCCGTCGACCGGAGCGTGATCCGCGTCGGCGGCGCCGACCGCGCCACCTGGCTGCAAGGCCTGCTCACCAATGACATCGCCGCGCTCGGGCCCGGCACCGGCTGCTATGCGGCCTGGCTCACGCCGCAGGGCCGCATGATCACGGACATGCACGTGCTCGAGACGGGCGAGGCCCTCTGGCTGGACGTGCCCGCCGCGCTGGCGGCCGCGCTGGCCGCCCGGCTCGACGGGATGGTCTTCGCCGAGGACGTCTCGGTGGCCGATCTCGGCGGGAGCCTGGCCGCGATCGGCGTGCATGGCCCGACGGCAGCCCCGGTGTTCGCCGCCGCGTGTGGCGGCGTGATCACGGCCGCTGAGCTTCAGGCGTGGCAGGCGTACCAGCATGCGGAGATCGCGCTCGAAGGCGGGCCTGTGCGCGTGGTGCACCTGGCGGCGTACGGCGTGCCCGGCTACGTCGTCTACGCGGACCCCGGCCGTCTCGCGACGCTGGTGGCGCGGCTCAGTGCCGCCGGGGCCGTGACCGTCCCCGAGGAGACGGCGGAGGTCGCGCGCATCGAGGCCGGCCGGCCGCGCTTTCTCGTGGACATGGACGAGCACACGATCCCGCTGGAGGCCGGCATCGAACACGAGGCCATCTCGTTCACCAAGGGGTGTTATGTCGGCCAGGAGGTCGTCATCCGCGTCATGCACCGCGGCGGCGGCCGCGTGGCGAAGAAGCTTGTCGGCCTGGCGTTCGCGGGGACTGCGGTGCCGAAGGCCGGCGCGGTCGTGCGTGCCGGCGGCCGCGACGTCGGCGCGCTGACGAGCGCCGCGCTGTCGCCGCGGCTCGGCCGTGCCGTTGCGCTGGCGTACGTGCACCGTGACTTCACCGAGCCCGGCACGGCCGTGGAGGTCGCCGCCGGCGACGCGCCCCTGGCCGCCGTCGTGCACCGGACGCCGTTCATGGGGACATGAGCACGAGGCTCTCCGGCCTTCGGCTGTCAGCTCTTGGTTCTCGGCACGTGTTGTCACGCCGGCTTGCGCCAGTAGCCGTGCGTGAGCAGGTGTTCAGTCGCTGTTGGCTGTTCGCCGATAGCCGATAGCCGATAGCCGATAGCCGAGAGTCCTGCCCCGTCCTGACGGAAGCCCGGCAGCACGAGGCCGGCGGCCGCGTGCGACCAGAATCGCGGCCGGTTGTGAGGGGTGGCCGCTGGTGTCGGGTTTGCATTTGAGAGAGCACCATGGCTCTCATCCCATTCAGCGGCTCGTCGCACCTCCGCGTGGCGGCGTTCGCCCTCGTCCTCCTTGCACTGGTGACCGGGGCGGCCGAGGCCCAGCGCCAGCGCGTCGGCATCCACGTCGGCACCGCGATCCTCGCCGGCGAGTTCGAGGATCTCCAGAGCGACACGATCTACCTTCGCGTGTCGCTCCACGACCAGCGGCGCATCCCGCTCGGCAACGTCTTCATGATGGACTTCACCGACGAGCGGCTCGCGCCGACACGCGAGGAAGTGGCCGAAGCCAACGACGGCCAGACCGGGGGCGCGCTTCGGTGGCACCTGCTGGTGCTGCGCTCGGGCGAGCGCGTCAAGGGGCGGCTCCTCGCCATCGAGGGCGGCCCGGGGTCGGCAAAGACCCAGGACCTGCGCATCGTCACATTCGGCGGGGCGGACGGCCACATCCGCCAGTACGAGGCCACCGACGTCGCGCGCGTCTACATGCGGGTGATCCAGTTCAGAGGGGACGCGTCTTCCCAGCCGGCCCCCGGCCCGGCTCGCGACGCCGGTATCGTCACCGCGCTGCCGCTCGGCGGCGACGTGCGGTGGGTCTCGACGGCGCTCATGGTGCGTCAGGGTGAGCCCGTCGAGTTCCTGGTCAAGGGTGAGGTGCAGTTGTCGCGGGAACGGAACGACCTGGCGGGGCCGGCCGGCTCGCTGCTCGGGGAGCGATCGTCCAGGGCCACGATGCCGGACGAACTCCTCGGCGCGCTCATCGGACGGATCGGGAGCGGCGAGCCGTTCGGGATCGGCAATCAGTCCCGCATCGTCATGCCGGAGTCGGGCGAGCTGTTTCTCGGCGTGAACGACGACGACCACGCCGACAACACCGGGCGCTTCACCGTCGTCATCACGCGGCAGCCGCAGTAGCCGCAGCGGAATCGACCGGGTACACTGGCGACGTGCCCGCGCCCACCGTCGTTGTCGCTGCCGTCATCGAGCGCGACGGATGCTTCCTCGTTACGCTCCGCCAGGCCGGCTCGCACCTGGCGGACCACTGGGAGTTCCCGGGCGGGAAGGTGGATCCTGCGGAATCCCACGCCGAGGCGCTGCGCCGGGAGTTGCACGAGGAACTCGACATCGTGGCTGAGGTGGGGGGGCTGCTGCACTCGGTGACGCACGCGTACTCCGAGCGCACGGTCGAGCTGCACTTCTATCGGTGTGTGTTCGAGGGCGACGCCAAACCCATGATGGGACAGGAGATGCGGTGGGTATCGCGCGCCGATCTCGGCGGGCTGCCGTTCCCCGAGGCGGACCGGGACCTGATTGCCGTGCTGTCGAGCTGACCCCGAGTGCACAGTCTGATTCACCCATTCGTGTCAGGATGGAATCTGACCCCCAGTGCATCAGGAGAGATACAAGTGTTCAGAATGATTGCGGCCGCCCTCATCGTGGTGGCCTCGGCTGCTGTGCCCGCCCTCGCCCAGGACCGGGTCACCGTCGTCATGCGCGACGGCGAGCGGGTCTCGGGCCTCTTCGAAGACCGCGTCACCGAGACGTTCTACATTCGCGCCAGCCAGAACGACCAGCGGCGTCTGTCGATCGCCCAGGTGGCCGTGATTGACGTCGGTGGCGATGGCCAGAACCTGCCCGCGGCGGAACTGGCGATGGCGGTCGGCGCCGACCACATCCTCGTGCCCCGCAACGGCGCCCCCGTGCGCGGCCGCTTCATGGACGTCGTGGGCGGCCCCGGATCGGCCCTGCCGAACCAGCCGCGCATCGTGCACTTCCGCGCCGCGAGCGGCGAGGAGCGCCGCCTGCCGATGGGCGAGGTGGCGCGGTTGTACCTCGGCAACGTTCCGAAGCCGGCAGACCCGACGGTCACGGCGCCGCTGGACCTGCCCGGCAACACCGTGCGCGTGGCGGGCAATGCCGACTGGGTCGCCACGGGCGTGACGGTGCGCCGCGGTGACCGGGTGACGTTCGGCGCGAAGGGCGAGATCGGCCTCTCGGCCGCGGCCGACGATGTGGCCAGCCCGGACGGATCGCTGCAGGGCCGCCGGTCGCCGGCCACGGTCATGCCCGGTGTGCTGACGGGCGCGCTGATCGGCATGGTGGGCATGTCGCCCCCGTTCGCCATCGGCAGCCAGGGCACGCCGTTGCTGATGCCGGCCGACGGCCAGATCTTCCTGCGGGTGAACGACGACAACGTCGCGGACAACCGCGGCGAGTTCGTCGTGACCATCACGCGCAGCGGCGGACGCTAGTCAACAGTGCGACGGCCTCGTAGGTCGCGTGGGGGTTCCCGCGCGGCCTACGGACGCCGCTTGCGCGCGACCGTCCTGCACATCCGGCGCATCGGGCAGGCGGGGCACCGCGGCGCGCGGGCGGTGCAGACGGTGGCGCCAAAATCCATCAGCGCCTGGTTGAAGTCGAAGGCGTGGCGGTGGGACACCATCACCTCCGAGATCGCCCACAGCCGTTTCGTCATCGCATGACTCTTCGGCTCCCCCTTCGCGACAAACACCCGGAACAGCACACGCACCACGTTGGTGTCGAGGATGGCCGCCCGCTGGCGGAAGGCGAAGCTGCGGATCGCGCCCGCGGTGTAGGCGCCGATCCCCTTGAACGACAGCAGCGTTTCCTGATCCGACGGCAGTTCGCCGCCGTACTTCTCCACGGCTTCGCGCGCGATTGAGTGCAGGCGCCGGGGCCGGATGTTGTACCCGAGCGGGTACCACGTCTCGGTGACCTCTTCGACGTCGGCGGAGGCGAGCGCCTCGAACGTCGGGTACTTGTCGAGCCACTCGTGGTACTTGGGCAGCACGCGGTCCACCTGCGTCTGCTGCAGCATGATCTCCGACACGAGGATGTGGTACGGGCTGTCGGTCGTCCGCCACGGCAGGTCGCGCCCGTGCCGGCGGTACCAGGCCAGCAGGTTGCGGCGGAAGCGCTGACGGGCAGCGGGCGGGGGCAGCGGGGGGGCGGCGGCCTTGCGGGTCCGCGCGCGCGTCGTGGGCATCAGGAAGGGGACCGAGTCGAGCCGGTATAATTGCCGTCTGGTGAAAATCTACACGAAGACGGGCGACGAGGGTGAGACCAGTCTGTTTGACGGGACCCGCGTGGCCAAGACGCACCCGCGCGTGATGGCCTACGGCGAGGTCGACGAGCTCAACGCGTGCCTGGGCCTCGCCCGGGCAGCCGGGCTCGACGACGAGCTCACCGGCATGGTCGTGCACCTCCAGCGCGATCTGTTCGCGCTTGGCGCCCGGCTGGCCGATCCCCGCCACAAGATCGCCGACCGCGTCGCCAAGGCCGTCATCGGCGACGAGGACATCACCCGGCTGGAGGGGTGGATCGACCACCTCGAGGCCGGGCTCGAGCCGCTCCGCCACTTCATCCTGGCCGGCGGGTCGCAGGGCGGCGCCACGCTGCACCTCGCGCGCACGGTGTCGCGGCGTGCCGAGCGCGCGGTGCTGCTGCTCGGTCCGGACGCGGTGGAGCCGGTCGTACGCATCTACCTGAACCGGCTGTCGGATCTCCTCTTCGTCATGGCACGCGCCGCCAATCACCGCGCTGGTGTGATCGACGCCGTGTGGTAGCGCCCCGCACGTCGCCGACGCTCGAGGAGTCGTACGCCGCGTGTGACGCGCTCGCGCGCGCCCACTACGAGAACTTCCCGGTCGCCTCACGCCTGCTGCCGGCCGGCCTGCGAAGACACGTCGCGGCCGTCTACGCCTTTGCGCGCATCGCCGACGACATCGCCGACGAACCCGGCCGGGAACCCGCAGAGCGCCTCGCCCTGCTCGACAACTGGCAGACCCGTCTCCACCACCCCTCGGCCCCCTCGGCCCCCTCGGACCTGCCGGACCCGTCGGACCTGCCGGACCTTTTTCCCGCCCTCCACGACACGATCGCCCGCTTCGATCTGCCGATCGCGCTCTTCGACGATCTGCTGAGCGCGTTTCGCCAGGACGTCACGACCACGCGCTACGAGACGTGGGACGACGTGCTGGACTACTGCCGGAGGTCGGCGAATCCGGTGGGGCGGCTCGTGCTGCGGCTGGCGCGTCAGCACGACGAGGCGAGGGATCGCTGGTCCGACGACATCTGCACGGCGCTGCAGTTGACGAACTTCTGGCAGGACCTGGCGATCGACTGGGCGCGTGGCCGGTTGTACCTCCCTGATGAAGCCTGGCTGTCGTCCGGTGCCTCGCTCGACGACCTGACGCGCGGCGCGTGGTCACCGGCGTGGGCGTCGGTGCTCGGCGCCGCGGCCCAGCGGACGCGGGCGCTGTTCGTGCGCGGCCGGCCCGTCTGCGACGCCGTGTCCGGCCGGCTGCGGTACGAGCTGCGCGCCACCTGGCACGGCGGCATGCGCATCCTCGAGCACCTCGATGCCACCGGCTACGACCCCTTCCGTCGCCGGCCCACGCTCGGCCGGGTCGACGCGGTGGTGATAGCGTGGAGGACCCTCGCCTGGACGGCTGGCCGTCCGGCCGTGGGCTGATCACCGTGGCGCGCGACACCTCCTTCTCCTACTCGTTCCTCGTCCTGCCCCCGAGCGGCCGTCGTGCGATCGGGGCCGTGTGGGACTTCTGCCGCGCGGTGGACGATGCGGTGGATGAAGCGGCGGGGGGCGCCGGGCCGCTGTCGGCGGAGGCGCAGGCGGTGGCCGGGCGCGAACTCGCGCTGTGGCGCGCCGAGGTGGCGCGGGCGTTCGAGGGCGGCACGCCCGAGACCCCGCAGGGGCGCGCGCTCGTGCCGCACATCCGGGCGTTCGGCCTGCCGCGGACGCCGTTCGAGGATCTGATCGACGGCGTCGAGATGGACCTCCACGCCCCGCGCTACGAGACCTTCGATGCGCTCGTGGAGTACTGCCGCCGAGTCGCTTCGGCGGTGGGCCTCATGTGCCTGCCGATCTTCGGCGCCCGCGAGCCGGGATCGCGCGACTACGCGCATCACCTGGGACTGGCGCTGCAGTTGACGAACATCATCCGGGACGTGGGTGTGGACCTCGCGCAGGGCCGGCTCTATCTGCCGCTCGAGGACCTGCGGCGCTTCGGCTGCACGGAGCCGATGCTCGCGGCCGGCCGCGTCACGCCGGAGGTGCGGGCGCTGCTCGCGTTCCAGTGCCGGCGCGCGCGCGACTACTACACGCGGGCGGCCGCGGCGGCGCCTGCGGCGGATCGCCGCCGGCTGGTGGCGGCCGGCATCATGGGCGGCATCTACTTCGGCATCCTCGAGCGCATCGAGCGGGCCGGCTACGACGTGTTCACCGAGCGCATCCGCGTCCCGCGCCCGGCGCGCGCCCGCATCGCCCTGGCCGTCTGGATGCGCACCATGCTCGGCCTTCCCCCCCGCCCCCATGCCTGACGTCCTCGTCATCGGCGCGGGGGTGGCGGGGTTGAGCGCCGCGGTCAGGCTGGCTGGCGCCGGCGCGCGCGTCCTCGTGCTCGAGGCGCGGCCCACCTCGGGCGGCCGAGCGGGCGCGTACCGCGACCCGGCCACGGGGGAGGTGGTCGACAACGGGCAGCACGTGCTGCTCGGCTGTTATCACGAGACGCTCGCGTTCCTTCGGCAGATCGACGCGGCGAATCGGGTGCGCTGGCAGGCCGGCCTGGCCGTGACGATGATCGATCGCGGGGGCCGGCAGAGCACGCTCGCGTGCCCGCCGCTGCCGTCGCCCTGGCATCTGGTGGGCGGGGTGGTCGCGTGGGACGGCCTCGGCTTGGGAGAGCGGCTCTCGATCGCCGGAATCGCGGGCCCGCTGGCCCGGGCACAGCGCGCGCTCGCGCGCGGCGAGGATCCCGGGGCGGAGGCCCGTGGCGTGACCGTGCGCGCGTGGCTCGAGCGCCACGGGCAGGCGCCGCGGCTGTGCGAGATGCTGTGGGAGCCGCTGGCGCTTGCGGCGCTCAACCAGCCGATCGACCTGGCGGAGGCCTCGCATTTCCTGGGTGTGCTCGCCCGGATGTTCAGCCCCGAGCCGAGCGACGCGGCGCTGGTGGTGCCGGCGTGTCCCCTCGATGCGCTGTATGTCGAGCCGGCCGTGCGGTTCGTGCGCGCGCAGGGCGGCGAGGTGCGCACGCACGCGCCGGCGCGCCTCGTCATCGACAAGGGGCGCGTGACCGGCGTGCGCGTGCGCGACGAGCACCTCGCGGCGCCGATCGTGATCGCGGCGGTGCCGTGGTTCGGGCTGCGCGGGCTGTTCGACGAGGTGCCGGCCTCCATGGCGGCCATCGTGGACGGGGCGGCGCGGCGCGCGGCGTCGCCGATCGTCACCGTCAACCTGTGGTTCGACCGGCCGGTGATGGAGGGGCCGATCGTCGGCCTGCCGGGCCGGGCGTTCCAGTGGGTGTTCGACAAGGCGCAGGTGTTTGCGGACGGGGCGCGCCACCTGTCGCTCGTCTCGAGCGGCGCCGCCGAGGTGGCGGCCATGACGAACGCGCGCATCATCGCCACGGCGGTCGCGGAGATCGGCGGCGCGCTGCCGGCGGCGCGGCGCGCGACGCTGCGCCGTGCCACGGCGGTGCGCGAGCGTCTGGCGACGTTCTCGCTGGCCGCGGGCGAGCCGCCGCGTCCGCCCACGCGGACGCCGGTGCCGGGCCTGCTGCTGGCGGGCGACTGGATCGAGACCGGGCTCCCGGCTACGATTGAGTCGGCGGTGGTCAGCGGCCACCGCGCCGCCGCCGAGGCCGGGCGGTAGATCGTCCACGACCGGCCGCGCCCCCGCTCCGTTGCAGTGGAGCGTCGTTGACGGTCCACTCCCGGGCCGCCCGTTGGGCGGCCCGGAGAACCGCGTTCACGCAGTGGCGCTGGTCGTCCCGCTTCAGTCGAGACACGCCACGAGTCCTTCAGTACCCATGCAGTCCGTCATCGCGCACTATCAGGAGATCGCGCTCAAGGGCAAGAACCGGCCCTGGTTCCTGCGCCGCCTGATCCACAACCTCGAGGCGGTGTTCGAGGACCTCGACGTGCGCAAGGTGCGCGCCCCGATGGGGCGCATCGAGATCGAGCTGGGCGCCGAGGCGTCGTGGGCCGAGATCCGCGCGCGCCTGCAGCGCGTCTTCGGCCTGGCCAACTTCGCCAGGGCCGGCCGCGCCGACCTCGACGTCGAGGCCATCGCGGCCGCCATCCTGCGCGACCTGCCGGACGAGCCGGTCGAGGCGTTCCGGATCATGGTGCGGCGGCCCGACAAGCGCTTCCCGATCCCCTCGCCCGTGCTCGAGCGGGAGATCGGGGCACGCGTGCAGGCGGCGCGCGGCTGGCCGGTGCGGCTCAAGCATCCGCCGCTCGTCATCTGGGTGGAGATCCTGCCGGGCGAGGCGTTCTACTACTTCGGCAAGGAGCCGGGGCCGGGCGGGATGCCGAGCGGCACGTCGGGGCGCGTGGCGGTGCTGCTGTCGGGCGGCATCGACTCGCCGGTGGCCGCGTGGCGGATGATGCGGCGCGGCTGCAAGGCGGTCTTCATCCACTTCCACTCCTATCCGTTCCTGTCGGTCACCTCGCAGGACAAGGCGCGCGAGCTGGCGCGCCTGCTGACGCGCTATCAGCTGCGATCGCAGCTGCATCTCGTGCCGTTCGGCGAGCTGCAGCGGCGCGTGACGCTCAGCGTGCCCGGGCCCATGCGCGTGGTCGTCTACCGGCGGCTCATGCTGCGGATTGCCGAGGCGATTGCGCACCGGACGCGCGCGCACGCGCTCGTGACGGGCGAGGTCGTGGGGCAGGTCGCGTCGCAGACGCTCGAGAACATGACGGTGATCGCGCAGGCGACCTCACTCGAGATCCTGCGTCCGCTCGTCGGCATGGACAAGGAGGAGATTACGGATGCGGCGCAGCGGCTCGGCTCGTATCCCATCTCGATCGTGCCCGACGAGGATTGCTGCACGCTCTTCACCCCGCGCCACCCGCTGACCCGCGCCCGGCTGGACGAGGTGCTGGCGGCCGAGGCGGCGCTGCCGATCGAGGAGATGGTCCGCGAGGCGCTCGACAGGACGGCCGTGGAGCGGTTCGCGTACCCGGTGGTAGAATCGACTGTTGCATCACCGCCTGACGTCGAGGCGGTCACCGGTATTTGATCCCCTGGTGGTGTGTCTCGAATGAAGAGGTACGACCAGCGCCTCTCCTCAACCGCCATTCCGCGGGCCGCCCAACGGGCGGCCCGGTAGTAGATTGTCAACAACGCTCCACTAGAGGCTCGCCATGGTGTTTGGATCCGTCCAGGAACTCGCCGACGCCCTTGCTCCGCACGCCGCGATCAGCGGCGAGCAGATTGCCGTGACCGGCGTGCCGGCCGAGGCGCTCGTCGACCGGCTCGCGCACACGGCGGCGTTCGGCGCCACGCCGGAGATCAAGGGCACGGCGCGCTGGGTGATTCTGCACCTGGCCGCGCATGCCGGCATCCGCTTCGCCTCCGTGCACGACATGTACATGGCGATGGGCCGCGGCGAGGCCGGGGGCTTCACCGTGCCGGCCATCAACGTGCGCATGATGGCCTACGACACCGGCCGCGCCGTCATGCGCGCCGCCAACCGCCTCGACGTCGGCGCGTTCATCATCGAGATCGCGCGCTCGGAGATCGGCTACACCGAGCAGCGCCCGCACGAGTACGCCGCCATCATCGCCGCCGCGGCGCTGCGCGAGGGCTTCCGTGGCCCGCTGTTCCTGCAGGGCGACCACGTCCAGGTGAACGCGAAGAAGTACGCGAGCGACGACCGGGTCAAGGAGATCGAGACGCTCAAGGCCCTGATCCAGGAGGAGCTGTCCGCCGGCTTCTACAACATCGACATCGACACCTCGACGCTCGTGGACCTCGACAAGCCGACGCTCGATGAGCAGCAGCTCGTCAACTGCGGCCTGGCCGCCGAGTTCACCGCGCACATCCGCGGCCTGGAGCCGGCCGGCATCACCGTCTCCGTGGGCGGCGAGATCGGCGAGGTGGGCGGCAAGAACTCCGACGTGCACGAACTGCACGCCTTCATGCGCGGCTACACGCACGCGCTCGAGACCAAGGGGCCAGGGCTCGTCGGCATCAGCAAGATCAGCGTCCAGACCGGCACGGCCCACGGCGGGTTCGTCGGCGCGGACGGCACGGTCCAGAGCGACGTGAAGCTCGACCTGCAGGCGCTCGAGGAGCTGTCGCGCGTGGCGCGCACCGACTACGGCCTCGCCGGGGCGGTGCAGCACGGGGCCTCCACGCTGAGCGCCGAGCTCTTCGACGCCTTCCCCCGCGTCGGCGCCTGCGAGATTCACCTCGCGACGAACTTCCAGAACATGGTCTACGACCACCCGGAGTTCCCCGCCGCGCTGAAGGACGAGATGTACGCGTGGATCCGCGAGCACGCCCAGGAAGAGAAGAAGGCCAAGGACACCGACGAGCAGTTCCTCTACAAGGCGCGCAAGAAGGCCATCGGGCCGTTCAAGCCGCAGCTCTGGAACCTGCCCGAGGCCGTGCGCGCCGCCATCGGCAAGACGCTCGAGGACCAGTTCTCGTTCCTGATGGGCAAGCTGAAGGTGAACGGCACGCGCGCGGTGGTCGAGCGCTTCATCACGACCTACGGCCCGCTGCTGTCACGCGCCGACTCCGAAGCCGCCGCGGCCGGCGTCATCACCGCGGCCGAGCGCAAGGCCGAGGGCCTCGCGGACTGATCGGGGATCGGGGATCGGGGATCGGGGATCGGGGATCAGTTTCCGGTCCCGGGCTCCTGGCCCCCGATCCCCGATCCCTGATCCCCGATCCCTGCCAGGTAGTCCCGGAGCGCCTCTCGTGTGCTGCGGAACGCCAGGTCGTCCCAGGGCAGCGCGTCCACCTCGAACGCCCGTGCCTCGAGCCCCTCGTCATCGGTTTCGAGCTCGCCCGTGACCCACGTCGCGGCGTAGACGACGATGATCGGCGTGCGGCCGGCGTAGGAGTAGATGTCCACGAGGCGGTCGAGGCGCACTTCGACCCCTGCCTCCTCCCGCGCCTCGCGGATCGCCGCCATCTGGATTTCCTCGCCGCGGTCCACGTACCCGCCCGGGAACACCCACTTCCCATAGCCAGGCTCGATGGCCCGCCGCACGAGCAGGATCCGGGCGTCCGGCATCCGGATGATGGTGCCCACCGCGATCTTCGGGTCGAGATAGAACACGAACCCGCACGCCTGGCTCGTGCACACCAGCCGCTTGGGCTCGGTCGTCTTGAGCACCCGCGGCTCGAGCGCGCTCCCGCAGACGGGGCAGAACCGGTACGGCGGTGTCGTGTCGTGGGAATGCATCAGAACCAGTGCATCGTTCAAAGTTCAGGGCTGGAACTTCGGATTGTATAGAATTCCTGTATGTCGATACTGAAAGTCGCCCGGATGGGCCATCCCGTGTTGCGCGAGAAGGCGCGGCCGGTCGAGAAGGCCGAGTTCAAGGACCCCGTCTTTCAGCGCCTCGTCGACGACATGATCGAGACGATGCACGAGTATGCCGGCGTGGGCCTTGCCGGGCCCCAGGTCCATGAAAGCCGGCGCCTCTTCGTCGCGCTGCTCGACGACGGCGAGGACGCCGTCGCCATCGTCAACCCCGTCATCACCGTGGTCGGCGACGAGGTGGTGGAGGGCTGGGAGGGGTGCCTGAGCATCCCCGAGATCCGCGGGCGCGTGCCGCGGGCGTTCCGCATCAAGGTGCAGGCCCAGGACCGGGACGGCAAGCGTCTCGAGCTCGAGGCCGAGGACTACCCGGCCCGGGTGATTCAACACGAGACGGACCACCTCGACGGCGTCCTGTTTTTCGACCGGATGCGCGGCTTCGAGTCGCTGACCTACCTCGAGGAGTACGGCCGCTACCACGCACGCCACGACGACGACGAGTAGGCTGAAGCACCCCGGCACCCCGGCACCCCGGCACCCGGCACTCCGGCACCCCGGCACCCTATACTTCCAAGATGCCCGCCGTCTCGATCGACACCGCGCCCCCCCGCGTCACCCTGCGCACCGCGCCCACCGTCCCCTATGACGGCGCGATCGCGGCGGCGCGGACGTGCTACTCGCCGCGCGTGATCGCGCCGTCCGAGGTCACCGACAAGCAGCGCGACTCGATCGGGCCGCTCACGTTCGAGGGCGGCCATCACACCGTCTTCCAGCACGCCCACTTCGAGTTCGGCCTCGAGAACATCTCGCGGCAGTTCGTCTGGAGCGTGCTGCACGCCTACCCCTTCTACAACTCCGAGCAGTCGAGCCAGCGCTACGTGAAGCTGCGCGAGCCGCGCGCCTTCCTGCCGCCCCTCGACGGCGAGGCCCGCGACGTCTATGAGCGCGCCGTCCTCCGCGCGTGGGACCGCTACGAGGAGCTCTCCGCGCTGCTCAAGGACGATGCGTGGGCGATCCTGAAGGAGCTGCGCTACCTGCGTCCGTCGAACTCGGCCGCGCGCCACGCGGCCGTCGAGCGTGAGGCGGAGAAGAAGGCCATCGAGACGGCCCGCTACGTCATCCCGATCGCGGCGTTCACCTCGATGGTGCACACCGTATCGGGGCTGGTGCTGCACCGGCTCCACCGCATGTTGAATGCGGGCGACACGCCGTACGAAGCCTCGATGGTGATCGGGGCGATGGTCGACCTCGTCAAGGAGGTCGACCCGTTGTTCTTCGAGAAGGTCGGGCTCGAGACGCTCGAGTCCGCCGGCCTTCCGGAGGCGGCGTTCCCGCGGCCGCTGGCGTCGGGCGACGCCTTCGCGCACGCGTTCGACCAGCGGCTCGCCGGCCGCGTGTCGCATCTGCGCGACTGGTCGACGCACGCCGAGCCGGTGACGGCTGAAGCGGTCCGGTCGACCTTCGGGCTCACCGTCGATCAGCTGTCCGACGACGAGGCGATCGAGCGGGTGATGAATCCGGCGCGGAACCGGTACCGGCTCGACATGCTCAACGTGTCGTACCACTCGCCGATGATGCGCGCGCTGCATCACGCGAGCTACGTCTTCGAGAAGAAGCTGTCGCACACGGCCGATTCGCAGGACCAGCGCCATCGGATGGTGCCGGCCTCGCGCCCGCTGATGACGTTTGCGGACACCGCCGCGCCCGACTACGTCACGCCGCGCCTCATCCGCGGGAACGACCGCGCCGCCGCCGTGTTCCATCAGGCGATGGTGGAGGCGTGGGCGGCGAAGAACCGGCTGGTCGCGCTCGGGGTGCCGCTGGAGTTCGCGCTCTACGTGCTGCCGAACGCCGTGTCGCTGCGCATGGTCGAATCGGGCTCCCTCATCGCACTCCAGCACAAGTGGACGCTCCGCACGTGCTTCAACGCGCAGGAGGAGATCTACCTGGCGTCGATGGACGAGATTGCGCAGGTGCGCGCCGTGCATCCGCGGCTCGCCCGCCACCTCGGGCCGCCGTGCGTGCTGCGCAACGGCATCGTCGCCCCCCGCTGCACCGAGGGTACGCATTTCTGCGGCGTGCCGGTGTGGCTGAACTTCCCGCAGGCGGAACGGCGCCTCTGACCGTGACCCCCTGGGCCGCGCACCTCTACACGGCGCTCGGCGCCGGCGCGGCGCTCGGCGCCACCCTGTCCGTCGTCGACGGCCGGTTTCGCGAGGCGTTCCTCTGGCTGACGCTGGCGGTCTTCATCGACGCGACCGACGGCTGGCTGGCCCGCACGCTCCGCGTCAAGGAGCGCCTGCCCGGCTTCGACGGCGCCCGCCTGGACGACATCGTCGACTACCTGACGTACGTGTTCGTGCCGGTCCTGCTGATGCGGCAGGCGGGGTTGCTGCCGGACGGCTGGGGCGCGGGCGTGGGCGTCGCGGTGCTGGTGGCGAGCGGCTACGGCTTCGCGCAGGCCGACGCGAAGGTCGGCACCACGGAGTACTTCTTCACCGGTTTTCCGTCATACTGGAACATCGTCGCGTTGTACCTGTTCGTCTTGCGCCTCCCGCCCGCGGTCAACGCCGCCGTGCTGCTGGTCCTGGCGGTGTTGGTGTTCGTGCCCATCCGGTACGTCTACCCGTCGCGCACCCGCACATGGCGGAGGGCGACGCTGACGCTCGGCGTGACGTGGGCGGCGCTCGTGCTGACGATGATCTGGCGGCTGCCAGCCGTCGACGGCCCGTGGCTGCCGCTCTCGCTGGTCTTCCCGGTGTACTACGTCGCGCTCTCGCTAGGACTGCACTGGCGATCCCGTGACGGCAGGCAGTAATCCATCGGCGCCGATCAGGTAATCACGAAGGTCACGAAGAACGACGAAGGTCACGAAGGTCAGAGACTCACAAGATCACGAAAGCACAAGATCAAGAGATCGCAGTTCAAGAGATCACAGATCACAGATCACAAGGTCTAGAGATCTCGAAATAGATTGTCGCATCGCCACATCGCGGATCGAAGATCGCCAGATCACCACGTCACCAGATCACCAGATCGCTTCATTTATCCATCTAAGTGTCCCCTCTCGCCATCATCTTCGTCACGGTCTTCATCGACCTGATCGGCTTCGGCATCATCATCCCGCTGCTGCCGTTCTACGCCGAGTCTTACGGTGCGAGCGCGCTCGCCATCGGCCTGCTGGGCTCGGTGTTCTCGCTGATGCAGTTCGTGTTCTCGCCGATCTGGGGGCGCTGGTCGGACCGGATCGGGCGGCGGCCCATCATCCTGATGGGCCTCGTGGGATCCGCGGTGTCCTACCTGGCGCTGGCGCAGGCCGAGTCGCTGGCGCTGATCTTTCTGGCGCGCGTCATCGGCGGCATCGCCGGCGCCAACGTGCCGACGGCGCAAGCCTACATCGCCGACATCACGACGCCCGAGAACCGCGCCAAGGGTCTGGGCCTGGTCGGCGTCGCGTTCGGGCTGGGATTCGTCTTCGGGCCGGCGATCGGGGGCGGGCTGAGCCACTTCGGGCCCGAGGCGCCGATGTACTTCGCGGCGGCGCTGTCGATCGCCAACTTCACGGCGGCCTGGTTCTTCCTGCCGGAGTCGCGCACCGGCCACGGCAAGGCCGCCGAGGTGGGCCGGATCGCCGCGCTGCGCCGCGCCCTCGCGCGTCCGCAGCTGGTGCTGCTGCTGTCGCTGTACTTCATCATCATGGCGGCGTTCTCCGGGTTCGAGGCCACGTTCGCGCTCTTCAGCGAGCGGCGGTTCGGGTTCACGGCCGCCACGATCGGGTACCTGTTCGCGTTCATCGGCGTGGTGCTCGCCGTGGTCCAGGGGTTGCTGGTCGGGCGGGCGGTGCGGCTCATCGGCGAGCACCGGGTGGTGCCGATCGCCGTGGCGGTGATTGCGCTCGGGCTGGGGCTGGTGCCGCTGGCCACGAGTGTGCCGCTGCTGCTCGTCGCGCTCGGGACGCTCGCCACCGGGATAGGCTTCAACGGACCGTCGCTGACCTCGATGGTGTCGCGGCTGTCGGACCCCAATGACCAGGGCGGCATCCTCGGTGTGGCGCAGTCGCTCGCCGCCCTCGGGCGCATCGTCGGACCCGCGTGGGGCGGCTTCCTGTTCGATCGGTACGGAATGACCATCCCGTATATCAGCTCGGCGGCCATCATGACGGTGGCGTTCGTCGTGGCGCTCGTCAGCCTGGCGCGGCATGTGCCAGCCGAGATGGCGCCGGTGGGAGCGCGTTCATGAGCGAGTTCAGGTTTTCGAAGCGGATCGAGGTGCGGTTTCGGGACTGCGACCCGATGGGGCACGTCAACAATGCCGTGTACCTGACCTACCTCGAGGTGGCCCGCTTCGCCTACTGGCGTCACGTCTTCGCCGGCCACGACGCCGGGGGGCTCCAGTTCATCCTGGCCCGGATGGAGTGCGACTTCCGTGCGCAGGCGGCGATGGGCGAGGAACTCGACGTGCACGTACGCGTGAGCCGCCTGGGCCGATCGAGCTTCGATTTCGACGCCGAGATCGTCCGCGTCGCTGACGATGTGCGCATCCTGGAATCGCGCGCGGTGATGGTGGTATACGATTACGCGGCCCAGACCCCGGTGCCCATCCCCGAGGCGGCGCGCCGGCGGATCGAAGAGTTTGAAGGGGACGGGCGTGGGTAGTAGGTAGTGGGTAGTGGGTAGTAGGTAGTGGGTAGTAGGTAGTAGGTAGTGGGTAGTGGAACGGCGGTCCGGCGAAGCGAAAGCTGATCGCCGAATGCTGAGAGCCGAGAGCCGATCGCCGAAGGCTGAGAGCCGATCGCCGATAGCCGATAGCCGACCGCTGACCGCCGATAGCAGATCGCTGACAGCCTCCCAATGATCTTCTCCCCCCTTCACGCCGGCAATCCCGGCCCGATGACCGGTGCTGGCAACTGGACCTACCTGTTGCCGGGCGCGGTGCCCACCCTTGTGGATGCGGGCGTCGGCACGGCGGGGCACCTCGACGCCGTGGCGGCCGCCTGTGGCGGGCACCTGGCGCAGGTGCTCGTCACGCACGGGCACGGCGATCATGCGGGCGGTGCGCCCGCGCTGGCGGCCCGCTGGCCCGGCGCGCGCTTCGCCAAGATGCCGTGGACGGAACGCGACGCGGCGCATGCGGTGGCCTGGGCACCGCTGGCCGACGGCATGTCCGTCGAGGCGGGGGACACCCGGCTCGAGGTGATCCACACGCCGGGGCACTCGCCGGACCACCTGGCGTTCTGGCACGCCGGCTCGCGGACGCTCCTGGCCGGCGACCTGCTGATCCTCGGCACCACCGTCTTCATCCCCGCTTCGTCCGGCGGCAACCTGGTGGACTACCTGCATTCGCTGAAGCGTATCCTCGCGCTCGGCCCGCGCCGGGTGCTCCCGGCGCACGGACCGGTGATCGAGGACCCCGAGACGCTGCTCCACGCCTACCTCGAGCACCGGCACCACCGCGAGCACCAGGTGTTGACCGCACTCGAGAGCGCGCCGCGGACGATCGAGCAGATCGTGGCGCGCATCTACCCCGGCCTCACCCGCGAGATCATCCCGATGGCGATGGAGACCGTGCTGGCGCATCTGATGAAGCTCCTCCACGACGGACTCGCGGCCAGGGACGGCGAGCAGTGGTTCGAGGTTCAGTAACGGCAGGATTTCCGGGGCTTCTCGCTATACTGATGCCGCATGGCTGAGGTGCAGCCGGAATCCCCACCTGTCCGGTCGCTGGTTCGCGTGACGGCGCTCGCCGCGTCGGGATACCTCGCGCTCTATGTGGCGGTGTCGCTCGCGACCGGCCAGCGCGTGGGGCTGCTCGGCGACCTGGCACAGCTCGTCCCGCCCCTCGCCTACCTCGGCCTCTCGCTGTCGGTGGCCGGCCGCAGCCGCGGGCAGGCGCGCGCGTTCTGGCAGCTGAACGCCGCCCATGCCGGCCTCTGGACCGTCGGGCAGGTCGTGTGGACCTACTATGCGGCCATCGACGGCGAGGTGCCCGTCATCTCGCCCACCGACCCGATCTTCTTCGCCGCGGCCATTCCGATGGCCGCCGCCCTCTACGGCCGGCCCGACCGCGACCGGCCCCGCTGGCTCTTCGACATCGTCGTCCTCGACATCGTCCTGTTCGCGCTCTTCGCGGCGTTTCTCTACATCTACTTCGTGCTGGCCATCACGGTCACGGATGGGTCGGACCAGGCCTACACCGCGCACCTGACGCAGCTCTTCAACGTGCGGAGCGGGCTGCTTGCGGGGTGGGCGGGGTACGTCTGGTGGACGACGACGGACGCACGGTGGCGGCAGGTCCTCGGGATCGTCTTCGCCGGGCTCGTCGTGAGCCTGGCCGGTGGCGTGCTGTCGGACGTCGTGATCGAGCGCGGGTGGTACTCGACCGGCAGCCTGTGGGATCTGATGTGGATGGTGCCGTTCGCCGTGCTGCTGCTGGCGCCCGCGCGGGCCGTTGACGCCGGCCTGTTCGAGCCGGCCGAGCCGGCGCCGCCCTATGCGCGGCTGCCTATGGTCTCCCTCATTGCGGTCGGTCTCTTGGTGGCGATTCCGGTGACCGACGAGATCGCCCGGCGGCTGTTTCCGGCGCCGCCGCTCACCGAGTCCCTGCGCGCGCATCTCGCCCTCACGATGCTGATCCCCTTCGGCATCGTCGTCTTCCTGCGTGAGTTCCTGTCGCGGCGCGCGCTGATCCGCGCCGGCCGTGATCTCGTCCGGGCGCGCGAGCGGCTGGGCCAGCAGGAGAAGATGGCCGCCATCGGCCAGCTGGTGCAGGGCGTGGCGCACGAACTGAACAACCCGCTGCAGGGCGTGCTCGGGTACACCGAGCTGATGCTCGCGGCGAGGCCGAGCCAGGCGGACAACGAGGAACTCCACGCCATCCGCGATTCGGCCACGCGGGCCGCCGGCATCGTCCGCCACCTGCTGACGTTCGCCGGGGAGGAAGCGCCGGCCAGGAGCTGGCGCCAGATGGGGCGCCTGGTGCACGAGGCCGTGGCCCGGCGCCGGCCGTACCTGGATCTGGCGGGCATCGACGTCCGGCTCGAGATCGTGGACCGCCTGCCGCTCGTGTACGTGGATGGTGTTCGGATGGAGCAGGTGATCATCCAGCTCGTGCAGAATGCCGAGGCCGGCATCGAGGCCCGCCACGCCGGCGTCGCGCACGGCCCGCGTGTCCCGACAGGCGTCCGGGGCGAGATCGTCGTGCGCGTGTGGCGGGAACTGGTGCCAGACCGGCTGTTGTTTGAGGTGCTCGACAACGGATCGGGCCTGCGTGAGGCCGACCTGACCCGGGCGTTCGACCCGTTCTTCACGACCCGGCAGACGGGAGAGGGCACCGGGCTCGGCCTCTCCGTCTGCTACGGCGTCATCCGCGAGCACGGCGGACAGATCCGGCTGGCGAACCGCCCGGTGGGCGGCACGGCGGTGACGGTCGAGCTGCCGGTGGCCACCGATGCGTACGCCCCCCGGCAGGCCGCGGCGCCGGTGCCGAGCCAGCGTCCGCGCGCGCTCGTCGTGGACGATGAGGACTCGAATGCGGCGCTGGTGCGCCGTGTCCTGTCGAGCGCGGGCTACGAGGTTGAAAGCACCACCCTGTCACGCCGGGCGCTGGTGATGCTGGAGCGTTCGTCGTACGATGTGGTGATTGCCGACGTGAAGATGCCCGAACTGAGCGGCGAAGAGCTGTACGATCGGGTGTGCACGATGCGTCCGGAGATGGCCAGCCGCTTCATCTTCATCACGGGCGACATCGACGGACAGGCGACGCGGACGTTTCTCGAGCGCACGCGTTGCGGATACTTCATGAAGCCGTTCAACCTCGAGCATCTCACGTCCGCCGCCGACCTGCTGGTCGGCCTCGACCGTGGGGCGGGCCCGAACGCCTGAACGCCGCTGGGACACAGAGACCATGGACAAGATCGTCGACTTCATCAACGTCAACCGCGACCGCTACGTCAGCGAGTTGAAGGACTACCTCGCCATCCCGAGCATCAGCGCCCTGCCGCAGCACGCCGGTGACGTGCGCCAGTGCGCCGAGTGGACGGCGGCGCACATGCGCGGCATCGGCCTGAACGACGTGCAGGTGTTCGAGACGCGCGGCAATCCCATCGTGTACGGCGAGTGGCTCGGCGCCGAGGGCGCGCCCACGATCCTCTTCTACGGGCACTACGATGTGCAGCCCGTGGACCCGGTGCACCTGTGGACGTCGCCGCCGTTCGAGGCGACCGTGCGCGACGGCGAGCTGTATGCGCGCGGATCGGCCGATGACAAGGGGCAGGTCTTCATGCACTTCAAGGCCATCGAGGCCCACATGAAGCAGCACGGCCGCCTGCCCGTGAACATGAAGGTGCTCATCGAGGGCGAGGAGGAGGTCGGCAGCGGCAACCTCGACGACTTCGTGCGCGAGCACCGCGATCGGCTCAAGGCCGACGTGGTCGTCATCTCGGACTCGCCGATGTTCGACCGCGGCGTGCCCTCGATCTGCTACGGCCTGCGCGGCCTGGCCTACTTCCAAATCGACGTGCGCGGCACGAAGAGCGACCTGCACTCCGGGTCGTTCGGCGGCGCCGTGGCCAACCCCGCGTTCGTGCTCGCCTCGATCCTCGCGCAGATGAAGGACAAGTCGGGCCGCATCAAGATCCCCGGCTATTACGACGACGTCGTGGAACTGCGGGAGGAGGAGCGGCAGGAGTTCGCGAAGCTGCCGTTCAACGAGCGCAAGTACCGCCAGGACCTCGGCGCGCCGAAGCTGCACGGCGAGCCGGGATACACGACGCTCGAGCGCATCTGGGCGCGGCCGACCTTCGAGGTGAACGGCCTGCTGTCGGGCTTCACGGGCGAAGGCGCCAAGACCGTCATCCCCGCCGTGGCCATGGCCAAGGTGAGCATGCGGCTCGTGCCGAACCAGGACCCGAAGAAGGTCGGCGACCTCTTCGAGGACTACCTGAAGAAGGTGGCGCCGAAGAGCGTCGAGGTGACGCTGACGCGGATGCACGGGGGCAAGCCGTGGATGACCGCGTTCGACAACCCCTACGTGCAGGCGGCCGGGCGGGCGATCGAGCGCGGCTTCGGACAGAAGCCGGTCTTCAACCGCGAGGGCGGCTCGATTCCGGTGGTATCGACCTTCAGCGACGAGCTGGGCATTCCCTGTGTGCTGTTCGGTGTCGGCCTCCCCGACCAGAACGCCCACGCCCCCGACGAGAAGCTGGACCTCGGCAACTTCCACAACGGCGTGATCGCATCCGCGTACCTGTACGACGAGATCAGCCGCGGCTGAGACGGACGTACAAACACGAAGGACACGAAGGCCACGAAGGACGAAGAGGAATTCTCCAGTTCACGATCCCGTTCCGAACCGGATCGTTGATTGTGAAGTGCCGTCGTAACGTTCTTCGTGGCCTTCGTGTGCTTCGTGTTTGTACGTGTCAGCGCCGAATAGCGAATCGCGAATTGCGAACAGCTAGTTCAACGACGCGACACGTCGCTTGAGCGTCTTCACGTGCTCCCAGACCTGCTCGTTCTCCGCGCGCTGCTCGTCGTCGAGCTGGGCCTGGGGGGCGAGCTTCAGGAAGCGTTCGAGGTCGCGCAGCGCGGCCGTGAAGTCCTGCATGTGGTAGGCGAGCAGCCCGCGGTCGCGCAGCTCGATCAGCGACGAGGGGGTGAGGGCGAGGAGCAGGTCCGTCACCTGGCGCGCCTGCGGAAACGACCGCATCTGCACGTAGAGCCGCTTCAGGTTCAGCAGCATCCGGATGAGGATCGGCTTGCGCGTGGCCGCCGCCAGCAGCGACGGGTCGAACGCCGCCTCGTCGCCCAGGTGGCGGCGCAGCAGCGACCGGCAGTCCGCCTCCGAGAGGATGGCGCCGCCGTGGAACGGATCGACGATGAACCCGTCCTCGGGGTCGTCGGTGTGCAGGTCGGGCCGCACCCGCACGAGGAAGTGCCCCGGGAAGTTGATGCCCTCGGCGCGGAGGCCGGCGCGGCGCGCCACCTCGATGTAGACGAGCGAGAGCGTGATGGGGATGCCGGTGCGCCGGTCGAGCACCTCGTTCAGGCAGCTGTTCCTCGGGTCGTCGTAGTGGTCGCGGTTGCCGAAGAAGCCGAGCTCGTTGAACAGGTAGCGGTTGAGCGCATCCACCCGCGCCGCGAGCGGGCCGTCGACGACGGCCTCGCGCGCCACCCGG
The DNA here is from genome assembly GCA_030680175.1 of Vicinamibacterales bacterium. Lineage (GTDB taxonomy): Bacteria > Acidobacteriota > Vicinamibacteria > Vicinamibacterales > UBA2999 > JAUXWO01. The sequence continues at coordinate 30,608 of JAUXWO010000100.1, forward strand.
TGCAGCGCGGCCTCGCCCATTTGATCCAGCCGGTCCAGATACGGGCCGGCGTCGAGGCGCGGATACTCCACGCGCGCGACGAGGAACGCCGGCGCGGCCAGGTCGGGGCCCGGCCGGTCGGCGGCCTTCACGAGCTGCGCGGTCAGTGTCGGCCCGGTCTTCACCTCATGCCTCGCAGAGACGGTCCAGCGTCTCGAGGTCGAGCGCGTGCAGTCCGGCGGCGATGATCTCAGCCGCCTCTTCGATCTCGCCGGCGGCATACGTGTTGGTGACGCCGACCGTGCGCAGGCCCGCCTCCCGCGCCGAGATCAGCCCCCACTTCGAGTCCTCGATCGCCACCGATCGCCGGGGGTCGAGCGCGCGGCCGCACGCCGACTGCAGCCGTGCGAAGGCCTCGAGATACGGATCCGGGTGCGGCTTGCTCCGCTCGGTCTGGTCGGCGCCGACGATCACCGGGAACAGCGGCCGCAGCCCGGCACGGTCGAGCACGTCCTCGATCTCGTGGGTGAGCGCACCCGAGGCGATCGCGACCGGCACGGCGGCGGCGGCGAGGCGGATGAAGTCCGCGGCGCCGGGGAAGAGCATCTCCCCCTGCGCGGCCAGTGCGTCGTAGCGTTCGCCCTTCCGGAGGAGGAGCGCCTGCAGGCGCGGCTCCGCCAGCGCCACCCCGTGGTCGCGCGCCAGCGTCTGCAGCACCCCGACATCGTCGTAGCCGAGGTAGCGGGCGTAGTACGCCTCGTCGGTGAGGGGCATCCCCTCGCCTTCGAGCACGTCCTGGTAGGCCCGCAGGTGCAGCCGTTCGCTGTCGGCGATCACGCCGTCGAAGTCGAAGATGATGGCCTGAAGCGCGCGTGTGGTCATGGAACGGACAGCGGTTCTTCGGGAGGGCCGAGCTTCTCGCCGGCCCGGACGGCAATCGGCAGCCGGTTCTCGGGCGGCGGAAACGGGCAGTCGTAGTCCGGATTGAAGTAGCAGTACGGGTGGTACGCCACGTTGAAGTCGACGATGTAGATGCCGGTGGGCGTGGGGGTGAGGTCCATGTAGCGGCCCGCCGAGTACGTCTCGCTGCCGCTCGTCTGGTCGGAGAACGGGACGAACAGGCGCGTGATCTGCCGGGTGCCGGCATCGGCAAACGCCGCGAGCTTGAGCGGCGTGCCCTGCAGCGTGAACTCGAGCGCGCCGATACGCTCCATCTCGCGCATCTTCCCGGTCGAGGTGGGCATCACCACGGGCTCGCGCTGGTCGGCCATGGCCAGCTGCGCCGGCACCGCGTAGCCGAGGTCGATGTCGTAGTAGGAGAGCGGCAGGTAGCGGTCGCGCACCGCCTCCGGCATCGGGGAGTCGGGGCCGCTGCGGAAGAACTGGTCCTTGACGGCCCGCTCGGCCGCGATCATCCGGACGTGTTCCTCGTCGGGCGTGAGCCCGCCACACGCCGCGACGAGGAGCAGCGCGGCGAGCGGCGCGAGGCGCGCCAGCCGGCGCGGGACGCGGATGAGCAGGAACCGGGGACTGAAGACACGCGCCACGGCACCAATATGCCACACCCGGCCCCCGCGGGTCATGGCGGGCGATGCGCTATACTGGAAGGGTTTGCGGCCGGTTGCGCCGGTGCGCCCCGCCGCCCCTCCTCTGTCGATTGCTGCTTTCCCGAACGAGCATCCTTCTCTGCAGAGGCACGTTTTCGTTCCTCTGAAAGAAGGACATATGCCGTTTTCCGCACTCGGCCTCGGGCCGAACATCACCAAAGCTCTGCTCGAACAGGGCTACACGGAACCCACGCCGATCCAGGCGAAGGCCGTGCCGCTCATCCTGACCGGCCGCGACGTCATCGGCGTGGCGCAGACGGGCACGGGCAAGACCGCCGCGTTCGTGCTGCCGCTGCTGCAGCGCCTGTCGTCCGAACCGCGCCGCCCCGGCGGCCTGCGCGCGCTGATCGTGGCGCCCACGCGCGAGCTCGTGGTGCAGATCGACGAGAACATCCGCCAGTACGCGCGGCACCTCGACATCAGCTGCACGACCATCTACGGGGGCGTCGGGGAGCGGCCGCAGATCGCCGCACTTCGCCGCGGCGTGGACATCGTGGTGGCGACGCCTGGCCGGCTGCTCGACCTGATGCAGCAGCGCCACGTGGACTTCCGGCAGGTGTCCACCGTGGTGCTCGATGAGGCCGACCGGATGCTCGACATGGGCTTCCTGCCGGGGATCCGGAAGATCGTCGCCGCGCTGCCGGCCTCGCGCCAGACGCTCCTGTTCTCGGCGACGCTCTCGAAGGAGATCGAGGCGGTGTCGAAGGCCTTCCTGAAGGATCCGGCCACCGCGCAGATCGGCGCACGCAGCACGGCGGCCGAGGCCGTCACGCAGGTCGTCATCGAGGTGGCGCCCTCGCGCAAGATCGACACGCTCGTGCACCTGCTGCTCGACGCCAAGCTCGAGATGGTGCTCGTGTTCTCGCGGACCAAGCACGGCGCCGACAAGCTGGCGAAGAAGCTGGAGTCGGCCGGCGTGCGCACGGCGACGCTCCACTCGAATCGCACGCAGGGGCAGCGCCTGCAGGCGCTCGAGCGCTTCCGATCGGGCGAGGTGCGGGTGCTCGTCGCCACCGACATCGCCGCGCGCGGCATCGACGTGGACGGCATCTCGCACGTCGTCAACTTCGACTTCCCGCCGCAGCCCGAGGACTACGTGCACCGCATCGGCCGCACGGGCCGCGCGGCCGCCATCGGCGATGCGGTGAGCTTCGTCACGCCGGACGATCGCGACAACCTGCGGAAGCTCGAGCGGTTCCTCGGCCGCGGCCTGACGCGCCACACCATCGAGGGCGTGGTGGCGGTGCTGCCGGCGGGGCCGCCGTCGACGCGGCCCCAGGGCCGCCCCGGCCAGGGCCGCCCGCGCGGCGCCGCCC
>JAUXWO010000122.1 GCA_030680175.1 Vicinamibacterales bacterium
GGCTGCAGCGCTTTTTCGAGAGGACCGAGGTCACCGGAGAAAACGAGCCTGATCGGCGCCGGGTCGGCGTCGACCTCCAGTTCGATGAACGCGCTGCCCAGGATATGCCCGGCGTTGCGCAAACGGGCGCGCACGCCGGGAATCGGCTTGAACCAGCGGTCGTAGGCAATCGGGTGAAGGAGTTCGAGCGAGGCCTCGGCATCGGCCTTGGTGTAGATCGCCGTCACCTCGGCCTCGGCGCGGCGCGCGTTGCGCCGGTTCAGCCGCTCGACGTCGTTCTCCTGGATGGCACCGGCATCGGGCAGCAGCCAGTGCAGCAGGTCGCGCGTTGCGGGCGTCGTCCACGCACGTCCGCGGAACCCGGCCAGCGCCAACTTGGGGAAAAGGCCGGTATGGTCGATGTGTGCGTGCGTCAGCAGCACGGCGCCGATCCCGGCAGCCTCGAAGGGAAACGGACGATAGTTGAGCGCGCGCAGCGACTTCGGCCCCTGGAACATCCCGCAATCGACCAGCAGTTCGCCGTGCGCGGTGACCAGCCGGAAGCACGAGCCCGTCACCGTCCCCGCCGCGCCGTGAATGTGCAGCGATACCGTCATGCCGGACCTGAAAGAGTGACGCCGTCGCCCTCGGAGGCGAACTTCGACGCAAAGCGGAAGTCGGCCTCGAACGCGGCATGGATGCGATAGAGCGGCTCGCCCTTCTCGACCGGATCGCCGATCTTCTTGAAGAAGTCGACTCCGGCGCCCTTGTCGATGGGCGCGCCGGCCAGCCGCGCCACGCGCGCCAGCCGGAGGCAGTCGACCGCCGCAACCACGCCGTCGCGCGAGGCCACGACGTCGTGCCGCAAGTCGCCGAGCGTCGAGGTCTCGGGTGGCGGGCCTTGAACTGCCATGAGCCGCCGCATCTTGCGCGCCGCCGCCCCGCTCTCCAGCAATTCGCGCGCCCGCACGATGCCGCGACCGCCGCGCAGCGCCGGATCGAACTCCAGCACGTGGCCCGCCAGCAGCAGCGCCCGCTCCTCGAGATCGCGCGGTGCCGCCGGATCGCGCTCGAGAACCTGCATCGCGTCGCGCGCCTCGAGCCAGGGGCCGATGCCGCGGCCGACCGGCTGGCTGCCGTCGGTGCCGACCACGACCGCGTTCAGTCCGACCTCGTCGGCGATGTACTCGAAGAGCTTGCGCAGGCGCACGAAGGACTCGCGGCTGCGCAGCTTGGCGGTCGGGCCCACCGGCAGGTCGAGCACGAGGTGCGTCGAGCCGGCCGCCAGCTTCTTCGACAGGATCGAGGCCACCATCTGTTCGGGCGTGTCGAGCGCCAGCGGACGCTCGACCGAGATCAGCACGTCGTCGGCCGGCGACAGATTGGCATGGCCACCCCACACCAGGCAGCCGTTCTCGGCGGCCACGATCTCACGCATCTCG
>JAUXWO010000123.1 GCA_030680175.1 Vicinamibacterales bacterium
GCCGGGGCGCCCGGGCCCGGCGTGTCCTCCACCGCGCCGTCCGCGCCGCGTTCGCAGAGGTCGACGACGGCACGCCGGTGATGCGCGAGGCCGCCGTAGCGCGCCAGCATCGCCAGGGCCTCACGCCACGTCGTGGCATCGGGCACGCCTGGGCCCGATCCGATCACGCTGAGATCGTCGCCGACGACATCGGACACCGCGAGGGTGAGGGTCTGCCCCCGGCACGCCGCGGCCAGCCGCCCGCCCTTGAGCGCTGACAGGTGCTTGCGCACCGTGTTGAGCGCGGTGATATCGGCGCCGGCCTCCATCAACGTGCGCCCCGTGTGCTGCTTGTCGTCGAGCGTGATCCCGTCCAGCGGGCACGCCAGCAGCGCCGATGCGCCGCCGGAGAGCAGGATCACCAGCGTCTCGTCCGCGCCGACGGCGCGCGCGGCCTCGAGGGCCTCGCGGCCCGCGACGACGCTGCGCGCGTCCGGCGTCGGATGCCCCGTCTCGTGCCACGTCACGACCGCCGGCAGTGTCAGGTGCCGGTGTGAGCCCACCGCCAGCACGGCCCCGAACGGTGCGCGGCAGCGCGCGACGAACGCGGCCACCATGGGCGCGGCCGCCTTGCCGGCCGCAATCACGTGCACACGGCGCACGCCAAGGGCCGCGTCGAGGTCGTGGTGGTCGAAGCTCTGGGTGACGAGGGGTCCGGCTGCCGCCGCCGCAATGCCGGCGTCGACCACGGCCCGAAGGTCGTGCCGCAGGGTCGAGAGCGACGGGGTCAGTGGACCTTGTAGGAATCGGACCAGGTCGACAGCCCGGTCACGACGTCGAACTCACGCAGCAACCGCGCCATCACCTCGTCGGCATTCGCCGAGGCGGACAGCGTGTCCACCTGCGCGATGATGCGCATCAGCGCACACTCCACGTCGGAGATGACCGACGCGGAGAAATACTCGCGCTGCCGTTGCAGGCACTTGTGATGCTTGATGAATTCTTCGCGGTAGAAGTCGCTCAGGGCGAACGACGAAGGGGGGATCGGACCGGCCGAGAGGAAGCGCCGCAGTCGGTTGCTAGGCCTATGCATGTTCCACCTCGCAGTGTAGGCAGGACCGCCGACGCCTGTCAACCCGCGACGGCCCCCGGGCGTTGAACGTTCGTTCATTCACGCGGCACGCCCGACGCGCCCCCCGTGGCCCACCGCGCGCGGCGGCAGCGTCCGCCATCAGCGTGCCCCGCGCGAGGCGACCATCCCCGCGAGCGCGCCCACGACGAGGCCGGCGAGGATCAGGCTCAGGGCCTGCCAGGCCGACAGGAACGCGATCGCGCCGGTGCCCGCCAGCGCCTGCCACGTCAGGCCGAGCCCCGCGCCCGCCGCCATGTGCCCGCCCCACAGCACCACCAGCGCCAGCGTCGCCCCCAGCCCTCCCTGCAGCGTGCCCTCGACGATGAAGGGCCCGCGCAGATACGCGTACGGCGCGCCGACGAGCAGCATGATGTCGATCTCATCACGACGGGCCTGCAGGGAGAGGCGCACGACCGCCATCACCGTCAGGGCCGCGCCGAGGACGAGCACGAGGGCCACGGCGAGCCCGGCCACGCGGACCCCGGCGACCAGCGCGGACAGGCGCGACAGCCAGCGCCGGTCGTACCGCACGTCGGCGACCGAGGGATCGCCCTCCATCGCCGCGGCAATCGCGCCCGCATCGTCCGCCCCGCCGTCGCGGAGCCGCACCTCGAACGAGGCCGGGAACGGGTTCTCCTCGAGCGCCTCGGCGACGTCGGCGAGCTCCGGGAAGTCGCGCTGGAAGCGCCCGCGCGCCTGGGCCTTCGAGATGAACTCGACCCCGGCGACCGCCGGGTCCCCGGCGAGCCGCTCCGCCATGCGGTCGCGCGCCTCGTCATCGGTCTCGTCGTGCAGATAGATCGACAGCTCCGCCGATGACGCCCAGTCCTCGACCACGCGCTGCAGGTTCGTGAGGACGAGCAGGAAGCCGCCGAGGACGAAGAACGCGACGCCGATCGTCGCCGTCGCCATGAGGGCGGTGCGGCCCGCGCGCCCCAGGCTGACGAGCGCTTCGTCGAGTGCGTAGCGGAGGGCCCTCATGCCGGGGCCCCGGCCTGGCCGTGCTCGAGGTGCACGACGCGGCGCCCCGTCAGCGTGATGAGGCTCCGGTCGTGGGTCGCCACGAGCACGGTGGTCCCCGACGCGTTGATGTCGCGGAAGAGGGTCATGATCTCGACCGACAGATCGGGATCGAGATTGCCGGTCGGCTCGTCTGCCAGAATCAGCGAGGGCTCGTTGGCCAGGGCACGCGCAATCGCCACGCGCTGCTGCTCCCCGCCCGAGAGTTCGGCCGGATACGCCTGCAGCCGATGCTGCAGGCCCACCTGCTTGAGCACCTGGTAGGTCCGGCGCCGCTGCACCTCGACCGGCGTGCCGAGCACGCGCATCACGAACGACACGTTCTCGAAGACGGTCTTGCGCGGAACGAGCTTGAAGTCCTGGAACACGAAGCCGACGCTGCGGCGGTAGGCCTGCACCTCCGCGGCGGTCAGCCGCGCGAGGTTCCGGCCGCCGACGGTCACCTCGCCCTCGGTGGGGCGCTCCTGGACCAGCAGCAGGCGCAGCAGCGTCGTCTTGCCCGCACCGCTCGGCCCGGTGAGGAACACGAACTCGCCCTTGTCGATCGTGAGCGTCAGGTCGCGCAGCGCGTAGACGCCGCGCCCGTACGTCTTGCTGAGCCCCCGGGTCTCGATCACGATGCGAGTGTATCCAATCCGTGTGGGTTTCGTGGCCGGAAATGCGCGGCGGTGCGCCGCGCCCGGGCGCCGGCCTCAGCGTCCCGGCGCGTAGCCGGTCAACAGCACGAGCATGCGCCCGAAGCCGGCGTTCACTTCGATGCGGACCGGGACACGACGGTCATCGGCCGACATCCAGAGCGTGACGTCGAGCGGTGTGCGCCGCTCGACGAGGCGCTCGAGCCGCGGCCGGAGCCGCCACGTGTCGATCTGGCCGCCCTCGTGCGCGATCGTCTCCCGTCCCTCGACGGCCAGCACGAGGGTCTGACCGCGGCCGGCCTCGTTGATCGGCACGCGCACCTCGACGCCCGGGGTGAACGTCAGCGTCCGCACGTAGAAGAACGCCGTCAGCGCGTCGCGGGCCCCGGCGGCCAGCGGCAGGCTGACGGCGCCGTCGAGGCGCGCGGCCGCCTCCGTCTCGCCCACCGTGACACGGCGGGCGGCGTGGTCGTACACGTAGGCGCGATCGAACGCCCGCCGTCCTTCCCGGATCTCGCGCGCGTGCACCGTCGGCAGCAGCGCCTCGTCGGCCTCCGTCGTGAACCGGTCCTCCGCTTCGAAGAACGGCGCCAGCCACTCGGCGGTCTCGACCGCCGCCGTGAACCGGTACGGCGCGTCCTCGACCTCGACCACCACGGTGCCCGCCGGCACGTCCATGGGTCCGCTTTCCCAGGTCACCTCGAACGTCACCATCTCCCCGGGGCTGAACGGACGCGGACCCGGCGGCGGCGCGAGCACTTCGGCCGCCGCGGCCAGCGCCGCCTCGGCGTCGGGCGTCCAGCGCAGCTCGTAGACCACGGCCTCGTCGAAGCGCGCGCGCTCCACAAGCGGCGAGTGCAGGGTGCCGGCGCCGCCCACCGGCGCCGGCGCGACGACGAACGTGACGCCGATCTCGCGGAGCGCAGCGAGGGCGACGGGGGCCGGGAACGCCGCCATCGACTCGACCAGCGCCGAGTAGAACGGCGGACGCTGCCCGCTGTAGCCGTTCACCAGCGCCCGTCCGTGCTCGAGCGACTGCACCATCGCCGGCGTGTTGCCGGCATCATCGTCGAGCGGCAGGTGCAGCACCGCGCCGGGCTCCGGTGCGGACTTCAACCACTGCCCCACCGGGGTCTCCCGCGGCGGCGCCACGGCGAACGACAGGCCGCCGTTGGCGTACTCCGCCAGCACGAGCACCGCGAGCGCGACCGCGGCGACCTGCCGGGCGCGCCCGGCCCGCGCGAGCACCGTGCGCGTGCCGAACGCCGCGAGCAGGGCGAGCCCGGCGGTCGCGATTACCGCGAACCGCGCGGGCGCGCGCACGGCCTGGAAGCCGAACACGTGGTCGTGCAGCGCCGCATACAGCGTCCGCGCGCCTTCGGGGCCGAGCGAGAGCACGCCACCTGTCACGACGAGCGCGAGGGCCGACACGACGGCGGGATGGCCCTCGCGGCGCCAGGCGCCGGCGACCCCGGCCAGCCCCAGGACCAGCAGCACGATGCCGGGGAACAGCTGATGCTCAACACCGGATCGGTCGCGGGCGCCGGCCGCGGGCGGCCGCGGGGCGAGCAGGCCCGTCCTCCCGTAGAGCAGGTTGTCCGGCGGCACCTGGATGTAGCTGACGGGGCCGGCCGCGTGGTTCGCCGCTTCGTACAGGGACCGGCCGAAGCCGCCCTCCCGCGCCGACTGCAGGTACGGCCACAGCACCGGCGCCACGAGGAGGCTCCCGACCGCCGCCGCGAGCGCCACCTGCGCCCACAGCCGCCGCGCGCGCGCCTGCCCCGTCGTCCACGCGAGCACCGGCGTGGCGACGGCCAGGACCACGGCGGTCATCACGCCGTAGTACACCGAGGCAATCGCCTGCAGTCCGGCCACGACGCCGAGCGCCGCCGCGCGGCCCGCGCCGGGCCGGGCGACGAGGCGATGCAGGCACAGGAGCGCGAGCGGCAGGAAGTACAGCGCCTGCAACTGCAGGTGCAGAAGGTGGGCGGTGCGGTACGGCCAGACGGCCCACGCGAGCCCCGCCACAATCGCGCCGGCCGTCGATCCGGTCACGCCGCGGGCCAGCGCGTACATCGCCAGGCCGCTCGCGGCCATCGAGATCAGCAGCAGCACGTTGTAGCAGAGCACCACGTCGCCGGTCGCCGCGTAGAGCGGCGCCAGCACGAGCGCCGGGAGCAGCAGGTGATCCGAGTACGTGAGCGTGCCCGTGGCGGGATGGAAGATGTTGGCGTCGAACGCGCGGCCCGACAGCACGCCCAGCGGATCAGTCGTCCACTGCTCGAGGCCCCACCCGAGGATCCACAGGTTGAGGTACGGATCGCCCGGCCCGGCCAGCGCCCCGAGATGGGTCGTCATCTGCGTGGCGAGGGGCCAGGTGACGATCACCGCGGCCGCGGTGAAGAGCGCCACGAGCGCGACGGCGCGGGGCAACGCCGCTGGCATGACGGCCTCAGCCGATCAGGCGCCGGACCAGGTCCGTGACCCGTGTGGGGTCCGCCTTGCCCGCGGTCGCCTTCATGACCTGCCCCACGAGGAACTGGAGTTTCTTGTCCTTGCCGGCGCGCACCTCGGCGACGACGGCGGCGTGCGCCTCGAGGACGCTCGCCACGACCGGCTCGAGGCTCGAATCGTCGGAGATCTGGCGCAGCCCGCCCGCGTCCACAATCGCGGCCGCCTCCTGCCCCGTCTCACACATCGTCTCGAAGACGCCCTTGGCGACGCTGCTGCTGATCGCGCCCTCTTCGGCGAGGCGGATCAGCCCGCCGAGGGCCTCGGGCGTCACCGGGATGCGGCTGATGTCGACGCCGGTGTCCTTCATCCGCCGCAGGACCTCGCCCATGACCCAGTTGCTGGCCGCCTTGGCGTGGCCGGATGCGGCCGCCGCGGCCTCGAAGTAGTCGGCGATGCCGCGGGTCTGCGTCAGGAGGTCGGCGTCATAGGCCGGCAGGCCGTACGCGGCCACGAACCGCTGGCGCCGGGCCTCGGGCAGCTCCGGCAGCGTCGCCGCGATCGCGGCGCGCCGGGCCTCGTCGACGGCCACCGGCGGCAGATCCGGATCCGGGAAGTACCGATAGTCGTGCGCCTCTTCCTTGCTGCGCATCGAGAAGGTGCGCCCCTGCGCCGAGTCGAAGAGCCGCGTCTCCTGCACGACGCGGCCGCCGTGTTCGACGACGTCGATCTGCCGGGTGATCTCGTATTCGAGGGCCTTCTGCAGGTAGCGGAAGGAGTTGACGTTCTTGACCTCGGCCTTGGTGCCGAGCGCGGCCTGTCCGACGGGGCGGATCGACACGTTGGCGTCGCAGCGGAGGCTGCCCTCCTCCATGTTGCCGTCGTTGACGCCGAGCCACAGCAGGATCTGGCGCAGCTTCTCGAAGAAGGCGGCGGCCTCGCCGGCCGAGCGCAGGTCGGGCTCGGAGACGATCTCGATGAGCGGCACGCCGGCGCGGTTGTAGTCGACGTAGGTCCGGCGGTCGGAGTCGGCAAACCCCTCGTGGAGCGACTTGCCCGCATCCTCTTCCATGTGGATGCGCGTGAGCCGCACGAACGTCGTCTGGCCGCCGGCCTCGACGTCCACGCCGCCGCCGAGGGCCAGCGGCTGCTCGTACTGCGAAATCTGGTAGCCCTTCGGCAGGTCCGGATAGAAGTAGTTCTTGCGCGCGAAGACGGAGCGCGGCTGCACGTCGCAGCCGAGCGCGAGCGCCGCGGCGACGGCGAGGTCCACCGCGCGGCGGTTGAGGACGGGCAGCGCGCCCGGCAGGCCGAGGCACACCGGGCACACGTGCGTGTTCGGCGGCGCCCCGAACGAGGTGGGGCACCCGCAGAAGATCTTCGTCTCGGTCTGCAGCTGCGCGTGGATCTCGAGGCCGATGACGGCCTCGAAGGCGGACGCGCCCATCACCACGAACCCGTGTGCGATCCGCGCGTCACGCGCGCGGGCCCGCGGCCACGACCGCGCGGTCGACGTCGCCCTCGAAGGCCGCGAAGTTGTCGACGAACATCTTCGCGAGCTTCGCCGCCTGCGTGTCGTAGGCCTCCCGCTCGGCCCACGTGCCCCGCGGGTCGAGCACCTCGTCCGGCACCCCCGGACAGGTGGCCGGGACGTCCACGTTGAACACGGGGTGGCGATGGTAGGCGACGGCGTCGAGCGCGCCCGAGAGCGCGGCCCGGATCATCGCGCGCGTGTGCGCGATCTTCATGCGCGACCCGACGCCGTAGGGCCCGCCGGTCCAGCCGGTGTTCACCAGCCAGACACGCGCCTGGTGCGTCGCGATCTTCTCGCCGAGCATCCGCGCGTACACGTTCGGGTTGAGCGGCAGGAACGGGGCGCCGAAGCACGTGCTGAAGGTCGCGCTCGGCTCGGTCACGCCCTTCTCGGTGCCCGCCACCTTCGCGGTGTAGCCGGACAGGAAGTGGTACATCGCGCCCTCGGCCGTGAGCCGCGCGATGGGCGGCAGCACCCCGAACGCGTCGGCCGTCAGCATCACGATGTTGCGGGGATGGCCGCCGCGGCCCGCGGGCACGGCGTTGCTGATGAAGTCGATCGGATAGGCGCCGCGCGTGTTCTCGGTCAGCGCGTCGCTGTCGAGGTCGAGCGCCCGCGTGTGCTCGTCCATCACCACGTTCTCGAGCACCGTGCCGAACCGGCGCGTCGTCGCATGGATCTGCGGCTCGGCCTCCGCCGAGAGGCGGATCATCTTCGCGTAGCAGCCGCCCTCGAAGTTGAAGACGCCGGTGTCGCTCCAGCCATGCTCGTCGTCGCCGATGAGCGCGCGATCCGGATCGCTCGAGAGCGTCGTCTTGCCCGTGCCGGACAGGCCGAAGAACAGCGCCGTGTCGCCGTCGGGGCCGATGTTCGCCGAGCAGTGCATCGAGAGCACCTTGCGGAGCGGCAGCAGGTAGTTGAGGACGGTGAAGATGGACTTCTTGTTCTCGCCGCCGTAGCTCGTGCCGCCGATCAGCACCTCGCGGGTCGCCACGTTCAACGCGATGACGACCGTCGAGCGCGTGCCGTGCCGCGCGGGGTCCGCCTGGAACGACGGCGCGCAGATCACGGTGAACTCCGGCACGTGCGCCTCGCGCTCCCGGGCGGGCGGCACGATGAAGAGGTTCTGCACGAAGAGGCTCTGCCACGCCAGCTCGCTGACGAAGCGCACGGGCAGCCGGTAGGCGGGGTCCGCTCCGGCATACAGGTCCTGCACGAACAGGGTCTTGTCCCCGAGGTGCGCGACCAGGTCCTGGCGGAGGGCGGCGAAATGCTCCGGCGACATCGGCCGGTTCACCTTGCCCCAGTGCACGTGGGCCTCGCTCGAGGGCTCCTTGACCACGAACTTGTCGTTGGGCGACCGTCCGGTGTGCGCGCCCGTGCGGCACACCAGCGGGCCGCCCTCGGCCAGGCCCGCTTCCCCGCGGCGGATCGCGTGCTCATAGAGCGCCGCCGGAGTCAGATTCCAGTGAAGGTCGCCGGTCGTCGTGATGCCGTGCTCCGCCAGTCCCCTGGCGTGTGCGGCGTTCGTGGTGCTCATGAATGCTCCCCGCTCCGGCCTGCCTCGGCCGCAGCAAATCACGGGATCGTAGCAGACCACAGTCGGGCTAAGTCAACATCTTGGGCCGGCGGGTCCCTCCGCCTGCTACAATCCGGGTAAACGCCCGCCCCGCGGGCTCCGTAACCCACATGGCCACTACCCCGATCGTGGACGGCGCGTCGCCTCCGGAATCCACCCCCACGCTGTCGCAGGCGTCGGTCGTGGCGGCCGAGGTGAAGGCGCTGGTGACCGCGGGGGACCGCGCGGCGGCACACGACCGCTTCAACGCGCTGGTGCTGCTGCAGCAGCGGCGGGCCCTGCGGGTGGCGTACCAGTACCTGCGCGACACGGCCGATGCCGACGAAGCCGTGCAGGACGCGTTCGTGAAGGTGTTCGTGCACATCGAGCAGTACCGCGAGGGCCTGCCCTTCGAGGTGTGGTTCACGCGGATTCTCGTGAACTGCTGTCTCGACCGGCTCAAGAGCCGGTCCCGGCAGCAGCGCTGGCTGGCGGCGCCGTCGGTCGACGACGAAACCGGCGCCCGGCTCGTCGAGCAGGTCGCCAGCCCGATGCCCTCGAACGAGCATCGCCTGCTCGTCCGGGAGCGCTGGCGGCAACTGGCGGCCGCGGTGGCGGTGCTGCCGGACCGCCAGAAGCAGGTGTTTACGCTCTGTCACGTGGACGGCCGCACCCCGAGCGAGGTGGCCGAGGCCACGGGGATGAGTCCCGCGACCGTGCGGGTGCACCTGTTCCGCGCCATTCGCAAGCTGCGCGGGATGTTGGGAGAGGGACTATGACACGGCGCGAAGCCCATCTGGCCGAAGAGGAACTGGTCGCCCTGACGTTCACGGCCGCCGGGACGCCCGACGTCCGGGACGCGGACGCGCTCGCGCACCTGGCCGGCTGCCCGGCCTGCGGTGGCCGTCTCGCCGAGGTGGCTGCCTCCCTGGCCGACCTGCGCCTGGCCGCCGAAGACGAGGCCGACAGCCAGTTCCCCGAGGCGGCGCTGGAGCGCCAGCGCCGGCAGATTCTCGCCCGCCTCGAACATCTGGGCCAGCAGGCCCGGATCCTGCGCTTCCCCGTCACGACCGCCGCCGCGGCCGCACCGCTGGCCGCCCCGCGTCCGCCCGTGCGCCGCTGGCTGGCCGGGGCCGTCGCCGCGGGCCTGCTGGGGGGATTCCTGCTGGCCGAGACGCTCCACGTCCTGCCGGGCGATGCCGCCTGGACCGCGGGCCTCGGCACCGGCGCCGGCAGCACCGGCGTCGAACTGGCCGACGTCGCCACGCTCGAGGAAGACGAGTTCCTGTCGGAGCTCGACGCGGCGCTCGGCTTCAGCCGTTCATCCGAGTTGCGGGCGCTCGACGCCCTGACGCCCGTGGCGTACGAGATCCGCTAGGTGCCCTCACTCATCTTCCGCAAGGGCCTCGACCTCAAGCAGGAGGTGGCCGGGGACCTCGCCACGAGCTACCACAGCGCGCTCGTCCAGCAGATCAAGGCCGACAGCTACCGGTTCGTCTCCGGCCGCCTGACCGTGCACCTCGCACGGGAGTTCGGGTTCTGCTACGGCGTCGACCGCGCCGTGGACTACGCCTACCAGGCCACCCTGCGCTTCCCGGATCGGCAGGTGTTCCTCACCGGCGAGATCATCCACAACCCGCACGTCAACGACCAGCTGCGCGCCAAGGGCATCCGCTTCCTGAGCGATCCGCACGAAGACGGCACCCGGCTTGGCGCCGCCGACGTCGTCATCCTGCCGGCATTCGGGGTCACGATCGCGGAGATGGTGCGCCTCAGCGACCTCGGATGCACGCTGGTCGACACGACCTGCGGCTCGGTCCTGAACGTCTGGAAGAACGTCAAGCGCTACGCCGCCGACGGCTTCACCTCCATCATCCACGGCAAGCACTACCACGAGGAGACGCGTGCCACGGCGTCCCAGGTCGGGGCGACCGGCCACTACATGGTCGTGCTCGACGAAGCCGAGGCCACGATCGTCTGCGACTACATTCGCGGGCAGGGGGATCGCGACGCCCTGCTGCTCCGCTTCGCCCAGGCGATCTCCCCGGGCTTCGACCCCGGCGTGCACCTGCAGCGGGTGGGCTGCGCGAACCAGACGACGATGCTCAGCACGGAATCGCTGCGCATCGGCGAGATGTTCCGCGAGGCCTTCGCCGAACGCTACGGCGTCGCGTCGCTCCCCGAGCGCTTCCGGGCGTTCGACACGATCTGCAGCGCGACCCAGGAACGGCAGGACGCCATCCTCCAGCTCCTCGACGAGCAGCGGCTCGACCTGATGGTGATCGTCGGCGGCTACAACAGCAGCAACACCTGCAACCTCGCCCGCATCTGCGCGGACCGTGTGCCCACCTTCCACATCGCCGATCCCGATGGCCTCGTCTCGGCCACCGAGGTCCGGCATCGCTCGGTCGCCGAGCGGCGCGAGATCACGACGGCCGGCTGGCTTCCCGAGGGCCCGCTGGCGATCGGGCTGACATCGGGCGCCTCGACCCCGGACAACCTCATGGACACCGTCATCCGGCGTCTCGAGGCCTTCACGGCGTAGCCCGCCCGGCCCTCCCGCCGTCCCTCGCGGCCTGCGCTCGTACTGACAACTCCCCCGCTGCGATGCCGGCGTCCTGAGCGATACTTGCAAGGTTGTGCGCCCGGCGGCAGCCCCCCCTGCCCCCGGGCCCGTCCACCGTGCGGCATCGCAGGTCGTTCCGAGGAGCTCCCATGTTGAAACGCATTTCGCGCGCCCTGGCGCTGGCCGTGGTCCTCGCGGCGAGCGTCGCCGCGCCACCCGCCGCGCAGTCGCCCGTGCCGGCCCCGGCCTCCGTCATCGGATGGGAGCCGTGCGCCGACTACAAGCTCGCCACCTACGAGCAGATCAGCGGCTACTTCCGTCAGCTCGATGCCGCCAGCGACCGCATGCAGGTCTTCGACATCGGCCAGACCGCCGAGGGGCGCACGCAGATCATGGCGGTGATCTCGTCCGAGGCGAACATGAAGAACCTCGCGCGCTACAAGGCGATTGCGCGCCAGCTCGCGCTGAACCGCGACGACGAGGGCCGCCCCCTCACCGACGCGCGCGCGCGGCAGCTGGCGAGCGAGGGCAAGGCCGTGATGTGGGTCGACTTCGGCCTGCACGCCACCGAGGTCGCCCACACGCAGACCGCGCCGTGGATGGCGTGGAAGGCCGTCACCGAAGAGACCGAGGAGATGCGCGCCATCCGCGACGATGTCATCTTCCTGCTCGTGCCGAACATGAACCCCGACGGCGGCACGATGATCGCCGACTGGTACACCACGCACCTGGGCACGCCGTGGGAGATGTCGCTGCCGGGCCTCTACCAGAAGTACGTCGGCCACGACAACAACCGTGACTGGTTCATGTTCAACCAGCCCGAGTCCCGCAACATCGGGCGGCAGCTGTACGAGGAGTGGTTCCCGCAGATCGTCTACAACCAGCACCAGACGGCGCCCTTCCCGGCGCGGATCTTCATCCCGCCGTTCGAGGACCCGATGAACTTCAACATCCCGCCGCTCGTGATGCGCGGGATCAACACCGTCGGCGACGCCATGACCCGGCGGCTCTCGCAGGAGGGCAAGACCGGCGCGGTCTCCCGCCTGACGTTCGACGCCTGGTGGAACGGCGGCATGCGCACGGCCCCGTACTTCCACAACATGGTGGGCATCCTCACCGAGACCGCCCACGCCACGGCCACCCCGGCCGACTACGACGTGAAGTCGTTCCCGTCGCGCTTCGCCAACGGCGAGTCCACGACCGAGCCGAGCATCTTCTATCCCGCCCCGTATCTCGGCGGGCGATGGACGATGAAGATGTCGTGCGAGTACATGATCACGACGTCGATGGCCGTGCTCGACATCGGGCAGAAGCGCCGCCAGGAGTGGCTCTACGACATCTACCAGATGGCGCGCGACGCGATGCGGGCGGGCGCGAACGAGACCTACATCATCCCCGCCGAGCAGTGGGATCCCGGCGCCGCGCGGCGCATGGTCAACGTCCTGCGCATGGGCGCCGTCGAGGTCCACCGTGCCACGGCGCCGTTCACCGCCGGCGGCAAGACGTATGCGGCCGGCAGCTACGTGATTCACGGCGCGCAGCCGTTTCTCGCGCACGTGCGCGACCTGCTCAACCCGCAGGTGTATCCCGACCGCCGGCTCTATCCGGATGGTCCGCCCGATCCCCCGTACGACGTGAGCGGCTGGACGCTGCAGATGCAGATGGGCGTGACCGTGGACAAGGTGATGGCGGCCGTCACCGCCCCGTCCGTGCCCGTGGATCGTGCGGCGGTGGATCCCGGCACGGTCTCGGGCACGGCGACCGGCGCCTACGCCCTCGACCCGCGCACCAACGACGCGTTCATCGCCGTGAACCGCCTGCTGAAGGCCGGCGACACGGTCTTCCGCGCCACCGCGCCCGTGACCGTGGCGGGTGCGGACTGGCCGGCCGGCACCTTCCTCGTCGCCCCCGGCGCCGCCACCCACGCGCGCGTCACCGAGGCGGCCACCAGCCTCGGCCTGCGCGTCGTCGCGCTCGACGCGATGCCGGCGGCCCGCCGTGTGCAGGTGAAGGCCCCGCGCGTGGGCCTCTACAACGCCTGGGGCGGCAACATGGACGAGGGCTGGACGCGCTGGATCCTCGAGCAGTACGAGTTCCCGTACACGACGGTGCGCGACGCGGACATCCGCGCCGGCAACCTCCGGGCCCGATTCGACGTGATCGTGCTCCCCGACGCCACCTACGCCAGCATGGTGAGCGGGCAGGCGCCCGGGACCATGCCGGCGGAGATGGTGGGCGGCATGACGCCGCGCGGGGTCCAGCACCTCTACACGTTCGCGGCCGAGGGCGGCACGCTGGTCGCGCTCGACTCGGCGACGGAGCTGCCGCTGACGACCTTCGGGCTGCCCGTCCGCAACCCGCTGACCGGGCTGCGCAACAACGAGTTCTTCATTCCTGGCACCCTGCTCCGGGTCCAGATCGACAACCGCCAGCCCGTCGCCTGGGGCATGCCCGGCGAGGTGGCGGCGTTCTTCTCGAACAGCCCGGCCTTCCAGGTCGGCTACACGGGCCGCGGCGCGCGGCAGGCCACCGAGGAAATCGCGGTGGCGGGCACCTACGCCACCAAGGACCTGCTCATGAGCGGGTGGCTGCTCGGCGAGAGCCATCTGGCCGGCCGGGCCGCGGTGGTGACGGCGGAGGTGGAGCGCGGGCGTGCCGTGCTGCTCGGATTCCGGGTCCAGCACCGCGCCCAGCCCCACGCCACGTTCAAGCTGCTGTTCAACGCGCTGTACCTGGGGGCGTCGGCGCCGGTGCCGGGGTCGGGGCCGACCGCCGGACGGTAGCCACGGAAATGTCACCTTTTGTCATGGAGCGCTGGCGGTAAACGACGCGGATCAGGGCGTCGTAAGCCTTGGTATACGCCATGACCATGCAAGGTAAGTTGTTCGGAATACTGATGTTGGCTGGATTGATGGGGGCGGCGTTGCCGGCCCCCGCCTCCGGCCAGTCCTTCAAGTGGTGGCAGAGTGAGCGGTTCCAGCAGGAACTCGTCCTGTCCACCGACCAGATCGACCGCCTCGAAGAGATCTTCCAGGCCAAGCAGCCCGTGCTCCGCCGGCAGAAGCACGCCCTCGATCGCCTCGAGGAGGCGCTCTCCGCGATGGTCGCCGATGGCCAGGCCGGCGAGGCCGAGGCCGAGGCCCTCATCGACCAGGTCGAGGCGGCGCGCAGCACGCTCGGCAAGTCGCGGACGCTGATGCTGTTCAAGATGCGCCGAATCCTGACCTCCGATCAGCACGTCAAAATGAAGGTCCTCGGCGAGCAGTGGGAGCGCGAGCGTCGCAACCGGGGCGGCCGCCACCTGCACCAGTAGCCGTCCCGCATCATCGTCCATCAGACAGACAAGGCAGATCGCCCGTGAAGTTGAACTCGCTCTCCCTCGCCCTGACCGGCGCCGCGCTCCTGCTGGGCGCGCCCCTGACGTTTGCGCAGCAGCCCCCCGCCGCGGCCGAGGCCGCGCGCCAGGACGCGCTCGTGCGCGAGGCGCTGGCCCGCTACGACAGCGGCCTCGAAGCGCTGCAGGCGCAGGGGTCCCCCGCCGCGCAGCTCGCCATCGGGGGCGTGCGGGAGCTGCGCATGGCGGAAGTCGTCGAGCTGGCGCTCGAGAAGAACCTCGACATCGCGGTCGAGCGGCTGTCGCCGCAGGCCGTCGACTACCAGATTGCGGGCATCCGCAACGCCTACCGGCCGGTGGCGTCGTCGACCGTGGGCCAGCGTGACCAGGTCAACCCCGCGACGAACCAGTTGAACGGCGGCAACAGCGTCAACAACCAGACGACGACCTACAACTTCGGCGTGACGCAGGCGGTGCCGTACTTCGGCGGCAACTTCCAGCTGACCTGGAACAACACGCGCTCGGCCACCAACAGCACCTTCTCGACCTACAACCCCGGCTTCAACTCGCAGCTGACGGCCCTCTACCAGCAGCCCCTGCTGCGGGGGCTGCTCATCGACAACAACCGGCAGCAGCTGGCGATCACGCAGATCAACCGCGCGATCGCGGACGAAACACTGCGCGCGACGATCGCGAGCACGCTCGCCAACGTCCGGAACGCCTACTGGGATCTGGTCTTCACGCGCAGCGGCGTGGATGTCGCCCGCCGGTCGCTGGCGCTGGCGGAGAAGCTCATCGAAGACAACCAGGCGCGCGTGGAGGTCGGCACGATGGCGCCGATCGACGTCGTGCAGGCCGAGGCCGAGGCGGCGAACCGCCGCCAGGCGCTCGCCGTGGCCGAGGCGGCCCTCCAGACCGCCGAACTCTCGCTCAAACGCTTCATCGTCAGCGGCACGGACGATCCGCTGTGGCGTCAGGAACTGCGGCCGATCGACCTCCCCTCCATCGAGCCGCCGCCGCGCGACATCGAGGGCGCCGTGCGCCGCGCCCTTGGCGACCGCACGGACCTGGCGACGGCCCGCAAGAACCTCGACAGCTCGGACATCACGCTGCGCTTCTTCAGAAGCCAGACGCTGCCGGCCCTCGATCTGAACGCCAGCTACGGCGCGACGGGCCAGGGCGGCGTCCGCACGGAGCGGTCGGGGCTGGGCGGCACGATTTCCAACGTCATTCCCGGCGGCTACAGCGACGCCCTGCGCCTGCTCACGCAGCGCGACTTCCCCACCTGGAACCTGTCGGTGACGCTCAGCTATCCGATCGGCGGCAGCAACGCGGATGCGCAGTACGCGCGCGCCCGCGTGCAGCGCAACCAGTCCACCGCGCGCCTGCGCGCGCTCGAACTGCAGGTGGCGACCGAGGTCACCAACACCGCGCTCACCGTGCAGAGCAACCTCCGCCGCGTCGAGGCGGCCCAGGCCGCCCGCGCGCTGGCCGAGCGCCGGCTCGAAGCCGAGCAGAGCAAGTTCGAAGTCGGGCTGCAGACCAACTTCTTCGTCGTGCAGGCCCAGCGGGACCTCGCCGATGCGCAGAACGCGGAACTGCGCGCGCTGGCCGACTACCGGAAGTCGCTCGTCAACTTCGAGCGGGTGCAGGAAGCCCCGGGCGGCGGCGGGTTCGGTGGCGGTGGCGGGCAGTAGCCCCAGGGTTGCGGTGCGGTTGAGAGACAGTGTTCGTTTGAGACAAGGCTGATATGCGCAAAGTGGTCATCATCGGGGTTGCTCTGGTCGCCATCGGCGCGACGGGCGTATACATGTTCACCCGCGAGCGGACGGCTTCCGCCCAGGCCCCCGGCGCGGGGCGTCCCGGAGGCGGCATGATGGGCGGCGGTGGCGGATTCGGCTTCCGCCCCCCGATGACCGTCGAAGTGGCCCCGGTCGGGCGCGCCGACATCGCGGCGCACCTGACCGTCGTCGGCAACCTGATCGGCCAGCAAACGGTGGACGTCGTGCCCCGCACGGGCGGCCGGTTGATCTCGGTGAACGTGCGGCTCGGCGACCGCGTCTCGCGCGGCCAGCTGCTCGGCAAGATCGAGGACCGCGAGATCGTCGAGCAGGTCAAACAGGCCGAGGCCTCGCTGCAGGTCGCGATGGCGACCATCCGCCAGCGTGAGGCCGACCTCAAGTTCGCCGAGATCAACCTCGAGCGGTCGCGCAACCTCTTCGAACGCCAGCTCCTGCCGCGGCAGTCGCTCGACGATGCCGATGCCCGGTACAGCTCGTCGTTCGCGCAGCTCGACCTGTCGCGGGCGCAGCTGCAGCAGACGCAGGCGCGGCTCGACGAGCTCAAGATCAACCTCGCCAACACCGAGATCAGGTCGCCCGTGAACGGCTTCGTCGGCCAGCGGAACTTCGATGTCGGCGCCTGGGTGTCCACCAACGCGCCGGTGGCCTCCGTCGTCGACATCTCGTCGGTGCGGCTCGTGGCCAACGTGGTCGAGCGGGACCTCCGGCTCGTCAACCCGGGCGATGGCGCGGTCGTCGAGGTGGATGCCTTCCCGGGCCAGAAGTTCACGGGCACGATTGCCCGCGTCTCGCCGGTCCTTGACCCGCAGACGCGGACGGCGGAGATGGAGATCGAGGTGCCGAACCCGGGCGCGTTGTTGAAGCCCGGGATGTACGCCCGCGTGGACCTGACCGTCGACGAGCGTCCCGGCGTGCTGGTCGCGCCGAAGACGGCGATCGTTGACTACGACGGCCGGCGCGGTGCCTTCGTGTTCACCGACGACAACAAGGCGGATTTCGTGACCGTCCAGGTGGGCATCGACGACGCGACGCGCGTGGAGATCACGGGCGGCCTCACCGAGGGGCAGCGCATCGTCGTGGTCGGCGCCTCGTCGCTCCGCCAGGGCGACAACCTCGTCGTGGCCGGCCAGGCCCCGCCCCAGGGCGGCCAGGGCCGTCCCGGGGGCGCCGGCAAGGGACGCCCGCAGGGCGGCCCCCCGGGACAGACGCCGCGTCAGTAAGGCCGGCGCCCCACGCCGTGGGGCGCCTCGCATGGGTTTGGTGAGTCGGGTTCGGCCGGAGGATCGATGAGCGTTCCGCGTATTGCCATCAAGCGTCCCGTGACGATGTTCATGCTCTCGTTCGTGGTGGTGCTGCTCGGCACCATCTCGCTGACGAGGCTGCCCGTCGATCTCATGCCGGACATCAGCTTCCCCAGCCTCACGGTCCGGGTGAACTACCCCGGCGTCGGCCCCCTCGAGATGGAGGAGCTGGTCACGCGGCCGATCGAACAGGCCGTGAGCGCCGTCGCCGGCCTCGAGCAGATCAACTCGACCTCGTCGGAAGGGTCGAGCATGGTCCGCCTGAACTTCGTGTGGGGCACGGACCTCAACGAGGCGGCCGACGAGGTCCGGACGCGCGTGGACCGGGTGCGCGGACGCCTCCCGAACGACGCCGACCCCCCCACCATCTTCAAGTTCGACTCGAATGCCATGCCGATCATGGGCATCGGCGTCGAGGGCGACTACGACATCGTGACCCTGCGGGAGATCGCCCAGAACGATCTCTCGCCCCGCCTCGAGCGGACGCCGGGCGTGGCCGCGGTCACCATCGACGGCGGGCTCCGGCGCCAGATCCGGGTGGAGCTCACGCGCGAGAAGATCACGGCGCTCAACCTGTCGGTCGACCGTGTCGTCCAGATCCTCCGCACCGAAAACCAGAACATCCCGCTCGGCGAGATTGACGAGGCCGATCGCACCTTCCTGCTCCGCAGCCCGGGGCAGTTCCTGCACATCGACGAGATCCGCAACACCGTCGTGCTCACGCGCGACGGCGTGCCGATCTACCTGAAGGACATCGCCGACGTGCGCGACGGCACCGAGGATCTCCGCTCGGTGACCCGCATCAACGGCCGGCCGGGCATCCGCATGCGGGTGACCAAGCAGTCCGGCACCAACACCGTGGCCATCGCGCAGGGGGTCAAGGCGGAGATCGCGCGGATCAACCGCGAAGTGCCCGGCGTCACGCTGACGGTGCTCGACGACAGCTCGCTCTTCATCGAGCGGTCGATCGCGGCCGTGCGCAACGCCGCGATGTTCGGCGCCTTCCTGGTCGTCGCCATCATCTTCGGCTTCCTCCGCGACATCCGATCGACGTTCATCATCTGCATCTCGATTCCGATCTCGATGATCGGCACGTTCGCCCTGCTCTACTTCGGCGGGTTCACGCTGAACACGCTGACGTTCGGCGGCCTGGCGCTCGGGATCGGGATGATTGTGGATGCCTCGATCGTCGTGCTCGAGAACACGTACCGGCATCTCGAGATGGGCAAGGACCGGATGACCGCCGCCATCGACGGCAGCGAGGAGGTCTGGACCGCCATCGTCGCCTCGGTGCTGACGCAGGTGGCGGTGTTCGTCCCGATGCTCTTCCTGAGCGGCGTCTCGAGCATCATGTTCGGCCAGCTCGCCGCGGTCGTCGCCTTCTCGCTTCTGATGTCGCTGTTTGTCGCGGTCACCGTCGTCCCGGTGCTCTGCTCCCGGATCCTGAAGGTGGCCACGCCGGGGAGCGAACGCCGGGGCGTGCTCGGCGTCCTGTTCCGCGCCAGCGAGCAGTTCCTGACCTCGCTCGACACCGCCTACCAGCGGACGCTGCACGCCGCGCTCCACCACCGGCCCATCGTGTTCGCGACCGCGCTGACGCTCTTTGTCGGCGCCGTGCTGCTCATCCCGTCGCTCGGCTTCGAGTTCCAGCCGACCACCGACGAGGGCGAGGTCCGCGTCGACGCCGAGATGGCCGTCGGCACGCGCATCGACCGCATGGAATCGGTGCTGGCCCGGCTCGAGAACGCCATCCGCGAGCAGGTGCCCGAGGCCACGATGCTCATCACCCAGGCCGGCGGCGGCGGCTTCGGCAACAACTCGAGCCACCGCGGCAACATCACGGTGCGGCTCGTGCCCCGGACCGAACGCACGCGCAGCAACGACCAGATTGCCCAGACGCTGCGGCGCGACCTGAGCGGCCTCCCCGGCGTGGTCGTGCGCGCGCGCCCCTCGGGCGGCCAGCAGATGCGCGGCATGGGCGGCGGCAGCGACAGCCGCCTCTCGATCGAGATTCGCGGCCACAGCCTCGAGGAGTCGAGCCGCGTCGCCCGCGACGTCAAGGCGATGATGGACGTGACCCCGGGCGTGGCCGACTCGCAGTTGCAGCGTGAGGACGGACGCCCCGAACTCGCCGTCCGCGTGGACCGGGAGAAGGCGGCGCTGCTGGGCCTGACCGTGACGGGCGTGGCCAACACGATTCGCACGAACGTGGCCGGCACGCAGGCGGCGATGTTCCGCGACGCCGGCAACGAGTACCCCATTGTCGTGCGCCTGCGCGAGGCTGACCGCGCCGACATCGCCTCGATCGACAACGTGCTGCTCAGCACGCCGTCGGGGCAGGTCCTGCCGGCCAAGAACGTGGCGACGGTGGGCCGCGCCACGGGCCCCGTGCAGATTGAGCGCAAGAACCAGGAGCGCATCCAGCGCGTGAACGCCGAGGTCGAGACGACGCTCAGCCTGGCGGTGAATGCGATGCAGGAGCGGCTGCCGCTCATCAACATCCCGCAGGGCTTCTCGGTCGGCTTCGGCAGCGAGGTCGAGGAGCAGGCAAAGTCGTTCCGCGAGCTGCAGCTCACGCTGATCCTCGCGATCATCCTCGTCTACACGGTCATGGCGTCGCAGTACGAGTCGCTGCGCGACCCGTTCGTCATCATCTTCGCGGTGCCGCTGGCCGCCATCGGCGTCGTCGGCTCCCTGCTGGTAACGAACACGCCGTTCAGCATGCAAGCCTATATCGGGGTGATCATGCTCGCCGGCATCGTCGTGAACAATGCCATCCTGCTCGTGGATTACACGAACACGCTGCGGCGCCGGGACGGCATGCCGCTGCGCCTGGCCGTCGAGACCGCCGGCCGCAACCGTCTGCGCCCCATCATGATGACGAGCGCCACGACGATGCTCGGCCTGCTGCCGATGGCGCTCGGGCTCGGGGAAGGGTCGGAACTGCAGGCGCCGCTGGCGCGCGTGGTGATCGGCGGCCTGGCGACCTCGATGCTCATCACGCTGCTCTTCGTGCCGTCGCTCTACACGCTGCTCGAAGAAGGCTGGCGCGGCCTGTTCCGCGGCAGCCGCCGCGACCCCGAGCCCGAAGCCGCGGCGTAGGTCGCGGTTCGCTATTCGCTGTTCGCTATTCGCTGTTCGCCCGAAGAGGCTGGCTCCCCACCCAGGGGCCAGCCTCTTTCGTCGTTCCGGCACCCCGGGCACCCCGAGCACCTTGGGCACCCCGAGCACCTTGGGCACCTTGGGCACCTTGGGCACCTTGGGCACCCCGGGCACCCCGAGCACCTTGGGCACCCCGGGCACCCCGGGCACCTTGGGCACCTTGGGCACCCCGAGCACCTTGGGCACCCCGGGCACCTTGGGCACCCCGAGCACCTTGATCACCCCGCGTCCTACTGCCAACTCCCGTACATCGGATTCGGCACCACGAAGTACCGCACGCCGAAGTCGGTGAAGCCTGGGGCGCCCTGAGCGCGCACCGACTGATCCAGCGACGGGAAATCGTGGATGTTGTCGCCGAGCCAGGCCACGATCTCGAGACGGTTCGGCGAGGCCGTCGACCGGCCCTCGGCCACCGCCGCAAACCTCGTGTTCTTCTCGGACGGCCCATCGTCGGGCCGGCAGAGCATGGCGTCGTACACCAGCGTATGGCGCTCGAACACGGCGGCGGTGTCGGCGCACTCGGACTCGAAGCGATTGGTCACGATGGCGACCTTGCCGCCGAGCGCGCGCACGCGCGCCAGGAACGCCGCGGCGCCCGGCAGCGGCGTCGCCTCGCGCCGTTTCACCCACGCGTTCCAGCTCTCGGGTGAGAAGCCCAGCCCGAGGCGCGACCGCTCGATCTGGTAGCCCACGTTGTTGATGATGGTCTCGTCGGCGTCGAGGATCACCGCCCAGGTGCCCGGCTCGCGCGTGCGTGTGTCGGCCTCGACACGCGCGGTGGCGAGACGGTAGACCTGGTAGAGCGCGGCATGATACTCGGCCGCATCGCGCACCCAGCGGATGGCCTCGGGTTCGGCGGCCGCCGCCGGCGGCGACGTGCGCGGCACCGGTGCGCGGTCCACGGACGCGCAGGCGCCGGTGACGAGGAGGGTCAGGACGAGGGCGAGGGCTCGGGTGCGCATGCGCCGATCATACGACGAGGTGGTCGAGCCTTCGGCTGTCGGCTCTCGGCTTCGGCTTTCGGCTTTCGGCTTTCGGCTTTCGGACTTCGGCACCCCGGCACCCCGGCACCCCGGCACCTATAATGCCCTCGCATGTCGCTACCCGCCGTCGTCCTTGCATTCCTGCTCGTCGCCGGCGTTTCTCACGCTACGGCACAGCTTCCCTTCGAAGGACCGGCGGCGCCCGCCGCCCCCGAGGTCTTTGCCCGGGACGAGGCGGGCCGTGTCACGCTGCGCGCGACGCGCCTGCCGGCGCCGCTGTCGATTGACGGCGTGCTTGATGAGGCCGTCTACCGCGACGTCACGCCGATCACGCACTTCATCCAGCAGGAGCCGGTCGAGGGCGCCCCCGCGACCGAGCGCACCGAGGCGTGGATCTTCTACGATGACCGGCAGTTCTACGTCTCGGTGCGGGCGTACGATTCGGACCCGTCGCGCCTGGTCGCCAACGAACTCCGGCGCGACAACTTCAACATCTTCCAGAACGACAACATCACCATCAGCATCGACCCGCTCTACACGCGGCGCAGCGGCTACTTCTTCCAGACCAACGCGCTCAGCGCGCAGCGCGACCAGGAAGTGCAGGACGAGCGGAGCAACAACAACGACTGGAACGCCATCTGGTCCACGCGGTCGCGGATTCTCGAGGACGGCTGGTCGATGGAGTTCGCGATCCCGTTCACGTCCCTGCGCTTCCGGGAGGCGGGGCCGCAGGTGTGGGGATTCAACCTGCGCCGCGTGGTGCGCTGGAAGAACGAGCAGGCGTCGATCGCGCCCATTCCCGCCTCCGCCGGCTTCCGCGCGATGTACCGCTTCGACATCTTCGCCACACTCGTCGGCGTCGAGGTCCCCGCCGTCCGGCGGACGCTCGACATCAAGCCGTACGGCATCGCCGCCAGCACGACCAACCTCGCGGCCACGCCGCCCTTCCGCAACGACCCGTCGGCGGATGCGGGCGTTGACGTGAAGTACGGGCTCACCCGCAGCCTCGTCGCCGACTTCACCTACCGCACCGACTTCGCGCAGGTGGAGGAGGACTCGCAGCAGGTCAACCTCACGCGCTTCAGCCTCTTCTTCCCGGAGAAGCGTGACTTCTTCCTCGAAGGCCAGGGCCTCTTCAGCTTCGGCGCCACCACGCAGGGCATGGGCGGCGGCGCGCCGGTGGCGCCCGTGGTCTTCTACAGCCGGCGCATCGGACTCGAGGGCGGACGCGACGTGCCGATCCTCGCCGGCGGGCGGGTCACGGGCCGTGCCGGTCCCTTCGGCATCGGGCTCCTCAACATCCAGACGGAGTCGTCAGAGGGCGCGGGGGCGCCGGCCACCAACTTCTCGGTGCTGCGCCTGCGCCGCGACATCCTGCGGCGCAGCAACATCGGCGTCATCGCCACGCACCGCGCGCCCGACGGCGGCGCCGCCAACACCGTGCTCGGCGTGGACGCGAACTTCTGGTTCTTCCAGAACGTCACGCTCGCCGGCTTCTACGCGCAGTCGGATACCGACGGACGGGACGCGCCCCTCTCGACCCGGCGCACGTACCGCGGCGAGTTCGACTACGCGGCAGACCGGTACGGCCTCCGCCTCGAGCACCTCGCGGTCGGCGAGGGGTTCGACCCGCAGGTGGGCTTCCTCAGACGGCAGGCCTTCACGCGGAACTACGCGCAGGTGCGGTTCAGCCCGCGGCCCGTCGAGAGCCGCGTGATCCGGAAGCACACCCTCGAGCTGTCCTTCGACCACATCGCGGGCCGGGACGGGCGGCTCGAGACGCGAGAGGTGCAGGGCCTCTACCGAATGGACCGGCACAACAACGATCAGTGGACGGTGGAGTACGCCGCGCAGCACGAGTTCCTGCGCGCGCCGTTCACGATTGGTGGCGGACACCGCATCCCGGCGGGGACGTACGACTTCGGGGGCGTGCGCAGCTTCTACCAGTTCGGCCCGCAGCGGCGCGTGTCGGGCACGGTCACGATGGGGCGCGGGTCCTTCTACGACGGCACGAACACCGAAGCGGGGTACCGCGGCTCGGTCGAGATCTCGCCGCGATTCAACGTCGAGCCGGGCCTGACGGTGAACTGGATCGACCTGCCGCGCGGGGCCTTTCAGACGCGGCTTGTGAGCGTGCGCAGCACGTTCATGGTCTCACCGTACATGGCGCTGAGCGCGTTCGTGCAGTACAACTCGACGGCCGCGGCGCTCGGATCCAGCGTGCGCTTCCGCTGGGAGTACCGCCCCGGCAGCAACCTGTTCGTCGTCTACAGCGACGGCCGGGACACGTTCGCCCGCCAGGGCTTCCCCGACCTCCAGAACCGCACGCTGGTGGTCAAGGTGACAAGGCTGTTTCGGTACTGAGAGGTAGTGGGTAGTGGGTAGTGGGTAGTGGGTAGTGGTGGGTGGTGGGTGGTGGGTGGTGGGTGATCGTGGGTGATGGTGGGTAGTGCGTGGGGTCGCAGGGGGTACCAGAGCGGTCCCACGCACTACCTACTACCTACCACCCACTACCCACTACCCACTACCCACTACCTACGACCCACGACCCACGACCCACTAGATCATCTCAGGCTCCATCACGCGCTCGACGATCTTTCCGGCCGCGACGCTCACGTGGTAGCACTTCGCGCCCGCGCGGGCAGAGACGACGCGGCGCACCTCGTTGTCCTCGAAGTAGATGCCGGCGTTGTTGTCGCAGGCATAGCCGGGCTTCATCGCCCCCGACAGGATCAGCTTCTCGTAGTGCGGCCGGCGCTGCACCTCGGCATCGTAATGCGGCGCATGGCTGCCCTTCAGGAAGCCGAGGCACTCGACGATGGTGAGTTCCTTCGGGCGGGAGTCGGTGGTGCCTTCCTCGAACCAGCAGAGCGAGCCCGCGCTGGCGCCGCCGAGGACGATGCCGCGGTCCCACGCCTCGCGCAGCACCTGATCGATCCCCTGCGCCTTCCAGATGGCCTGCTGGTTCAGCGTGTTCCCGCCCGACACGACGATTGCATCGACCGACAGGAAGACCTCGTCCCAGCCGCGCGACTGGCGGGTGCTGGCGATGAAGCTCTCCTGCATCGACGGCTCCACGTTGAGCGGGGCGCAATTGCGGAAGAAGCTGAGCGTGCCGGTCGCCGAGTCGGCGGAGGCCGTGGGCAGGTAGCAGATCTTCGGCCGCGGCTTGCCCGTCAGCTGCGCCATGTAGCGCAGGAACGATGTGTCGAAGCCGCCGCCGGCGATCAGAATCTTACGGGTGGCGGTGCCGGGGCGGGGCTGCGCCTCCTCGACCGCCGCCGCCGCACCGGCACCGCCCGCGTCGGCGCCCGTCACCGCGGCCGCGACTGTTCCGATCACCGACGACACCAGGAACTCTCGTCTCTGCATTGGTTTACCCTCCGTGCCGCCACACTATCCCACATCTGGTGCGTGCCGCGGCGGGCGGGTGCGACGGCGGCATCAGGGTTGCGTACGGGCGGGCATCGGCGTCTCCGGCGAGTTCCGCATTGACAGACCTAATTGGTCGGATTTATCATCCGGATCGTAGAAAGTGAGACCGAGTCTCACAAATATGGCCCCTCCTGAACGCCCCAAAGTCTTCGTCTGCCACGGCTCATCCTGCCGTCGTCACAAGGCCTGCGCCGAACTCCGTGACTGCCTTGGACCCGTCGCTGATGTCGCCGACGTCCGCTGCCAGCGCGTCTGCGACGGCCCCGTCGTCGGCGCCCGCATCGGTGGCGAGCTCGAGTGGTTCAAGCGCATGGATTCCGACAAGGCGCAGCGCCATCTCGTGGACCTCGTCGCCGGCAGCGGCCGCCTGCGCCGCAGCCTCGAGAAGCGCCGCGTCCCCAAGCGCGCCGGCAGCCTGCGCTGACGTGAGGGACGTGAGGGGTCTGGCACCGTGACATCGAAATCGGCGGAGTTTCTGCCACGCCGAAGCTCCGCCTGTGGAAAACCTGTGCATCGCTCAAAGTGAGCGTGGCAGAAGTTGCGCCGATTTCGATGTCACGGTGCCAGACCCCTCCCTCACGGCGGGCAGACGGCGGGGCGCGGCACATCGGCCGCGCGGGCGAATGACTGCAGCGACACGAACTGCACCTTCGGCGGCATCGTGGGCGACAGCGTGATCGCAGCGCGCACCACACCTCGCTCGCACGCCATCGTCCACGCGCCGCGCAGCGCGTTCTCCACGTCGAAGTCTTCGCCGGCCGTGCACACGCCGTGCTTGATGCGCATCGCTTCGAAATCGGCGCGACGGCGGTCCTTCGATCGGTCGAGGTAGAGATTGCCCGCCGCGATCTCGTCGGCCACCCCGTCGTCCCACCGCTGCACGAGGCCCGAGACCTTCGCGCGCAGATCGACGAGCGCCGGCGACGGCTGGGGTACCCGTGGCGCGAGGCCGCCCGTGCGGCCGAGCGCCTCGAACGCGGCGTCGAAGCGCGGGCCCCAGCCCGTGTAGGTCAGGTTGCCGGCCGCGAGAATCCCGACGCCGTGCTCGGGGAGCCAGAGCATCAGCGAGCCGTAGCCCGGCAGCCCACCGGCATGTCCCACAATCGCGGGCAGGGCGCACGTCTGGGTCGTGCGTAGTCCGAAGGCGTACGCGAGGTTGCTCAGCTGCACCCCGCCGTCCGCGCCGCGCGAGACCGTCGCGGGCCGTGCACGCCACGGCTGCTGCATCTCGCGGAGCGAGGCTCTGCGCACCGGGCCCGCCTCCGCGTCGTCCCTCGGCGGGAAGGCCGACATCATGAAGGCGACGTAGCGCGCGAGATCGCGCATCGACGTCAGCATCCCGCCCATCGACCCGAAGGCGCCGTCGGCCAGTGCGGGCTCGAGCTTCCACGTCTCGTCTTCCCACCGGTATCCCAGCGCGAGGCGCGATGGCGCCACCGCGTCCGCCTCGAGCGTCGTCGACGTCATGTCGAGCGGGGCCAGGAGGCGTTCGGCGACGTAGTCCCGGTACGGCACGCCGCTCACGCGCGCCACGATGCGGCCGAGAATGGCGAAGCCGAAGTTGGAGTACTCGTACGCGATCCCCGGCGGGTTCGAGAACGGGATCCCCTGGGTCATCAGCGCGCTCATCGCCTCGTCGGTGATGGCGAGCTGCTGATCGCCCCACGGGTTGTCTTCGGGGAAGCCGCCGGCATGCGACAGCAGGTGGCGGATCGTGAGTCGCGGTGAGTCGGCCGTCGGGTACGCCAGGCCCGCGAGTTCCGGCACGTAGCGCTCGGCCGGGTCGTCGAGCGCCAGCTTCCCCTCGTCACGCAGCTTCAGGATCGCGAGCGCCGTGAAGCTCTTCGTCATCGACGCGATGCGGAACACCGTGTCCTGCGTCACGGCGGTCTTCGCCTCGAGCTCCCGGACGCCGTGCTGCCCCATGTGGGCGACCTCGCCATCGATCACCACGGCCCAGGCGGCGCCCGGGACGTGCGCGCCGTCCAGGTAGGCGCGGAAGATCCGATCGATCTCCGGAAACGCGGCGGCCAGCTTCTGGCGCCGCTCGGGGTCGGCAAAGCGCGGCGGGTCGGCCTTCACCGCCGGGGCCCCGGACTGGGCGCTCCCCGAGAGCGGCAGCGCGAGCGCGAGCAGCGCCGCGGCCAGAGTGGTTCGAAGCATGTCGCATCGGCCGGTCATATGTCCCCTTTGGTGGAAATGGGGACAGCCCCCCTTATTCCCGGACCCCAGGTCCCGCAGGCGACATCTTACGCGTATCCCTTCGCGGGGCGCCTATGCCACTCCTCCTGCTGCTCGGCCTGCTCGCGGCGCTGCCCCTGACGATGCCGTCGGAGTGGGAGGTGCTGGAGTATCGGCGGATCCCGCCGAATGCGCTGCGGTTCAACGAGGGCGGACTGACCATCTCGGTGCGGGGTTCGGCCAGCCCCATCGTCCATGCCCTCGCCGGACCCACCGCGGTCGCCGGCGTGCGCGGGCGCGGCCGAATCGCCGGCCGCCTCGACACCACGCCCGCCCGTCAGGGCGAGCAGGGCCACGACGACTTCGCCTTGCGGATCGGCCTTGTCCAGGCCGGCACGCGCCGGCCGACCTTCCTCGAGCGGCGTCTGGCGCCCGGCTGGGTCCGCCGGCTCTTCGCGCTCGCGCCGCCCGGGACGGGAATCCAGCAGATCCGCTTCTTCAATGTGGGCCTCGACGCGAGCCAAATCGGCTGGACACGCCGCCACCCCCTGAGCGATCTGCTCCTGGAAGAGGTCGTGGCCGTCCCCGACCGGGAGGGGCGCTTCGAGATCCACCTCGACTTCGCGCCCGTGGACACGCTGGCGGTCTGGCTGGCGGCTGACGGCGACGACTCGGGCTCCACATTCGAGGTGCACCTCGAGGCGCTGACCCTGATTCCGGCCACTAGAGGGACTGTCCCCTGACGTCGGCATCGCCTTTGAATGTCCCAGGAGGGTCAGGCCCTCCTGGAGGCCTTTTGGAGGCAGAATATGCAGATGCGGCTGGCATCACGTGTCCTCGTCGCGGCGGTCCTGGTGGTGGGCTTCGCGCTTCCGGCGCGGGCCCAGATCACGAGCTGCACGGTGGCCAACCAGAACCTGTACGTCCGCGACGTGCTCTCGGACATCTACCTCTGGTACCCGCACCTCCCGCCCGTCAGCCCCGTGCAGTTCCCGACGCCCGAGGCGTACCTGGAGGCCGTGCGCTTCCGCCAGCTCGACGCGTCGTTCAGTTACATCACCTCGCGCGCCGCGAGTGACGCGTTCTACTCCGACAGCCAGTTCATCGGCTACGGCTTCTCGATGCAGGTCGCCGGGACCGCCGTGCGCGTGTCGCAGGTGTACGAGGACAGCCCGGCCGCGGAGGCCGGCCTCGACCGCGGGGCGTCGATCGTCGAAGTGAACGGCCGGAGCGTGGCCAGCCTGATTGCGACCGGTGCCATCGGCGGCGCCTTCGGCCCCTCCACCGAGGGCGTCGTCACGACCATCGCCTTCGACACACGCGGGGGCGGGCGCCGGCACGCCACGATGGTGAAGCGGGCGGTGACGATTCCCACGGTGTCGCTCGCGCGGGTCTTCTCGGTCGAGGGCCGCAAGGTCGGCTACGTGTTCTTCCGCAACTTCGTCGAACCGTCCTATGCCGCGCTCGACGAGGCCTTCGCGATGCTGAAGGACGAGGGCGTCACCGAGCTGGTCCTGGATCTCCGCTACAACGGCGGCGGACTCGTCAACGTCGCGGTGCACCTCGGCAGCCTCATCGGCGGCGCGGTGACGCGCGATCAGGTCTTCGCCGAGTACCGGCACAACGACAAGAACATACGGCGCGATCAGACGCTGCGGTTCGCGGAGGCCGCGCAGGCGCTCACGCTGTCGCGCGCGATCGTCATCGCCACGCCGTCATCGGCTTCGGCCAGCGAGCTTGTGATCAACGCGCTGCGGCCGTTCCTGCCCGTCACCGTGGTCGGCGACCGCACGTACGGCAAGCCGGTCGGCCAGTACGTCGTGCCCTTCTGCGACAAGGTGCTGGCGCCGGTCTCGTTCTCGATGGTGAACGCGGACGGCGAGGGCGGGTTCTTCGGGGGGATTCCGGCCGACTGCCATGCCCCCGACGACATCGAACACGACCTCGGCGACGCGAACGAGGGATCGCTCGCGGAGGCCCTGCGGTTCATCCGCACGGGGACGTGTACGCCGCCCCCCACGGACGCGTCGGCCACGCAGGCGGCCGGCGCCCCGCGCGCGACCGGGTGGCAGGCGCTCATCA
This sequence comes from Vicinamibacterales bacterium, assembly GCA_030680175.1. Lineage (GTDB taxonomy): Bacteria > Acidobacteriota > Vicinamibacteria > Vicinamibacterales > UBA2999 > JAUXWO01. Next base: position 29,156 of record JAUXWO010000123.1, read on the forward strand.
ACGCGCAGTAGCTACGGCCTGCCGCCGGCCGTCCACGGGTTCTGGAACCGCGGGTCGCGGGTGAACGCCTCGTCGGTGAGCGTCTCCAGGAACGCGATGAGCTCGCGGCGCTGGGCCGGCGTGAGCGTGAAGCCCTTGACGAAGCTGCTCTTGTAGGGACTGTCGGCCCCGATCCCCGCATTCGGGCCGTCGGGGATCGCGCGCCCGCCCGCCTCGTAGTGCGCGATCACCTCCTCCAGCGTGGCGAGGCTCCCGTCGTGCATGTAGGGCGCCGTCAGCGCGATGTTGCGCAGGGTCGGCGCCTTGAACCGGCCCATGTCCTCGGGGTCGTCCGACACGGCATGCACGCCGGTGTTGGGCGCCGGGTACGCGCCCGCCCCATCCACGTTGTACAGGCCGGTGTTGTGGAACTCGATCTCGGCGAAGCCCTTGCCGACGTGGTCCACCGTCTCGGTGAAGTTGAACCCGCCGTGGCAATGGAAGCACTCGAGTGCCTCCGAGAAGAACAGGGCCTCCCCACGCACCGCCTCGGCCGGGATCGCCTGCGGGTCGAGCCCCAGCCGGTAGCGATCGTACGGCGCGCGGCCGGAGATCAGCGTCCGCTGGAATGACGCGATCGCGCGCGTGATGTTCAACAGCGTGAACGGATCGGCCTCGTCGGGGTACGCCTCCGGGAACAGGCGCTGGTAGTCGGGCTCGGCACGCAGTTGCCTGAGGAGTTCCCCCTCCATGCCCGACAGCCCCAGTTCGACCGGCTCCTCGCCGAACATCGGGACGAGCGCCTGTGTCTCGAGACGCCGCTGTGTCGGGTTCGCCCACGTCAGCACGGGGCTGTAGGCCACATTGGCCAGGCTCATGCTGCTGCGGGGATGCACCTCCCCGGTGGCGCCGACGGCGCGCGCCTTGTCGTCCGAGAACGCAAAGCGCGGCTCATGACAGCTCCCACAGGAGAACGTGCCGTTGACGGACATCCGGGTGTCCCAGAACAGGTGGCGCCCCAATTCCACCTTCTCGATGCTCATCGGGTTGTCGGCCGGCACCTTGGGCCGCGGAAAGCCAGGCGGCAGATCCCAGACGTACCCGCTCCCGTCCCCCTCCGAGACGGCGACCCTGATGCCCGCCAGTCCGCGCACATGCGCGACGACCTGCCATCGCGCCTGCTCGGACAAGACCGCGTCGAATCGCGGCATCACGCCGCGCGGGCTCCCCTGGCTGACGACCCAGTAGACCTCCCCCTCGGCATGCGCGCGTTGATCGGCGGCCGCGAGGTCCGGCACGGGCAGCGCGAGCGCCGCGCCCGCCGCGGTCCCGCGGCCATCCTCGCCGTGGCAGCGCGCGCAGTGCGCGGCATACGCCGCCTTCCCGGCGTCGAGATCCGCGCGCGTCAGGTCAAGCGGGCTGACCAGCATGCGCGCCTGCGCGGGGGCGAGATGCTGATGCGCCTGCTCGTCCGCCGGCTGGGATCCCGCCACGAGGGCGGCCGCGCCCCACAGCAGGGCCAGCCCCGCGGCCAGCCCCGCAAAGCGGCGCACCCCCATTACCGCTGCTCACCGCGCGCCATCGTCGAGGACGGGCGCACGCGGAAGACGCGCTGCGTCGAGGCCGGCGCATCGCCGAACGCGAGGCCGAGCGCGTCGAAGAGCGGCGCGCAGTCGGGATCGGCGGGGCCCGACATGCAGCCGCGCGCGGTCTTCTCGGTAAACGCGTCGACATTGGCGCCGGCCAGCAGCGCCGCCATGTCGAACTGAATCACGTCACGCGCCACGGAGAACGACGGCAGGTCCACCGTCACGCGATTCCCGTGCTTGCACTCGGTGGGCACGGTCGTCGCCGACCCGCCGGGGGTGCAGCCCGTGCTGCCCAGGTGCACCATCCACCCCTGCGGCTGGCCGGTGCTGCGGATGTCGAGACGGAGGAACTTGTAGCCCCCGTTCCAGTTCCAGAACATGCGCGACACGTTGAGCGGCGACGGCTGCAACGTCGGCTCCTGATGGTTCTTGTCGAACGGCAGGCCCATCTCGAATCGGACGCCGGTGTACGCCCCGGCGGGCGCGGTCCCCTCGACGACGTGACGCGTCTCCGGCGTGCCGTTCATGCAGGCGCCGGTCGCATCCTCGAAGTCGACGAGCGCCACATCCTCGTGCTGCCAGAGTCCGTCCTGCGCCAGCGTGACCGGCACCTCCGTCCCATCCGCCCGCACGAGGCGCAGGGCCGAGACATAGAAGCGGAAGTCGCTCACGCGCACGGCCGACTTCGTCATGCCGAGTCCCGGATAGGTCGTGCCGCACGCAAACGGCTGGTCCCCGACCACGCCCTCGAACCGGATCGAGACCGGCGCCGCCGACTCCGCGGCCGGTTGCGCCCACGCGCTGCCGGACATCGCGCCAAGCGCCACCGCCATCAAGGCCACACGCACTGAGATCATCACCACTCTCCTCACACGTTCGTACCGGCGGGATCGACGCGGGGCCTCCGTGGCCAGGCGGCGTGGGACACCCGGGGCCACAGTGTCGCATCGGCGACGCACATCAGACCTGAGGCAAATTGTCGCGACCGCGAAGCGGGGCTCGGCAGACGCGTGGATTTGCCGTGCGCCCGCGATCCCCTGCCCACGACTGCGACAACATGCCGCACCCCCGCAATGAGACAATGACGCCGTGGATACCGCGCCGATCGTCTCCGCGCCGTGGGTCGTGCGGTTTCGCTGGGCCGTGATCGCCGGCGCCGCCGTCACGCTGGTGGTGGGATGGACGGCGCTCGGCCTGCGCTTCGACGTGCGCGTCGTGGCCGCCACGCTGGCCGTGCAGGCGGTCAGCAACTCCTGGCTCGTGCTCCAGCTCCGCTCGGGCCACGCGGCCACGCGGCTGTCGCTCGGACCGGTGGTGCTGCTCGACCTCCTGCTGCTCACCGCCCTGATCCTCGCCACGGGCGGTCCCGCCAATCCCTTCACGATTGGCTACCTGGTCTACATCACGCTCGCGGCCGTCATCCTGAACGCCGCGTGGGCGTGGGTCGCGACGCTGGCATCGGTCGCCGCGTATGGCCTGCTGTTTGTCGGGCCGTTGCGCGCCGTGTTCGATCCCCACGCGATGCACGAGGCCATGCAGCCGGGCATGGGCCACCAGGCGGGCATGTGGGCGGCGTTCCTCATCGCGGCCCTCCTGACGGCCAGCTTCGTCACCCGGATCCGCTCGGCCGTCGAAGCGCGCGAGCGGGCGCTCGAAGACGCGCGCCGCGTTGCCGCCGAGCGCGAGCGCCTGGCCTCGCTCACGACGCTCGCCGCGGGCGCGGCGCACGAACTCGCCACGCCGCTGGCGACGATTGCCGTCACGGCACGCGAACTGGATCACGCGGCCTCCAGGCCGGGCATTCCGCCGGAGATTGCCGAGGACGCACGGCTGATCCGGTCGCAGGTCGAGCGCTGCCGCACCATCCTCGATCAGATGAGCGGCCGCGCGGACGACACCATCGCGCAGGCGCCGCGTGACGCTGACGTGGCGGCGATCGTCGACGCCGCGCTCGAGAGCCTCGATGACGCCTGCCGGGCGCGGGTGATCATCGACGCCGATCCGGCCCGGCGCGTGCGCGTCCCGGTGCAGGCCACCGCGCGCGCGCTGCATACGCTCATCAAGAATGCGCTCGACGCGTCGCCGGGCACCGCGCCCGTCCACGTCACCGCCGACGTCGTCTCCGGCGGACTCGCCCTCATCGTCCGCGATACGGGCACGGGCATGACCGACGATGTCCGCGCGCGCGCCGGGGAGCCGTTCTTCACGACGAAGCCGCCGGGCGCCGGCTTCGGCCTCGGCCTTTTCCTCGTCCGCACGTTCGCGGAACAATGGGGCGGACGCCTCGACCTGGCCTCCACGCCCGGCCTCGGCACGACGGTGACACTGACGCTGCCCCAGGAGCCCCATGAACGCTGACGCCCGCACCCTGCTGCTCGTGGACGATGACGAGGCGCTGCTGACACGGCTGACGAAGGCGCTGACGGCGCGCAACTACGTCGTGTGGCCGGCGCGGACCATCGCGGAGGCGCTGGCGTGCGCGCGCGCCGAGAGCGCGGAGGCGGCGGTCGTCGACCTGCGGCTGCCCGACGGCCACGGCCTCGATCTGGTGCGCGAGCTGCACGCCATCGACCAGACGACGCGCATCGTCGTGCTGACGGGGTACGGCGCGATCGCCACGGCCGTGCAGAGCCTGAAGCTCGGGGCGTCGAACTACCTGACGAAGCCGGTGGATGCGGATCAGATCGCGGCGGCGCTCGAGGACGCCGAGCCGGCGGCGACGGCCGGGGCGCCGGAGTTCACCGTGCCGTCGCTGGCGCGTGTGGAGTGGGAGCACATCCAGCGGGTGCTCACCGAGTGCGAGGGCAACATCTCGCAGGCCGCGCGGGTCCTCGGCCTGCACCGCCGGTCGCTGCAGCGCAAGCTGTCGAAGTATCCGGTCTCGCGCTAGGCGCGCTCACCCGAGGCGCGCGAGCTCGTCGTCGAGCTGGTCCGCCAGCGCGTCGTCGGGGGGCGGATCGTGCGGGGTCTCCGTGTCGCCGCCGCGTCGCGTGGAGCGCCGCAGGAACGCGGCGATCGCCACGAGCCCCGCCAGCCCGAGAGCGGCCGGCACGAGCACGGCGATGCGGCCACCGGGGAGCGACGAGGGATCAGCGAGCACCCCCTGGCCGAACCGCGCGACCAGATCGGCCTCGATCGCCGAGCGCGCTTCGCCGGCCTCCAGCCGCTCGCGAATCTCGGTGCGCAGCTCGCGCGCGTTCTCGGACGGGCAGGCCGTCAGCACCAGGCCAGGGCAGAACGGACTCATGATGGCGCCGGCGATGGCCTGTGCCTCGGACCCGGGATCGGGCGGCGGCGCCGGCTCCCGCAGGGCGAACCCCAGCAGCACGGCCAAGGCCCCGGCAACGACGAGCGCAATCACGGTTCTCATGGAGCCCTCTCCGGCTGTCAGCAGTCGGCACCTGGCGTCCGGCACTGGCTGGACCCACTCCTGACCATCGTACGGCACTTCCCGCCATCCGAAACGCGGTGCGACGATCTGCCGCACGGCGCACAGGTGTGGGTGAGATGCGGCCCGGGGGCGATGGTGACACGGGGCGGGCTGGACCGTCGCTGTCCACGGCACGGGGCCTGACGTACCGCGGTGCTCCGTGGTACAACTACCGGGCCATGAAACAGACCGCTCTCGTCGTCCTCCTGACCGTCTCCGTCGCCGCCGCCGTGGCGGTGCCGTGGACCGCCGCCTCGGCGGATCTCTCCACCAGCGCAGTCCAGACGCTGGCGCCGTGCGAGGCACGGCTACTGGAGGGGCCGCGGTCGGAGCAGTTCCGCGCGCACCTCGAGCGGCTCACGCGCGAGCCGCACGTCGCCGGCTCCCCCGCGAGCTTCCGCGTCATCGAGTACCTCGAGCAGTCGATGCGTACGGCCGGCCTCACGGTCGAGCGCCATGAGTACGACGTGTACCTGCCGCACCATGTGCGGTCGGAGGCTGCGTTGGTCACGCCGCTCAGGATGCCGCTCAACAACCAGGAGAATGTCGTCGCGGAGGACCGCTTCTCGGCGGACCCGGCGCTCGGCACCGGCTGGGGCGCGTTCTCGGGCGAGGGCGACGTCACGGGGCCGGTCGTCTACGTGAACTACGGGCGCAAGGAGGACTTCGAGACGCTCGCCAGGGCAGGCGTGGACGTGAAGGGCAAGGTCGTCGTCGCGCGGTTCGGCGGCAACTTCCGCGGCTACAAGGCGAAGTACGCCGAGGAGGCCGGCGCGATCGGGCTCATCGTCTACACCGACCCGATGGACGGCGGCTACGTGTCCGGGCCCGTCTATCCGGAGGGACGCTTCGCCAACGACAGCACCGTGCAGCGCGGGTCGTACCTGACGCTCGACTACACCGGCGACCCGCTCACGCCCTTCGAACCGGCGTACCCCTCGGACAGCGGGAAGGCCGTCACGCGGCTCGACCCGGCCGATGTGGCGTTTCATACGATCCCCGTGGTGCCGCTGCCGTACGGGTCGGCGAAGGAGATCCTCCAGCGCATGACGGGCGCACCGGTGCCGGCCGGCTGGCAGGGCGGGCTGCCCTTCACCTACCGGCTGACGGGACCGGCCGATCTCACGGTGCGCCTGCACGTCGAGCAGCCCCGAAAGCTCACGCGTGTCGCCAACGTCGTCGGCACGATCGAGGGACGCGAGTTCCCCGACGAGTGGGTGATCTTCGGATCGCATCACGACGCCTGGGGCCACGGCGCCACGGACCCGAACAGCGGCACCGCGATGCTGCTCACGCTCGCCGACGCGCTCGGTACGCTCGACGGCGACTGCCGGCCGCGCCGCACGATCAAGTTCGCGCACTGGGACGCCGAAGAGTTCTTCATCATGGGATCCGCGGAGTGGGTCGAGGAATTCCGCGACGAGCTGCGCGAGAAGGCCGTCGCCTACATCAACGCGGACTCCGCGGTCACGGGCGCGAACTTCGGCGGATCCTCGTCGCCGTCGCTCAAGCGCCTGATGGTGGATGCCGGCCGCGCGGTGACGCACCCCGACACGGGGAGTCCGGTCTACGCGCAGTGGGAGGCCCGCCTGCCACGCGGCCAGGAGCCCGACTTCGGCAACCTCGGCGGCGGCTCCGACCATGTGCCGTTCTACTCGCACATCGGGATCCCGGCGGCCGGGCCCGGCATGTCTGGCGCGACGCCCATCTACCATTCGAACTACGACACGTTCGCGTGGTTCGAGCGCTTCGGCGATCCGAAGTTCGAATACGGCCCGACGCTCGCGCGGTTGAACGGCATCGTCGCGCTGCGGCTGGCGAGCCACGACATCCTCCCGTTCGATCTCGTCCGCTACGCGACGGACCTCGAGCGCCACATCGGCGATCTCGAGGGCGTGGCGACCGAGCGCAAGCGCACGGGCCGCTTCCCCGCCCTCCGCGCGGAGTTGAAGCCCCTGCGGGCGGCGGCGGACGCCTTCGTCGCCGCGCGTGACCGTCGTGCCACCCGCACGTCCGAGCATCTGGCGCGCATCAACGCGCGGCTGATCCAGGTCGAGCGGGCGCTGGTCCACGAGGGCGGACTGCCGTTCGGCGCGTGGAACCGCTCGGTGTACGCCTCGCCCGATCCGTGGAGCGGCTACGCCGCGTGGATGCTGCCGGGGCTGCGCTTCCAGGTGGAAGTGGGCACGGACGCCGAGGTGGCGGCGTGGGAGCAGATCTACGCCGAGCGCATGCGCGCGCTCACGGCCGCGATTCAGGCGGCGACGGCGGCGCTCCGGTAGCACGATCGGCGATCAGCTGTCGGCTGTCGGCAGCTCTCGGCTCTCGGCTATCGGCTCTCGGCTATCGGCTATCGGCTATCGGCTATCGGCTATCGGCGAACAGCGAATAGCGAATAGCGAATAGCGAATGGCGAACGTTCAGCGAACGGGCTGAAAGACGAGGAAGTGCTGCTGCGGCAGGAAGTCGTGCTGCGTCTCGAGGCGGTACCCGGCCTGCTGCATCTCCGCGATGATCTGCGCCGCCTCGAAGCGGAACTCCGGAGGCGGACCGGCCGGCGCGTCCTTGCGGTAGTCCACGATCGCGATGCGCCCCGACGCGGTGAGGGACGCCTTGAGGGCCCCGAAGTACGACACGCGCGACGGCAGGTGATGGTACGTGTTCACGATCAGGATCGCGTCCACCGGCTTCGGCAGGTTCGGGCTGTCGGACGCGGCCTGGACCGTGACCACATTCATCATGTGCTCGCCGTGGGCGCGCTTCTGGATGAACTCGAGCATGGCCGCCTCGACGTCCACCGCGTACACCGTGCCCTGCGGCACGGCCTTCGCCAGCCGCATCGTGAAGTAGCCGGTGCCGGCGCCGATGTCGGCGACCGTGCCGCCGGCGCCCAGGCCCAGCGCCTCGATCACGCGCGCCGGCATCTGCCACGCGTCACGCGCCGGGTCGTCGAACGACTTCGCGAACCGCTCGGGGTCGTCGAAGCGATGCTCCATGTGCTCGGGCTTGTGGGGCGGCTGGTGATCCTGCGCCAACACGACGGGCGCCGTCAGGACGGCCGCCAGCGCACAGGCGGCGGCGCTCCGCAGGCAATGAGACTTCATGGGTACCTCTCGGATGAAACCGGTTCCCGCTCATCATAGCGCGACAGCTGCTATCGTCAGGGAGACCACCCATGTGGGACTCCCTGCTGTTCTGGCTGCTCGCCGCCTTCGCCTTCGCCCTCGCCGCCGGCGCGCTGGTGTACGTCGTCACGCGGTGGATGTTCATCCGCACGGCGGAGCAGGTGGCCCGGCAGGTCGATCGGCGGATCGGCCCGATGGCGGCGCGCACGGCGACGCGGATGGCCGCCTACGCCCAGGCCTCGGGCGTGCCGCTCGAGGAGGCGAACCGTAAGTACGGCGAGCACATCGAGCGGCTGGCCCGCCTGATGGACAGCGCGATCACCGTGCCCGTCCTGGGCAAGGTCGGGCTGGATCCCGTGATCGGCCTGATCCCCGGCGTGGGCGACCTCGCCGGCGCGGCGGTGTCGCTGTCGATGATCGCGCGGGCCCTGCACTACGGGCCGCCGCCGGCCCTCGTGTCCAAGATGCTGTCGAACGTCTTCGTCGACATCCTCCTCGGCGCCATCCCCGTCGTCGGGTTCTTCGGCGACGTGTGGTTCAGGGCCAACGATCGCAATGCCGAGCTGATGCGCGAGTTCCTGAACCGGCCGCCTGCGCACTCGTGAGCCTGATCCGACGGCCGTGGCTCCGGGTATGATGGGCGCATCATGCTGAACCTTCGCACCGTGCTGACCGCCCTCGCCCTGAACCTCGCCCTCGGATTCGTCCTCGGGCCCGCGGCCGAGGCGCAGTTCACCACGCGCCAGGCCCTGACGCTCGACGGCGCCAAGCGCATCATGGCGGCCGCCGAAGCGGAGGCGGTCAAGCACAAGTGGACCGTCGCCATCGCCATCGTCGACGAGGCCGGTGACCTGATCGCCCTCCATAAGATCGACGACACGCAGGCGGGCAGCATCGACATCGCCATCGGGAAGGCGCGCACGTCCGCACGCATGAAGCGGCCGACCAAGGCGCTGGAGGATGCGATCGCCGGGGGACGCCACGCCCTGCTGGGCGTCGACGGCCTGATGCCGCTCGAAGGCGGCGTGCCGATCACGGTGGACGGCCGCATCATCGGCGCCGTCGGCGTGAGCGGCGTCACGTCGCAGCAGGACGCGCAGGTGGCGATGGCGGGGATCGCCGCGCTCGGCGGCCAGTAGCCCAAGCGGCCGCGCGCGCAGTTCCTACGCTTCTGGGCGCGCGACGACACCAGTCTGTTCCTGCTGCTCAGCCAGAATCTCAGCGAGCGGCACGACGAGGTCCGCAAGCCCCTCGGTGCCTCGGGGCGCCGCTGCGGGAAGGCGCGTCTCATGGTTGGACGGACCTCGAGAAGTCTTTACTTTTCATTTACGGCCTAATCTGGCGGCTGGAGTAGGCTTTAGGCTGCTCACCATGCAACCCGCACCGGTCTTCCAGTGGGGCGAGTGGACCTTCGAACCGTCGGAATGGCGTCTGACCAGCGCCAGCGGCCGGGTCGTGTCCCTGCCGAACAAGTCGCTCGAACTGCTCGCGCTGCTGCTGGTTCGGGCGCCAGGGCTGGTGTCCAAGGACGAGATTCTTGGCACCGTCTGGCGCGATGCAGTCGTCGAGGAAGGCAACATCGCGTTTCACATCGCGGCGCTGCGCAAGGCCCTCGATGCCCCCGGGGGCGGCGCCTCGTGCATTGGAACCGTGCGCGGGCGTGGCTATCGATTCGTCGCGGCGGTCACCCACAAGCGATCGGAGGCCGGGCCGGCGGTCGCTCCCGAACCGGGTCCGACAGCACCGGCCCTCGCGCCAGCGGGCGCAGCCGTCACGCCCGCCGGGACGCCCGCGCCCGCCGTGGCACCGCGAACGACGCCAAACTGGCTCTTCCCGGCCGCGCTGCTCGTGGCCGCGGCCAGCCTCCTCGTCTGGCTCGCCATCCCCACAACCGAGACGCGTGTACGCGAGGTCGCGGTCCTGCCCGTTCGCGCCGCCGGCGACTCGGCGGTGGTCGAGGGGCTGGCCGAGGCCATTGCGGCGCAGTTGGCGCGGCAGACGACCCTGCCCACGCAGATGGCCACCGGCGGCGCGCCGGGGGAGAGCGCGCTGGAGGCCGGCCGGCGGCTCCAGGCCGACACCGTGTTGACGACGACGGTCGATCGATCACGCGATCCCTGGCGTGTCACCGTGCAGCTGACACGCACCCGCGACCAGCGGCAGTTGTGGGCGTCGGTGTTCGACGTCCCGCCGGTCGAGCCCGTCGTCGGCATCGCCATCGGCGCGCGCGTGGCCGGGGGCCTGGGCCGGCGTTTCGATGTGCTCGCGACGGAGGGTCCCCCGGGGGGCGTGAACCAGGCGGCCTTCGACCTCTTCGTCCAGGGGCGCGAGTTGTGGCGGCTCAGGACGCCGCATTCCGTGCAGCAGGCCATTGTGCGCTACGAGCAGGCGATCGCGATCGAGCCGGCGTTCGCGCGCGCGTACGCGGGGCTCGCGGATTGCTACAATCTCACGCTGTCGGGCCTGCCGGCGGAGGTCCGCCATGCCCGGGCAAAGGCCCATGCGGAGCACGCCCTCGCGCTGGATCCCGGTCTGGCCGAGGCGCACACGTCGCTCGCGTTCCTCCGTTACAAGTTCGAGTGGCGCTGGCGCGATGCCGAGGCCGCGTTCAGGCGCGCGATCGAGGCCGACCCGTCGTACGCGCTCGCGCACCACTGGTACGGCGAGATGCTGGGCCTGCTGGGACGGTACGACGAGGCGATTGCCGAGTTGCGCCGCGCACGGGCGCTCGAGCCGAACGCCCTCGCGATTGACAGCGACCTCGTGCCGCCACTGCTGCGGGCCGGCCGCGTCGCGGAGGCGCGCGCGGTGGTCGAGGCCGCCGCCGCGGCCAACCCGAACTGGCACTGGGTGCCGCGACGGATGGCTGAAGTGCTCGCGGCGGAAGGGCGCGAGCGGGAGAGCCTCGAAGAGCACTGGCGCGCGCTGGTGCTGAGCGGGGCCACGCTCGACTGGATCGAGGCACTGCGCGAGGCGTACCGGGCCGGCGGCTTGCCGGCCGTGCTTCGCCTGGAGATTGCGCAGCTCGAGGCCGCCGAGGCCACCTCGCCAGGCGGGCCGCAGAACGCGACGTTCCTCTCGCTCAAGTACGCGCGGCTCGGTGAGCGCGGCGAGGCCCTGCGCTGGATCGCCACCGCGCTCGATCGTCGCGAAGACGCGGCCATCCATCTCCTCACCCATCCCGACTACGACTCGCTGCGCGGGGATCCGGCATTCCAGCGGCTGCTCGAGAGAGTGGGGGTCTCCCCGCCCCAATCGTGAGCGCGACGTCTGTACGAGAGCGGCACCGGATGACCCAGTTTCTGGCGTGCGCTCGAGGGCGTTAAAACGGTTGAGCTGGGGGAGATAAATGAAGAATAAAGAGGGCACCAACGCCCGCTAAAGGACTTCTCGTCCGCCTGTGCCTCATTGTGTCACCTCGCAGGCTTGACCTGCAGGAGAAACAACGAATGATGAGGATTGGCTCCCCAGCCCATCGGCTCTCAATCACGGCGCTCGTGCTGGTCGCTCTCGGGCTTCCCGCGCGGTCACTTGCACAGGCACCCACCTTCAGCGCGCTCGTCACGTCCGGTACCGGCTCAGGCACAGCCTTTCCCGAAGCTGCGGCGGTGGGCGACTTCAACGGTGACGGCAATCTGGACGCCCTCGTCACCGACGGAACCACCTCCTTGCGCCTGATGCTCGGCCACGGCAACGGCACGTTTACAAAACACGATGTCAGTGCGCCTGGGACGAACCCCGGGCCGATCCGGGCCGCCCACCTGAACGGCGACGCCAGGCTCGATGCCGTCCTGACCAGCAATGGCCCGGGCAACGCGACCGTGCTGATCAACACGGGGAACGACACGAACGGGGTGCCGCAATTCACCCTCACCACCTATGCCGGTGGCGGCCGCTCGGTCACCGTCGGTGATCTGAATGGCGACGGGTATCCCGACTTCATTACCGGCGACGCGTGGGGCACTCTGCGGGTGCATGTGAACGATGGCACGGGCACCTTCGCCGCCGGTCAGGTGACCAACATCGTGCCGAACACCGGCGGTCCCTCGGTCGGCCGCGGCGTCATCGCTGACCTGAACGGCGACGGCCGCGCCGATTTCGTCGTGACCAGCACGCAGTCCGGCAGGACCAATATCTTCTTCGGCAACGGGGATGGCACGCTGCAGACGACACCAGTCCAGATTCCAGTCCACGCGTTTGATGTGGCCGTGGCCGATCTGAACCACGACGGCACACCGGATCTCATCCAGGCGGCCGGCGGGCCACTGCTGGTCCACCTCAACAGCGGTGATGGAACATTCAGTGCACCGCCGGCCGAGTACACACTGGGCGGCGGCTCGGTCACCACGGCAGATATCAACGGCGACGGTCACCTGGATGTCGTCGTGGGACACAACGTGGTGCGGCTCGGGGACGGGACCGGGGCGCTCGGCACCGAACACCTGTTCTTGACCAACGACAATGCGCGCGACGTTGCCGTGGCTGATTTCAATGGGGACGGAAAGCCCGACATCGGAACCGTCGGCCGCGACGCCCGCCGATACAGCGTGTTCTTGAACACCACGGTGTTCGCCCCGCCGGTGGTGACCGTGTTTGCCAGCGGCACGGCGGCCGTCACGACCTGGGATCCGATTTTCCCAGCCTCCGCTTTCCACCCCTGGCAATCGCAGTGCTCGGCGGTGCCTGCGGTCGGGCCGAATGCCAACTGGGTGAACCCCCACGCCGCGTTCGCCTTCCCCCTGGGATCGCATCCGTGGGAAGACGATGCGCCGTACGATTTCGCCGCGCACTGGATCAATGCGTGGTCGGACTTGAATTCCCGTGGACCGTCCGGGCAGAACTGGACGAAGTACAGCACCACCGTCACGGGCGCGGGCGACTTCGTCCTGCAGTTTCTTGCCGACAACTGTTCCTGGATCTATCTGAACGACCAGCTCATCGGCGTTCAGGATGACAACTGGTCGATCAACGGCACCGGGCGCTACACCATCAGCCTGACTGGCGCGGGGCCGCACGAGCTCAGCTTCATCATCTGGGATGGTGGCGGCCTGGCTGGCGGCAAGTTCCGGCTCGAGACCGTTCAATCCTTCCAGGACAACAATCCCGGCGAGGACCTGCCGCCGCCGCCGCCGTCCGACACCACGCCGCCGGTGATCGGCGCCCTGACCGACCTCGTCGCCGAGGCCACCCAGCCGGGCGGAGCCTTCGTGGCCTTCACCGTGACGGCCGAGGATGATGTCGATGGCACCGTGGACCCTGTGGCGGCGCCGGCGTCCAACAGCCTGTTCCCGATCGGGAGCACCACGGTGACGGTGACGGCGACGGACAGCGCCGGCAACTCGAGCCAGGACACGTTCACCGTCACGGTCGAAGACACCACGCCACCGGTGATTACGAGCATCTCGGGCAATCTGATTGCCGAGGCGACGAGCGCCGCTGGTGCCATCGTCACCTACGATCCCGCGACCGCCACCGACGCGGTGGGCGTCGTGTCGATTACCTACAGCACGGAGTCCGGCGCCACGTTCCCCATCGGCACAACGACCGTGACCGTCACCGCGTCGGATGCCGCCGGCAACGCGAGCTCCGCGTCGTTCACCGTGACCGTGCAGGACACGACCGCGCCGGCGATCGGTGACGTCACGCCGTCACAAGCGACGATCTGGCCGCCGAATCACCGGATGGTTGCGATCAACGTCAACGCGGTCGCCAGCGATGTGGTCGGCGTCACCTCGCTGAAGATCATCAGCGTGACCAGCAGCGAGCCCGACAACGGCCTGGGCGATGGCGATACGGTGGGTGACATCGTCATCACCGGCCCGCTGTCCGTCGATCTCCGTGCCGAGCGTTCCGGCAGTGGCAACGGCCGCACCTACACCATCACGGTGGAGGCACGCGATGCGGCCGGCAACGCGAGCACGAAGACCTGCACGGTCTTCGTGCCGAAGAGCCAGGGTCGCAGGTAGCCGCGACCTCCGGTTGCCGTTCTTCGAGAGCCCGCCCGAAAGGGCGGGCTCTTCACTTTTCAGGGCCAACTGACGCTTCCCTCGACGCCCGCCTGCGGCTATAGTCGCGCCATGCGCCGATGGCTGCCGCTCCTCCTGCTGATTCCCGTGCTCACGTCGGGCCAGACGCCGACGTACGACCTCGTGCTCCGCGGCGGCCGTATCGTGGACGGCACCGCCAGCCCGTGGTACCAGGCCGACCTCGCGATCACGGGCGACACCATCGTCCGGATCGCGCCGTCCATCACGGCGCCGGCCCGTCGCGTCGTGGACGTCACGGGCCTCGTCGTGGCACCGGGCTTCATCGACATCCACACACACGCGCGGCGCGGCATCTTCGAGGTGCCGACCGCTGACAACTACGTGCGGCAGGGGGTGACGACGCTGGTCGAAGGCCCGGACGGCAGCTCGCCGCTGCCGATTGCCGAGTTTCTGGCCAAGGTGCAGGCGACGCGCATCACGCCCAACTTCGCCACCTTCATCGGGCAGGGCACGGTGCGCAGCGAGGTGATGGGCGAGGTGGACCGCGCCGCCACCCCCGCCGAACTCGACGCCATGCGCGCGCTCGTCACCCGCGGCATGGAAGACGGCGCGTTCGGCCTGAGCTCGGGGTTGTTCTACGTGCCCGGCGCCTTCACGCCCACTGACGAGGTGGTCGCGCTCGCGCAGGTGGCCGGCCGCATGGGCGGCATTTACATCTCGCACATGCGCGACGAAGCCCGGGGCCTGATCGACAGCGTGCGCGAGACGATCGCGATCGGCGAGCGCGGCGGGCTGCCCACGCAGGTGACACACCACAAGGTCGTGGGGCGGAAGTACTGGGGCGGCTCGGTGGAGACGCTCCGCCTGATTGACGAGGCACGGGCGCGCGGCGTGGACGCGACCATCGATCAGTATCCGTACACCGCGTCGGCGACCAGCATCGGCGCGGCGCTGCTGCCCTCGTGGGCGCAGGAGGGCGGCCGCGAGGCGACCCTCGCCCGCCTGAAGGACCCCGCCATCCGCGCGAAGATCAAGGCCGAGAGCACGGCGATCATCCGTGACGAGCGCGGCGGCGGCGACCCGAAGAACGTGTCGGTGTCGGCGTGCGGCTTCGACCCCTCACTCGCGGGCCAGACGCTGGCGCAGATCACCGAGGGGCGCGGCCTCGCCGTCTCGCTCGAGAACGCCGCCGAGACGGCCATGTGGATCGTCGAGCAGGGCGGCTGCGGCGGCATCTTCCACGCCATCGGCGAGCAGGACCTCGAACGCATCCTCGCGCATCCGGCGACGATGATCGCGTCGGACGGCGAGGTGCCGGTCTTCGGCCGCAACGTCCCGCACCCCAGAAGCTACGGGACGTTCGCGCGCGTGCTCGGTGTCTACGTGCGCGACAAGGCGATCATCCCGCTCGAGACCGCGGTGCAGAAGATGTCGTCGTTCCCAGCCCAGCGCCTGGGTCTCAGCGACCGTGGCGTGCTTCGCCAGGGGTTGAAGGCCGACATCGCCGTGTTCGACGCCGCCACCATCCGCGACACCGCGACGTTCGACGAGCCGCACAGCTACGCCGAAGGCGTGCGCCTGGTGATCGTCAACGGCGACGTCGCGTTCGAAGATGGCGCGATGACGGCCGCGCGCCCCGGCCGGGTGCTGCACGGACCGGCCACGCGGCCCCGGCCCTGAAGGGCACGGCTCCAGGCAAACCGGGATACGATGCGTCCGTCAGGTCACGAACGCGGCGGCACACAGGAGGCAGGCATGACGCACTCAGATCCGTTGCTGGCGCCGATGACGAACACCGATCGCCGCGAGGTCGCGGGCGTGCAGATGGATGTCGCCCCCGCGGGCACGGGACGCATCAAGCGGGTCGTGTACCCGGCAGGCTTCCGCTGGTCCACGCACATGCAGCCCATCGTCGGCACCGAGCGCTGCATGCACGCCCATGTCGGGTTCCTCGCGCGCGGCCAGGTGCACGTCGAGTATCCCGATGGCTGCACCGAGGAGTTCCTGGCGCCGCAGGTGATCACCATCCACCCGGGGCACGACGCCTGGGTGGTGGGCGACGAGCCGGCGGTCCTGATCGAGGTGGACTTCGAAGCCGAGACGCCGCAGCTGTTCGGCCTCAACGGGCATCGGCACCGGACGTAGATCCTGTGCGGGCCGGGCGAGCGGCGCGGGTGAAGTCCCGCTTGCCGAGCGTGCGGTCCTGGCGCTCGGAGACACGCTCGGCCAGGTGGTCGAGCAGCCGGGTCGTGCATTGGAGCGCCGCCAGCACGTCGCGCTCCTCGAGCGCGCCGCCCGCCTCGGGCGACAGGCGCCGCGCCCACTCCCGGAGCGACCGCGCCTCGTCGAGGCCGGGCCGGAGGAACATCAGGGCCTGCGTCCGCACGGCGCCCTCAGGCCACGCGTCGACCTCGCCGACGCGCGACTCGATGATGGCGATCAACGGATCGAGGCGGTCGTGCCCCGCCGCCTGTGCCGCGCCCGCGTCGGCGGCCACCGCCAGCGCCCGCACCCCGCGCTGGCCCGCACGCACCAGGTGGAACACCGCCGCCGCATGACGCGCCAGGCCCAGGCAGAGGCCGGCCTCGGTGACATCGGGCTGTGCTGACGGGAACGCCGCCTGCACGGCCGGGCTGCACGTGAGCCCGAGCATCCAGGCCCGGCTGGCGGAGACCGGCCAGATGGACCAGGTGCGCAGGTCGTGGCGGATGTGGCGGGCCAGCTCGTCGATCTCCGTGCGCAGCGTCGCCTGGTGCGCGTGCTCGAGCGCCGCGATCGCGAACGCCGCCCGTACGCCCGCCGTCTGCAGTCCAAGATCCGTGCAGAGCCGGCGCGCATCGTCCAGCCTCCGCGCGGCGTCCTGCCGCAGCGCGGGCGTCACGTCCCCGTCGATCCGCTCGCGCACGTCCCAGAGCCCCTCCAGCACCGCCAGGGCACGGTCGAGACGGCCACCGCTCCCGAGCATCTGCGCCTCGCGTACTGTCGCGGGTGCGATCCCGCCGGCAGGCGCCAGGGCGAGCGGGGTTCCGCGTGCGGGCACCGACCGCATCGCGCCGTCGAGACGCTCGAAGACGTCGTCATCGAACCAGTGGGCGTCGGCATTCGCGGTGGGACGGCCGGCTGCCGAGACGCGCGCCGGCACGGCCGTGACGCTGGCGGAGATCGATGCGTCGATCTGATCGAACGCCGCGTCAAACCGATCGAAGCCCGGGGCGCGAGCCTCCTGGATCGCCTCGTCCAGACCGGGCGGCCGCAGGGTATCGAGCGCGTCCAGCGCCTCGTCAGTGATGAAGCCCGAGGGCGCCACCGCGGCCTCCGGCGCCGTCACGACGGCAGGCGCAGGCGCCACGCCGACGGGGTCCGCGGCGAGGGCCAGCCGCAGGGCGTCCGGCGTCTCCTCGACCGGCGCCTCCGGCGTGTCCTCCCACGACAACTCCGTCGCCAGCGCGCTGAACACGGCGTCGAAGAGCGCAAAGCAGTCGTCGTGCTGATCGAGTCCCGCGTCGGCCGGCTTCCGTCGTGCGTCCATTGCCTCTCAGTATATCGGCGCCCCCCCCCGGGGGGCGATCGCATCTCAGGGCGTGAGCCCGGAACTGATGAGCGTCTGCCCTCCCGCGCGCCCCGGCGCGAAGGGACTGTCCGTGGGGTCGACGGGCGTCTCTCCGCCGAGGCCGTCGATGAGCCGCGTGGCGTGGGCCAGCCACTCGGCCAGGCGGCCGTGCGTCTCGCCGATCTGCTCGAGGCGATCGTCCTCGCCGCCGAAGAGCGAGTCGATCAGGTCCCCGACATGGCCCGAGTCGAACACGTCCTCGTCGGGCCGCTCACCGCGCTTGATCCGCTCCTGCCGTGCGTACCATTCCTCGTAGGTCTCGATGCGGTCGCGCATCTCGGAGGCCTGCTCCGCCCGGCGTCCCCAGTCGAACTGGAACGCGGTGTCCGCGGCGCCTGCACGGACAGCTGCGCCAGACGCCTCGTGCGCTGACGGCGCCATCCGCACGCGGAAGAGGCCGGCCGGCGCGACGTCGCCGCCGCGCGCCTGGCGGCGGGCCGGCGTGCCCGTGAAGATCCAGCCGTCGACGTCCCGCGCCAGCGCCCCGCCGCGGGCGGCAGGCACCTCGATGCGCACGTGCGTCACGGCATGCGCGACGAGGCCCGGGTCGCCGGGATACGGCACGCCGGGGCTCTGGTCACGGTAGGTGATCGTGAGCGCGTAGTCGTCGATCGCAAAGCGTGTGACGCGCCGCAGTGCATCGCGCGTGATCACGGGCGAGGCGGGCACGACGATCTGCATCGTCGATCGCGAGTAGCCGGTCGAGGTGATGCGGACCAGGTAGCCGCCGGGATGCAGATTCCAGCGCTCCCGCGGGATGAGCGTCTTCGCGTCGCGCGGCTCGGGCCGCATCGTCAGGCGCTCGAAGTCCTCGTATGAGCGGTTCGCCTCGCGGAACATCCCGCGCATGCGGTTCTCGTAGTCGAGCAGGGGGCGCAGCGTCCGGTTCGCGCGGCCGAAGAGCGTGCGCGCGACGCTGTCCGAGTAGTGATCGAGCGCGCCTTGGGCCAGCAGCTCCGCGCCGCGGTCGCCGAGCAGGGCGATCATCGCGCGCCGGGCGCCGCCGCGCATCTCGTGCGGGTTGGCGCGCGACAGGATCGCCCAGACGAGCAACTGGACGTCGCGCTGGTCCACCGCATCGCCCTGCTCGGTGTAACGCTGCATCACCTCGCGGAGGAGCGTGGCCTTCGAGCCCGTCCACGACCCGAGGACGTAGCCATCCCCGGCCGTGGGGCCATACGTGTACCCGCGCGCGCAGAAGCTCCTGAGCTGGATCTCGTACCGGCCAGGCGCGAGGTGATACCGGAAGTCGGGGCCACGCTCGGCGTTGGTGAGCGGCGTGAAGCCGTCGAGCCGCAGCCGATCGAACTCCGGCCAGCCGTGGACGGGAATGGTGGTGATGTTGGTGACGAGCGGGGGCTCGCCGCGGACCAGATCGGCAAACGAGGGCAGCCGCGTGGGCGGCAGCCGGAGGGAGCCGGGGACCTGGGCCTGAACGCCAACGGTGATCGCGAGGCACAGGACGACGCTGAGGGTGCGGAGCATGGGCAGTCCTCAATCGCGGGGGCGTCGTAGATGCCAGGGGATGGCATGCGCAGTGTAGCACCAGCGGCGCCTGACACGATGCCGGTCGGAGGGGCGGGGCGCCCGCCCCTCCTGATGGCTAGTGGCCGGGCGGCACCGGCGCGATCGGTGCCGGGATCACGCCGCCGCTGACGAGCGCCTGGATGAGCGGCGCGACCTTCGCCGTGGCCGCGTTCGTGTCCGTGACGAGCGCGGGCAGTTCGGACTGCGCCTCCTGCATCTGCCGCGTCAGCGTCTCCGTCGGGACGGCGGTCATGCCCATGATGCCGCCCTTGATCTGCCCGATGCGGCCGCGCAGGTTTGCGGTGTTGCCAAAGCCGCCGCCGGCCAGCCCGAGCCGCGTGCGCAGGCCCGTGAGCTCCTTCTGCAGCCCGTCGATCTGCGACTGCAGGTTGGCCGGCACGGTGCGGCCGCGCGTCTGCTCCTGGATCGTCTGGAGTCCGCTCCAGGCATCGGTGACGGCATCGGCCAGATCGTTGGCCGTCTGCTGCAGCCGGTGCATCGCGAGCGCGGCGTCATGCCAGGTCTTCCGATCGGCATCGGTGATCTCGATGTCCTTGTCGCCCGTCACCTGCACGGTGACGACGTTGGCCTCGCGGCCGTCGACGGTGAGCGTGGCGCGATACGTGCCCGGCAGCACGAACGGCCCGTTGGCGCCGCCGCCGCCGAAGCCGCCGCCGCCACCGCCGCCCTGCTGGCTCCGCATCGGCCTGAGCGGCGCCACGCGCAGGTCCCAGTGCACGAGATTGAAGCCAGCCTTCGCCCTGTCCTTCATGTCATCACCGGCGATCTCGCGCACGACCGCGCCAGCCGCGTCGCGGATGGTCCACTTCGCCTCCTTGCCGTCCGCGGCGAGCCGCGCGCCGAGCGCCGCGCCGAACTCCGGGTTCGGCAGCGTGAGCACGGTGTCGCCCTGGAACTGGATGTTCTGGTCGTTGGCCTGGTTGAACGCCACCGCGGGCGGCGGATCGAACGCGAACACCGGCGACCCGGCCGCCTTCGTCCACTGCTGGATCGGTGTGAGGTCGTCGAGGATCCACGCGCCGCGTCCGTGGGTGGCGAGGATCATGTCATTGTCGCGCGGGTGCAGGGTGATCTCGTAAATCGGGACGGTCGGGAGGTTCGCCTTGAGGCGCGCCCACGACGTGCCGCGATCCAACGTGACGAAGAGGCCCGTCTCCGTGCCCAGGTACAGCACGTCCCGGTTCTTCAGGTCCTCGGTGATGGTGCGCGCCACCTGGCCCTGGGGGAGATTCGACGCGATCGAGCGCCAGCTCCGGCCGAAGTCGGTGGACGTGAACACATACGTCGCGAAGTCGCCGCCGCGGTGCCCGTCGAGCGTCACGTACACGGTGCCGTCGTCGAAGCGCGACGGCGCGACCTTCGACACGTACGTGAACTTCGGCACCGACGGGAGGTTCGCGGTCACATTGGCCCACGTCTGCCCCGCGTCCCTCGACACGCTGACCACGCCGTCATCGGTGCCGGTATACAGCAGGCCGGCCACGCGCTCCGACTCGGCGGCCGTGACGATGCTGCCGAAGATGCCGACGCCGTCGTGCTTCGCGATGCGGATGTCGTTGTCGGCCACGCCCATGATCGAGAGCGTCGTCCGGTCGGTGTTGGTCGTGAGGTCCGGGCTGATCGCCTCCCACGAATGCGCGCGGTCGCGCGACCGGAACAACCGGTTGGCGCCGACGTAGATCGTGGCCGGGTCGTGCGGCGACAGGAACATGGCCGTGTCCCAGTTGAAGCGCAGCGGCGGCTCGCCGGCCGCCGGCTCCGGCCGAATCGTCCGGCGCTCGTTGGTGAGCTGGTCGATGCGGTTGGGACGGCCGTCCTGCGACTCGGCGTAGGCGATGCGCGAGTTCGACGGATCGACGAGGCCGACGAAGCCGTCGCCGCCGTTGATGATCCACCAGTCCTGGTTGATGATGCCCGTGTTGGTGCGCACGGCGCTCGGCCCGCACCACGTGTAGTTGTCCTGCAGGCCGCCGCAGATGTTGTACGGCGTCTCCATGTCGTAGCTCACATGGTAGAACTGCGCGAAGAGCAGGTTCGGCATCCACCGCCACGTCGCCGCGCGGTCGTACGACACGCTCACGCCGCCGTCGTTGCCGACCAGCAGGTGATCGGGGTTGTGCGGATTGATCCACATGGCGTGATGGTCGACATGGATGTTGCGGCCCCCGTCATTCCGGAACGTGCGCCCGCCGTCGTCCGACACATGGAGCTGGACGCCGAGCACGTAGATGCGCGAGTCGGTCGTGGGGTCGATGCGGATCTTGCTGAAGTACATCGGCCGGGGGTTGAGGTCCGACAGCTTGCGCCAGCTCGCGCCCGCATCGTCGGTGCGGTAGACGCCGCCCTCCTCGGGGTGTTCGATGCGCGCGTAGAGCACGCGCGGGTTCGCGCGCCAGATGTCCATCTGGATGCGGCCCTTCGGTCCGGCGGGCACGCCCGTTTCCAGCTTCGTCCACGTGCGGCCGGCGTCGGTGGACTTCCACAGCGCGCTGCCCGGCCCGCCGCCGTTCATCCCCCACTGCTGCCGGCGCCGCTGGTAGGTGGACGCATACAGGGTCTTGTTGTTCGACGGATCCATGACGAGATCGGTCGCGCCCGTCTCGTCGTCCACGAAGAGCACACGCGTCCAGGTGAGGCCGCCGTCCGTCGTCTTGAACACGCCGCGGTCGCCGCCGGGGCCCCAGAGGTCGCCGAGCGCCGCGACGTAGACGACGTCGTAGTCGACGGGATCGACGATGACGCGGGCGATCTGCTTGCTGGTGCCGAGGCCCATGTTGCGCCAGGTGACGCCGCCGTCGGTCGACTTGTAGACGCCGTCGCCCCACGAGGAACTCTGCCGGTTGTTGTTCTCCCCGGTGCCCACCCAGACGAGGTTCGGATCGCGGGCGCCGATCGCGATGGCGCCGATGGAGCTGACCGGCTGGTCGTCGAACACCGGCGTGAACGTCGTGCCGTTGTTCACGGTCTTCCAGACGCCGCTCGTCGCGGTGGCCACGTAGTAGATGGAGGGATTGCTCTCGAGCACCGCGAAGTCGTCGATGCGTCCTGACGACAGCCCTGGCCCGACGGAGCGGAACACGAGCCGGTCGAAGGGGCCGTCGGCCGGTGCCGGCGCCTGGGCGTGCGGGAACGTGGCGGTCAGGGCGAACGCGAGGACGGTGAGCAGCAGTCTCACGGGAGTACTCCTCCGGGTGGTCGTGTGGACGGATTCGACGGCGTTCCAGCCTACGCTCCCGGTCGCGCCGGGTCAACCAGTGGTGTGTCGTTGACCATTCACGACCGGCAGTCCGCTGCCGTGGCCGGCGTCATCCCTTCGCGGCGGCCCTGGCGCGGTACTCCGGGGTGAGCAGCCCGGCAAAACCCCAGTTATCGGGATCCACTTCATCGATGACGATATGAATATGCTCGGGTCGCTTGCCGAGCACCGTCACCAGCGTGGCCGTGATCTCGGCCACCACCTGCGCCTTCTGCTCCCGAGTGACCCCGTCTCTGGTGATCTGTACATTCACGTAGGGCATTTCGTGCTCCAGGGATTGATCCGGCCCGCGTTCGACCGCGCGCATTCGATGCGCGGGGCGCACCGTGCGCGCGTCGCGACGCCACCACCTGCCGTGCGTCTTCGACGCACGCGCGCGCCGCAGCGTCCGCCTGACGCGTGCCGGTCGCGTCAGCCTGACGATGGTACCTCGCGGGCCGGGCGGCCGTCTCCACCACGCGTCCGGCATCGTCGGCACGCGGGCCGTCGCGGTGCTCGCGCCTGGCACCGCATGCTCCAGGGCCTCGGTGGTGGGACTACCAGGGTGAGGGTTGCAGTGCGAGGGCAAGCTTCCGAAGCGCGGCGCGCAGCGCGCGGGCTTCACCCCGTTCGAGCAGCGCCACCACCTGCCGGGCGTCTTCGAAGCGGTCGCGCACCGCGGGATCGACCCTGCGCACGCCGGCAGAAGTCAGGCGGACGATGGTGCCGCGCCGGTCGGCCGGGTCCGCCGACCGCTTCACGAGCCCGGCTTCCTCCAGACGGTCGATGCGGTGGGTCATGGCGCCCGACGAGAGGAGCAGCTCGCGCAGCAGCTGCTTCGGAGGGAGCCCCTCCGGGCCGTTTCGGCGGAGCGTCGCCAGCACGTCGAACTCCCAGACCGTGAGGTCGTGTTCCCGGAGCACGGCGGTGAGCCGCTCCTCCAGAAGCGCCCCGAGTCGCATGAGGCGGACGACGATCGCCATGGGCTCCGGGTCCAGGTCGGGGCGCGTCGCAGCCCACTGCGCCACGAGGTGGTCAGCAAAGTCGCGGCTCATCGCGACCCCGCAGGCAGGGGGTCGGCGCCGCTGTGGTCCTGTGCTGCGCGGACTGCGTCACCTGTGGCGGCGTCGGCGGAAGCCCAGGGCGGCGGCTCCAGCCATGCCGCGGGGCCGCTGACCGTGACCCCGCCCGCGACGGGAACCTCGACGTCGATACGACTCGGCCGGCCCATCGCGTGGCCCTGATGAATGACGAAGCGTGCCGGGGGCGTGATGAGCCCCGCGTCCCGCAGGTAGCCGCCGAGCGCCGCGGCCGCCGCGCCAGTGGCTGGATCTTCCACCACGCCGCCCACGGGGAACGGATTGCGTGCGTGGAAGGTGCGCTCATCTTGGCGCCACACCAGTTGCAGCGTCGTGAGGCCGGCATCCAGCATGAGGCCCTTGAGGGCATCGAAGTCGTAGTCGAGCGCCTGCAGCCGGGAACGCTCGGCAACGGCCAGGACCAGGTGCCATGCGCCTGCCCACGCGAGCCTCGGTGGGATGGCGCGATCCAGGTCCTTCGCATGCCAGCCGAGTGCCGCGAGGACACCGTCAAGCAGCACGGGCGGCGGCTCGGCCTGCTGCGGTGCCACGGACTGCAGCGAGGCACGAACGCCCTCGTCGTCTCGGTCCACGCGGACGGCCACCTCGCCGATGACGGTGTCGAAGCGGTAGGTGCCCGTGCCCAGCAGTTCACCGAGCAGCACGCCTGAAGCGATAGTGGCGTGCCCGCAGAACGAGACTTCGGCCTCCGGGCTGTAGTAACGGACCCGGTAGGCATCGTCTCCGGCGCCCGCGAGAAACGCCGTCTCCGAGTAGCCCACCTCCGCGGCGATGCGCTGCATCTCCGCCGGTCCGGGCAGGACGTGGCCGAGCCAGACACCGGCCGGGTTGCCGCCCTCGGGATTGCGAGTGAACGCCGTCAGGCGCGCGAGGACTGGCAGGGTGATCGTCATGTCACGGCCTCCTTTCGTCCTGTCAGCATGACGGTCATTTATCTCGACGTCAAGATACTTGACATGGAGATTGATCGCCAGGCCCGTCCATGAGGGTCAGGCCCGGCGGGCCGCGCCCGGCGGCGGGACGGTATGCTGGAGCCATGGCTTCCGTGTCGGCTGACGCGCGCCGCCTGGTCCGCGACGCGCGGCGCCTCGTCGTCCTGACGGGCGCCGGGATCTCCACCGACTCCGGCATCCCCGACTTCCGTGGACCGCAGGGCGTCTGGACGCTGAACCCGAAGGCCGAGCGGATGTCCGACATCCGCCACTACGTCAGCGACCCCGAGGTGCGCCGGCTGTCGTGGCAAAGCCGCCTCGCGCACCCGGCGTGGACAGCCGAGCCCAACGCCGGCCATCGCGCGCTCGTGTCGCTCGAACAGCGCGGCGGGCTGGTGGCGCTCGTCACCCAGAACATCGACGGCCTGCACCAGCGCGCCGGCAACAGCCCCGGCCGCGTCGTCGAGGTGCACGGCACGCTGCATCGGGCCGTCTGTCTGTCGTGCGGCACGCGGTGCCCGATGCCGGAGGTGCTGGCGCGCGTGCGCGCGGGCGAGGAGGACCCGCCCTGCATGGACTGCGGCGGCATCCTCAAGAGCGACACGATCTCGTTCGGCCAGCCGCTCGACGTCGAGGTGATCGACCGCGCCGTGCACGCCGCGACCGGCGCGGACTGCCTCGTGGCCGTCGGTACGAGCCTCAGCGTGTATCCCATTGCCGCGGTCGTGCCGATGGCCCGGACCGCCGGCGCACGCCTCGTCATCGTCAACGCGCAGCCCACGCCGTTCGACGCAATCGCCGATGCCGTGCTGCGCGACCCGATTGGTGACGTCCTGCCCGCGCTGTGCGACGGCTAGCTGCAGCCGTCAGGACCGCCAGGCGATCGGCCACCCCCGTCGGGACGAGCGGTCCGGCCTATACTGACGGGATGTTGCCGTCCCCACGGACCTCAGCCATTCGCGCAGGCCTCGTACGGCTCGGCGTGGCGTCCCTGGTCGCGACCATCGCGGCCGGCGCGGTCGTCACCGGCGCTCACGTCCGCGACGACGATGCGCAGCGTGCGGCGGCGCCCGTCTACGGCCACCGCGTCATCACGTCGTATCCGCACGACCCGGCTGCGTTCACGCAGGGCCTGTTGTACCGCGACGGCGTGCTGTATGAAAGCACGGGCCTGTACGGAGAGTCGTCGCTCAGGCGCGTCGAACTCGAGACCGGCAAGGTGCTGCAGCGCATCAGCGTGCCACGGCAGTACTTCGCCGAGGGGCTCGCGCTCGTCGGCGACGCGCTCGTGCAGTTGACCTGGCAGGAGCACACGGGGCTGGTCTACGACCGGCGCACGTTCCAGCAGCGCCGCACGTTCACGTATCCGACCGAGGGCTGGGGCATCGACTACGACGAGCGGGGCGGCCTCGTGATGAGCGACGGCAGCGACCGGCTGTCCTTCCTCGACCCCCAGACGTTTGCGGTGGTGCGCACGCTGCCGGTGGTGGATGCGGGGCGGCCGGTGACGAACCTGAACGAGCTCGAGTGGATCGAGGGCGAGATCTGGGCGAATGTGTGGATGACGGACCGGCTGGTCCGGATCAACCCGTCGACCGGGGTCGTCGCGAGCTGGGTGAACCTCGACACCCTGTGGCCGCGCGCCGAGCGGCCCCCGACGGCGGATGTGCTGAACGGCATCGCGTATGACCGCGACCGCCGGCGCATCTTCGTAACCGGCAAGAACTGGCCGCGCCTGTATCACATCGCGGTTACACAGTAGCCCTGGGGTCAGATCTTGATCCTTGCGCTCAGAATCAAGATCTGACCCCAGGGATATCTCAGAATCTGCCACCTAGGAGTACGTAAATGACGATCCGACTGCTGACCCGACTCGCGACGATGGCCGTGTGCACAGCGGCGGTGGCCTGTGGTGGGGGGGCGCCGCAGGATCAGGCGGCCACGCCGGCGGCCCCGACGGCGGCGGCCGACACCCGGCCCGTGGCCGAGCTGGGCAACAGCACGGTGAGCGGCGTCATCACCTTCGAGGGCGCCGTGCCCGCCCCGCGGCCGGTGCGGATGTCGTCGGATCCGGGGTGCCTGCCCGCCGGGGAGGGCGCGACGTCCGAAGCGCTGATGGTCGCCGAGGGCGGCGGTCTCCAGAACGTGTTCGTCTACGTGAAGGACGGCCTCGGTGACGCGCGCTTCCCGGTGTCCACGACGCCGGTCATCCTCGACCAGGACGGCTGCCGCTATACGCCGCATGTCCTCGGCGCGCAGGTCGGCCAGCCGGTCGAAATCCGCAACAGCGACCGGACGCTCCACAACGTCCACACCACGCCGGCCACCAACCGCGGATTCAACTTCGGCCAGCCGGCGGGTGTGCCCGCCGTGACACGGACCTTCGACGCGCCGGAAGTGATGGTGCCGTTCAAATGCGACGTCCATCCGTGGATGAGCGCGTACCTCGGCATCGTGCCGCACCCGTTCTTCGCGGTGAGCGCCGCCGATGGCCGCTTCGAGATTCCACGCCTCCCTGCCGGCACCTACACGCTCGAAGCCTGGCACGAGGAGCTGGGCGTGCAGACGATGCAGATCACCGTGGACGGCACCTCCCCGGCAGAAGCGGCATTCACGTTCAAGCCGGCCAGTTAGAGACCACGTACAAACACGAAGCACACGAAGGCCACGAAGGCCACGAAGACGCACGAAACACACGCCATTCAGGGATCCGGTTCCGAACCGGATCGTGAAGAAGAGCGTTCTCCGTGCGTCTCTTCGTGTCCTTCGTGTCCTTCGTGTTTGTACGTACGTGATCAGTACGCGGGGAGGTACTTGGCTTCCTCGGCCAGCCACGCCTGGAACTCGTCCGGCGTCTGGATGCGGTAGATGCCGCGCATGCGGAAGTGGGCCAGGCCGCAGAGCTGCGCGCAGACGATCTCCCACTGCCCCGTCTCGCTCGGCGTGAACCACACCGGCTGGAGGACGCCGGGAATCGCGTCCTGCTTCACGCGCATCTGCGGCAGCGCGAAGCTGTGAATCACGTCCTTCGTCGACAGCCAGATGATCGCGGGACGGCCCACCGGCAGGTTCAGCTCGTTGACGAGCGTCAGGTCGTCACGGCCGGCGGGATCGCGCCGGTCCAGGCCGAGGGGGTTGTCGGCGCTGACGAGATCGCTGCTGGTGCGGCCGAACACCCCGTCAGGCCCCGGGTAGTGCACGTTCCACGCGAACTGCTCCGCCACGACCCGCACCACCGTGCTGCCCTGCTCCGCGGGCAGCGCATCCACCTGGCGGCTCCAGAACGGAATCGCGAAGAAGACCAGCAGCACGACCTCGGAGACGAGCACGCCCGCCTCGGCCCAGGTCGACCAGCGGCTGCGCACGCCGTGATAGGACGCACGGGGATTCCGCCCACGGCGGAAGCGCACCAGCACGTAGGTGAAGTAGGTGCTCCAGCCGACGAACATCACCAGCATCAGCCAGTGCACGAGGGCCATGAGGCGATCCACTTCGACCGCATGCGCCGAGGCGCCGACGGGCATCCCGAGCCACTCGATCACGGGACCGGCGTCCCTTCCACCGCATCGAGCGGCGCCCGGCGCGCGGGTGCATGGTCCACCAGATGTGCCGACGCACGCGACCGGCGCGCGAGCACGACGATGAAACGCGCGAGGACGCCAAGCACGACGGCGGTCACGCCGAGCAGCACGAAGATGCCGACGTTGAGGCTCTCGCGGACGACCTCATCCTCGCCGCCGAAGCACACCGGACACGCCATCAGCGGGGCCCCTCCGAGAACGCGTCGCCAAACCCGGTGCCGAACAGCCGATCCGCATCCGCGCCGAGGAGCAGAACGAAGAGCACCACGACCAGCACCGCCGTCAGCACGAGCGTCCCGTAGACGAGCGCGTGCTCGCCCTTCAGGTGCATGAACACCGCCGCCACGAGCGCGGCCTTGAGCGATGCCACGGCGAGCGCCAGCGCGACCGTCGGCGCCGTCGGCAGATCGAGGTACGACAGCGCGACCGTCACGACGGTCAGCGCCAGCAGGGCCCCGAGCGTCGTCAGGTAGGCGCGCGTCTCCGCCTGATAGGTCGCGTCACTCATCGAGCACTTCTGTCGGCTCTCGGCTGTCGGCTCTCGGCGACGAACCGTTCACCGTTGACCGTTGACCGTTGACCGTTTACAGGAGGTACAACACCGGAAACAGGAAGATCCATACCACATCGACGAAGTGCCAATAGAGCCCGGCGACCTCGATGCGTCCCGTGAAGCGTGCCGGATCGGTGCGCCACATCCGCACCCCGGGCCCCCACAGGTAGAGGTTTACGACGAGGCCGCCGACCACGTGCAACGCGTGGAGTCCCGTCAGCGTGAAGTACAGCGCAAGGAAGTTGTCGGTCGCGGGGACGAGCCCCTGCGCGAACTTGTCGCTGTACTCGAACGCCTTCACGACGAGGAACGCCGCGCCTCCCAGGATCGTGAGGCCCATGAAGCGGCGGTACGCGTCGATGCGCCCCGCCCGTACCGCCGCGAGCGCCAGCACGATCGTGGCCGACGAGACGATCAGAATCACGGTGTTGAGCGTGGCCAGCGGCACGCTGAGCACCGCCGACTGGTCCGGCCATGTCTCGGCGCCCATGCGCAGCAGCGCGTAGGCCGAGAACAGCGACCCGAAGAGCATCACCTCGGACGCCAGGAACAGCCAGATCCCGATCTTCGGATTGGTGAGCCCCGTGTCGGGCCGCGGCTCGCTCGTGTACGGGATCTCCACTACGCGCCCGCCTTCGCGTCCGGGACGTGCTGCGGCAGGAAGTCCACGTCCATGCCGGGCACGCTGTACTCGTACGGTCCGCGATACACGCGTGGCAGCTCGTCGAAGTTGCCGTGCGCGCGCGGCGGTGTCGGCGCCGCCCACTCGAGCGTCGTCGCCTCCCACGGGTTCGCCGTCACCCGGCGCCCGCCCTTGAGGCTCATGAAGAGGTTGACGATGAAGAAGACCTGAACGAGGGCCAGGCCGAACGCGGCGTGCGCCATCGGCACGTTGAGGTAGAGCACGGGTTCGGCGTGCTGGTAGATCGCGCCGCCATCCCACAACCGCCGGTTCACGCCGGCCATCCCCTGCATCAGCATCGGGAAGAAGATCAGGTTCATCGTCACGAGCGATCCGGCGAAGTGGAGGCGCCCGAGCGTCTCGTTCATCATCCGCCCGGTGATCTTCGGGAACCAGTGGTAGATGCCGGCGAACAGCGCGAAGATCGTGCCCGGCGCGACCAGGTAGTGGAAGTGCCCGACGACGTAGTTGGTGTCGTGCAGGGGGATGTCGGTGGCGGCGAGGCCGAGCGGGAGGCCCGTCAGCCCGCCAATGCCGAACATCGGCAGGAACGCGAGCGCGAAGAGCATCGGCGTGTTGAAGCGAATCGATCCGCCGTGCAGCGACAGCACCAGCGCGCTCAGCACGATCACCGACGGGATCGAGATGATCATCGTCGTCGCCTGGAAGATGGCGCTGATGGTCGTGCCCATGCCCGTCAGGTACATGTGGTGCGCCCAGACGGTGAACGACAGGAACCCGAGCACGAAGATCGAGTAGACCATCAGCCGGTAGCCGAACACGGGCTTCCGGCTGTTGTTGGCGATGATCTCCGCGACGATGCCCATGGCGGGCAGCACGAGGACGTACACCTCGGGGTGCGCGAGGAACCAGAAGAGGTGCTGCCAGAGCAGCGCGCTCCCGCCGCCGGCGACGTCCACGGCCTGTCCGCCGACCATCAGCCCGCTCGGCAGAAAGAAGCTCGTGCCGGCGAGCCGGTCCATGCCCTGAAGGATCGCGGCGGCCTGCAGCGCGGGAAACGCGAGCAGCAGGAGGAACGACGTGATGAGCTGCGTCCAGACGAAGAACGGCAGCCGGAACCACGTCATACCCGGCGCGCGCAGCTGGACGATCGTGGTGATGAAGTTGACCGCGCCGAGCAGCGACGACAAGACGAGCAGCAGCATCCCGGCGAGCCACCACGTCTGCCCCTGCGGCGCGAAGTCGGCCAGCGGCGGGTACGACGTCCAGCCGGACATTGCGGCCCCGCCGGGCACGAAGAAGCTGGCGAGCATCACGACGCCGCCGGCCGCGTAGAACCAGTAGCTCGCAAGGTTCAACCGCGGGAACGCCATGTCGGGCGCCCCGATCTGGAGCGGCACGAGGTAGTTGCCGAAGGCGCCCACGGCGAGGGGCACGACGCCCAGGAACACCATGATGGTGCCGTGCATGGCGCCGAGCTGGTTGTAGAACTCGGGCAGCATGATGCCGCCCGGCGCGTTGACCTCGCCGACGAGGAGCGTCAGGAGCGGCAGGGGTTGCCCGGCGTACGCCTGCTGCCAGCGGATGAGCACGGCCAGCGAGAAGCCGACCAGCAGGAAGAAGAGGCTGGTGAAGGCGTACTGGAGACCGATGACCTTGTGGTCTGTCGAGAACAGGTATCTACGCAGCAAGTTGGGGTATCTTAACCACGCGGTTCGAAGGGCTGCAAGCGAGCACGGTCCCGCATGGCTGAGGTGCGTGGCCCACGGACTCGGCCCGGCCACCTGTCATCCGCCAAAGGAGTTCCCATGACGACCCGTCGATTCCTCGGAGGCGTGCTGCTGGCCGCCTTCACCGTGACTGCCGCCGCGTGCGGTTCCTCGGAGCCCCCGGCCGCGGACGACCATGCCGCGCACCCGGCCGACGCCGCCGCGCCGGTCACCACGGCCGGCGGGCGCCGCGTGTTCTTCGTGCAGCCGAAGCACGGCGACACGATCAGCACGATGGCGACGTTCGAGTTCGGGGTCGAGAACGTGACGATTGGCGCCGTGCCGCCCGGCGATCTCACCGAAGCCGACGTCCGCCCGGACATCGCGCACCACCACCTCGGGGTGGACACCGAGTGCCTGGCGCCCGGCACGGTGATCCCGAAGGCCGAGCCCTGGATTCACTTCGGCGACGGCAAGAACACGATCGAGATGGTGCTGACGCCCGGCGAGCACACGTTCGCGCTGCTGGCCGGCGACGACATGCACCGCGCGATCGACGGCCTGTGCGAGGTCATCACCGTCACCGTGCAGTAGGGGTCTGGCACCGTGACATCGAAAAGGGCGCAAGTTCTGCCACGCCGACGAGGGGCCGTGCACAGGTCTTCAACAGGCCCAGGTCCGGCGTGGCAGAAACTGCGCGGATTTCGATGTCACGGTGCCAGACCCCTCCCGGAGAGGGAGAGGACGTAGGCGGCGAGCTGGCGGCGATCCTCGAGGCTCAGGTGGCCGTACGCGGGCATCGGGGTCGGGTAGGCGATCAGGCCGCTGGCAATCGTGTGGGCGACGCGCTCCACGTCGCGGCCGTACTTGAACGCCGCGGCATCACGAAAATCGCGCGGGCGTGGGGTGAGGGTGGGCGCCAGCCCGCCGTCGCCCCGGCCCTCGTCGCCGTGGCACGGCACGCACCCGTTGGTCACGTAGAGGCTGCGCGCGAGCGCCGGATCGTAGGGCGCGACCGACGGACCGCACCCCGCCGCGCACACGGCCATCACGCCAAGCACGCACGCGCCCGCGCACGACGCGCTCACGCGCCCTCGGCGGGCATCGGGAGCGCAGCCAGCAGGCTCGTCAGCGCCAGCACCACGACCCCCAGCGCGACCTCGATGCTCCCGACGCGCCGCAACTGCCGGGTCGCCTCGTCCTCGATCGCGAGCCCCGGGCGGACGCGCTGCCAGTTGTACGCGCCGCACGCGCCCGCCAGCGCAAACACCCCCACCTTCAGCAGCAGCATCCGCCCATACGAGGTGGACCAGAGCGCCGTCCACTCGCCGAGATGCAGGCCGCCGGCGACCACGCCGCTCACCGCCATCACGCCCACGGCGACGACCGCCAGAGACGAGAACCGCGCGAACGTCAGCGCCACCGCCTCACGCCGCGCGGCGCCGTCGCGCGCATCGCGGCCGATCGACCCGAGCCGCACCAGCAGGACGGCGAGCGTCCCCATCCAGAGGCCCGCCCCGGCCACATGCAGCGCATGGAGCGGCACCATCGCCCAGATGAGCTCCGGGAACGCCATCGCGTGGCCGGTCAGCGCCGCGGCCGCCACCGCCGACATCGCGAGCACGACCCCGAGCGGCTCCCGAACGATCCGCGCCGGCCCGGTGACGCGGCGGATGATCGCGGCCAGCAGCACCGCCGCCGCCGTCGCGGCCTGCCAGCGCCAGCCCCAGCCCCACGGCGTCTCGAAGACGATGAGCCGCGTGAACTCACGCGTCAGCCCGCCCATCTCGCCGAACGCCATCTGCCCCTGCGCCACGAGGCGCGCGGCCACTCCGGCCGCCAGTACGACCGCCGTGAGCAGCGGCACACGCGCAGGCACCGGCACCAGCCAGGCGGCGGCGGCCGCGCCGACGACGAGCACCAGGCCGGAGATGTAGAGGAAGGCGGCCGCGTGGTACCACCACGCCATGGCCTCGTCGAGCACGGCCGGTTACCTCGCCGCGGGGGCGTAGGTGAAGGTGCGGGTCCCGCTGATCACATGGCCGTCGTTCCCGGCCGTGCGCCAGGTCAGCGTGTGCGCGCCCGGCTGCAAGGGGTCGAGTACCTCGGCCGTCAGCGACCGCTCGGGCCCGGCCTTCACCGCGCCGAGGGCGACCGCGCCCTTCGGGCCCTCGAGCGTGAGGGCGCTGACCGCGAGCACCGGGCTCTGCGTGAACCAGACGCTGACCGCCTTCGGCGCCGCGGTGATGGTGCCCTCATGCGCCGGGTCGCTCTTGCTCACCGCCAGATGCGCGAACAACGGGACGACCGCCAGCGCGGCCACGGCGACCAAGGTCAGAACGGAACGCTTCAACATCGCAACTCCTCGGGAGGACCAGTCGGCTCTCGGCTCTCGGCTCTCAGCTTTCAGCTTTCGGCTTTCGGCTTTCAGCGATCTACGATCTGCGATCTGCACGATAGCGCGGGACACAGACAGCGGTCCAGCGACAGATTGCCGCACCCAGGCACGACCGCTCAACGTGCGATGCGGCGTCAGTGGCAGTCGTCGCGCCGGCGCACCTTCGACAGGGGCACGAAAGTCGAGGTGCCGCGCCTCGGGCGGCCAGCGATCTTTCGAAAAAGGTACGCCACCGCGCCGCCCACGATCAGGACAACGCCGACTTCCTGCCACATCAGCCGAGCCCCCACCCCAAGGCCAGGCCCGTCTGGTACACGATCAGCGACGCGCCATAGGCGAGCGCCGACATGTAGGCGAACATGAAGATCGGCCACCGCCACGTGCCCGACTCGCGGCGCACCACGGCGATCGTGCTCATGCACTGGCACGCGAGGACGAAGAACACCATCAGCGACACCCCGGCGAGCGGCGTCATCAACGGCCGTCCGTCCGGCCAGGTCGCGCTTCCGAGCGCGGCGCGCAGCGGCTCGTTCGTCTCATCCGCCCCGGCGATGTCGAAGACGATGCCGAGCGTGGAGACGAACACCTCGCGCGCGGCAAACGCGCCGAGCACGCCGATGCCGATGCGCCAGTCGAAACCGAGCGGCGCAATCACCGGCTCGATGAGGCGGCCGGCGCGGCCGGCGGCGCTCTCGCGCAGCTGCTCGCCCGCCCGCGCACTCTCGATCGCGGCCTGCGCCTCGTCGCGCTCCGCCTCCGGCAGCGCCTGCACCTCGGCCTGGCGCGCCTCGAAGCGCGCGTCCACGGCGGCGCTCGTGGGATACGTCAGGAGCGCCCACAGGACGATCGTCATCGCCAGGATGATCGTGCCCGCATCCACGAGGAACGTGCGCACACGCTGCCACACGCCCTCGAGCAGCACGCCCACCGCCGGCAGGCGATAGGGCGGCAGCTCCATGACCAGCGGCGCCCCGGGCCCCTTCAGCAGCGTGCGCCGCAGCACCGCCGCCGCACCCAGCGTCGCGACGACCGACAGCGTGTACATCGCAAACAGCACGACGGCGCCCGTGCTCAGGAACCCGATCGTGGATGCGGGCCCGAACACCGTCGCCGTCACCAGCACGTACACCGGCAGGCGTGCGCTGCACGACATCAACGGCAGCACCATCATCGTCAGCAGCCGGTCGGTGCGGCTCTCGATCGTCCGCGTCGCCATGACGGCCGGCACGGCGCACGAGAAGCCCGACAGCATCGGCACGAACGCGCGGCCATGCAGGCCCACGCCCTTCATCAGCCGGTCGACCACGAACGCGACGCGCGCCAGGTAGCCCAGGTCCTCGAGCAGCCCGATGAACAGGAACAACAGCGCAATCTGCGGAACGAAGACGACGACGTTGCCGACACCGGCGATGACGCCGTTGACGAGGAGGCTCGTGAGCGGGCCGGGCGGGAGCAGGCCTTCGACCAGGCCCTGCAGCGCCGCCACCTGATCCTCGATGAGGGCGATGGCCGGTTCCGACCACGAGAAGAGCGCCTGGAACACCACCATCATGACGACGGCGAAGACCGCGGTGCCGGCCACACGATGGGTGAGCAGGGCGTCGAGCCGCTCCGTCCACGGGTGCGCCTCGACGCGTTCGTGGCGCGTGGCCGCGCCCGCGATGGCATCCACGCGCTCGTAGCGCGCGGCGATGATCTCCAGATCGATGTCCCGGCCCGCCGCGGCCGCCCGCGTGCGGATGCGGCCGGTGGCCGCGCGCACCGACGCCGGAATCCCCTGCAGATCGTCGTCGCCCTCGTCGTCGAGCGAGAGCAGCAGCCAGGCCGCCCAGGCGCGGGCCGCGCGATGCCCTTCGAGGGCGTGCGCGTCGAGCACCTCGCGCTCGAGCTCGTCGAGGTCGGCCGCCAGCGCCGGCGGTACGGCGAGCGGGGCGGGCGGCGCGCCGGGCTCGGCGATCGCCGCCTCGATGGCGGCGGTCAAGGCCTCGATCCCCTCGCCGTGTTTGGCGGCCGTCGGCACCACGCGCACGCCCGTCAGGTAGGCGAGCGCGTCGACGTCGATCTCGACGCCGCCGTCGCGGGCCTCGTCGGCCATGTTGAGCGCGAGCACGACGGGCGCCCCGGTGTCGACGATCTCGAGCAGCAGGTAGAGGGCGCGGCCGAGCGCCGTGGCATCGGCGACGACCACGACGGCATCCGGCGCCGGCAGGCCGCGGCCCACCACGGCATCCACCGCGATCTGCTCCTCGCGCGATCGCGCGCTCAGGCTGTAGGTGCCGGGCAGGTCGACGACCTCCACGGTGCGGCCATCGCCGAGGCGCAGCGGCGACGAGCGGCGGTCGATGGTGACGCCCGGGTAGTTGGCCACCTTGGCGCGCGCGCCCGTCAGGGCGTTGAAGAGGGTGGACTTGCCGGAATTGGGATTGCCGGCCAGCAGGACCAGCGGCGGGCGAGCCCGCGCGGCCGCCGGCACGCGCGGGGCAGCCGGGGCAGGGACGGTGGGGGCCATCTGGCGGCTCTACGACTCGACGGCTCTACGGCTCGACGTCGATCCCGGCCGCTTCGGCGCGACGGATCGACAGGGCGTAGTTGCGCACGCGGAGTTCGAGGGGATCCCCGAGCGGCGCGATGCGGCGCACGGTGACGCGCGTGCCCGGCACGAGGCCCATCTCGAGGAGGCGCCGCGCGATGGCGCGACGGCCAGACACGCGGCGGACAACGGCGCTCTCGCCGACGGCGAGGGTGGCCAAGGTGGGGAGCATGACGGGCATCATCGGGCGACCTTCATCTTGAGAACCAATCTCACAATGCCTAGTCTATCAGCCTTCCACGCCGGCCGCCGACCCCGGCGTCGAGGTACGCCGCCCCGGGGCACGGGGTCCCGGCAGCGCGCCACGCATGTATATTGAGCGGCATGCGTCTGCCCGGCCTGGCGGCCACGTCCCCGGTGGTGGCCTAGGTGCGCCTGCTGGATCTCGTCGTCCTCGCCGTGTACCTCGCGGCGATCGTGGCGTTCGGCGCGTACTTCTCGCGGTCGCAGCGGACCACGCGCGACTACTTCCTGTCGGGGAAGACGCTGCCGTGGTGGGCGATCATGGGGTCGATCGTCGCGACCGAGACGAGCACGGTCACCTTCATCAGCATCCCCGGCTTTGCGTACGCCACCAACTTCACCTTCCTCCAGCTCGTCGTCGGCTACCTGATCGGACGCCTGGTGGTGTCGACGCTGCTGCTGCCCGGCTACTTCCGCGGCGAGCTGGTCACGGCCTACCAGCTGCTCGGCGAGCGCTTCGGCGCCGCCGTCAAGCGGCTGGTCTCGGGGGTGTTCGTCGTCACACGCAGCCTCGCCGACGGCTTCCGGCTGTTCGCGACCGGCCTCGTGCTGGCCGCCGCGCTGCTGGCCACGCCGCACGCCGAGGCGCTCGTCCGCGGCTGGCTGCCGGGAGCGGATCCGACCTACGTCGTGCTGGTGCTCGCCGTGACCGTGATCGGCCTCGCCACCATCGCGTACACCTACTTCGGGGGCATGACGGCGGTCATCTGGACCGACGTGATCCAGCTCGCGGTGTACATGGGCGGTGCGCTGGTGGCCATGGGGGTGCTCCTCGCGCAGATCCCCGGGGGGTGGGCGGAGGTGCGCGAGGTGGGCGGCGCCGCGGGCCGGTTCACGCTGCTGGACTTCACGTTCGATCTCACGCGCGGCTACACCTTCTGGTCGGGCGTCATCGGCGGCGCGTTCCTCACGACGGCCACGCATGGGACCGACCAGATGATGGTGCAGCGCTACCTGTGCGCGCGGACGGAGGCCGACGCCCGCAAGGCGCTGCTCTGGAGCGGCGTGGCCGTGTTCGTGCAGTTCGTCGTCTTCCTGCTGATCGGGGCGATGCTGTTCGTCTACTACACGCAGCACGCGCCGGGCGAGATCGCCAGCTTCACGCGCGACGGCCGCGTGCAGACGGACCGGATCTTCCCCTACTTCATCGTCAACCACCTGCCGCCGGGCGTGGTCGGGCTGGTGCTGGCGGCGATCTTCGCGGCGGCGATGTCCACCCTGTCGTCGTCGCTGAACTCCTCGTCAGCCGCCATTGTGAACGACTTCTACCAGCCAGCCACCGCGGGCCGTCGCGACGAGGCGCACTACCTGTCCGTGTCGCGCGTGTTGACGTTGACGTTCGGCCTGGTGCAGATGGGGATCGCGGTGGCGGCGATCTCGTTCTCGAGCCGGGTGGTGGACGAGGTGCTCGGCATCGCGTCCTTCACCAACGGCATCATCCTCGGCGTGTTCCTGCTCGGCACGTGCACCCGCGTCGCCCAGCCGGCGGCCTTTGCCGGCATCCTCGGCGGGTCGGCCGTGATGCTCGGGGTGAAGCTGGGCACGCTGGTATCGTGGCAGTGGTACGTGCTGATCGGATCGCTCACGACGGCCGCGGTCGGCGTCCTCGTGGAGGCCCTGACGGCCGGCCGGAGACGGGGGGCGTCTGAATCATGACCGTGCCGTTCCGCCGCCGCGCGCCGATCCGCCTGCTCGTGCCCGCCGCGATCCTCGCGGCCGCCTTGTGGTACGCCGGGGGCTCCGACGCGGCCACGGCCGAAACGGACACGATTCCGGCCGCCAGCACATCGGGGGGGCTCGACTGGACGTTCGTGCGCGTGCGGTACTCCTCCTGGCCGGCGCTGCGCGCCCAGTACCTGCGCGACTACCGGATGGAACCCTGGGCGGTGGATGCGCCCGTGGCGGAAGAGAACCTCGCGCGGCGGGTGCGGTCGGTGACGAGCATCCAGGTCAACGATCCGATCACGCTGACGCTCACCGACCCGGGATTGTGGCTCCAGCCGTGGATCTACCTCGTCGAGCCCGGCACGCTGCGGCTCACCGAGGAGGAGGTCTCCACGCTCCGGGAGTTCCTGCTGCGCGGCGGCACCCTGACGTTCGACGACTTCCACGGCGAGGCGGAGTGGGCCAACATGGAGCGCGAGATGCGGCGCGTGTTTCCGGATCGCCCGATCGAGGAACTCGCGCCGGATCACCCGGTCTACTCGAGCTTCTACGAGATTGACAGCTACCCGCAGATCCCGGGGCTGGGATCGTTCTTCCGCGGCCGGATGTGGGAGAAGGGCGGCTACCGCGCGACGCTCAGCGCCATCAGCGACGACCAGGGGCGCGCGATGGTCCTCATCAACTTCAACACCGACATGGGTGACGGATGGGAGTGGTCGAACGCCGAGGACTACCCCGGCTACCTGCCATTCACCGCGCGTGCCTACCAGATGATGATCAACCAGATCGTCTATGCGCTGACCCATTGAAGACGGTGAGCGGCGATCAGCTCTCAGCGATCGGCTCTCAGCTTCCAAGAGCCGAAAGCTGATCGCCGAAAGCCGATCGCCGCTCCCGATCTTCCTAGAAGCCCACCGTATAGACGAGCTTGAAGTTCCGGCCGATCTCCGGCAGGTCGTCCTTCAGGTAGTTGAGGTGGTTCCGGTACAGCGTGTCGGTCGCGTTGTCGAGGCGCGCCGTGATCGTGTTGAGGGCGCCGCCGGCGTTGAACGAGTACGACGCGAACGCCCGCAGCATGGTGTAGCCCTCGGTCGTCGTCTCGGGCCCGAGCACGCGGTTTTGCTCGCCGACCATCGTGACGCTGCCGCCGATCTGGAACGCATTGCGCTGGTAGCGCAGGCCCGTGATCGCGCGGTAGGGCGGAATACGCGGCAGCGGACGGCTGGACGCCTTGAGCTGGCCGCGCACCCAGTCGTAGCCGAACTCGAGGAACAGGTTCGACGTGAGGTCCACGTCCGCGTGCGCCTCGAAGCCCCAGAGCACGCTGTCGGCGGCCGTGAACTCCACGAACGGGAAATCGCCGCCGTGCCCGTTGCCGTCCCCCTCGCCGTGTTCGTGGCCGAACCGCTCCTCGAACTCCTCCTCACGCGCCTCGTACTCGTCCTCCGTCAGCGGGTTGCGGAAGATGAAGTCCTTGATGTCGTTCCGGAACACGGTGAACTCGCCCTTCACGCGGCCGGCCCGCGCGCGCAGCGACACATCCACACCCAGCGCGCGCTCCGACCCGAGGTCGGGATTGCCGATCTCGAACGACAGCGTGCCCGGGTGGGACCCGAAGTAGTACAGCTCCTCGAGCGCCGGATTGCGCGCCGCGCGCGCCACGCTCGTGGCGATGACGAAGTCATCATTGGCCGCGGCAGGCCGCAGGAGCAGGCCGACCGAACCCGACATCTCCGTGAAGTCGCGGGCCGGCAGATCCCGCACCGGCTCGAAGGTCGTGCGATCGACGCGTCCGCCGAACTGCACCGTGGCGTGCGGCCAGGTGAGCTCCTCGTAGAGGAACAGGGCCAGGCCCCGCTGATCGATCGGCGGCGCCAGCGCCTCGGGCCCCACCGCCGCGAAGGCGCGGTCCAGGAACCAGCCGCCCACCGTGCCCGTGAGCCGGCCGGTCGGGCGATGCGACACGAGCAGCTCGCCCTCGATCGTGTCGTTATTGAAGACGGTGCCCACCTCGTCGCCCTCGAACTCGGTGTGCTCGTAGTTCTTGACACCGAGGGTGGCGCGATAGGAGCTGACCGCGCCCTCGAGGTTCTTCGCGCCGGCGCGCACCGTGAACGCCTGCCGGGTCGGCGTCAGCGTGATCGGCACATCCTCGTGGTCATCGTCACGATCATCGTCGTCGTGATCATCGTCATCGTCGTCGTCGTGGGGCAGGAACGGGATGCCGTACTTCGTGTCATCGTAGGCGAAGCTGGCGCCGACGTAGCTGCGCGCCCCGGTCCAGGCGCCGCCCACGCTGAAGAAGCCGGCGCGCGACTGTGAGTTGTCGATCCGGCCGTCGGGCGTGGAGAACTCGCCGACGCGACGGCCGCCGCCCCCGAGATGGAAGGCGAACGTGCCATTGCCGAAGTGCAGGTCGCCGGCGCCGGCGCCCTCCTCGGCGTTGCTGCCGAAGTCGAACGTGAAGTTCCCGGAGACGCCCTGGATCGGTTCGGTCGGAATCTGATCGGTGATCACGTTGACGAGACCGCCGATCGCGCTGGCGCCGTAGAGCAGCGTGGCGGGTCCGCGCACCACTTCGATGCGCTGGGCCGAGGCCGGGTTCACGGTCACGCCGTGGTCCCCGGACTGTGCCGACAGGTCGCCCGTACGCTGGCCGTCCTGCAGCACGACGACGCGGTCGCCGTCGAGGCCGCGGATGACCGGGCGCGCGGCGCCGGGACCGAGGGAGCGCATGGCCACACCCGGCTCAAAGGCCAGCGTCGCGCCGATGGTGCCCTCGAGCTGCTTGGCCAGGTCCTGGCCCGCCAGCACCGACGTGGGCTGGTACGACTCGAACTGCGGGCGCGGGTTGGGGCTGACCGACAGCACCTCGAAGAAGTGCAGGTCGAGCTCGACCTCGAGATCGAGCGTCGCGCCACTCGCCGTCACGTCCACCTTGGCCCGCCGGCTGTTGTAGCCGTCGGCGCGCACGGACACGTGGTAGGTGCGTGGCGGCAGGTTCTCGAACCGGTACGCGCCAGCCGCGTCCGTCCGGGCCTCGCGCCGCAGCTCCTCCAGAATCACCGTGGCGCCGGCCATCGGCTCGCTCGTGCCCGCGCGCGTGACGATGCCGGTCAGGCTCCCGCCCGTCTGGGCCGCGGCCGGCAGCGCCGCCAGAAACACCAGGGCGAGTGCGCCGATCACCGATGCGCTCACCCGTACAAGACGAATCCCCATGTTGCTCACCTTCTCTACAACGTCCGCCACGCGCGGCCACGCGGGCGTCCCCTTCCGAGACGCCAGGCCGGCGTACGACGGGCCAGCGGGATCCCCGCCAGGCCAATGAATCACGACTACCTGAAAATGAAAGCGTCCGCGGACCGGCGGCCCGCGAGCGGTCAGCCGAGACGGACAGCGGGAGGGGCGCGCGCCGGAAGCGGGACGGCCGCGGCCGCGCGAGGGGCGCGGACGGGCTCGTGGACGAGCCGGCCGCCGTCGATGAAGAGGTGGAAGACACCGGCGCCCTGCCCGGCCACCGAGCGTGCCTGACGCCCGAAGTGGCAGACCGCGCAGTGCACCTCCGGCAGCGATGCCTGGTCAGGCGCGGCCAGCTCGTGATCGTGCTGCGAGCAGTCGTGGCGTTCGAGCAGGAACGCGAAGTCCGCCTCGTGTCCGTCGCCGCCGTGCAGCAGCGGACCCGCCGACACCGCCAGCATGACGGCGACCAGCAGTCGCGCCACAGAGGCATGCCACGCGTTCGAGGGGACCCGTCTCGTCACAGCTTCTCAGGTTACTTCGGGGTGACAGGGGGGTCAAGGCGGCCTCCTGGTCCGAGGATCGCCCTGGCGGACAGGGACCGGTGGCCGGACGGGCCGCTCAGCCCACCACCGGATAGCGCCGGAGGCGAGAGACACCGAAGAGGCCCATCAGCGCCGCCGGCAGCGCCAGCCCCGCCAGGCTCACGCCCACCCGGCGCGCGATGGCACCCGTCGCCTCCTCCTCGAACGCGAACCGCGGCACGTCATCGAACGACGTCACCTGCGCGCGCTGGAAAATGAGCGGCGTGAAGTACCCGCGCCACTCGGCGTGGAAGCGGTCCACCTGCGCCACGAAGTGACGGTGGCGCGCGGTGCCCGTCCCGGCCAGATCGTTGAGCGCCTCCTGCATGAGGACGGCGGGCGAGAGGAAGCGCAGGCCATCGATGGCCGCCTGCTGCGCCACGATCTGCTGCTCGTAGCGCGCCACCACCGGCCGAACGCGCCGCTCCACGTCGTCGTTCACCGCGACACGGATCATGTTGAAGTCCGTCATCGCCTGCTCGGCGTCGCCCGTGGCCAGCTCGGGGTGATCTTCGTAGTAGGACGCGAGCAGCTTGCTTCCTTCGGCGCTGGCGTCGTCGGAGGCCTCGCGCATCGCCTGGACCATCTCCACCCGGGAGGGGACGGGATAGATCGTCGTCACGGCCAGGTTGAAGAGCGACGGGAGCATCACGACCAGCACCAGCCACGCCGACGCGAGGATCGTGGCGCTCGTGGCGGAACCGCGGCCGAACGAGGCGACCAGGGCGGCCAGCGAGAACCAGAACGCGCCATAGACCGCAACGGCGCCCGCCCAGAGGAGCAGGCGGAGCCCGATCCCGGGCGACGCGAGATCGACGCCCCCGAGGGCGAGGGCGACACCGGAGCACACCAGGACCGTGCCGACCAGCACCATCGCCCGCAGGGTGATCTTTCCCGTGACGATCGTCCGCAGCGCGACCGGCTGCGAGAGCACGAGCGCCAGGGTCCCCTGCTCCTTCTCGGCCGACAGCATGTTGTAGGTGACGGCGAGGATCAATAGCGGGTAGAGAAAGATCACGACGAACGCCAGGTCGAACCGCCCGACGAGCAGCCGCTGGGGATTCTCGATCTCGGTCGCCGCCAGGATGTTCTCGCGCGAATCCGTGGAGATGCGGAAGTAGTACGGGAGCAGATCGCTCTGGCCGATGGCGAGCGGCGCCAATGGCCCCGGAGGCAGCATCGCATAGCGGGGGCCGAGACGGCCGCCGACGTTCGACGGGCTGCGCGGGTCGGCGAACGGCGACACCTGGCCACCCGTCTTGACGATGTCGTCCACGCGCTGGCGGAGTCCGTCGTAGCGCTCCTGCTCTTCGGCGGCGGCGCCGGCCAGGGCGCGGGTCTGAAACTCGACCCACCGGACTCCGTTCCAGACGCCGTACCCGATGGCCACGGCGAAGACGCCGGCCACGACCCAGAGGGTGGCGTCGGCGCGCAGGGTCGACCACTCGTGACGAAGAATGCGGAGGAACATGGTGGCTATCGGCTTTCGGCTATCGGCGCTCAGTCCACGCGGGCGGTGGCGCCGGCACGGAGCATCCATGCGACGGCGGCGGCCATCCACAACCCCAGGACCAGGAGGCTCGTGGTGTAGGCCGCGAGCACCCAGGACGTGGCCGGCGCCTCGTAGTCGAACGGCGGCACCTCCTCCCAGAGCGCGCGTCCGGCCAGGTATACCTGCCCGGGCTTCTGGTTCCGGACGATGTCGCCGTTCAGAATCCGTTGGATGTCACGGCGATAGTCCTCGGCCGCGCGGATGAAGTCGCGGTGCTGCAGGAAGTCGGTGCCCGCGAGCCCCATCGAGAGCGACCGCACGGCCAGCATCGGCGCGACGACGCCGGCCAGCTGGTGCACGCGGTTCTGGCGATCGTAGAGGTCGAACAGGCGCCCGTAGTGCCGGTCGAACACGAGGTTGGCGTACTCCTCGCCTTCCTGGAGCGAGATGCCCGAGAAGGCGATCGGCAGCGCGTCGATGGTGTCGACGTTGTACTCGCGCAGGAGCGCGGCCCGGCGCTCGTCGAGCCGGCGCTGGACGGGTGCGCGGTCGTCCAGATCCGCCTGCATGGCCTGCTGGAACTCGATGGCCGACGGCGTCGGGTGCAGGGCGGACGCGAGGTCGGAGACGGCGCGCGAGGCGATCAGGCTGTTGGTGAACCAGAAGCTGAGGAGGATCACGAGCGCGAGCCGCGACGAGGCCGCCCAGGCCGACACGCCCAGCGCGAGCGCAATCATCACCGCGAAGTACGCCGCGTAGACCGCGACGAGCAGCACCGCGCGCATCGGATCGCCGGCCAGCAGGCCGCCCTCGAGCGTGAGCGCCATGGCGACGACGCCCATGATGACCGACGGCACCAGCACGAGCCCGAGCGCCGCGGCGATCCCGAGGGCCTTGCCCATCATCAGGTCGCGCCGGCGCACGCCGAGGCTCAGCAGCTGCCGCAGGGTGCCCTGCTCCCGCTCGCCGGAGAACGCCGAGAACGTCATGAGCACCACGAAGAGCGGCAGCAGCACCTGCAGGACCTCGCCGGCGGTCATCTCGCCGAAACGCTGCACGGCCGTGCGGTCCTGCGCCGGCCGGTACTTGAACTCGTTCTGCCGGTGCGCCTCGAGCCACACGGCCACGCCCATGTACG
The DNA here is from genome assembly GCA_030680175.1 of Vicinamibacterales bacterium. Lineage (GTDB taxonomy): Bacteria > Acidobacteriota > Vicinamibacteria > Vicinamibacterales > UBA2999 > JAUXWO01. Next base: position 73,524 of record JAUXWO010000123.1, read on the forward strand.
GATCGATGCCGGTATCGACGATCGCGAGCTGGCTTTTCGGCTTGAAGGCGTAGACCCCGTAGTGGGCGGCCGAGTGGGGGTTCTTCTCCGGCTGGTTGACCCACTGCTCGCGCGTGGAGGCGGCGGCGGTCTCGTGCTGCCGGCTGAGGTCGGTGTAGTGCTTCCAGCCCGCGAGCAACGACACGAGGGACACGGCGAGCACGATCGCCGACAGGACGCGGAAGCGCCCGTCGCGCATCATCTCGACGAGTTCCTTCCGGGCGATACGCAACACCATGGTGACCCCCTGGGCGCGGTCAGGCGCGCCCCCGACCGCCGCGCGGCGTGCGCGGCGCCCCAATGTCAGTCGTGCATGTACTGCAGATAGAGGCGCTCGAGGTCGGCGTGGCCGAACTCGTCGGTGCCGTGGACCGCCACCAGCGTGCCGTGCTTCATGATGCCGACGCGCGTGCCGGATTCCTTGGCGCGGAAGAGGTCGTGCGTCGCCATGAGGACCGCGACGCCCGAGTCGCTCATCCGCTTCAGCAGGTCCGAGAACTCGTTCGACGCCTTCGGATCGAGGCCCGAGGTCGGCTCGTCGAGGAGCAGCGAGCGCGCCCCCTTGGCGATGGCGATGGCGATGCCCACCTTCTGCCGCATGCCCTTCGAGTAGGTGCCGACCCGCCGGTCGGCGGCGTCGCCGGCCAGCCCGACCTCCTGGAAGAAGCCGAGCAGCTGATCCCGCGTGTAGTCGGGGCGGCCGGCGAGCGCGGCGAAGTACTCGAGGTTCTCGAGCCCGGTGAGGTTGCGGTAGAGCATCACCGTCTCGGGGATGTACGCCACGTACTTCTTCGTCTCGAGCGGCTGTTGCACGACGTCGATGCCGTTGATGGCCGCCGTCCCTGACGTCGGCGCGATGAAGTTCAGGAAGAGGTTGATCGTCGTGGTCTTGCCGGCGCCGTTGGCCCCGAGCAGACAGAAGACCTCGCCCGGCTCGACCGTGAGCGTCAGGGAGTCGAGGGCGGTCACGCCGTTGTAGTGCTTGGTCAGGTTCGTGGCTTCGAGCATGGCAACTCCCGGGCACGCGTCTGCGGTGCAGGAGGCATCCTCGCGGCTGGCCGCGAATTTCGGAACGACGACCTCACGAATGGTCGTTCTGACCCCATGAGTGGGAGTTAGCGGCGGGCGAGGTGACGGGAGAAGGTCTGGCCGCGAGTCGGCGATGCGCGATCGAACACCGCGCGACATCGTCCGTCCTCGTCGATCTTGGTGTCTTCGATCCACAGGCGAGCGCCGTCCACCACCAGCGTTCCGCTGACGGCGTGACCGGGTGCCAGGGCGGTCAGCACCACCGTCTCCTTGACCCCGAGCGTCATGGTCATGGCGTTCATGAACCCGGCGATCTCGTCGTGCGCCAGGACGATATCCTGCGCGTCGACGTCGACCGACACCACGCACCCGGTGATCGGAAACCTCAAGGCCCCGGGCCGAGCCGTGAACCTCTGCCCCTCGTCCGGGATCGGCGCGTCGGTGCCGCAGCTGACGGCCATCATCGCAGAGGCCAGAATCAGACACAGCCGGGGCCGCGCACGGCGTAACAGGGTCCTCGGTGACATGCCGCTCGACTGTAGCCCATCACCTCATCGGGCACCTACGGTCGGCCGGGCATGATGGGCGACAGCCGCCCTTCATGGCCCTGGAGCACCGCGCGGTCAGTCGCCCAGCGCGATGGCCGGATCCGGGCGCACCGCCCGGGTGACGAGTTCCGCCGCACGTGCCGTCCACGCATGGCGGCGCCGGGCGTCGGCCTGCATCGCGGCATGGTAGTACTGGACCGTGACCCGGCATGATCGCGCCCTCCTGCTTCCGCAGGAGCACGGCACCTACGGCGAGATCCTCTTTCCGCTGATCGCGGCGCTGGCGATCGGGAGCCCCGGCGCCGGGGCGTGGGGCATCGCGGTGGCATCGCTCGGCGGGTTCCTGGCCCACGAGGGGTTCGTGGTGCTGCTCGGACGGCGCGGCGGGCGCGCGCGGCGTGAGCAGGCACGCGCGGCGTGGCGATCGTTGCTCGGATTCGGCGGGATCGGCCTGGCCGGCGTCTGGCTGGCCGCGTCGGGGCTCGGCGCGGAGGCGTGGCCGTGGCTGGCGCTGGCCGCGGCCCTGTCCGGACTGGCCATCCTTGTCGCGTGGTCCGGGCGGGAGCGGACCCTCGGGGGAGAAATGCTCGCGGCCATCGCCTTGTCCGCGTGGTGCGTGCCGACCGCGCTCGCCGCGGGATGTCCCTTGCGGCTGGCCCTCACCCTCTGGGCCGCATGGAGCCTCGTGTTCATGGTCGCCACCTGCGCCGTGCACGTCGTCATCGCCCGCTCGACCCGGCGCCCGCACCTGGAGCCGCTGGCCGCCGGCTGGCTGCTGGCCGTCGGGGCTCCGGTTGCCGCCGCCCTGCTCGAATGGTCCGGCGCCGTGCCGTCGGGAACGACCGTGGTGCTCCTGCCGTCATGCGTGGCCGCCGCGGTCGTGCTGACGGCGCCGGTCACGGCCCACCGCCTGCGCGACATCGGCTGGTCGTTCATCGCGGTGTCGACCGTCACACTGGCCCTGATGCTGGGGCTCCTGCGCTGAACCCGGGCCGCGACGCCCCCTCGGCGCCACCCTTCCGGACGGTCGCCCTTCCGGTACGCCAGACGTTCCCGTCACGAACGCGCGCGGGGAATCGCGCGGGCCATCGGCGGCGTCCAAGAGGGGTGGCACGGCGGCGGCGCCGCTGGCATTCGCCAACAGCGCCCCGTCGCGCCATCCGACGTAACACCGGTCAAGAGAGGCTTTTGGCATGTATTCCTACGCCGCCGCCGCCCAGGTCGTCATCGCGCTCTCGATCGCCATCGTCTGGATCGGGCGGTTTGACAACATCGTGAGGGAGTTCCGGCAGTTCGGACTGCCCGACATCGTTCGCAGCCTCGTGGGCGCGGTGAAGATCTCGCTGGCAACGCTGCTCGTGGCGGGGATCTGGTATCCGTCGCTGGTGCTCGTGCCAGCGCTGGCCATGGCGTTCCTGATGCTGTGCGCGCAGGGCGCGCACTACAGCGTGAGGAATCCCGTGCACAAGTACCTGCCCTCACTCGGCCTGCTGCTGTTGTCCCTGTTCGTGGCGGCCGTGCACGCGGGCATCGTGCCCGAGTGACCCTCATTGCCCTGCTGGCGGCCTGCACCGGCGCCGCATTCGTCATCTACGGCATCAGCTGCCTGAGCTCCGAGCGGATGAGAGCCGAGTTCAGGCGATTCGGACTCGAGCGTTTCAGGGTGCTGACCGGAGCGCTGGAAGTGCTGGGCGGCACCGGACTGGTGGGAGGCCTGCTCTGGCCGCCGGCGTTGTGGCTCTCGTCGGGAGGTCTGGCGCTGCTGATGTTGTTGGGGGTCGCGGTGCGCGTGCGGGTCGGGGACGGCCTGCGCCAGACCCTGCCCGCACTCCTCCTGATGCTCGTGAACGTGTATATCCTGTCCGCGTCCTGGCCGTCGCGAGGCTGACGCCGGCAGCCACGTCGAGGCACGTCCGCGCCACGACGCTACTGCCGCTGTGCGCGTGGTCGACCGTCGGAATTGCGGCCGAGCCTGGACATCTCCGCAATCGTGAAGTAGAGGCCGAAGAGGCACAGCGTGCTGACGCCGAGGCCGACCAGAAAAATGCCCATGGTCGACATGTCAGCGTGCCTTGGCCTGGGCGGCCAGCGTCGCGAACGCCAGGATCGAGGGCACCCAAATCCCCACGAACAGGCCTTCGTCGCGCTGACCGGAGAACCAGAGGGAGACCGAGAACAGGAACGAGAGAAAAGCGGCAATCATGAACGCGTAGTCGCTGCGTTGGAACACGTCGGCCTCCCTGCAAGAGTTATCGCAATTCCCTTGGGACGCGGACTCGAGCGCGGAGGATTCGTTGTTCGGGGCGGTATCGCGTTCGTGTTGCTGTAATAGGAGGCCGACGATGCGCGGCGCACGCCGGCAATATTGACGGGCTACGGCACGACGGGGATCGCGCAGGCTGTTCGGGGGAGCGGGCGCCGGTCGTCAGGTCCGCGCGCGTGTGTGGCACTGCTCGAACGCGGCGAGCAGGTCGCTTTGGCCCAGGGCCTGTTCAGCACCGCGCGCACACGCGCACGGTGACATCGACATCGGCGGTCAGGCGGGCGACGCTGCAGCGGTAGAACGCGTCTCATCAACCCGGCGAAGCACCGCGGGCGGTGAGGCGTCCGGCTCGCACGGCGCGACGCCGGCGGCGCTCACCACTTGAGCGACGACCCGGTCTGGTACTCCGTGACGCGCGTCTCGAAGAAGTTCTTCTCTTTCTTCAGGTCCATCGCCTCGGACATCCACGGAAACGGGTTCGCCGTGTCGGCGAAGAGCGGCGCCAGCCCGAGCTGCGCGCAGCGCCGGTTCGTGATGGTGTGCATGTAATCCGCGCAGGCCTCCGCATTCAGACCGAGCAGGCCGCGCGGCATGGTGTCGCGACCGTAGGCCACCTCCAGCGCGCACGCCTCATGCAGCATCTGCCGTACTTCATCCTGCAACGCCGCGGTCCACAGGTGCGGGTTCTCGGCCTTGATCTGGTTGATGACGTCGATGCCGAAATTGAGGTGCAGCGACTCGTCGCGCAGGATGTACTGATACTGCTCGGCGATCCCCACCATCTTGTTGCGCCGGCCGAGTGAGAGGATCTGTGCAAAACCCGTGTAGAACCACATGCCCTCGAACACCACGTAGAAGGCCACCAGATCGCGCAGGAACGATTGGTCGGCCTCGGTGGTGCCGGTGCCGAACTGCGGGTCCGCGAGGTTCTGCGTGTAGCGCAGCGCCCAGGCGGCCTTGTCGGTGATGGACGGCACTTCCCGGTACATGTTGAAGAGCTCCCCCTCGTCGAGGCCCAGGCTTTCGCAGATGTACTGGAACGTGTGGGTGTGAATGGCTTCCTCGAAGGCCTGGCGCAACAGGTACTGCCGGCACTCCGGGTTCGTCAGATGCCGGTAGATGGCGAGGACGATGTTGTTGGCCACGAGGGATTCCGAGGCGGCGAAGAAGCCGAGGTTGCGCTTGACCATCCGGCGCTCGTCGTCTGACAGCCCGCCTGGTGAGCGCCACAGCGCGATGTCAGCCTGCATCGACACTTCGGTGGGCATCCAGTGGTTGTTGCAGGCGGCGAGATAGCGCTCCCAGGCCCAGCGGTAGCGGAGCGGCAGCAACTGGTTGACGTCGGCGCGGCAGTTGATCATCGCCTTGTCATCGACACGCGGACGCGTGCCGGTGCGGTCGATGGCGCCGAGGCCGACGACGGCGCCGTCGGCACTCGAAGGCACGTTCACTGGCACACCTCGCAATCAGGATCGTCGATGGCGCACGCGGCTGGCGAGGCGCCGCTGCCCACGGCGTTGAGCCTCGCATCCGGGCCCTTCAGCGTGCTGCGCTCGACGTGTGTGGCCGCCCGTGACCGCAGGTAGTACGTCGTCTTCAGGCCGCTGCGCCACGCGAGGCGATACATGGCGTCGAGCTTCGGCCCATCCGGCCGGTCCACGTAGAGGTTCAGCGACTGCGCCTGGTCGATCCACTTCTGCCGCCGGGCCGCGGCCGCGATCAACCAGCGCGGTTCGATCTCGAAGGCGGTGGCGTACAGGGCACGCAGTGGAGCCGGTACGCGGTCGATGGCGGCGAGGCTGCCGTCGTAGTACTTCAGGTCGTTCACCATCACCTCGTCCCACACGCCGGCGGCCTTCAGGTCGGCGACCAGGAACGGATTCGCGACGGTGAAGTTGCCCGACATGTTGGCCTTCACATAGAGGTTCTGGAAGGTCGGCTCGATGGACTGGCTGACGCCGCAGATATTCGAGATGGTGGCGGTGGGCGCGATGGCCATGACGTTGGAATTGCGCATGCCCGTGGCCTGCACGCGCGTCCGCAGATCGGCCCAGTCGAGGCGGCCGGCGCCATCGACGTCCACCGCCTCACCTCGTGCGGAGGCCAAGAGCTGAAGAGAGTCGCACGGCAGGATGCCGCGGCTCCACAGGGAGCCGGCGAAGCTCTCGTACGCACCCCGCGCGACGGCCAGGTCGGCCGAGGCCTCGACGGCGTGGAAGGCCACCTGCTCCATGCTCTCGTCGGCGAAGCGCACGGCCGCCTCCGACGCATAGGGCAGCCGCAGCTGGTGCAGCGCATCCTGGAAGCCCATCAGCCCGAGCCCGATCGGCCGGTGGCGCCGGTTCGACCGTTCGGCCTGGGGGATGGTGTAGTAGTTGATGTCGATCACGTTATCGAGCATCCGTACGGCCGTCCGGACGGTGTGCCGCAGCTTGGCGGTGTCGAGTCCGGCCGGTGACACGTGCGCCGCGAGATTCACGGACCCGAGGTTGCACACCGCCACTTCGACGTCCGAGGTATTCAGCGTAATCTCGGTGCACAGGTTCGACGAGTGGACGACTCCGTCATGCTGCTGCGGCGATCGGGCATTGCAGGCGTCCTTGAACGTGATCCACGGGTGGCCCGTTTCGAACAGCATCGTCAGCACCCGCCGCCAGAGGTCCACCGCACGCACCCGCTTCCACACGCGCACCTCCCCTCGCTCGGCGGCGGCCTCGGCCGCCTCGTAGGCCGTGCGGAAGGCCTCGCCGCAGGCCTCGTGCAGGCCCGGCACCTCCTCGGGGGAAAACAGGGTCCACGCGCCGTCAGCCTCGATCCGCTGCATGAAGAGGTCGGGCACCCAGAGCGCAGTGTGCATGTCGTGCGTGCGCCGCCGGTCGTCGCCCGTGTTCTTGCGCAGGTCGAGGAACTCCTCGACATCGATGTGCCACGGCTCGAGGTAGGCGCACACGGCACCGGCGCGCTTGCCGCCCTGGTTGACGGCAATGGCCGTGTCGTTGGCGACCTTCAGGAAGGGAACGATGCCTTGCGACTCGCCGTTGGTGCCCTTGATCCGCGCCCCGAGACCACGGACGCGGGTCCAGTCGTTGCCGAGCCCACCCGCATACTTCGAGAGGAGCGCATTGTCGCGCACGGCGCCAAAAATGCCGTCGAGGTCGTCGGGCACGGTGGTGAGGAAGCACGAGGACAACTGCGGCCGCCGCGTGCCCGCATTGAAGAGCGTCGGTGTCGAGCACATGAAGTCGAATGACGACAGCAGGTCGTAGAACTCGATCGCGCGCGACTCGCGATCGGCCTCGCGGATCGCCAGGCCCATGGCCACCCGCATGAAAAAGGCCTGCGGCAGCTCGAAGCGGGTCTCCTGGCTGTGGAGGACGTAGCGGTCGTAGAGCGTCTGCAGCCCCATGAACTGGAACTGGCGATCGCGTTCCGGCCGCAGTGCGGCGGCGAGGCGCGTCAGGTCGAAGCGCTCCAGTGCCGGGTCGAGCAGTTCGAGCTCGACGGCGCGCGTGATGTAGGCGGGGAAGTAGTCAGCGTAGGTTCGTGTCTCGACCGATCCCCCGGCGTCGGGCCTGAAGACGAAGGCATGCGCCTCGCGCCTCAAGCGATCGAGCAGCAGGCGCGCGGCCACGAAGGTGTAGTTCGGCTCCAGGTCCACGAGCGCGCGCGCGGCCATGATGGTGGCCATCTGCAGCTCGTCCTCGGAGATGCCGTCGTAGATGTTCCGCCGCGCGTCCGCGAAGATCTGGTCCACCGAGACGTCGGCCAGACCCTCGCAGGCCCCCTCCATCTGGGCCCGCCACGCGGCTTCGTCGAGCGGCGCCACCGACTGATCGGCGCGGCACACGTGGAGGGCCGGCGCGGTGGCGGCAGGCGCAGCGACCCGGCGGGCGTCGGCACGCACCTCGCGGTACAGCACGTAGGCGCGTGCCGACTTGTGGTGCCCGGCGCGCATCAGCGCCAACTCGACGTGGTCCTGGATGTCTTCGATGTGAATGGCCCGGGCCGCATCCGCTCGCCGCGTCAACGCCTCACATACCGATGTCGCCACACCCTCGGCGATCTCGTGCACACGCGTCGAGTCCGCCGCGTTCGGCCCTTCCACCGCGAGGAACGCCCGCGTAATCGCCATGCGGATCTTTGTGGGATCCCAGTCGACGATAGCCCCGGAGCGTTTGATGACACGCAGCGCGGCAACGCCGACTGCGGCGGTCATGAGCGCGGGCACACCGGCGTCGCCGGTCGATCGAGCAGTCGCGGGAACAGGCATTCGGTCATCCTCCGATATCCGGGCAGGGGACATGAGGACGCCGAGACGGCGTCGCCACCAGACACGAATGGGCGGACGCCGGAAGGGCGCACCCGGGATCCCCGCCCGGGAACGTAGCAGCGAGTCACGGCAGGTCTCCTGGCTTGCGGGTCGACGCCGTAGATCCGCTGGCCTTCCCGATGAGCGTTCTCACCAGTGGCACTCGTGCGCGGATGGCTCGCCGCTTACAGTTGCGGAGTCAGCTCCGGAATTGCCGCCGAAGGCGGCGCACCGGATTCCCTCTTCGCCCGATCAGGGTGATCGGAAACCGTGAACACCATATCTAGTGCCAACAGAGCTCTGAATGTCAAGATGTTGTCAGTCTCGTCGTCTCGATGCCGCTCATATAATCACGACACAGTACGCACCTGCGGAAGGCGCGTCGGCCCCCCCGGCTGCCACACGAGACGCGTTCCAAGGAGTGACGATGCGGGCACACACGATGACGGCGTTGGCGGCGGGCCTGCTCATGGCCACCGGAGCGTGGGCGCAGCCGCGAGAGGCCTTCGCGATCGGCGGCCAGCGCGTGGCCGCCGGCGAGCGGCTCGACCTGGACCTCCAGATCCCCGCCGGCACATCGGACCCGGCCACGCGCATCCCCGTGACCGTGTTTCACGGCGCGTCCGACGGCCCCGTTCTGGCGCTCACGGCCGGCGTCCATGGCTACGAGTTCCCCCCGATTCTCGCCGCGCAGGCGCTGCTCGATCGCATCGACCCGGCGCGCCTGCGGGGGACCGTCATCCTCGTCCGGATCGCCAACGTCGAGGCCTTCGAGCAGCGCGTGCCGTACGTGAACCCGTTCGATCGCCAGAACCTGAACCGCTCGTTCCCCGGCCGGTCCGACGGCACCCCGACCGAGCGCATCGCGTGGGCGCTGACCGGCGCCCCGGCACTCCGGCGCCCCGCGAACGCGTCCGTTTCCTTTGAGCTCAGCCACGCGGCAAGGTGACCGTGCCATCCATGCAGCACATCCCCGACCTGACCAGGCGAGGTCTTCTCGTGGCCGCCGCCACCGGCGCCGCCGCGCCGTTTCTCCAGCCGCTGACGGCCGCCGCGACCGGCCTTCCCCCGGTGCCGCAGGGCGCACCGGCCGACGCGGCCCGGGATACGGCCTACTGGACGCGGGTCCGTGCGGAGTTCGACGTGGACGGCTCCGTCACGAACCTCGAGAACGCCTACTGGGGCATGCTGCCGCGCTCCGTGGAGGCGGCGTACTTCGACCGGCTGCGGTTCGTGAACCGCCACCACGTGGCGTACGTCCGGAACTGGATCGAGGACCGGAGCTATACCGCCGCCATGGAGGACGTGCGCACGCGCGTGGCGGCGCTCATCGGCTGCGCCAGCGACGAGGTGGCGCTGGCGCGCAGCGGTACCGAGGCGCTGCAGAACCTGATTGTGAACTACCGGACGCTGTCGGCCGGCGACGCCGTCATCTACGCCGACCTCGACTATCCCGACATGCAGATGGCGATGGATTCGCTCGTCGAGCGTCGCGGTGTGACCGTCGTCCGCTTCGCGATCCCCGAGCCGGCCACGCGCGCGAACGTGGTGGACGCGTACGACCGCATCCTCCGCGCCACCCCGCGGGCGAAGCTCCTGCTCGTCACGCATCTGTCGAACCGCACGGGCCTGGTGCCGCCGGTCGCCGAGATCGCCGCCCTCGCACGCGCGCGAGGGGTGGACGTGATCCTCGATGCGGCGCAGACGGTTGGACAGATCGACTTCACCCTCGACGAGCTCGATGTGGACTTCGCCGGCTTCAGCCTTCACAAGTGGGTGGGCGCCCCGCTCGGCACCGCCGGCCTCTACATCAAGGCGAGCCGGCTGCAGGACATCGCCCCCCACATGGGCAACGGGCCGGAGGACGCCATCGGATCGCGGGTCTTCCCCGGCACGACGAACTTCGCGAGCCTGTTGACGGTGCCTGACGCGCTGGCGTTCCAGGACGGACTCGGCGGCGTTGCCCGCAAGGAAGCGCGCCTCAAGCACCTGCGGCGCTACTGGGTGGAGCGCGTGCGCTCCGCGCAGGTCGAGATCCTCACGCCGGAGGACCCGGCGCTCTCCGGCAGCGTGACCTCGTTTCGGATCACGGGCGTCGCCGCGGAGTCGGTCCAGCAGATCCTCCGCGAGCGTCACGGCGTCCTGACGGTGGCGCGGACGGGGATCGCCAACGGGGATGCGGTCAGGGTGACGCCGGCCCTCTACAACACCGAAGCCGATCTGGATCGCCTGGTGGAGGGCATCCGGTCGATCGCGGCCGGGTAGTCCGGTCGACGCCTTCCGCCGATCGCACGAATGGCGGCCCCGCCGCTCACCCGGCTGGAACGACCACTGATGGGCTCCCGGCGCCTGCTCATTGGCTGAACCCCACGGGTCCCGGGTCCCCGCTGGATAGAATGATCGGAGTGTCCACCCCCAACGCCGCGGAGCTCCTCAACCTGGTGGGCTTTGCCACGGGCGCGGCGCTGTACGCCCTCCTCCTCGCGCTCGTGCTCCAGAATGGCCTCTGGGGACCGGAGTCGGGCGCGCGCGCGGATCCCCTTCCGCTCGCCACGGCGCTCCTCGGTCTTGTGTGGAGCTTCGGTGAGGTGTCGGCCTACCTGCTCCTGCGCGCCGGTGTTGCCGGTGCCGCGGGCGCGGTCGCCGCACTATCGTTCGCCGCGCTCGGACTGCTGGCGGCGGTGGTCGTCCACTCGGTAGCCCGTGAGCTGGCGCACGGGCGCCTGGTCACCGGCGTGGCCTACGCCTGCAGCACCGCCGCCGCCGTGCTGCACCTGCAGACGGCGGTCACCGGACATCAGGCGGCGTCCGGCCTCGCGTTCCTCCTGCTGACCATCGGCTTCGGCGCGATCCTCATCCCGCTCGCCGCGCTGACCCGCGGCCAGCCCAACGGCCCGCGGGCGCTCTGGATCCTCGCGCTGGTCGTGTTCGCCGTGTCCGCGAGCCATCTGGGCCGGTTCCACGGCCAGGACAGCCACTGGCTGGCGGAACTGGTCGGGCACCAGGCGGCCATTCCCCTGGCGTTCGCCATCCTGTATCAGGACTACCGCTTCGCCCTGGCCGACCTTTTCCTGAAGCGCGCGCTCACGCTCCTCGCGCTCGTCGGCATCGCCTTTGCCGGCTACTCGGCCGTCGTCGCGCTGCCACCGGGAGGCGCGCTGGCCGTCGGCGGGCTCTTGACGCTCTGGGTCGCCACGGCGCTGATCTATCCGCGGCTGCGCACCGGGATCGCGCGGTTCGTCGACACGGTGCTGCTCGACCGGTCCGACTACGGCGCGCTGCGCACCGCGCTGGCGCAGGACGTGCTGTCCCAGCACACGATCGACGGCGTCCTCGACGCCGTGACGGCGCGCCTCAGCCCTGCGCTGAACGCGCGACGCGTCGTCTGGACCGAGCACACGGCCGACGCGGGCGCCGTGCCGCCCTCCGCCGCGTTCGCGCACGTCCTGACCGTCGAGCGTCCCACCTACCTGCTTCACGTCGGGGATCTGGTGGCCGGCCGTCGCCTGCTGTCCGACGACCGCGCCCTCGTCGAGGCCGCCGCCAGCATCGCCGCCCGCCGCATCGATCACCTCCGCCTGACGCACGAGCGCTACGCGCGCCGGCTGCGCGAGGAGGAGATGCGGAAGCTCGCGGCCGAGGCCGAGCTGCGCGCGTTGCGCGCGCAGCTCAACCCGCACTTCCTCTTCAACGCGCTCACGACGATCGGCTACCTGATCGAGACCGCGCCCCCGCGTGCGCTCGAGACGCTCCTGCGGCTGACGGCCCTGCTCCGTGGCGTCCTGCGGTCCGACGGGGAGTTCACGACCCTGGGGCGCGAGATCGAGCTCGTCGAGCACTATCTGGACATCGAACGGGCGAGGTTCGAGGAGCGGCTGCGCGTGCGCATCGACGTGCCGGAGGCGTTGCGTGTCCTGCGCGTCCCATCCCTCCTGCTGCAGCCGCTCGTGGAGAACGCCGTGAAGCACGGCATCGCGCCGTGCGGGCTGGGCGGTCAGCTCGACGTCACGGCCACGCTGTCGGGCGCCGGCGACGGACCGCGCCTCTGTCTGCGTGTGCGCAACACCGGCTCGGCGGCGCCGCGGCCGATCACGGAGGGCGCCGGCGTCGGCCTCACCAACGTCCAGCGCCGGCTGGCCGGGCACTTCGGCGACCGGGCCTCGCTCACCCTGACGACGCCGGAGCCCGGCACGTTCGTCGCCGAAATCACGCTGCCGACGATCGGGACGCCGGCCCACCAGCCGGTGGCCGCGCGATGACATCTGCCCGCCCCCTTCGGGTGGTGGTCGCCGACGACGAACGCCCGGCGCGCCGCTTCCTCGTGAACCTGCTCAAGGCGATCCCGGACGTGGAGCTGGCCGGTGAAGCCGCCAACGGCCGCGAGGCGCTGGCGCTCATCGAGCAGGTCAGTCCGGATCTGGCGCTGCTCGACCTGCAGATGCCCGAACTCGGCGGGATGGATGTCGCCCGCCTCGTGCAGGCGGGCGCGACGCCGTACATCGTCTTCGTGACGGCGTTCGACGAATTCGCCGTGCAGGCGTTCGAGCTGAACGCGGTGGACTACCTGCTCAAGCCCGTCGAGCACGATCGGCTGGCCGCCACCCTCGAACGCGTGCGCGGGCGCGCCAGAGCCGACGCGGCGGGCCGCGCGCGGTCCCTGCAGGCCGCCTCGGCCGCCTACGACGCCGCGACGCGCCGCACGTACCTCGAGCGCATCCCCGTCCGCCGGCGCGACGACGTGATCATCCTGCCCGTCCGCAACATCGCGTCGATCGTCGCCGAGGGCGAGCTGCTCCATCTGACGACCGTCCAGAACGAGCGGTACATCATCACGCACCGGCTGCACGCGCTCGAGGCGCGGCTCGACCCGCGCCGCTTCGTCCGCCTGGGCCGCGGGTCGCTCGCCGCCGTCGACGCGATCCAGCGCGTCAGCCCGATGCCCGGCGGGACGTGCGAGGTCGTGCTGAGCAACGGGCAGGCGCTGCAGGTGAGCCGCCTCCAGTCGCGGGTGTTGCGGGAGACGCTGCTGCGACTCTGACCCCGCGTGGCTCGCGGGGGATGGGGCGTCAACCGCGCCTGCGGTTCCGCTAACGGCGGATCACTCGGATCGCAGCGCGGCGATGGGATCGAGGCGCGACGCGCGCACGGCGGGGCCCACGCAGGCGATGGCGACAATCGCGGCATGGAGCACCGCCACGGCGAAATAGGTGAGCGGGTTCAGCACGTTCACGCCGACGAAGATCGCCTGCGCCAGCCGCGCCGCGCCGGCCGCCAGCACCAGCCCGGCCAGCAGCCCCGGCGCCAGGAGCCGCGCGCTGTCGCCCAGCACCTCGCGGACGAGATCGCGCGGGGTGGCGCCCACCGACAGCCGCACCCCGAACTCACGGGTCCGCCGGCTCACCGAGTGAATGACGACGGCGGCCAGGCCGACGGTCGCGATCACGAGCGCGAGGCCGCCACAGATCGTGAACATCAGGCTCAGCGTGCGGAACGGCCACATCTGCACCGCCATCCGCTGTGCCATCGTCTTGACCGGCGGCAGCGCCATCTCGGGGTCGATGGCCCTCACGGCCTCCGCGACCGGCCGCACCAGCGGCACGGGATCGCCAGCCGTGCGCACGACGACGGTGAGCGCGTCGTCATAGTGAGCGGCGGTCAGCGGTACGAAGAGCGCCGCGCGCTCGCGATCGAGCCCGCGCGTGTGGGCCAGGGCCGTCACGCCGACGACCGTGACCGCACGGCCCTCGGCGCCGATGCGGAGCACCTGGCCGAGTGCGGACGTGCCCGGCCACTGCGCGTCCGCGAACGTGCCATTCACGATCACCTCGGCGGCATCCCCGCCACTCGTGAACTCGCGGCCCTCCGTCAGGCCGATCCCCATCACGCGGAGATACCCGGGCGACACCGCATAGGTGGGGAACGAGGGGCAGCCCCCACCCTCGCAGGCGCCGGTGGCGGGCCAGACCGGCGTCATCGTGTCGTAGCCGATGAAGAACGGCGCCCGATGGGCCAGCGCCACGTCCGCCACGCCCGGAAGCCCGCGGATGGCCTCGTCCGCGGCGGCCACATAGCGCGTGGCGCGGTCGCGATCGTAGCCGTACTGCGCCGGTTGCAGCTCGACGAGCACGAGCCGATCGCGGGCGAAGCCGACGTCCGTATCCAGAATCCGCGCGTACGACTGCACCAGCAGCGCAGACATCGCGAGGAAGAGCGTCGAGCCTGCCACCTGCGCGCCGACCAGCCAGCGCCGGAGCGGCGCCGGCCGTGCGCCGACGGTGTTGGCGCCCTGCGACCCGAGCACCCGCAGGACATCCACACGCGCCGCCGCAATCGCCGGCCACACGCCCGGCAGCACCCCGGCCACGACGATCAGCCCGGCGAGGAACCACACGACGGTGCCATCCGGCGTGAGGTCGATGTGCTGGGGCTGCTCGATGGGGATGGCGAACGTGCCCATCAGCGATTGCGTCCACCACGCAATCAGCAGCGCCACCGCGCCTGACGCGACCGCGATCACGAGCCCTTCGGTGACGACCAGACGCATCAGACGTCCCGGCCGCGCACCGAGCGCGGTGCGGATGCCCATGTCGCGCTCGCGCTCCACGGCGCGCGCCAGCAGCAGGTTGGCCACGTTGAAGCAGGCCAGCAGCAGCACCAGACCGATGATCCCCATGCCGACCGCCGCGGCCGTGGCCAGGCCCTGGCGCTCGCCCCCGCCTTCGTCGATCGCCCGGAAGCGGGCGGGGTGTCCCCGGTGCGTGTCTGGCCAGTCGCGAGCCATCTCCGCCACGGCCCTGTCGATGTGCGCCTGCACCTCGGCACCGGTCGCGTCCGCGTCCGGCTTCGCCAGCACGAACAGCCAGCGCGTGTCGCGCCGCTGCAGCCGCGGCGCGGTGGTGAACGCGGCCAGGTCTTCCAGGGGGAGCCAGATGTCCGGGGAGTAGATGCCGGCCGGACCGGTGAACGACTCCGCGATCACCCCGGCCACGCTGACGTCAACGTGATTGAGCCGGAGCATCAGCCCGGCGATCGAGCGCGAGGCCAGCCGCTCGCGCCAGAAGCGCTCGCCGACCATCACCACGGGGGCATCCGCGCCGCGCCGCGCGAGGTGGAGCTGGCCGAGGCGCACCGGCGGTGCGACCATCGTGAAGTAGTCGGCCGACACGAACAGCACCCACGCCGTGTCGGTGCCCTGATCGTGCTGCCAGGCGAGCGCCGAACGTCCCTCGGCCGCCACCGTGGCCGCACCAGCCGTGGCCGCGCGGAATCGCTCGAACTCCGGCAGCGAGGCGTTGCGGTCGGGATCGTCCTGCGGCGCGGTGGCGATGCGGCCGACACCGTCGCGCGCGCCGCCGGCCGGGCCCTTCAGGAACAGGCCATTGACCACGCTGAACGCCACCGCGTTCACGCCCATGCCGATGGCCAGTGTCAGGACCGCCGTGGCCGTGAAGATCGGATGCCGCGCGAGTTGACGCAGGGTGTGACGAAGGTCCTGGAGGAGGCTGGCCATCTACACCACAGACGCGCCGGCGCCGCCGATGTTCCGCACCGGGGGTATGGCGCGCCGGCCGGACGTTCTTCCAGATCCATCCGATGTCGACGCACGACCTGTGGGGCACGCGACATCTCAACTTCTTCTCGCACGCCCGAAAGGTACTCGTGTTGAAGAATGCGTGCGGCCAGAGTGCCAGCCGGCTGGTGCGGGCGCCAATCCCACCGACTGCGTGCAGTAGGCGGCACTCGCCTTCAGGTGTTCCCTCCCCGCCCGTCAGGCGACGGGCAGCGCCGGGCGCACGCCGGGCTCCGCGGCGGCGGGCGCGGCCACGGACTCGGCGTCCGCGCCGGCTCCGAAGACGCCCATGTCGGTCTGCTTCAGCGCGCGGCTCGTCACCGCGCCCGCCGTCATCGACCCGCTCACGTTCACGGCCGTGCGCCCCATGTCGATCAGCGGCTCGACCGAGATCAGCAGGCCGGCAAGCGCCACCGGCAGGTTCAGCGTCGACAGCACAATCAGCGCCGCGAAGGTCGCGCCGCCCCCGACGCCCGCGATGCCGAACGACCCGAGCGTGGCGACGAGGACCAGCGTGCCGAGAAACGAGAGGCTCGTCGGGTCGATGCCCGCGCCTGGCGCGATCATCACGGCCAGCATCGCGGGGTAGAGGCCGGCGCAGGCGTTCTGGCCGATGGTGGCGCCGAAGCTCGCGGCGAAGTTGGCGATCGCCGGCGACACCCCGAGCCGGCTGACCTGCGTTTCGACGCTCATCGGGATCGCCGCGGCACTCGACCGGGATGAGAACGCGAACGTCAGCACGGGCCACACCTTCTGGAAGTACCGGACGGGGTTGAGCCCGGCCAGCGCCAGCAGCCCGGCGTGCATCAGCAGGATCACCGCCATCCCCAGGTACGACGCGACGACGAACCCGCCCAGATTGATCACGTCGTCCAGGTTCGACATGGCGACGACGCGCGTCATCAGGGCGAACACACCGTAGGGCGTCAGGCGGATCACCAGCCGCACGAGGCGCATGATGAGGTGCTGCAGCGTCTCGATGCCCGCCGCCACGCGCGCGCCCACCTCGGGGTTCTCCCGCCGAAGCGCCAGCACCGCCAGCCCCAGCAACGCGGCGAAGATCACGACGCTGATGACCGACGTCGAGCGGGCCCCCGACAGGTCTGACACGATGTTGACCGGTACGAACGACAGCAGCAGCGCCGGGATGCTGAGCGACGAGACCTGGCCGAGCTGCGACGCGAGCGCCTCGCCGCGCGCCAGTTCCCGCGCGCCCTGCACCAGGCCATCCGCCGTCAATCCGAACAGCCGCGTGACGACGATGCCGATCACGGCCGACACCGCCGTCGTCACCATGAGGAGCCCGAGGACGCCCCCGGCGATCGCCCCGAGCGCGCGCGCGTCGCCGAGCCTGGCCACGGCGGCCAGGATCGAGATGAGGACGAGCGGCATCACCACCATCTGCAGCAGCCGCACATAGCCGCCCCCGACGACGTTCACCCAGGTCAGGGTCTCGACGAGCGCGGCGTGCCCGACGCCGTAGACGGCCTGCAGCCCGGCGCCGAGCGCCACGCCAAGGACGAGCGCGACGAGGACGTTCTGCGAGAGCGGCGCGCCGGCGCGCGCGCGCCGGGCCAGCCAGACGAGGGCGGCCAGCACGAGGGCGAGGTTCGCGAGGACACCAAGGGTCATATGCGCTCCGGGGACGAGAGGCAAAGGGGACGGCCGTCGCAACGAAAAACGGCCCCTCCAGAAAGGAAGGGCCGGAGAGGTGTGTGGCAGTCTACCGCCGGAACGCGCGGAGCGTCAAACCAAGGGACACGCGCGGCCGGCTCTCGGCTCCCGGCTCCCGGCCGCCGAACGCTGGAAGCCGAAAGCCGAAAGCTGAAAGCCGCCGGCGCTAGCCTCCTATCGCCACCAGGCCCTCGACCGTCCGCCAGTACCAGATGTTGTCGACGAGCGCGGGCGAGGCCAGGGTCCGGGCGCCGAGCGTGTTGGTGTGCAGCAAGTTGAACTCGCGGCCCGCCCGGAGCACGAACGTCTCGCCCTCGTCGTTGGTGAAGTAGACCTTGCCGTTGACGGCCACGGGCGAGGCCGAGAAGCCCTCGCGCTGCGCCACGCCCATGCGGCCCTGGTACATGAGTGCGCCGGTCTTCGCTTCGTAGACCGTCGCGATGCTCTGCATGTCGTTCACCAGATAGAGCAGGCCGTCGAAGAGCACGCCGGACGGCACGAAGGGCGATCCCTTCGGGGAATTCCACACGACGTGCGTCGCGGTGACGTCGCCGCGCCCGCCGGGGCGGATGGCCAGCGTCGGGCCCGCACGGCCCGAGGACGCGAACACGAGGCCCTCCCCCACGACCGGCGTCGGGATGACCTCGAACGTCAGCCCACCCACCGTCCAGAGTTCCGCGCCCGTCTCGGGGTTGTAGGCGGCGACGCGCCGCTGGCTGCTCACGATGAGCTCGTCACGATCGCCGGCGCGGATCACGACGGGCGTCCCCCAGCCGACGGTCTCGGTGCGCGGCGTCTCCCAGATCGTGCGGCCCGTCTTCTTGTCGAAGGCCGCCACGAACGCGGTCTGATCCGGTACGGGCTTCTGGTCCTGGTAGAGGAAGATCCGATCCTTGTAGAGCACGGGCGAGCCCGCGGGCCCGTGGTAGTTGGCGATCTCGCTGAACTTGCGGTGCCACACGATCTTGCCCGAGAAGTCCACCGCCACGAGGCCGTGCCGGCCGAACGAGGCGTAGACGAGTGCCCCGTCGGTGGCCGGCGTGGCGGACGCGTGGCCGTTCTTCTGGTGCACGTGCTCGACGACGTCGGTCGGAATGAACGTCTCCCAGAGGCGCTCGCCATTCGACCGGCGGAACGCCAGCATCGACAGGCGCCGGCCGCCGTCGTGCGCGGTCGTCAGAAAGATCCGATCGCCCCACACGATCGGCGACGAGTTGGCCTCGCCGGGGACCGGCGTCTTCCACCTCACGTGCTGGGTTGGCGACCAGCGATCCACGTACGTGCCGGTGGGGACGATGCCCTGGCCGGACGGGCCGCGCCAGCGCGGCCAGTACCTGGCGCCTTCGCCCTCCACCTCGATCATGTGCACGTCTTCCGCGGCGGCCATCCGTCCGTCGGCGGAGACGAGGGTCAGGGTGCCCAGCACGAGCGCGCACCCGGCGGCGAGCAGCCGACTCTTCAGTGAATGGGTCATGACAAGGCCGATGATACCGAAGTTCCCCTGGAGGCCTGCGCGATTTGACAGGCGCGGCGTGACGGCCCCGGCGCCAGCCCGGCCTTGGAGGAGTGCAGAAACTGCGCCGTTTTCGGTGTCACGGTGCCAGACCCTCCGTCGCCGTATGATGAAGGGATGCGAATTGCAGGGGGGATCTTCGCCGTGGCGCTCGCGGGGCTGGTGTGGGCCGCGCCCATGGCCGCGCAGCCCGCGGCCTCGTTCGAGGAACGCGACTTCCTGTCGCGCGTGCGCCGGCTGACGGTCGAGGGCCGCCGGGCCGGCGAGGGCTACTGGTCGCCGGACGGCAACCGGCTGGTCTTCCAGAGCGAACGCGAGCCGGGCAACCCGTTCTACCAGATCTACGTGCTCGACCTGAACGTCGGCGAGACCAAGCGCATCTCGCCCGGGCACGGCAAGACCACGTGCGCGTTCTTCCGGCCGGGCCGTCCCCAGATCCTGTTCTCGTCGACGCACCACGACCCCGAGTCCCGGGCGCTGCAGCAGGCGGAACTCGACTTCCGCGCCTCGGGCCAGGAGCGCCGGTACGCGTGGGACTACGACCCCGAGATGGATCTCTACGCGTACGACGAGCCGACGGGCACCTACACGCGACTCACCACGGCGCGCGGCTACGATGCCGAGGCCAGCTACTCCCCGGACGGCGAGTGGATCGCGTTCTCGTCGATGCGTGACGGCTACGAGCGGCCGCTGAGCGAGGCCGAGCAGAAGCAGCTCGCGCTCGACCCGAGCTACTTCGGCGAGATCTACATCATGAAGGCCGACGGCTCCGGCCAGACCCGGCTCACCCACACGCCGGGCTACGACGGGGGGCCGTTCTTCTCGCCCGACGGGACGCGCATCATCTGGCGGCAGTTCGACGAGCAGGGGCTCATCGCCGACATCTGGACGATGAAGCTGGATGGGTCCGACAAGCGGCAGATCACCGACTTCAAGTCGATGAGCTGGGCACCCTACTACCACCCATCTGGCGAATACGTGCTCTTCTCGTCCAACAAGCTCGGGTTCGAGAACTTCGAGATCTTCATGGTGGACGCGGCCGGGACCAAGGAGCCCGTCCGCGTGACCTACTCCGACGGCTTCGACGGGCTGCCGGTCCCGTCGCCGGACGGCAAGCGGATCGCGTTCACCTCGAGCCGTTCCGGGGGCGGCGCGGGGCAGATCTTCCTCGCCCAGTGGGATCACGAAGCGGCGCTCGCTGCCATCCGGCTCGCGCCGTCACGACGGTAGCGAAGGTCACGAAGGTCGCAAAGGCTCTTATGAAGCGAACGCATCTGTCCCGTATCACCACCCTGTCGTTCGTCGCCGGCCTGCTGGCCGGGCCGGCGGTGCTGCCGTCGCAGTCGCAGACCGCCGTCCAGTCGCCGACCCGCGCGCACGTCGAGACGCTGGCGTCGGAGCGCTTCGAGGGCCGCCAGGCCGGGTCTGACGGCGCGCGCCTCGCCGCCGACTATCTGGTGTCCGAGCTGACGCGGCTCGGCGCCAGGCCCCTGCCCGGCCAGGACGACTTCCGGCTGCCGTTCTCGTTCACGGCGGGCGTGAAGGACGGCGGGTCGTCGCTCACCCTCACCCGCGAGGGCGCCGCCGCCGCCCGCTTCGCCGCCCCCTCGGCCGTGCAGGCGCTGTCGTTTGCCGACAACGCCGAGGTGAGCGGCGAGGTCGTGTTCGCCGGCTACGGGCTGGTCGTGCCCGAGTCACAGAACTTCGGCTACGACAGCTACGCCACGCTCGACGTCACCGACAAGATCGTCGTCGTCCTGCGCTACTTCCCGGAGGACGCGGATCAGCAGACCCGGGCGATCCTCTCGCGCTACTCGGACCTGCGCTACAAGGCCATGCAGGCGCGCCAGCGCGGCGCGCGCGCGCTCCTCGTCGTCACGGGGCCGCGATCGCCGAACGCCGGCGAGGTCGCGCCGATGACGTTCGACACGGCGCTGGCCGGCTCGGGCATCGTGGCCGCGAGCATCAGCGGTGAGGTGGCGCAGGCGCTCTTCGCGGGGGTCACCGACCGATCGCTCGAGGAGGTGCAGCAGTCGCTCGACACGGCCAATCCGCACGTGGCGGGCTTCGCCCTGCCGGGCGTGACGGTGTCGGTGACGACGGCCGTCGAGCGGCAGCGGCAGACGGGCTACAACGTCGCGGGGTACCTGCCGGCGACGCGGCGCCTCGCGCTGCCGAAGCCGTGGGTCGCGCTCGGCGCGCACTACGATCACCTGGGGCTCGGCACGCACGGCAATTCCCTGGCGCGCGGCGAGGAGGCGGGCCGGATTCACCACGGGGCCGATGACAACGCGTCGGGCACGGCCGCCGTGCTCGCCATCGGCGAGGCGCTTCGCGGCGAGCCGCGCAGCCGCCACGTGGTGCTGGCCTTCTGGTCGGCCGAGGAGATCGGCCTCATCGGGTCCAACGCCTTCGTCACGGATCCGCCGGTACCCGTCGAGGAGATGGCCGCGTACTTCAACTTCGACATGGTCGGGCGGATGCAGGAGAACAAGCTCACGCTGCAGGCGACGGGGACGAGCCCCGCCTGGGCGCGGCTCATCGAGCAGGCCAACGTCCTCGCCGGCTTCGATCTGCAGTTGATGGCCGACCCCTACCAGCCGACCGACGTGGCGAGCTTCAACCAGGTGAACGTGCCCAGCCTGAGCTTCTTCACCGGGACGCACGCCGACTACCACCGCCCGAGCGACACGGCGGAGAAGATCAACTACGAGGACCTCGACCGCATCGTCGACTTCGCCGCCTCGCTCACCCGCCGCGTGGCGGATCTCGACGAGGCGCCCGCCTTCACGCGCGTCGAACAGACGCTGATGCCCTCGGGCGGCCGCAGCGGCATCCGCATCTTCACGGGGACGATCCCCGACTATGCGACCGACGTGAAGGGCCTGCTGCTCGGCGGCGTCATCGGCGGCGGCCCGGCGGAAGCGGCGGGCCTCCAGAAGGGCGACGTCATCATCGAGATCGCCGAGCAGGCCATCACGAACATCTACGACTACACCTATGCGCTGGACCTGCTCCGGATCGGGCAGCCGGCGAAGGTGGTCTACATGCGCGGCGCCGAGCGTCGCGAAACGACCCTCACCCCTGCGGCGCGACGGTAGGCCGCACCAGCACCGTATGGCCAGCGACAATCCCGCCGACGCCATCCACCCGCCCCGGCTTCCGGAGGTCGAGGATCGCTTCTTCGATCTCGCCATCGATCTGCTCTGCTTTCTCGGCTTCAACGGCTACTTCACGCGTCTCAACCCCGCCTGGGAGCGGGCGCTCGGGTTCACCCGCGAGGCGCTGATGTCAAAGCCGTTCATCGAGTTCGTGCATCCCGACGATCGCGAGCGGACGCTCGCCCAGAACCGTGCGGTGCGCGGCGGCGGGCAGGCGCACGCCTTCGAGAACCGCTACGTCTGCGCGGACGGGTCGTACCGGTGGCTGCGGTGGAACGCGGCGCCGGACGTCGACCGGCACGTGATCTACTCCGTGGCCCGCGACGTGACGGCGCACAAGGAGGCGGAGGCGAAGCGCGAGGCGCTGGTGGTGGAGTTGCAGGCGGCGCTCGCGGAAGTCCGGACGCTCCAGGGGTTCCTGCCGATCTGCACGTACTGCAAGAACATCCGCGACGACGAGAACTACTGGCAGTCGGTCGAGGCGTACATCTCGAAGCACACCAACACCCAGTTCAGCCACGGCATCTGCCCCTCGTGCTACGCGACGGTGGCCGCCCGCGACTGGGACCCCGACGAGGGGAGCGGCACGGGCGGCTGACAACGGGAAACGCCCCGTGCTATTCTCCGCTGGCTCGGCTGTTTCTTCTGCCCGGAGGGCACCATGACCCGGACCTTTGCTGGCGTGCTCGCGTTGCTGTTCGCGCTCGTCGTCGCCGCCCCCGCCGCCCAGACCAACGTCGCCGGCGCCTGGGACATGACCATCAACGGCCCGCAGGGCGCCATGGAAACCACCATGACCCTGACGCAGGAGGGCGACACCGTCAGCGGCACGCTCGATGGCCCGATGGGTACGGTCGAGATTGCCGGGGCCGTGGCCGCCAACCTGATGAAGCTGGCCTTCGACGTCGACGCCGGCGGCACGATCATCAGCATCACGATGATCGGCGAGGTGAACGGCGCATCGATGACCGGCAGCCTCGACTTCGGCCAGGGCACGGCCGACTTCACCGCCAAGCGCAAGTAGGCGTGCCCGGCTTCGTCCGCGTCGGCGTGCGCGCCGACTTCCCCCCGGGCGCAGGCCGCATGGTCGTCGTCGAGGGCCGGCATGTGGCCGTCTTCCACCTGGATGACGGGCTGTACGCGATCGACAACCTGTGCCTGCACCGCGCGGGACCGCTGTGCGACGGCCCCATCGAGGATGGGGTCGTCACCTGCCCGTGGCACGGGTGGAGTTACGCGATTCGCACGGGCACGCTCGTGCAGGATCCGCGGGTCGGCGTGTCTCGCTACGACGTGCAGGTGGACGGAGAGGATGTCCGCGTAAGGCTGGCGGACGACTGACCGCGCCATCCGCGGTTCGCCCGGCGCCGTCGCCGTCTGCAGCCCGCCTGCCGCCTCAGACGTACTTGTTCCCGCGGACGACCTCGACGCGCTCCACCCACGCCACGACGGCGTAGTGTGGGAAATAGCGCTCGGCGAGCAGGTGCAGCACCTCGTCGCTGACGGCGTCGGTGACGAGCACCTCGATCCGGACGTTCCCGCCTTCCCAGTCGCTCGCGCGCACACCGCGGGACCCTCGTCCGCGTGCGGTCGACACCGTGTAGCCGCGGGCGCCGGCGGCCTCGAGGTCCCGCACGAGCCGATCCTCGAGCACCGCCTCGGCCACGATCGTGACGAGCTTGAGCGGGACGGTCTTCATGGCTGCTCCTGCGGGGCCGTCACCACGCGTGGATCAGGCCGGCGATCGCGTGGTAGAGCGGGATGCCCACGGCGAGGTTGAAGGGAAACGTGATGGCGAGCGTGGCCGTCAGGTAGTAGCCGGGGTTGGCCTCTGGCAGCGCGATGCGCACGGCCACGGGCGCGGCGATGTAGCTGGCGCTGGCCGCCAGCACCCCGAGCACGGTGCTGCCGCCGGGGCTCAGGCCGATCATCCACCCGAGCGCCGCGCCAAGCGCGCCATGCGCGATCGGCATGAGGATGCCGAAGGCCACGAGAAAGGCGCCCGCGCGGCGCAGATCGCCGAGGCGCCCGGCCGCGACCATGCCCATCTCGAGCAGGAAGAACACCAGCACGCCCTTGAACGGCGCATCGAAGAACGGCGCTACCTGGGCGAAGCCCCCGGCGCCCGACAGCAGGCCGATCGACAAGCCGCCAATGAGCAGGACGCTGCCCCGGCCCGCCAGCACTTCGTGGAGGACGGTGTGCCAGGACACCGGCGTGTGTTCGGCGGCCGGCGGCGCCTGAACCCGCGCAATCATCAGCGCAACGACGATGGCGGGGATCTCCATGAGCGCGACCAGCGCCGGCATGTAACCTTCGTAGGGCACGCCGAGCGTATCGAGAAACGCGATGGCCGCGGTGAACGTGACGACCGACACCGACCCGTAGTGCGCCGCCAGCGCCGCCGCATCGGCGACGCTCATCCGGGCGACGCCGCGCACGACCGCGTAGATCCAGACGGGAGCGATCGTGGCGAACACCACGGCGGCCAGGGCCGGCAGCCACACCTCGCCGGCCGGGGTCAGCGACAGTGACACCCCGCCCTTCAAGCCGATGGCAAACAGCAGATAGATGCTGAGCGCCGCGTAGATGCCCTCGGGCAGCTTCAAATCGCTGCGCACGAGCCGGGCCACCACGCCCAGCACGAACGCCAGGACCATCGGCGAGAGCAGGTTCGCCCGGACCAGATCGACGGTGTCCATGATGCCGGTCCGCCAGTCAGTACGCGGCGAGCAGCGTCGCCGCGCGCACGATTTCGTTTTCGCTGACGAGGAATCGCTCTTCGAGCGGCGGCGAGTACGGCACGGGCGTGTCGAGCGCCCCCAGGATCCGGATGGGCGCGTCGAGCGATTCGAACGCCTCCTCCTGGATGATCGCGGCCAGGCTCTCGCCGATGCCGCCCGTGCGGGAGTCCTCCTGCACGATCAGCACCTTGTTGCAGTGGCGGACGAGCGCCAGCACCGCGGCCTTGTCGAGCGGGACGAGGGTGCGCAGGTCGAGCACGGCCGCCTCGATGCCGTCGGCGGCGAGGCGATCCGCCGCGCGCAGGCACTCGTGCACGTACGCGCCGTAGGAGATCATCGCGACGTCGGACCCGGCGCGCCGAAGCGCGGCCTGGCCGAGCGGGATCGGCGCGGGGGCCCCGGCGGGGAGCGCCTGCTTGATGCGCGGATCGCGGTACAGCGTGATGTGCTCGTAGTACAGCACGGGGTCGGGATCGGCCACGGCCGAGGCCATCAGCGCGCGCGCATCCGCGGGCGTCGAGGGCACGACGATCTTCAGGCCGGGGGTGCGGTAGAACCAGGGCTCGGTGTTCTGGCTGTGGTACGGACCCGCGAAGCGCAGGCCGCCCCACGGCATCCGCACGACCATCGGCACCTCGCCGCCCCAGCGGTAGCGGATCTTCGCCGCGTTGTTCACGAGCTGGTTGAAGCCGGTGGCGACGAAGTCGTTGAACTGCATCTCGCCGATCGGGCGCTGCCCGGCGAGCGCCGCGCCGACGCACACGCCGAGCACCGCGCCCTCGGCGAGCGGCGAGTTCAGGATCCGATCGCCGAACTCCTTGAGCAGGGGCCGCAGCAGCAGGAACGCGTTGCCGTACTGGCCGCCCACGTCCTCGCCGTACACGAACACCCGCGGGTCGGCGCCGAGCGCGTCGCCGACGCCGAGCATCACCGCCTCGAGGAAGGTGCTGCCCTTCTTGTCGAACGGCAGCCCCGTGTCGAGCGGCGGGAGCGCGGGCGCGAGGTCCTGCGCGAGACGCCATGCCGGGTCGAGCACCTCGATCCGCGTGCGCGGGCGCTCGCCCGCGAAGACGCCCACGCCGGCCTCGGCCGCCTCCGGCCACGGCGCCGCGATCACCGCCTGCGCCTCCTGCTCCACCAGCGCCTCGGCCTTCTTCTTCATCGCGTCGAGATCGCCGGCGCGAATGACCTTCTCGGCCTCGAGCCGGGCGGCGTAGGTGGCGATCGGATCGCGCCGCTCCCAGAACTCGTACAGCTCGCGGTTGGCGTAGCCCGTCTCGTGGAGCGTGTGGTAGTCCCACGATGGCGGCTGATCCTTGCCGAGGTACAGCATGTCGTCGTGGTGCGCGTGGCCGCACATGCGCATGGCCACCAGCTCGATCAGCGTGGGGCCGTGCCCGCCGCGCGCGCGCTCCGCCGCCCACGCGAAGACCGCGGCGACCTGGTCGGGATCGGTGCCGTCCACCGTGAGGCCCGGGACACCGTAGCCCGCGGCCTTGTCGGCGAAGACACGCACGGCGGAGTTCTCGGCCACGGGCGTCGAAAGCGCCGTCTGGTTGTTCTGGACGCAGAAGATCGCCGGCAGCTTGCGCGCGGCGCAGAGGTTGATGGCCTCGTGCCACTCGCCGAGCGACGACCCGCCCTCGCCGATGAACGAGAGCGCCACGCGGTCCGCCCCGGCACGCGCGAAGCCCATGGCGAGCCCGGCCACGGTGAGCGCCCCCACGGCCAGCGGCGCCGCGGCCGGCAGCACGCCCCAGCCCCAGTCGCCGGTGTGCAGATCCTTGCCGTTCATCGGCGGGCCGGCCTTGCCCATCTGCGCGCTCAGCACCTGCCGCACGGCGTCGGCATCGTGCCGCATGGCCAGCGCCATCCCGAGGTCTCGTATCACCGGCGCCACGACGTCGCCGGCCCACATCCCCTCGGGAGTGCGATACGCGGCCCCACGCTTCAGCCGGATACCACCCGCGTAGATGGCCTCCTGGCCGAGCGAACGGAAGCCCTTGCCCTGGAACGCCTTCTCCCCCCAGCGCACCTCGCCGCCCATGAAGAACTGCTTCAGCCGGTTGTCGACCGCGCGCGTCAGCACCATGCCCTCGAGGATCTCGCGGCGCTCGGCGGCAGTCAGCGACTGCGCCAGCACCTCGCGGCGCAGGAACCCGTCGCAGCCATCGACGATCTCGGCGCGCGCCTGCTCGAGGCGTTTGGTCGCGGAGGTGCCCGGCGTGGTCTCGCCGACGCCCTCAGGGGCGACGACGGCCTGGTACAGGCGACGGGCGAGGGCCTTCCTGAACGGCAGGCGTAGCGCCTCGAGCGTGTCGGCATCGCGCGGCTTGAGGTCGTGGCCGCCGACCTCGTGCAGCGATTCGAGCGCGGGCGTCAACGCGAGGGGATAGCGCTCGGCCACGAACGCGCCAAGGCGGCTCTGGAGGCCGGTCACACGGCTCAGGTCTACGGAACGGGGCATAAGAAGACATTCTACAGGTCCGACAGGTCAGACAGGTCAGACAGGTCCGTCAGGTCCGACAGGTCCGTCAGGTCCGTCAGGTCCGACGGAGCACGACCGCCTCGTATCGGCCACCGAATGCGACGGGGCGACGCGAGACGACCTCCAGTGGGGAGCCGGAGGCGCGCAGGGCGGCGCTCAGGTCCACGGTGATGTCCGAGAACGCGACGTGGGCAAGGACGTTGAGCGCCCGCCGGGTGAGCGACGGCGTCCGGCCGTCCGGCACGAACTTGTCGAGCAGCGAGATCCGGCCGCCGGGCCGGGTGACCCGCGCCGCTTCGCGAAGGCACGCGGCCGAATCCGCCACCACGGCCACGATGAAGTGCAACAGCACGACGTCGAAGCAGGCGTCGGGGAACCCGAGCTGCTCGGCATCGGCATAGGCGAAGTGCCGCGACGGCGCCCGCGCGCGGGCCCGCGACAGCATGGCCGGCGTCAGGTCGGTTGCGACGACCCGTGCCCCCGCCGGCAGGAGCGGCAGATCGAGCCCCGTCCCGGCGCCCACGATCAGGACCGACTCCCCGGATCCGACAGCGATCCCGGCGAGCGCGTCCTCACGGGCGCGCGCCAGTGTCCGCGCCATCGCGTCGTACACCGGCGCCCACACGCCATACCGCCGCTGGTTCCACGAGTTGTCGATACGCAATCTTGGCTCTTGGGACCGGGGATCAGCTTTCGGCAGCGTCCGACGGACCTGACCGGACCTGACGGACCTGACGAACCTGACGGACCTGACCGGACCTGACCGGACCTGCTATTGTCTCGTCGTCGTTCTCACCGTCGGATACGTGATCCCCAGCTGTTCGAGGTAGGTCTTGTACCGCGTGGGATCGAAGTAGAACTTCCGCATCTCGGGCCGGTAGCGGTCCATGATGTCCTTGTTCAGGTGAATGGCCGGACCCTCGTCCGGGCGCAGGAAGGTCTGGTACTTCCGGTCCTTCGTCTGGACCGTGTTGAAGTAGTCCCACGCCGCGGCGACGAGTTCCGGGCGCAGCACGAGATCCAGCACGGTCATGGCCTGCACCTCGGCGCCCGCATTCACGCCCTTGTGCGCAATGGGTGTCGCCATCGCGATGGCGTTGGCCCAGTTGTGGCCCGGCCCCGCCTGGAAGTTCGCGGGGAACGACAGCGAGACGGTCGGGACAGTCCACGAGATGTCGCCGATGTCGTCGGAGCCGCCGCCGCGCTTCTCGCTGTCCGGGACCGACTCACGGCCGCCAAGCGGCGGGATCGCGGTCGCCAGGCCGTTCTCCGGCACGCCCAGCTCACGCTGCGTCGCCGTCGCCAGGGTGATGTCGGCCTCGCTCCACTCGGGCAGGCCCACGGCCGTGATGTTCGCGTACATCGTTTCGGCCAGCGTCCGGTTCATGTGCGAGGGCCAGGCGGCGCCCAGCACGCGCGACGACCACGTGGTGCCGGTCATCAGCGCCGCGCCCTCCGCCATCTTGTCCGCCGCGGCCCACATGTTCATGATGCCGTCGTAGTCGGTCTCGCGCAGGTAGTACCACACCGAGGCGTTGCGGGGCACGACGTTCGGCTGATCGCCGCCGTTGACGATGACGTAGTGGGAGCGCTGCTGGATGCGCAGGTGCTCGCGCTTGAAGTTCCAGCCGATGTTCATCAGCTCCACGGCGTCGAGCGCGCTCCGGCCCCGCCAGGGCTGGCCGGCGCTGTGCGCGGTCTCCCCTTCGAACATGTACTCGACCGACACCATCCCGTTGCCGGTGCTGTCGCCCCAGCGTGTCGACAGGTTGGAACCGACGTGGTTGTAGAGCACGACGTCGACGTCCGTGAAGAGCCCGGCGCGCACGTAGTACGCCTTCGTCGCGAGCTGCTCCTCGGCCACACCGGGCCAGATCATGATCGTGCCCGGGAGCTTCTCGCGCTCCATCACCCGCTTGGCCGCGATCGCCGCCACGACGTTGAGGGGGGTGCCGGAGTTGTGGCCCTCGCCGTGCCCGGGGGCGCCCTCGACGAGCGCATCACGATAGGCCACGCCCGGCTTCTGCGAGGCCTGGGGGATGCCGTCGACATCGGAGCCAAGCGCAATCACGGGCTTCCCCGATCCCCAGCGCGCAACCCACGCCGAGGGAATCCCGGCGACGCCCTCGTCGACCGTGAACCCGTGCTCCCGCAGGATGCCGGTGAGGTAGCGCTGTGTCTCGAACTCCTGGAAGCCCAGCTCCCCGAAGCTGAAGACCATGTCCACCATCTGCTGGCCGAGGTCGTACATGTCGCGCACCTCGCGCGCGGCCGCCGCTTTCAGCGCGGCATGGCGCGGGTCCGGCTTTGCGGTGGCCGCCGCCGGCTGGGACGCGGGCGCGCGCTGCTCGGCGTGCGGCGTCGCAGTGGCACACACCACGGCGGCAACGAGGGCGATCATGCGGACGGTACGGGGGCGGAACATGGGGCCTCCTGACGGGTCGGAAGGGATCGTGACGGGGACCAGACGACGTCGGCCGGATCAATTGGGGAAGGGCCCCGCGTGCGCACCCCGGAGCGGCACGCATGCGGCCACTCTACTCGAACACGACCAGGCCCGTGCCCGACCAGTGCCCGACCGCGGTGATGTCGAACTTCGTGTGCGTGATCGTCGCCCAGAAGGCCTTCATCGCCTCGTTCAGATACACATCGTCAAGCACCAGCAGTCCGTTGAACGGCGACGTGGAGAGGAACTCATAGAAGATGGCCTCGTAGTCACCCTCGTGGGCGACATCGAGGGAGATGAGCGGCGTGGCGATCCACTCCTGCCAGTCGTGCAGGGCATCCCGTACCCGGAACTCGACGTTCGGCAGCTGGATGTCGGACCGCCGCCGGTTCTCGAGGTCGTAGGAGATCACGCGGTTGCGGGGGTTGTGCGACAGCGCCATGGCCGAGCAGCCGGCGTCGGTCCCGATATCGACGAGGGTGGCGTCGTTGAAAAGGGTGGAGAGGTGCGCGAGCAGCCGGTAGTGCTCCTCGCCGGGCGCCCCCTGAAACGGCGCCCGGTACTCGGGCGGCACGTGGGGGAGGAACCGGCTGAGGTCGATCTGGCTGATGACGGCGGCCTCGAGGTTGATCTGCACGGCGCCAGCTTATGCCAATCGGCGTTCGTCGGACACCCCCGAAGCCCGGCCTTGCGCTATCCTGCCTGAATGACGATACGCCTCCTGCTGACCGGCCTCGTCGCCCTCGCCGCCGTCATCGCGGCGCCCAACGTGACCGCGCAGGGCGACCTGCTCGAGCGCGCCCGCGCGCTACACCGCGAGGTGCCCCTCATCGACGGCCACAACGACTACCCCTGGGCCCTCCGGAGCCTCGACCCCGGACGGGATCTCGAGAAGGCCAACATCGCCAACCCGGTGCCGTCGCTGCACACCGACATCCCGCGCCTGCGGCAGGGCGGTGTCGGCGCGCAGTTCTGGTCCGTGTACGTCCCCTCGTCGATGCAGGGGCGCGACGCCGTGACCGCCACGCTCGAGCAGATCGACATCGTGCACCGCATGATGCGCCGCTGGCCGGAGACGTTCGAGCTGGCGCTGACGGCCGCCGACGTGGAGCGCATCTTCGCGAAAGGCCGGATCGCCTCGCTGATCGGCATTGAGGGCGGCCATTCGATCGACAACTCGCTCGCCGTGCTGCGCATGATGTACAAGCTGGGCGCCCGCTACATGACGCTCACGCACAGCGCGAACGTGCCGTGGGCCGATTCCGCCACCGACACCATGCAGTTCAGTGGCCTGACGAACTTCGGCGAAGAGGTCGTCCGCGAGATGAACCGGCTGGGCATGCTCGTCGACCTGAGCCACACCTCGCCGGACACGATGGAGGATGCCCTGCGGGTGAGCACCGCGCCGGTGATCTTCTCGCACTCCTCCGCACGCGCGATCGCCGATGTCCCCCGCAACGTGCCGGACGCCATCCTGCGGCAGCTGCCGCGCAACGGCGGCGTCGTCATGGTGACGTTCGTGCCGGGCTTCCTCTCGCAGGACGTCGCCGACCACGGCCGCCGCCTCCAGAGCCAGACGCAACTGCTCGGCGCGCAGCACGGCGCCGACAAGGCGGCCTTCGACCAGGCCCTGGGCGCATGGCACGCGGCCAACCCGGAGCCGCGCGCGACGCTCGCACAGGCGGCCGATCACATCGATCACATCCGGCGCGTGGCCGGGATCGACCATATCGGCATCGGCGGCGATTTCGACGGGATCAGCACCGTTCCCGTCGGCCTCGAGGACGTCTCGACGTACCCGGCGCTGACGGCGGAGCTGCTCCGCCGCAACTACACGGACGACGAGGTGAAGAAGATCCTGGGGCTGAACGTCCTGCGCGTGATGCGCCAGGCCGAACGCGTAGCCGCGGGGAGGGGTCTGGCACCGTGACATCGAAAACGGTGCAGTTTCTGCACTCCCCTCGGAAGTGCATCAACAGCACTTCAACAGGGGGGTGTGCAGAAACTGCACCGTTTTCGATGTCACGGTGCCAGACCCCTCAGTCCGCTCGGAGGGCCGTCATGGGATCCACCGTCGTGGCGCGCCACGCCGGGCCGAGGCAGGCGAGGATGCCGGCCATGAGGAACGCCACCGCGACCACCGCGAACGTGATCGGGTCGGTCGTCGTGGTGTTGTACAGGTAGCTCTGCAGCACGCGGCCCAGCACGAGGGCCGCGGCGATCCCGAGGCCCAGGCCGGCCGCGACGAGCGTGAAGCCCTGGCGGAGCACCATCACGAGCACGCTCTCCCGGCTCGCGCCGAGCGCCATGCGCACGCCGAACTCCTGGGTGCGCTGCGACACCGAGGTCGCAATCACGCCGGTGATGCCCGTCACCGTCACGATGAGGGCGAGCACGGCAAACACCGACAGCAACAGCGCGGTGAGCCGCGGCGCCGCGAGGTAGGTGGCGCGGATCTCGTCGAGCGTACGCACGTTCTCGATGGGCATGTCCGCATCCACGGCATGCACCGCCTCGCGGATCAGCGCGGTCGCACTCGCCGGGTCGCCGCTCATGCGCACGAGGACGCGGCCGGCGAGCCCGCCCCTGTTCTGCGCCAGCGGCACGTAGACCTGTGCCACCGCTTCCCGGTCCAGCCCGAACTGCCGCACGTCCCCGACCATCCCGACAATGGTGAGCCAGGTCTGGCCGTTGTCGGCGGACACGCGTGACCCGATGGGGTCGCGGCCGTCCCAGTACCGCGCCACCGACTCGTTGATGACGACCACCGGCTCGGCCTCGTCGTGGTCGAGTGCGCTGAAGGCGCGCCCCCGCAGCAGCGGGATGCCGAGCGTGTCGAAGTACGCGGGGCTCGCGACGCGCACGTCCGCCGTCGGCGCCAGGTCCGGGTTGTCGTAGACGCGGCCTTCAATCTGGAAGTTCGTCTGGCCCGGCTGCAGCCCCGCGAGGGGCACGCTGTTCGTGATGGCGGCCGAGGTCACCCCGGGCGCCCCCTCGAGCCGGTCGAGCACATCGAGATAGAAGCGCCGGAGCGTCTCTGCATTCGGGTAGCGGGTGAAGTTGCCGAAGATCTCGGCCGACATCACGCGGTCCGCCCGGTAGCCGGGGTCCACGCTCTGCAGGCGGAAGAAGCTGAGAAGGAGCAACCCCGCGCCGACGAGCAGGACGACGGACACGGCCACCTGCGCGACGATGAGGGCGCCCTGCAGGCGGCGGCGGGCCGGGGCCTCGCCGCTGCCCTTGCTGCCAGCCTTGAGCGCGCTGACCAGATCCACGCGCGAGCTGATCGCCGGCAGCGTCCCGAACACCAGCCCCGTGAGCATCGACACGCCGAGCGTGAACAGCAGGACGCGCGGCTCGATGCCGATCTCGCCCGTGCGCGGCGTGAAGCGCTCGACGAAGGTGGCCAGCAGATCGATCGTCGCCCAGGCACACACCAGTCCGACGATGCCGCCGATCACCGAGACGAGGGTGCTCTCCGTCAGCAGCTGGCGCACGAGTCGCCACCGGCCCGCCCCAAGCGCGGTCCGCATGGCCAGCTCGCGGTCGCGGCGCAGCATCCGCGCGAGCGTCAGGTTCGCGACGTTCGCGCAGGCGATGAGCAGCACCAGCCCGGTCGTGCCCAGCAGAATCAGGAGCATCGGCCGCGCGTTGGTGGTGAGCTCCTCCAGCACGCCCGCGGTGCGCGCCTGGAAGCCCGAGTCGGGCCGGTACACGCTCGGGTGATCCTGGCGGAAGCGATCACCGACAGTGGCCACTTCGACCGCGGCGCTCTCGGGCGCCGCACCCGGCTTCAGCAGGCCGAACACGCGGAGCGCCGCAAACGCGCGGCGGTTCGTCTCGATCTGGCGCTCGGCGGCGGACCGGAACGGGCACGCCGACGTCGGCATGTAGACATCCACTTCGTTCGGGTAGTGCGGCACGGCCGGCAGGACGCCGACGACCGTATGCGGCCGGTTGTTCATCTCGAATACCTGGCCGACGATCGACGGGTCGCCACCGAAGCGTGTCTGCCAGTAGGCGTGACCGAGCACCAGCACCGCCTCGGCGCCCTCGCGGTCATCCTCGGCGATGAACGTACGGCCGAGCACCGGCTGGATGCCGAGCACGTCGAAGAAGTTGGGCGAGACGACGCCGGTGGCGACGCGGTCGGGGTCGCCGCGCCGCAGCAGGTCGAAGTTCATCTGGTGGAACTCGACCAGCCCATCGAAGCTCGCGAGCTGCTCGCGGTACTCGTACAGCTCCTTGATGGAGACGCCCACGTCCTGCTGGCTGGCGAGCGGCGCCGACTGGCGGATCAGCACGAGGCGATCGCCGTTGTCGTACGGCAGCGGCTTGAGCAGCACGCCGTTGATGACGCTGAAGATGGCGGTGTTGGCGCCGATGCCCAGGCCCAGGGTGAGGATGGCGACGGCGGCAAAGCCGGGGCTCTTCAGCAGGGTGCGCAGGCCGTAGCGGACATCCTGCGCCAGCTCTTCGAACCAGCTCACGCCGCGGGCATCGCGCGTCTCTTCGGTGTACTTCGCCATCGGTCCAAAGTCCTTCACTGACTGCTGCCACGCCGCCTCTGGCGACAGGCCGCGCCCCACATGCTTCTCGGCCTGCATCTCCAGATGAAAACGCACCTCCGCGTCGAACGCGCGGTCGAGCGCCGCGCCGTGTCTCAGGGCCCGCAACCGCCGCACGAGCCACGTCACCATCGGGTCCCTATCCCTCGTGGGCGAGGATCTTCCCCACCGCCGTCGTCATCCGCGCCCACTGCGCCGACTCCTCGCGGAGCTGCTTCTGGCCGGCGCGCGTCAGCCGGTAGAACTTCGCCTGCCGGTTGCGTTCCGACGCGCCCCACTCCGAGTCGAGCCAGCCGGCGGTCTCGAGGCGCTGAAGCGCGGGGTACAACGACCCCTGGTTCACCCGCAGGGCATCCTCGGAGATCTGCTGGATGCGCTGCGCGATGCCCCAGCCGTGCATGGGCCCGAGCGCCAGGGTCTTGAGAATCAGGAGATCGAGCGTGCCGTGGAGAAGATCCATCGCAGTTCCGCGTTCACCGTTGACGAAGCAGGGGGCTGTTGTCGACGTTCGACAAGAGGATCGCCTCTCTCTTGTCGAGTGTCAACAGGAAGATGCGTCCCCCGCATCTTTCGTGTGACGAGCGGGGCGGCGGGGGAGAGGCGGCGCCTTCCGTCTCAGAGCGCCCAGAGATACGTCAGCTTCACGACGCCGGTGCGGCGCTCCCAGCGCGTGACGCCCGGCTCGGGGAGGTCGCCCATGTTGACGCCCGTGTCGAGCACCAGGAACAGGTTGCTTCCCGGCGTATGGATCCAGTTCACCCGGATGTTCGCCTGCAGCCGCCGCGACACATCGTCGTACTGGATGAGGGCATCGCCGAAGAGCGACCGGTTGAGCGCCGACTTCACGGTGACCTCGAGGATGTTCGTCGTGAAGCGGCCGCCCTCGACCGGCAGCGAGACGACGTTGCGCGTGACGGCCGGGAGGACGCTCAGGCGCCGCGAGGCGGTGAAGACGGCGGCGGTGCGCAGTTCGGTCCGCGTGCCGTGATAGAAGCTCCCGGTCGAGACGCTGGCGTTCCCCGAGATGCGCCGGCTGCCGTTCGTCCGGCCGTGCACGACGAGGTTCGTGAACGTGTAGTCTCCCGGCGCGATCAACACGCCCGGGCGGATCGAGAAGGGCGAGACGAGACGCTCGACGCGCTCCACGACGGATCCGCCGACGGCGTCGCCCGACTGGAAGACGAGCTGCGTGTCGACGCTGCGGCGCTCCGACTGCCGGACGCGGTCCTGGCCCTCGATCGCCTCGCCCCGCAGGTCGAGCGTCCACTGCCGCGCCCAGCGGCTGCGCTCGAAGCGCGGCGAGTAGTTCAGCTCCCCGGCGATCCGCTGCTGGTTCGGACGGCGGACGAAGCCGAGCGCCGGCAGGAAGTCGCGCCCGATGTTCGTGTAGCTGAGCGCGGTGCCGTACCTCGCGTTGCGCACGCGCAGGTGGGCGGACGCGGCCCCCTGCCCGTCCGCGAGCCCGCGCGGCCCCCCGCCGTCGCGTGCGCCGGCGGCGAGGTCCGGGTCCCACAGACGCGCCGCCCACACGTCGAGGCTGCTGCTGCCGAAGAAGCGGAACTGCGCGTCGGCGCCCGCGGCCCGGCGGTGGGTGTCGCCGCTGGTGAGGTTCGTGACGAGGCCGCCGATCGACGCGCGCGGCCCGAGGTCCGCGCGCACGCGTGCCACGGAGTTGTTGCCGCCCTCGCGCCCGCCATCCTCCCCCGTCTGCAGGTTCAGCACGCCGACGCTCACGCGGCCCACCTGGCCCGTGAGCCGCCCGCCGCCCACGATCGGATTCTCGAGGCCGATGCGGCGCGAGAAGAACACCTGCGTCTGCCCGGGATCGCCGAACGCGAAGAGCCGCGCGCGTTCGAGGAAGAACTCCCGTTTCTCCGGGAAGAAGAGCGAGAAGCGATCGAGGTTCACCTGGACGTTGTCGGCCTCGACCTGCGCGAAGTCGGTGTTCCAGGTGAGGTCGAGCGTGAGCGACGAGCTGAGGCTGTACTTCACATCGAGCCCGAGGTCCATCACGCCCCGCGCGTCCTCGGCGCGTCCCGCCTTCTGCCCGCCGGTGACGATGAAGGGCTTCACCTGGAGGTTGCGTCCGGGCGTCACGCCCTCGAGGCCGACGAGGGTCCCGTACTGCGACGCCTGCGCGTAGCGGCCGCGATACGTCACCGGCAGGTGCGGCCAGTAGGCCGTCTCGTTCTTCCGGCGAATCGACCTGAAGATGAGCAGGCCCATCTCGAGCGCCTCGTCGCGCGGAAAGCGGATGGTCGTGAACGGAATCTCGACCTCGAGGACCCATCCGTCTGCGGTGATGCGCGTCTCGCTGCGATACACGCCGTCCCAGTTCCAGTCCTCCCCCTCGATCGACTCATCCGTGAAGATGGCATCGTCCTGCGTGCCGAGCGCGTTGATCTCGAAGATGTAGCCGTTGCGCCGGTCGTTGAAGGTGTCGAGGGCGATGACGATGTGATCGTCGAAGCCGATCTGGCCGCCGCGATTGAGCGTGTGCGCGCGGATGGCGGAGGGGTCGGAATCGAACAGCGTGAAGCCGAAGTACAGCGCGCCTTCGTCATAGGCGATGCGCACCTCCGTGCGCTCCGTCGGATAGGCGCCGTCGACGGGATCCCGCTGGACGAAGTCGGCGATGGGGTCGAGGGTCGCCCAGAACGGCTCGTCGAGGACGCCGTCGATGGTGGGCGCCGTCGCGATCCGCGTGGCACGTGCGAGCGCGGAGGCGCCGCGCGGCGGGTCCGGCATCAGGCGCGGCAGCCCCGAGGCCGCCGGCGCGCCCGGTATCCCGTCCGGCGTCAGGGCTGATTGCGCCTGCACCCCGGCGCCGAGCCCCGAGATCAAGACCAGAAGAGTCGCGCCGAGGGCGCGGGCGGCAGCCGGCATCGTCCATGTCGTCACTAGATAGCAGCATCGTTCCGCACGTCACCCGGCGTCAACGGCCACACGCCAATTCCTGTGATGAAGCGTGGTACAACCACCGCATGGACTTCTCCGCCGGCGACGCCGTGCACGTTACGGCCCTCGGCACGGGGGTGATCCTGGAGGTGCGGAACGGCCGGCGATACCTGGTGTCCATCAAGGGCCGCGCGGTCGAGGTACGGGCCGGGCAGCTCACGGCCGTCGCGCCAGGGCGTGCCCCGCGCCGCGCGGCGGCTCCGGCCGCGGCACGAACGACGCCCGTCGCGACGCGCACGCAGGCGCCCGCATCACTCGACCTGCACGGCAGGACCACGGGCGAGGCCGTCGAAG
This sequence comes from Vicinamibacterales bacterium, assembly GCA_030680175.1. Classification (GTDB taxonomy): domain Bacteria; phylum Acidobacteriota; class Vicinamibacteria; order Vicinamibacterales; family UBA2999; genus JAUXWO01. Next base: position 111,128 of record JAUXWO010000123.1, read on the forward strand.
CGCTCGACGCGTTCCTGAACGAGGCGCTGCTCGCGAGCCTGGCGGAAGTGCGGGTGATTCACGGCCGGAGCGGCGGCCGCGTGAAGGCCGCCGTCCACGCGCGCCTGCGCGCGCTCTCGGTCGTGCGCGCGTTCCGCGTGGATGAGCGGAACGCCGGCGTGACGTTGGTCTACTTCTAGGCGGCCCAGGTACTCGTGGCCGGCGTGCGTCTGTCACGCTTCACTTGGCGCACTGCCCCACCAGCGCCGCCCGGACGATTGTCTCTCAGACGCGATGCACACCTTGGGCGCGGTTACGACCAGCCGCTCTCGCTCTATTCAGAGACGCCTCTGCCCGGCTGATCGCTGCGGCTGGACTCTCTCCGGCGCCGAGTGTTGAGACCGCGGCCGAGACCGTCACCCGGCTCGTGTCGGTGACCAGGAGGGCCTCCAATTGCTGTCGGGCGCGCTCTGCGAACACGGCGGCTCCCGCCAACGACACATCAGGCAGTACGACGAGGAATTCGTCGCCGCCCCATCTGACGGCCAAATCCGATTGGCGAAACGACGACCTCAGAATACGAGCCACCTCGCGGAGTGCCCGATCGCCCGCCTCGTGTCCATGCATGTCATTAATGAGCTGGAAGTTATCGAGACCGAGCAGCACGACGCTGATCTGGGACCCGGTTCGGCGAACGCGAGCCGCTTCGCGAACGATCGCTTGTTCCCCGGCACGGCGGTTGTACAGTCCTGTCAGCGAATCCACGAGCACCAGATGTTCAAGGGTCACCTGTTCGTCCGACCGCGTAACATTCAACTGGACTTGCTGCCGTCGCTCCAACTCATCCGCGAACGACCGGCCGACCTCCACCATCCGATCAACCTGTTGAATCCCTGCGGCCAACGGCTTGACATCGAGCAGGCTCAGGACGCCCATGGATTGCCCAAGAGAGGTCAAGAGCGGGATCAATACAACGCCACGGACGTCGGAGGGAATCACACTGGACACACCGGCAATAGGTATCGTCCTCGTGTCCTGAACGACAAACGGCTGCCTGGCCTCTGTAACCTGTCGAAGCAACGACGATTGATGGGACACTGTGGCATCACCCGGCTCCATCGCGTGGAGCACGTGCGCGGTGAACCAGCGCTGCGATCCGGTGTCGATCGACAAGGTGACGATCGGTACTGGCAAGATCTGCATGATCTGATGCCGCAGTGTCTGGAACAGGTCTCCCAAGCCTAGACAACGTGCCTCCTGTGTGGGTGGGGCCGTCACGTTGTCCAGCGCACGCCGAACAATTCGTCCGAGCGCATCCCGGGAGACACGCTCGTCTGCAACATGAGCAATGCCAAGGCTCGTGGTCATTCTCGCAGCGATTGCCCGCAGTTCTGGAAACGCCGATAGCACAAGCACTGCCGTTTCGTCTGGGGAAGACAGCTGCCTGAGGTCGCGGATGAGCGCCAGACCGTCTCTGCCAGGGAGCGACAGGTCCGTGATGAGCAGCAGCGGTGCACCACGCGTGTGAAGAATCGCTCCAGCGGCATCACCGTCACGGACCATCACCGCCTCGAGGCCCTGCTCCCTGGCCACTTGTTCACACATCGTCCCCAGGTTGGCAGCACATTCGGCGATCAGCGCGTATCCCGGGCGCACCGCCTCCGCTGATGCTGCCAGGTCAGCTCGTCTCTCTGTCATGCACCACAGCCGCCGACGTCGCGGCTACCGTCAAGGGGTTCTTCGAAACCAGACCACAGGTTGAACACCGGCGCATCACTGCACCTCCTGCGTCATGAAGCCGCCATCGGCCGCGGTCGGCACGTCTGCGAGAGGCGGCACGATCCCTGGTATCGGGGCGGGCCGCATGAAAGGAACGGGAAACGCGAACCGCTTCCGAATGGAAAGGCTCCCACGTGGTACGGGTGCTGCCGTCCAGGTCAGCGGCGAGTAGTCGACACCCAACATCACCATCCAGTCGTCGCCGACAGGCGCCCCGACGCTGGCCCAGATCCCGGGCCGGCCCCCGAACGTGAACCCGCGCGTGACCCACGCCCCTCCGGCAAGCTCCCACGCCCCCGCAGTGAGCGACGCCAACAGGTCGAGACGCTGCTGGGTCACACGGCCGGTATTCGAATGGGTCGCCGAGACGGTCATCGTGCCGGTGTCCTTCACCCAGCGCAGGTCGCCGCGATAATACGCGACGCGATCATGGCGGGTCTGTGTGTCCTGCTGACCGAATTCTGCGTTGCCATTCAGAGAGAACGGTCCCACGGATGTGCCGGTGAGCACTGAGAAGGTGCGACGAACGGTCGTTGTGCTGTACTGCGACTCGCGGTAGTGGCCGCGCACTTCCACATTCCGAGTCCCCCGGACATAGCGGACTCCGACGGATCCTCCCTCACCACGTGAATTGAAGTGGCGGTCCACTGTTTCGAGTGACGTCTGATACGCGCTGCCGACGACCCGCACCGGAGCCGAAAAGATGCGTAGACTGGCGTCCGCCCTCAGTTCGTCACCGGGAATCGAGACTCCCGACACGGTGCGCGGCGTGTCGCGCCATCGTGCGTGGACCATCGCCCGTGGTGTTGACAGTGAGTAGGTCACTTCCCCGGCGGGCGCGTTCGCGTGGGCGCCCGAGGCATTCGAGAGCCACACGCCGCCGCCCTTGGCCGTAAACCGGTGTGCACGCGTTGGACGGAATTCCACCTCCATCCCGAGGCCGCGCACGCGGTTCGCCGCCGCCGCCGCCGTCAATCGGCGCTCGAAGTCGAGTGCCTCTTCGGCATCTGGAGCTTGCACGGTCGTCTGCACGGTCGACAGTGTGGTGTAGCCGCCCGCCGGGCGGCCGAAGTCCGAGGCGGTCAGCGCGACGGTCATCGTGGACGTGCGCACGCCCGCACGCCCGCGTACCAGGTGCCCGGTTGCCGCCCCGCCAACGGTATTCGGCTGCGCCACGACGAACTCACCCAGCAGTCGGCCTGCGATCCGTCGCACACCGGCGCCGCGACCGCGCACATACGGCCCCGTGAGCGCCCCGCCAACCGAGGACACATAGTTGCCGAAGCTGAGGTCCCAGCCCTGATGCCGGAGACTCCCGCTGACGCGCGTGTGCGCTTCCTCGTACCGAGAGTTCGACAGCGTCTGGCGCAGTCCCTGATCGTAGGAGACAGAGAAGTGACTCCGGCGGCCAAAGGTCGAGGAAAGGCTCAGCGCACCCAGCACTTGCGGGTGGACGTTGCCCCCACCTGACTGCGACATGCCGATCGTGGAGGAGCCTGACATGATCGACACGCCTGGTCTGGCGACACCCCGCTTCACAATCGACACATGGGTCAACGCCTCTATTCCTTCGGGCTCACCAACGATGTCCACAAGCAGTCGGACCAGCTGCCGCTCGCCGACGGCGGCGTCCTCCGGAATGAGCAGATGGATCTCGCCTTCAATGTCCTCCCACGCTCCGAGCAGCCACTCTTTCTCCTCGACCTCCGGGTAGAGCAGCGTCCATCCGGCCCCGCCGTGAATCCGCAAGCGCAGGCGCGATTCACCGTCCTCATAGCTGGAGACCGTGAAGAAAATCCTGACGGGAGCCCCGGGCACTCCCGTGCGAGGGACAGCGGCAATCGCAGATTCGATGCGCCTGGACGTCCTCCTCCCTTCAGGGACGTCGGGTGCCCGCACGGTGACTGGCACGTCTATCCATTCCTGCGTGCCGTCGGGCCACTGCGCCGCGATACGGGCCGCGACGAAGGGCCCTGGCGGCTGGGCCTCTGGGACGATGATACGTATGGACGGGCGAGCCTCTACACGATCGCCCGGGTCCCACGTGACGGTGTCACGACGATTGCCAACAATCCGGACACCTGGCGCCGGTTCAATCGTGTAGCTCAGGGCACCCACACGGCGATGTGCATCGTCGATCGGCACGGGCACCGTGACAGCCTGGCCAGGCGCGACAATTACTGCGGCTTGGGCCGCCACGACACGTGGGAAAGCGGTGCACACGAATACTGCGAACAGCGATACGAGGCGCCGCTCAAGCGGTCGATATCGCCACGGTTGTTTCTGCGCATGGCACGGCCCAGGCCCTTCATACATTCGGGGGACCTTGGTCGTGCCATGCATTCCCGCGTACCTACCGCTGACCTATGCGCTGGAGTCGGCGCTTCAGTTGGAAGGCTGACAGTGCGGGTTGTCCTGGGGATCTGAGATCTGGTTGCCCCGATGGTTGTAGCAGGCGAGGATCGTTGTCCCGCTATCTTCGACGGTCTCAGTGCCGCCTACCTTTGTGTAGACGACGGTCTGCTCGACGACGATGGTCCAGTTCTGCGTCGGGTGAGACCCCGCCTTGTTCTGATTCGTCGTCACCGTGCACCGGTTGGTGTTCGGATTGGTACTGGTGTCCTGCGACCAGTCCCCGTTGTACTGGCCACAGATCGTCGCGTTGTTCGCCGGAAACGGATTGGGGGCCTGGGCAAAGGTCACGGCTGACATGGCAACGAGCCCAGCAATACTGAACGAAACGAATCGCCTCATGATCTTCCTCCTTCGCGAGTTTGGTAACGTTGAGCGACGACATCGAGCCCCTCCGACAACGTGCACGGAGACGGGCCTTGTTGGCAGCAGGTCAGCCCACGCGTAGAACCGTCTGGTGCCGGGGGCAGCCGAGAGATCGAGGATTCCGGCCGTGTCAACCTTCGAGCTTGCCGTGCGCGTCTCCTGCTACGTGAGCCGGAATATCCGGCGGGCTGCCTGGACGAAGGCGTAATCCTGCCACCGGCAACGCTCGTGTGACACCTCCCGAAAGGGGGGTGGCTCCCCTGTGGGACTAACGGGTACTCACCGCATGAGACGGACACGCCGCGGGCCTTCCCGGCGAGCGGCTCACAATTTGTCGAAATGACCGAGTGCCCACGCCACATACGTCGACCGCCGCTTTCGGCGAGGGTGGTCACGGCCCCATGGGGCCGGCCACCGGACGCTGGAGGCGGATCGTCCCCAATCCACGTCATTGGTGACACCTCCCGAATGGGGGGCATTCCTGAGGTCTCAGGAAACGGCGGCTCTGACGGTCAGGGACGCTCGAGACAGACGAGCGAGGGAAGGGTTCTGGCGACCTCACGCACGTAGGCCGCGCGCGAGCGGCAGCCGGCTTTGCTCAAGACCTGCTTGCAGTACCACGCCGCGGTCTGCTCGGTGTACCGCAGCTCGTCGGCGATTTCCTTCGTGCTCCGGCCCATCGCGAGGAGGACAGCCACCTGCGCCTCGGCGGCGCTGAACCCGTAGTACGCCGCGAGACACGTGCGGTCCGGCGGCCGGTCGTGGGCGGGATCCACGACGTACACGAGGGCCGCGACGCTGTCGGCGACCGCGACGAGTGACGTGGTCCGCATCGGCGATACCAGGGCCTGCAGCGGACGGTCGCCTGAGGCGCGAGGCAGCAGGAGCCACCCTCCCCCGCCCGTCCCTTCGCCCTTCGTCGTGCCGGCGCACGCCCGGCACAGGCAGCGAAGCGCGCCGGTTGTCTGCGGCGTCTCTGCGCGGAGGTGCCCGCGATCCAGCCGGAGCCCGTCACCTGCGTTCATCAGCGCGACCGCGGCGCCGTTGGCGTGGACGACCCGCCCATCGGCGGTCACGAGAAGCACCGCCGCAGGCACCCGTTCGAGCGCGTCGAGTGCGGCCAGCCGGTCGTGACGAGCGTTAGCGCCGAGCTGGTGCAAGCGGAGCGCGCGGGCCGCATGTGGCGCCGCCGCGCCGAGGAAGCGGAGTTCGTCCCGGCCGAACGGGCGGTCCTCGTGCGCCCGCATCACGGAGATGCCCGAGAACGCGCCACCGGGCCGGCTGAAGGCCAGCGTCATGAGCCGTGCGATGCCGAACCGCAGGCCGAAGTCGTGGTGATACTCGGTGCCGACGACGTCCCCGTAGGGCACGAGCATCTCATCCGACACCGGCCGGCCCGGCGTGGCCAGGAGCGGCGCGCGGGGACTCAGCGCCCGCGGGTCGATACGGCAGAAGTGCTCGATATAGAGCCGCGCCGCCTCGGGATCGTTGCGCGCGTCGGCGCCGATGGAGGCATGGCCCCGCAGGTCGTGAAAGAGGAGCGCCACGGCGCGTCCGCCGACGGCGTCCGCGAGCCGCTCGAGGAACCGGCGCCAGTCGTCCGGTTCCTCGGCTGCTTGATAGGCGAGGTCGATGATGGCCAGGAGCTCGTCACGAAAGCGCGCGCGGGATCGCAGCATGACGCTGCAAGAGACGGACGCGGGCGTCAGATTCCGAGCTGTGGTGCGAGCTGGAGCATTCCTTCCAAGCGATGGCCGTCTCGGACCTGCGAGGTGGCTCGCATCAGGAGAGTCCGGATCGTGCCGTCAGTTGTCACGGGTCGACGACGGCAGGAGTTTCCTCACGAGAGCGCAAGACGCGTCCCCTGTTTCTCACAGCAGGAGAGTGGCGCGAAGCGAGTACTTGTCGGTATTGCCCTCACTCTGATGAGCACTTCCCTGCCTCCTCTACAACCCACTTGTGAACGTCTTCTACGTCGATGCGGACGTACACGAAGGGGTCGCCGCAGTTCTCCGAACTATCGTGCCGGCTTGCAACGGCGAACTGCGCTCCGGGCCCCGCCTCCAGCGCAGGTCCACCACTGTCGCCCTTGCAAGCCACCTGGCGGCCTGATCTTGCTACGAACGTGTTGTCTTCAATCCTCGTCACACGGGACCAGCCCCACGAGAGGTTGCTGGCACCTTGACCATAGCCCGCGACGAGAAAGTAGGAGCTCTGACCAGTGTCGAGCTTCCCGGACACGCCGGCTCCAACCCCAAGCCAACCGTTCACGCAAAGAATGGCCAAATCCAGGCTGCCATGACGTACGACACCCCGGACTTCGACGTTGTTCAGTCTCCGTCCCACACGGCTACGCCGTCCACACCAACGCGCGCGCGGGCCCGGGGGGCAGGCCGACGCGGGGATTATGGTCGAGGTGCGCACCCCGCGCAAGCGGGATGCACGCTTTTTGGCGCAGGTACCCCATTCGACGGGACAGATCTCGGCGCGAAGGATTCACCCTGTCGTGCACTCTGTGACCATGGCACGCCAGCAGGCCGTCAGCGCCGGGTGATCTCGGCGAACACAAGGTTCCGCGAGCCGCTCGAGGAACCGGCGCCAGTCGTCCGGTTCCTCGGCGGCTTGATAGGCCAGATCGATGACGGCGAGGAGTTCCTCACGAACGCGCGCACGCGATCGAAGCATGACGCTGCAAGAGACGGACGGCGAGGGCGCTCCTGACACGTCTCACCTGAGCTGTTGAGCGACTCACGGAATCTGGGTCGCGCCACGGTGGACAGGGGGTCGTCGCCGGCGACCGGGAAGAATCCGGTGCCCCAGGAGGGTGGATCAGGCCGTCTTGTCCCGAACAACCGTTGAGGGATGCCGGCTTCCGCCGACACGCAGGTATATGCTGGGCCGTCCGAACTCGGAGGAACCGCCGTGGTCTACCGCTTGGCAGTGGGAATTTCGGTGCTCCTGATGGTCGGTGTCGCCGAGGGCTGTCACACTTGGGAGCCAGACGCAGACACGCGGGACCTGGTCCTCCCCTTCGTCGGCGCCGTGCCCTATCCTCCCGCCGGCCTGCAGTCCACCTGCCCGCAGGAACGATTGAGCCTGCTCGTCGCAATCACGAAGACGCCCGCGATGTCGGGCTACAACGGCGATCACGTCCAGCGCGCTGTGACACGGCTCAACAGGGCCCTCAGCAATTCGCGGCTGAACTGGTCGGTAGAGGTCACCACGAGAATCAACGTCCAAGATCCCGACGACAGTGCGTCGATGAAAGACATCCACACGGAGCTGGAGTCAGGCGGCGGCAGATGGGCATATCTACTGCAACCCCGCCAGGCCGACTTGTTCGCCATTGCCGTCGGTGGGCGACCAAAGGACTACCACGGAGTGGCGAGGATTGCCGCCGGACCGAACACGGCCGTCACCGTCATTCACGCTGACCAGGCATTCGACGATAAAGCCATCGGGCTGGCACACGAGTTCGGTCACCTGGCAGGCATCCGCCACCAAGATGATCCCGAGGAGATTCCGGACAGGCAGGGCCACGCCTATGCGACCAAGCTGAACCGCACGGTAACGGGTGCGCCTGGCCCTCGGAGCCTGTTCTTCTCTCACCCTCCCGATCACGGGACCGAGGATTGGAGCAACGCTGTCGCGGTCATGCAGAAGACCTTGCCCTACCTGGCCGGGTTTCACTGCGAGTCCATGGCTGAGGCCGCGGCACCCTGAGCCGTTCTGGAGTATCAGAACCGGAGCGGCCGACACTCATCCGGGTTGGCTGGCGGGTCGCCCCCTAGTCCAGCGGCGGGCGAGGGTCCACGAACCACTGCCGGGCGCCTCTTGGCATCCACCATCTCGTAGTAGATCTCGAAGTGGCCGCGTGAACTCGCAGCACCGGCACTCAGGTTCGAGATGACGATCGGTTCATCGAGCGGCTTTGCCACGCTCACGGCCTCTCGGCCACCATCGGCCGAGAGGAAGCTGATCTGCACAGGAAACCTGCCGCACGAGAGCGTCCAGAGAGCACGGTCGGCTTCTGATCTGTACTCCTGGTACAAGCGACACTCCTTCCCCATGTTGTCTTCGTCGTATTCAACCCACTCGTAGTCGATCTTCAGCTTGGCGATCTCCTTGCTCTCGAGGCGGCCGTGGGTGAGATGGACGGTCGCCGTGACCGGGCGCACATCCTCGGACACCAGCTTCGTGGCCTTCGCGATGTATCGAAGCTTTCCAAGCGAATCGATTTCCGGCGCTTCCCACCCACCAAGGTCTCCAACGAACTTGACGTCCCCTCGCAGGAACCACCCCGCGTACTCGCTGGTGGACCCGCCACGGGTCACGGTGAAGTGAGGGGTTCCCCTGAGTCCCTCGTGATCGAGAACCAGCAGGACGGCACTGTGCTCGGGCCCACCGACAGCTCGCGCCGACAGCAGCGCGACGTCGGCGCCCGTGGTGCCGCCGTTCTCCTCGCGTGGCACGATCAGGCACAGCCCGGCGAACTCAATCCTCAGATCGTTGGTCATTGACGCCCTCCTCCTTGACACCTTCATCCCAATGGTTCGTGCACGACGAACGCCGCCCACACCGACACATCCGCGTCGCGTTCGCGCGCGAACTCCATCTGTGTCTCACGTAACGCCGCCGCGGCCGACTGCCCGCGCGCCAGGTGCCTGTGCAGCGCTACCATGAACGGCTCGGTTCCGGCATCTGGCACATCCCACAACGCCCCGATCACGGCTCCCGGTCCCGCCGCCAGAAACTGCGTCGTCAAGGCCAGCGGGCTGTGAGGTCGGGCGTCGGACACTGCCGTGCTGCAGGCCGCGAGTACGACAACGTCGACACCAGACAGCTCCAACGTGAGCAGTTCTTCGCCGCGCAGGCTCGCCCCTTCATCCACCCCTGCCAGCAGGACACGTGATCGCGACCCGTCGTCTGAATCGACGAGCGAGTGCACGGCCATGTGAACGACGTCTGCGGCCCCGACGCTAGCTCGAAGGGCCGCCGACGTGGCCTCGCGACCGAGCAGCACCTTCGCGATCGGATACAGCTCCCCCACCTGGCGGGCCTCCTCTTCGGCGCCACGTAACGCCGGCAGTCCGAGCCGCGACGCGTCCGCAGAGACCGGGTTGGCCAGCACGAGGGCGACATGGCGAGACCGTCCACTGGCGGCTCGCACGGGCGACAGGGCGAGGTGCTCCACGACGCTGACCTCCGCCCGCACAAGGATCCGCTCCCCGGTCACTCGGTCGGTCAGCGCCGGAAACGGCACGCCATCGATAGGCCAGTCCGGACAGACGATCAGACGCCTCGTGGTCGACCAGTCAATCGGCAACTGCGCGATCAGGAGGTCGTTCAGAACTCGTAACTGCGCTTCGACAGCGGAAGCGTCGGACCGCGCCACGTCGCGGCGAAGCCGCTCGACGATCCGCTGGAGGTCGGCTCGGGTTGCGGGCAGCCGTGTTTCTGTAATCTGCCGCGCGGTTACGGTCCAGGCCACTGTCTCGTCCGGCAACACCGCGTAGTACACGAGTGTGGCCTCCGCGCCAAGGCGAGCGGTGACCGCCTCCCAGTCGCTCACACCTCGAAGGGGCGAGTACATCGTGCGCACGGCATCAACGAAGCGCAGGCGGGCCTGGGCAGACAGCGAATCCTGCGCGGTCGCGAGGATCATGTCGACCCAGGTTCTGGCGCCTGTGAGGTCGGGCGACCCGAACAGTGTCTGAACATCGTCGCGGCGGCGGCGATCGAGCAGGGCGAGTGCCTGTGCGATGTCATCTTCGGCCCCTGACTCGGCCGAGGCCAAGGCCCGTACGTACGCACGGATGAGAAGCGCATCGGCTTGCTGTAGCTCTCTCCCGTGCGTGGTGCCAAGCAGGACGAGTGCTTCAGTGGCCCATGCCTCGGACGCGACGGTGTCAGCCTGCGCGGCCGCCACGCGTGCGCGCATCGTGACGTGTGCGGCACGCAGGGTGTCGTACCTCGGGTCGGTGCGAAGCTGTTCGAGGGCTTCACCGGCCCGATGCAGATACCTCAGGCCGTCGTCCAGCCGGCCCTGAGCGAGGGCGACGGCCACCTGGCGACTGGCCATCGTCAGCACCGATGCCGGAGCGATGCCACTGGCATTGACGGCTGCCTGGGCATCAAGGACAACCGATGCGGCGCCGAGCAGATTCTGCCTGACCAGGACCGATGCCAAGGCCCCGTATACCGAGTGCTGGAGCCGATGGTCCCCCGTCTCCGCGGCGAGATCCAGCGCCCTGATCCTGGCAGCAAACGCTTCGCGCTCGCGCCCGAGATAGTGATGCACCTCGGCCATCTGATTGAGCAACCGTCCGGTCAGGACGCGTTCGGCAGTCTGCTCCGCCAGGACAAGCGCGTCGCCCAGACGCCTCAGCCCGCCCGTGAAGTCCCCCTCACTGACCTCAAGCACGGCTTCAGTCCACCGCACGTGTCCCAACAGGACGGCATAGCCGGCTCGTGACGCCTGCGTCCCCGTGGACGACAGGCGTGTCCGCGCATCACCGTACCGGCGCGACTGGTAGTCGATGGCAGCGAGTTGATACTCACACCACAATGCGTATGGGCTGTCGTGCAGGCGAAAAGCTGCACGTGCCCGCTTGAACAGGGCGATAGCCTCCATCAGCCGATCGCGGTCACGCGCGACAGCGCCCGCGGCATAGTCCCGGTGTGCCTGCTGAAGCTCCTCGCGGTCAGAACGCTGAAGGCCCCTGAGGCGTTCCGCGGCCTCCCGGAGCATCGGGTCACGCGTCGCCTGGTGGTGCCGAATTGCGAGAGCGTCGAACGACGCCTCCACCGAGTCCTTGGAGGTCGCTGACAACCAACCATGCTCTGCGGCGACACGCACGCGATCCGGACTGTCTGCCGCGTGGTCCGCCTGAGAAAGGAGGCGGCTCTGTCGCGCAATGGCTTCACTTGCCCATCCGACGGAACTCTCCAGAGCCAGGTACGCCTGCCACGCGTCGTGCGCGTGTACCCGGAGGTGCAGTGACTCCAGAATGACCGCGCGGTTGAAGTGCGCCTCGACGTGTCGGGGCGAGATCGCAAGCGCAGCCTCGACGGCCTCGAGTGCGTGCACGAGCGTGCTCGAATCTCCCGTCTCCGCTCCTCTGGCCAGCAGGGCAGCCGAGAGGTCACTGAGCAGCGAGGGGTCCTCCGGCCAGTCGAAGGCGGCGTCGCGAAGGACCTGCAGGGCATCATCGGCGCGGCCCAAGAGCAGCAGCGCGCTACCCCAGATCCGCGATGCACGAGGTGACGGCCGGCGGGTCGCCATGTCCTCCGCCTCGACGGCTGCGGCGAGCAGCGCCACCTGATGCCCCGGGTCGATGACGCCAGTCCGCCGTGCAACGGGCATCGGCGCATGGGTGAACCCGCCAGTCAGGCGCCCCAAGGACGGCCGGTGTCCTGCGGCAGCACGTGCGAGCCGGTCCGCGACGGCGTCGGGCGAGCCCCTCCCGTCACACAGCAGTCGCGCACCGAGCAGGCCGAGAGACACCAGTCCCACCAACACTAGGACGGCCACGGGTACCCAGCTACGGGCGGCGCGGCGCCGCAGGGTGAGTCGCGTGGTCCTCATTTGGGCGGGTCGCTCCGCAGGCCGAGTCGGCGCTGCGCCTCGGCCGCCCACTCGGAATCCTGATCCCACCGGAGGTACCGTTGCCACGCGGCCTGACTCTCGAAACCCCTATCAATCGCTTCCAGTGCCAAGGCTTCCGTGAACAGAGCTTCCGCCATGGACGGCTCGAGTCCCCTCGCCAATCGGGCCGCATCCAGCGCCGCCTGCCAGTCTTCGGGGTTGCCAGTGTGTGCTGCGCGGGCCGCCAACGCAGCGGCGAGGTCTGCTCGGTAGCGGGGCGCCGTCGGGTCCGCTCCGACTACGGCGCGGAGCGTATGGACCGCGTCGTCGTATCGTTCAAGCAGCAGCTGCGCGACGCCCCACGCGTGAAGGTTCTCCGGCGTCGGATCCGCGTCCGCCGCCTTCTGCAGTTCCCCCGCCGCCGCCAGCAGCGCCAGGTTCGCGGTCTGCACGCCGCTCCCCGACCGCGTCGCCGACCGCAGTGGGCCGTACCTGAACCCGCCCGTCAGCCGCGGCTCGACGTACCGCTGCTCACCGACGGCTTCGACGAGTGCCGCGAAGCGTGGATCGACATCGCTCCCGCCCAGCCACGCCGGCACCCGTTCGGGCGCCACCCGCGCGACGAGCAGCAGCGACGCCGCCAGCGCCAGCCCGGCACCACCCGCCGCCAGCCACCGCCGCGCCCCGTGCACCCTGGGCACCCTGGGCACCCTAAGCACCTTGGGCACCTCGGGCACCTCGGGCACCCCGGGCACCCCGGGCACCCTGTGCCCCCCGAATCCCTGATAGTCTTCGGGGAATCGGGAAGGACCCCATGAAGACTGCCCGCCTCGCCGCCACCCTCTCCGCCCTGCTCCTGATGGCCGGGGCGCCCGACGCGCAGCAGGGCCCGATCTTCCGATCGGGCGTGGATCTCGTCAGCGTCGACGTCTCGGTGCTCGGCCGTGACGGCGAGCCCATGACGGGCCTCGGGCCCGAGGATTTCGTCCTGAAGGTGGACGGGCGCGAGCGCCCCGTTCGCTCGGCGCAGTTCGTCAACCTCACGATGGAGCGGGCGGCGCAGGCCCAGGCGCCGGCGGCCGCGCACTTCAGCTCGAACGCGCAGATCGACAGCGGGCGCCTGATCCTGCTGGCCGTGGACCAGCGCCACATCCGGCGCGTGGACGGCGGGCAGGCGCTCAAGGCCGCCGGCAACTTCGTCGAGGCGCTCCATCCCGACGACCGCGTCGCCGTGACGAGCCTCACCTACGAAGGCGAGATCGAGTTCAACCGCAACCACCGCGCGGCGCGCGTGGCGCTGGCGCGCTTCGCCGGACAGCAGGACCTGCTGGGCTCCATCCAGTACAAGATCGGGCTGTCGGAAGCGCTGGAGATCACCGAGGGCAGCCGGCGCCGTCTCGAGGAAGTGGTGACGCGCGAGTGCGGCAGCCCGATCGACGAGGTGATGGGCACGGTGGGCCGCGCCGCCGAGGACGCGGGCCTCGGGTTCAACCCCGACGCGTGTCCGCAGCAGATCGAGCAGGAGGCGCGCGCCATCTCCGGGCACGCGCGGCTCGAAACCGCGATGTCGCTGCGCGCGCTCCTGTCACTCGTGCGCAACCTCGGGACGCTCGAAGGGCCGAAGACGCTCGTGCTGCTGTCCGAGGGGCTGGTGGCCGATGCGCGCCAGTTCGACCTGTCGGACCTGGCGGCCGCCGCGCAGGAATCCCGCGTCACGATCTACACGCTGAAGCTCGACACACCGCTCTTCGAAGCCGCCGAGGAGCGCGAGTCGCCCTCGCGCTTCCAGGATCTGCGCATGCGCACCGACGGCCTGGCGCGCGTGGCCGGCGCCGGTCGTGGCGCGATGTTTCAGCTCGTTGGCAGCGACCCGCGCCCCTTCCAGCGCATCAGCCGCGAGACGTCGGCGTACTACCTGCTGGCGTTCGAGCCGGACCCCAGAGAACGTGACGGCCGTCCGCACCGCATCAGCGTGGCGCTCGCCTCCGGCCGCGCGACGCTCCGTCATCGCCCCACGTTCCGGCTGGCCGTGGACCTGATGACCGTCGCGCCGTCGCCCGGCGACGTGCTCGCGCGCGTGCTGCAGACGCCGCGCATCGCCACGGACCTGCCGATGAGCGTGGCCACGCACATCTACAAGGAGCCCGGCTCGCCGCTCCTGCGCGTGGTGGTCAGCGCCGAGACCGACGACCCGTCGCGCAGCCCGAACGGCGCGCTGCTCGGCTTCTTCCTCAAGGACGACCAGAGCACCATCGCCGCCAGCGGCGTGCATCAGTCGGCGTCGGGACGCCACGCCTTCAGCACGTTCGTGCCGCCCGGCGAGTACACGCTCAAGGTGGCGGGCCTCGACGTGCTGCAGCGGGCCGGCAGCGTCGAACGCACGTTCGTGGCGGCGCTGCCGCGCATCGAGGCGCTCGAGGTCAGCGATCTGATCCTCGCGCCCGTGCCCGCGCGCGACGACATCCCGGTGGAGCCGATGGTCGACCGGGCGCCGCCGGACCGGCTGCTCGCGTACCTCGAGCTCTACGACGATGGCGCGAGCGCGCCGCCGGCCGAGACCACCGTCCAGATCACGATCGCCCGCGGCGAGGACGACGATCCGCTCGTCAGCGCGCCGGCCATCATCCGCCGCACCGAGGCGGGCCTGTCGGTGGCCCGCGGGGTGCTCTCCCTGGCCGATCTCGCCCCGGGCCGCTACCTCGCCCGCGCCGACGTCCACGTCGCCGGCCGTCCCGTCACCCGCATCGTCCGCGCCTTCCGCGTCGACCCGGGCCGTCGCGCGAGCCGCTAGTGGAGTGTTGTTGGCGATTTACTACCGGGCCGCCCGTTGGGCGGCCCGCGGAATCGCGGTTGAGCAGAGGCGCTGGTAGTACCACTTCAGTCGATACACTCCACTAGTCCCCGATCCGGCGTGCCGGGGTAAGATCCACGGCACCCATGGCGGTGTCCCTTTCCGATGTGCCCCTGTTTGCCGGACTGGCCCCGGCCGACTGCGCCGAGATTGCCTCATCGATGGTCCGGCGCGAGTTCCCCCCGCAGTCCGTCATCGTCCGCGAGGGCGGGCCCGGCGACGCGGCGTTCCTCCTCCTGTCGGGCCTTGTCGCGGTGCGGCGGCGCGATCGCGACTCGAACGTCGAGTTCCAGTTGACGGAGCTCGGTCCGGGCCAGATGTTCGGCGAGATGGCGCTGCTGACGGGCAAGACGCGCACGGCGTCGGTCGTGGCCGTCGAGCCCACGGTGTGCGCGGTGCTCGCGCGCGAGGACTTCGACCGCGTGCTGCGCACGCATCCCGCCGTGGCCGCGGCGTTCACGCTGGTGCTCGCCGATCGCCTCGATCGCGCCAATGCGCAGGCCGGGATCGACTTCGTCAACCTGTCGCGCGTGAAGGTCGACCCGCTCGTCCTGACCCTGCTGCCGCCGACGCTGGTCCACGAGCACAAGGTGCTGCCCATCGCCTTCTGCAACAACCGGCTCACCCTCGCCATGACCAACCCCAACAACGTCGTCGCCTTCGATGACGTACGGCGGATCCTGAAGGGGGTGATGATCGAGCCGGCCGTGGTCACCGAGGAGGACTTCAAGCGCTTCGTCGCGCAGCACTATACGCCGGCGGCTGCGCGGTCCGAGGCGCCTGGCGCGCGCACCGCGACGAAGCCCGGCCCGCCGGCGCCCGCGGCGACCGTCGACCTGCTGCAGTCGGATCTGATCCGCGAGCTGCAGCTCACGACCGACGTGGCCGAGGCCAGCGCCGAGACCAAGCAGGACCTGATGAGCGCGTCCGAGGACGCGCCGATCATCCGGCTGGCCAACTCGATCCTCGGCCTCGCCATCACGCAGGGGGCCAGCGACATCCACATCGAGCCGATGGAGGGCGACGTCACGGTGCGCTATCGCGTGGACGGCGTGCTGCAGGTGGTGCAGCGGCTCCCGAAGCGCGTGCAGCTCGGGCTGATCTCGCGCGTCAAGATCCTGAGCCGGCTCGATATCGCCGAGAAGCGGATGCCGCAGGACGGGCGCATCAGCGTGACGATGGAGGGGAAGCCGATTGATTTCCGCGTGAGCACCGTGCCCGGCAAGTGGGGCGAGAAGGTGTGCATGCGCATCCTCGACAAGACGAACACGCACCTCGGCCTCGATCAGCTCATCCTGCACCCGCCGAGCCTGGCGCTCGTGCGCGAGATGATCGCGCAGCCGCACGGCATCATCTACGTGACGGGCCCGACCGGGTCCGGCAAGACCACGACGCTCTACTCGGCGCTGGCCGAGATCAACGACCCGGGGATCAACATCTCGACCGCCGAGGATCCCATCGAGTACGACCTGGCCGGCGTCACGCAGATCCAGGCCAACGCGTCGATCGGGCTGACGTTCGCGTCGATCCTGCGCGCCTTCCTGCGCCAGGACCCCGACGTGATGCTCGTCGGCGAGACGCGCGACAAGGAAACGGCGCAGACGGCCGTCGAGGCCGCGCTCACCGGCCACCTGGTGTTCACCACGCTGCACACCAACAGCGCGGCGGCGGCCTTCACGCGCCTCCACGAGATGGGCGTCGAGCCGTTCCTCATCACCTCCTCCACGGTCGGCGTCATCGCGCAGCGGCTCGCACGGCGCCTGTGCGCCGAGTGCCGCGAGGCGTACGAGGCCGACGCGTCCACCTGCGGCTACTTCGGGCTGGCGCCGGGGACGACGATCTACCGGGCGAAAGGGTGCCCGGCCTGCGGCGGCAAGGGGCTGAAGGGGCGCGTCGGCATCTACGAGGTGCTGCGCATGACGCCGACGCTGCGCGCGATGATCACCAAGGGCGCGCCCGCCGAAGCGCTGCACGCCGCGGCGCTCGAGGCGGGGATGGTCGACCTGAAGCGCTACGCGGCGCTGCTGCTCGTCGAGGGCCAGACGACGGTCGAGGAAGTGACGAGCGTCGTCAGCATCGCGGAGTGAAGTGCCGGGGGGCTCGAGTGCCGGGGGGCTCGGGTGCTGGATCTCAGAGCGACAAGAGACCGCGGAGGACGTCGGCCAGCGAGGCGCCCGTCCGCCATTCGTAGAGGGCGAGCGGGAGCGGGCGCAGCCAGCGGATCTGCTCGTTCATCTGCTCGAGCTGCGGCAGGGCAACCATGGCGAGCGTCAGCGCCGGCAGCGCGCGGGCCAGCGCCGGCGGGTGGTGGTCGTGCAGGACGCGCGCGGCGAGCAGCACCAGCGGAAAGAGCGTCGCCAGCCCCCGCCAGAAGTCGAAGACCTGCCCGCACGCCGCAATCGCGACCAGCGTGACGCTGGCCACCGCCAGCCAGTACGGCCGTGCCGTCCGCTCGGTGGCCGCGACCACACCCGCCCACGCCACGAGCACCCAGTACGCCTTGAAGGCCAGAGCGAGGCCCGCGAGGTGGAACGGGGAGAGGCTGTCGAAGCCGGGCCCGCGTGGCAGCAGCCCCTCCGGCACCGGCGCCCCGCCGAGCAGGCCCGTGGCGATGATCCACCGGAGGACGAGCGCGGCCGCGAGGCCGGCGGCGACGGCCGCGGCGATGGGCCGGGCGGCGCTGATCAGCGCCGGGACGTCGTGGCGCTCGTCGTACAGGGCCAGGGCCAGCGCGAAGGGCAGCGCCACCAGGCCGCGTTCGTCGTTGAACATCACCAGGCAGGCACCGACGCCCCACCAGGCGGCCGGCGGGCGGAGGGCCAGCGCCATCACGATCAACCAGCCCACCGCATCGGGGTAGCCCACATAGATATGTGAGCCCTGGATCAGCGGCGTGCACGCGAGACCGATGGTCTTCAGCCAGGCCGTGCGGTGCGTCGTGTACGTCGCGAGGTACACCCACACCAGGGCGAGCGTCAGCAGACCCGCGAACCAGATCGCCGCGACGGCGGTCCACGCCGGCAGCCCCGTCAGATGGATCGCGCCGGGCACCAGGATGCGGTAGGCCATGAAGTCGCCGTCCCACACGCCGCCGGCGCGCACGAACGGATCGGCGACCTGGCGCGCCACGAGATCGTAGCGCTGCGGATAGGTGACCGGGTCCGCGAGGATGCGGAGGTTCGGCGCGGCGACCGCGAGGCCGATCGCCCACGCGATGGCGCCGGCCGCGAGGGCGCGTTGCACGGAAACACGCGGCGTCATCGCGTCGCGGCCCGCCGGCGTCGAGGGAGACGTGCGAAGAAGAGAAAAGACATCACATGACACTCGGCGATGCACCGCGCGCACATCGCAGGAAATCCCCTGGTTCCCTCGCAGATACGATCACGTCACGCCGTCGAGACCCGTGCGTTCATCCGACGACATCGCGGCGCGTGATGCGTTGCATCACAACTCTGTATCGGGAGCATGTCACAACTCGGCTAATCTCCCCGCCTATGGGCGCCGGTTGGGCGCCCACACGGTTCCCGGGCAGGCTGCGGCCGGCCCGGGTGTGTCAAACCGAACGCAGCGCACTTGCCGCACCCCAACGCATCGCCCTGGGCAGGTGACGGGAACGTTCATGGAGGATCGCCGATGACGTGGACATCCACGCGAAGGTACATCACACGCTGTACGCTGCTTGCGCTGCTCGTGGCGCTGGCCGCGCCGGCTGCGGCACAAACGCTGACCGGCGGCATCACCGGCCGCGCCACCGACGAGAGCGGCGGCGCGCTGCCGGGCGTGGACGTCTCGATCGCGAGCCCGAACATGATCGGCGGCGCGCGCAGCGCCGTCACCGACGAACAGGGCACCTATCGCTTCACGCTGCTGCCCGGCGGCACCTACCGGGTCACCTTCACGCTGCCGGGCTTCACCACGCTCAACATCGAAGGCGTCACCGTGAGCGTCGGCGCGACCATGACCATCAACGGACGGCTCACCGTGGCCACGCTCGAAGAGACCGTCACGGTCACGAGCCAGGCGCCCACCATCGACCTGCAGTCCGCGAACGTGAACGTGAACTGGGATCAGCAGAAGATGGACGACATCCCGTACGCGCGCAGCCTCACCGGCATGGTGGCGCTCGTGCCCGGGCTCTACGCGACGAGCTACGACGTCGGCGGCAGCAACTTCGGCACCGGCTCCGGCCCCGCCGCGCGCAACTTCGGCCGCGCCGGCGGCAACGTCGTCAGCTACGACGGCATGATCTGGGACCAGACCTACGGCGACTTCGGGTCGTACGAGGAAGCGCAGGTCCTGACCGCCGCGAAGGGCGCCGACGCGCTCAATCCCGGTGTCACGATGAACCTGGTCGTGAAGTCGGGCAGCAACACCTTCCGCGGCGTCGGATCGGCCAACCTGCAGGACGGCAAGTTCCAGAGCGAGAACATCACGCCGGAGCTGCTGGCCAAGGGCTACGCCCCGGGCGTGAACAAGTTCACGCAGTTCAAGGACTTCTACGGCGAGATCGGCGGGCCGGTCCTGCGCGACAGGCTCTGGTTCTACGCCAGCCACCGCGACGCCTCGTCCGGCATGTTCATCCCCGGCTTCATCAGCCTGGCGACGGGTGAGCAGGCCGAGTTCTACACGAAGCTGCAGGATCCGACGCTGAAGGTGACCTATCAGGTGTCGGCCAACAACAAGTTCGAGGCGATGGGCCAGGTCGGACGCAAGTGGCAGCCGTACCGCACGGCGAGCCGGTTCGTGCCCCTCGAGGCGACGCAGAACCAGGACTCGTGGTCGCTCATCGGCCCGTCCTTCAAGTGGCTGTCGGTGCTGAGCCCGAGCATGACGTTCGATGCCGGCCTGCAGCGCGGCGGCTACTGGTGGCCCGATGTGCCGTGGACGAGCGACGTGCGCCGCACGGACCTGACGACCACCACGACGCACGGGGCGTTCCTCGAGGTGAAGCGCGTGCCGCGCCGCTGGCAGTACAACGGCACGTTCACCTACTTCGCCAACCTTGGCGGCCGGAGCCACGAGATCAAGTCGGGCTACCTCGGCTGGTACAACATGCCGACCGACACGGAGCAGATCGGGTACCCGAACCAGCAGCAGTACCGCTACCGCAGCCTCGCGGGTGACGCGGACCCGTTCATGCGTCCCGACTCCGTGCTGGTCTACGACTACCCGAATACGGTGAAGGCGGGCGAGAAGTACCACTCGTTCTACATCAACGACAAGATCGCGGTGACCCCGCAGTTCACGTTGAACGTGGGCCTGCGCTTCGACCGCTACTCGAGCTTCCTGCCCGAGCAGGGCAACCCCGGCACGGGGCCGTTCGCGACCGAGGCGATCTTCGCCTTCCGCGACGACTTCCCGGTCTACTCGACCCTCGTGCCGCGCGTGTCGGCCGTCTACGACATCACGGGTGAGGGCCGGATCGCGGTTCGCGCCAGCTACGGCCGCTACACCGGCGGCGGATCGGGCGCCAGCGCGAACCCCGCGCCGGGCGCGAGCAACGTCAACCCGAACGCCACCATCACGCGCACGTACTCGAACTGGGATGGCAGCATCCCGTACGTGCCGGTGGCCGCCAATCTCGCGTCGGTCACCGGTGGCGGCACCAACCGCCGCATCGACAGCGACCTGAAGGGGCCGTACATGGACGAGTGGACGGTGGGCCTCGATGTCGGCCTGAGCCGCACCGTCACGCTGCAGTTCAACGCGGTGCGCAAGTTCGACGCCCGGGGCAACAAGACCTGGAACGCCGCCCTGCCGTTCAGCGCCTACACCGACGTCCGCAACAACGTCGACCCCGGCCCGGACAACATCGTCGGGACCGCCGACGATGGCGTGATCCCGGTCTACTCGGTGCCGCGCTCGTTTCCGACCTTCGGCCAGGTGATCGAGGAGATCAAGCAGCACGAGGACGGCGAGGGCCGCAACCGCTACACCTCCTTCGGCGTGACGATGAACAAGCAGCTCTCCAGTGGCTGGTCGCTGCTCGTCGCCTACAACGCCGACTACCGCAACCTGGCGACGGACCTGCCGCGGAACCCGAACGAGGTGCTCTACGGCGCGGGCACGGTGGCGGGCCAGAACTACATGTACAACGAGCCCGAGTGGAACCACGCGCTCAAGGTCAGCGGCACCTACGCGCTGCCCTGGGGCATCCAGTACGGCAGCGCGCTCACCGTGCAGAGCGGCGGGTATTACTACCGCGAGGTGCAGGCGCGCAACGCGCTGAACGCCGCCGTCACCGTCCGGTTCCCCAAGGCGGGGCAGTACGAGACGGTCAACATCTGGGACAACCGCATCAGCAAGCGGTTCGGCCTGCCGGCGGGCCAGTCGATCGAGGCGATGTTCGACCTGTTCAACTCGCTGAACTCGAACGTGATCCTCGCGCAGGTGCTTCGCAACGGCCCGACGTTCGGCCAGCCGACCGAGATCATGGCGCCGCGCGTCTACCGCCTCGGCGTCCGCTACCGCTTCTAGCGCGCCGCCTCGTCTTTGTTCGCTGCCAGTCTCTCCATAGGCGGTCCTTCGGGGCCGCCCTTTTTTTTGAGGGGGATCGGGGATCAGGGATCAGGGATCGGGGAACAGGGATCGGGGAACGGTTGACAGTGCCGGGTTGCGAATTGAGTTACGATTCGAAGCGAACAGCGAACAGCGTCGCCTCCGCGGCCGAAGGCCGCTACGACGGGAACAGCGAACAGCGAAGCCATGCCCACACCGACCCGCCGCGCCCGCCAGAAGATGGAGATCCCGTTCGACGATGTGTGCGCGCGTCTCGAGACGGCGCTGACGGGCGGGTTCCGCCGCGACATCGTGGCCGATGCGATGAAGGGGGCCACGACGCTCGGCGGCACGCTGCTGCGGCTGCGCGAGGGGCTGCGGTCGGACGTCTGGAAGCCGGCCGGGGTGCGGGTGGATCTCGCCAGGGCCGTCCGGACCTACGACAGCCGCACGCGCCAGGAGGGCTTCCACGCCCTGCACGACTGGGACGGCGTGGCCGACAGCGTCAACGAAGAGACGATCCCGATCGACGTCCTGCACTACATCGCCGACAAGGCGGGCCTCGAGGCGCCGGACCCCGCGGTGCTCGCCATCCTCCTCGACTACTACTTCATGCACCTGCTGTCGCTGCTCTCGCTGCGGCTGTGGGACGAAGGGGATGCCGACGCGAACCTCGAGCGGCTGGAGGAGCTGCTCGGCCACCTGCAGGGCCCCGAGGGCAGCGGGCAGCAGTTCTGCAACGATGCGGAGACGCTGATCCTGATTTCGACGGCGCACTACGAGCGCGAGGAGTGGGGGTACGATCTGCTGCTCGAGCGCACGCGCACGCTGAACGCCGAACACCGCGCGCGCATCGCGATCGGTCATGCGGCCGCGATGGGGTGCCACCTGCGCTTCGGCTTCGAGGCCACCTACGGACGCGACATCGTGAACATGCGCGACGACAACGTCGCCGATTATCCGTGGCTCTGCTTCTCGGTGGCGACGCTGATGGCGGAATACGCGCGCATGTCCGCGGAGGGGGTGACCGGCGAGGTGCGGGAGACGCTCGTCGAAGCGCTCCTCAACGGCCTGTCACCCGACCCGGGCGCCTTTCTCGCGGCCGCGCCCTCGTCGCTCTCGGCCCACGAGGAGGAGCGGCTCGGCTTCCGCGCGCTCTACTACGCGCACGAGGACGCCCTGCTCGCCGAGTTCGAGGCGCATCGTCCCACGGTGGAGGCGTACTCGCCGTTGTCGTTTTTCTTCAACTTCTCGCACAACGTGCTGAAGGGCACGGTGGTCGATGCGCTCATCTGGGGACAGCCCTGGCGGGTGTCGCTGAACGACCTGTTCTGCGGCGTGCCGCGCGGCGGGGAGCGGAGCGCCGCGAAGGAGAAGCTGGCGCGGACGCTGATGGGCTACGCGCGCGCCAATCCCCACCGCATCCG
The DNA here is from genome assembly GCA_030680175.1 of Vicinamibacterales bacterium. GTDB lineage: Bacteria > Acidobacteriota > Vicinamibacteria > Vicinamibacterales > UBA2999 > JAUXWO01. The sequence goes on from JAUXWO010000123.1 coordinate 134,028, forward strand.
CGGCCGGCTCATGCCCGTCATCGTGTACGACCCGGCCGTCGGCCACCGCGCCTTCTCGCTCACGATGCGGAAGCTGCGCGAGGCCGGCGGACGCCAGGTGTCCTAGTGTCCTGTATCGGCTGCAGAGGTGCTACCAGCGCCTCTGCTCAGCCGCGATTCTGCGGGCGGCCCAACGGGCGGCCCGGTAGTCGATCGTCAACGACACTCCACTAGTCAGACGACGCGGAAGTTCCGCATCATGCCCATGTCCTCGTGCTCGAGGATGTGGCAGTGGTAGAGGTAGAGCCCCGGGTGCGGGGTGAAGGTCACCTGCACGCGGACGGTCTCGCCCGGCAGGACGAGCACCGTGTCGGTCCACCCGGCATCCACGATCCCCTCGCGGAGTGCGTTCGCCGGGTCGCTGCCCCGGCGGTCCAGGACGCGGAACTGGCGCCCGTGGATGTGGATGGGATGCGCCGCCTCCATGCCCATGCCGTTCGGCATGTTGATGAATTCCCAGATGTGCGTGGAGCCGGCGCGCACGGTTTCGTCGGCGGCGACGTCCTCCATCGCGAAGGTGCGGTCGCCGAGCAGCCACTGCATGCGCTGGAAGCGGAGCGGCACCCGGCGGACGGGGGCCGCAGGCTGTGGCGCCCAGGTGGCGTCGAACGAGGGCAGCCGCGCGGGCACCGCCCAGGCGTCGCCGCGTGTGGCGCCGACCCGCAGCGTCATCAGCCGTGCGGCCGCGCCCTGCGGCAGGGCCGCGGTCTCGCCCATGCCCCCCATGCGCCCCATGCCCCCGCCCATCATCCCGACGCCGCCGGCCGCCTCCGCCGGGTAGGCCACGCTCTCGAGGCGCACGTCGGTGCCTGCGGCGAACGCGGTGAGGTCCACGAGGAGATCGGCGCGCTGTCCGGGCGCGAGGGTGAGGGTGGGCTGGACGAGGGGGCGTTCGAGCAGGCCGCCATCGCTGCCGATCACGATCATCGGCAGGTCGTGGCTCCAGGCGATCTTGTAGATGCGTGCGTTCGAGCCGTTCAGGAGCCGCACGCGATGCCACGCGGCGTCCACGTCGCGCGTGGGCTGCACCTGCCCGCTGACCAGCAGGCGGTCGCCCAGCACGCCGTTCATCATCTCCATCATCGTGCCCTGGTAGAGCAGCTGATTGCGGCTGTCGACCAGGCGGTCCTGCAGCACGCACAGCAGCTCGCGGCCGCCCGACGGCAGGCCGAGCGCGTCTTCGTCGGGATCGCTGACGAGCAGGAGGCCGGCCAGGCCGTGATAGACCTGCGCGCCCGTCCGCATGTGCGGATGCGGGTGATACCAGTAGGTGCCCGCGCGGTTGGTGACCGTGAACTCGTAGACGTAGTCGCGGCCGGCGCCCACCGCGAGGCGCGGGTGGCCGTCGGCGTGCTCGGGGACATCGAGGCCGTGCCAGTGCACGATCGAGTCCTCGGCGAGCTGGTTGACGAAGCGGATGCGCACGCGCTGGCCGCGGCGCAGCCGGATCACCGGGCCGAGATACGAGTCGGGCAGGGCGGTGAGGGTATCGGCCGGCCCGCTGAGGCGCTCCCCGGTGAAGCGCCAGACGCGCGTGGGCTCCCCCGGCAGCAGCGCGACCTCACCCGGCGCGGCCGTGAGGACGAGATCGACGTCCGGCGCCTGCGCCCACGCCCCGGCGTCGCGTGGCGTCAGGCCCAGCACGTCCGAGGCAGAGGAGGCCGGTGAGCAGCCGGCCGCGCCGGCGAGGGTCGAGAGTCCGAGGAGGCGGAGCAGGTCACGTCGGTGCATGAGTTCAGCCTGTCACAGGAAGCGCGAAATGGGTGTGCGAAATGGCCACCGCAGTGAGATTCCGCGTGGTGCATTTGGTGACACCCAGGAGCTCTGGCCACGCGCGCCGGTGCTGCGTGGGGCGAACATGGCCGGCCCGCCCGGCGAGGCGGCCACACGGACCCGCTCGCCGGGGCCGGTCAATTCAGAAGTAATAGCGGGCGCGGACCTCGATCCGTACGTCGGCCTGCCGCTCGCCGAAGTCGGTCCCGGTACCGCCACGCTGGATGTTCATCAGCCAGCGCACCTCGAGATTCTCCACGGGCTTGTGCTGCACCTCCGGCAGGATCGTGTAGCTGCGGTCGTCGAGGTTCACGATGGCGCTCGCCCCCAGCATCAAATACAGCACCCCCCACGCGTCGGGCTGGGTGACGCGGCCGTACACGTAGTTCCGCATGGGGGTCAGCTGGCCGTAGCCCGCGGCGGTGGCCATGCCGGCGCTGGACAGCAGCCGGCGATCGCCGGTGTCCTCGAAGGCCTGGTGTCCCCGCGTGACGAGATCGAAGTAGGCGGCCATCTCCTCACGGCGGTAGCCGAGGCCGTTACGGAAGTAGTCCACGATCACCGTGGTGTTCTGGCTCGTCAGGATGCGGGCGCCCACCACCGCGCTCGTCGCCCCGTGGCGCTGCTCCACCAGCACCCCATCCTCTTGGAGGACCGGCGTCGCGGCCCGTGGAATGTGCGCCCACTCGCCGTGCACCTCGATGTTCGAGCGGAGGTTTCGGGACAGGTCGAACCCGACGCGCCCGGGACGGCTCCCGCCCCCCATCCACATCACATCGATGTCCGTGTCCCACAGCAGGAGGTACAGCCTGGCGGCGGCATTCAGGTGCCCCGTCTGCCCGAAGTGCTCGTTGAGCCCCTCGGCCACCGGAAGCAGGACCGGTGTGAGGGAGGCCACCTGCAGGGGGCCGTCGAAGGTCCGGATGTAGTCCGCCGACACCACGACGGCGCCTTCGAGGGCGAGCGCCGGATCCTCCGGGCTCTTCTGCCGGTCAAGGAACGCGGCGGGGTTCCAGATGTAGCCCTTGCCCCATTTCAGCGTGCGCTTGCCGAGGTCCACGGTCAGCGACGGCGCCGGCTTCACCGAGACGAAGGCCTCATACGCGGTCAGCGTCGCGTTCCACTCGGCGTTCGCGTGGCGCACGTCGGCCACCGTGCGGGTCTGGGCGCTCAGCCAGCCGCGGCGATACCCCGCGTCGAGCTGCAGGCGCGACTGGAACTGCCGCGCGCGGGCGCCGGCCGTCGCCGTCTCCGGTGACCGGACCTTGAAGAGCGCGCTGTCGGGATCGAACCAGACCAGGGCCGGCCGGGCCTCGAGGTACCCGCCCAGCGTATAGGGCGACCGGCTCGGTGGAGGAATCCGAATGTCGACCGCCTGGCCCGCGGCGGGTCCCGCGATCAGCACGACGAGGCCGGCAGCCCACAGCGCCCGGGTCATCGGCGGTCAGCGCCTGACCGACTCGAGGTTCGGCATGAAGGTCAGCGTGAAGACCTCGGCGGGCACCGTGCGCGGGCTCATCTGCACGAAGACCATGGTGGACGTGTAGCCCTTCTGCAGAGGGCTGCTCGTCTCGACTGTGGCGGGCCGGACGATCCCGCCGCCGACGTCCTTCACGTCACGGAAGTGCAGCGTCTTGATGAGCACCGAGGTTGCGGTGAGGCATTCGATCTTGGAGGGGAGCGTGTCCTTGCGGGAGACCCACATCCGGAGCCGGTCGTACGCCACGGCGCGGCTCTTGGCCTTGAGTTCGAGCAGGTAGTCCTCGCCCGACTCCTCGACGCTGGCGACGTCGTATTCCGTCGAGTAATCGAGGCTCAGGATGTCGGCGTTGTTGAACACGCCACCGATGACCGACTGGAGGCTGGTCACCCGGATGGGCCGTCCCGCGTTCGGCACGTAGAGCCACATGTTGTCGCCGAGACGCAGTGTGCTGCGGCCCTTGTCGCTGGCCGGCGACAGGAAGAGCGCCGCCACCTTGTCCCGTCCGTCGGCCAGCTGGTACAGGAGGTACTCGCGGGTGCGCCCGCTCGGCTCGACGTTGGTGATCCGCTTGTAGGCCTCGTAGGCGGGCGGCGTCAGGCGGCGGTCGACCTGCTGCAGAAGGGCGGCGCCGTCGATCGTCGCACCGGCCTGGCCCGACCCGGCCAGCACGACGCCCGCGAGCAACACCGTCGCCATCGTCTGATATCGCATCGCGCGTCCCCTATCCATGGCGCAGCGCCTCCACCGGGTCCATCCGTGAGGCCTTGAAGGCCGGCTGCACCGTGCCGGCGACCGCCACGAGCAGGACGACCCCGGAGACCGTCAGCATCTGCCACAGGTCCAGCCGCGGCGCGAGCACGAGGCCCGTCTCACGCCCGAAGTCGAACGTCGGGCCCACCGCGTTGATCGCCAGGATGGCGCCGGCCGCGACCGCGTCGCCGATCAGGACGCCGAGCAGCCCGAGCAGGAGGCCTTCGACGATGAACATTCCAAGGATCGTGCGCGGCATCGTGCCCATGGCGGCGATGGTGCCGATCTCCCGGACGCGTTCGTACACGGACATCAACATCACGTTCATCACGCTGATCAGGACCAGGGCGATGAGTCCGAGCGTCGCCGAGGCCGCGAGCAGGTCGATCATGACGGCGATGTTGTAGAACGGGGACAGGCCCTCCCAGGTATGCACCTCCGTCGGTCCGATCGCGCCCGCTGCGCGCCCCTCCTCGAGGGCGCGGCGAATCGCGCCGGCGCTCTCGTTGAGCCGATCGAACTCACGGAGCCGGACCGCGATCTCGCTGATCTCGGGCTCGTCCATGCGCAGGAGCGACGTCGCGTCGTCGATGTGCACGTAGCCGTCGCGGCCGCCCGGGCCGGTCACGCTGCCCAGCACGCCACTCACCACCAGCTGCGCGGCGTTGACCGAGCCCTCCCGGTTGGTCGCGACGATGACGACCGTGTCGCCCGGCGCGACGCCCATGCCGCTGGCCAGCAGTTCCGGGATCAGGATCTCTCCCGGGTGGAGCGTCCCGGCACCCTGTCTGATGCGTGACGCCAGGAGGGGAATCGTGCGGAGTTCCTCCTCGGGATTCACGCCGTTCAGGCGAATGGCCGTCGTCTCGGTGTAGTTGCTGAACATCCCGCTGAACTTGAGGCGGCGCGAATACGCCTCGACCTCGGGCCGGTCGCGGAGCGCCCGCTCCACGACGGCGACCTCGGCGGGGCTGAGCAGCATCGTGAGGGGCAGGTTGTCGATCGACGCGACGTAGCCCCGCTGGTGCACCTGAAGGTGTCCGAGCATCGCGTCGGTCATCTGGCCGACGATGAGGCTGCGGAACGCCCCGGCGGAAGCGCCGAAGACGATCACGGCCATGACGCCGATCGCAATCAGCGAGGCGGTGAGCAGCGACCGGCGCCGGTAGCGCACCAGGTTGCGGAGGGCGATCTTGACGATCGTCGTCATCGTGCCACCCCCGCCTGCGTCTCCTGGCCGACGAGACGGCCGTCCTCGAGCCGGAAAACGTGCTCCACCTCGGAGACGACCCTGGGGTCGTGGGTGGAGAACACGAACGTCGTGCCGAGCGTGTCGCGCATCCGTCGCATCGTGTCGATCACCGTCGAGGCGTTCGCGAGATCGAGATTGGCCGTGGGCTCGTCGGCCAGCACGAGCTGGGGGTTCGTCACGAGCGCACGGGCCACGGCAATCCGCTGCTTCTGGCCGCCGGACAGGTTGTCGGGGTATCGGTCCTGCTGGTCGGCCAGGCCGACGGCCTCGAGCAACGCCCGCACGCGGCGCCGGCGCTCGGCGGCCTCCACGCGCTGGATCAGCAGGAGCGGGTACTCGACGTTCTCGTACGCCGTGAGGACCGGAATGAGGTTGAATTCCTGGAAGATGAACCCGATCGTGCCGCCCCGGAAGAGCGCCGCGGCGCGCGGATCGAGTGAGCCGACCTCCGTGCCGGCCACCACCATCCGGCCGTGCGTGGGGCGATCGAGGGCGCCCAGCAGATTGAGCAGCGTCGTCTTGCCGCTGCCCGACGGGCCGATGAAGGTCACCAGGGAGGCGCGATCGATCGTGAAGCTCACGTCCTTCAGCGCATCGACCGACACGCCGCCCCGGCTGTAGGTCTTCGTCAGGCGTTCAGCGACGATGACGCGCATGGCACCTGTGATTCCGGCCCCGGCGATCGGTGACAGCTGATGCTGTTCGCCGGCCGCCGATCGCCCGCCTACGTAATGAACGTGTTGTCGCGCAGGTCCGTCAGGGCCTGGCGGATCTCGGCCTGCGTGTTCATCACAATCGGTCCGTGCCAGGCCACCGGCTCCTGCAGCGGCCGGCCCGACACGAGCAGGAACCGGATGCCCTCGTCACCGGCCTGGACGACGATCTCGTCGCCGCTGTCGAAGAGGACGAGCGAGCGGTTGGTCGCGTCGTAGACCGTCGGACCCTCGACGCCATCCGCGTCCACGAGCTCCGTCTTCACCGGCAGCCCCTGGGAGGCGTCGCGGAACGTGCCCGACCCGGCGAACACGTAGGCGAAGGCGTGACGGGACGCCTCCACCGGAAAGCGCCGGCGCCGGCCGGGGGGCACCGAGATGTCAAGGTAGCGCGGGTCGGCCGCGACGCCCTCCACCGGGCCCTTCTTCCCCCAGAACTCCCCGCACACGATCCGCACATGCGTCCCGTCGTCGTCGGTCACCTCGGGGACGTCGGCCGACGAGATGTCCTGATAGCGCGGCGCCGTCATCTTGAGCGACGCCGGCAGGTTGGCCCAGAGCTGGAAGCCGTGCATCCGGCCCTGCGCGTCGCCGCGCGGCATCTCCTGGTGGAGGATGCCGCGGCCGGCCGTCATCCACTGGATGTCGCCCGGCCCCATCTCGCCGCGGTTGCCGAGGCTGTCGCCGTGGGCGACGGCGCCGGCGAGGACGTACGTGATGGTCTCGATGCCGCGGTGCGGATGCCAGGGGAACCCGGCGAGGTAGTCCTCAGGCCGCTCGTTGCGGAAATCGTCGAACAGCAGGAACGGATCGAATTCCTCCGTCTTGCCGAACCCGAACGCGCGGCGGAGATGCACCCCGGCGCCCTCCATGGTGGGGGTGGACTGCCAGATGTCTTTCACGGGTCGCATGGACATAGTGTGGTCGCTCCCAATAGTTCAGTGTCGCTCGCATCAGCGATCAGCTCTCGGCGATCGGCTCTCGGCATTGCACCACTGCACCACCGAGGGGGAACCTGTCAGCGCCGAAAGCCGAAAGCTGATCGCCGAAAGCCGAAAGCCGAAAGCCGATAGCTGATCGCCGCTCGCCTCGTCCGCCCGGCTACTGTCGCGCGGCGGTCGGTGGTGTCGCGGCGGGTTCGCGATAGTCAAGCTCGTGGGGCGGCGGTGGGCCGCCGGGGCCCTTCAGGTAATGCGTCATCCACTGCATCAGCCGCAGGCTGTAGTCGAGCCGGGAGGCGGCGCGCGCGTTGCCGTGGCCCTCGCCGGGGTACCAGACCAGGCGCACGGGCGTGTTGCCGTGCAGCTTCAGGTGCCGGTAGAACTCGAGCGACTGCGTCGGGTGCACGCGCGGGTCGGCCGTACCGTGCAGGATCAGCGTCGGCGTCCGCGACTTCGCCGCGTGATACACGGGGCTGCGGTCGAGCGCGAACTGCCAGTCGTCCCACACCCGCTTGCGCGCGTGGACGTAGTACTCCTCGTTGGCGATGTCGGTCGTGCCGATCTTCGACACCTTGTTGCTGATGCCGACGAACATGACGGACGCGGCGAACCGCTCCGTGTAGTAGCTGGCGCCCCAGGCGCTCGCGTAGCCGCCGTACGACCCGCCGGTGATGCCGACCTTGGCGCGATCGACGAGGCCGGTGGTCACGAGGTGATCCACGGCGTCGACGAGGTCGTCGAACTCCTTGCCGGCCGGATCGGCCTGGCCGAGCTTCGAGAACGCGACGCCGCGCCCGGTGCTGCCGCGGTAGTTCGGATAGAACACCGCGAAGCCCTGCGCCGCGCCCACCTGGCCGGCGTTGGCGTAGGAGGTGACCCAGCCGTTGGCGTCGCGCGCCTCGGGCCCGCCGTGCACGGTCAGGATGAGCGGGTACCGCTGTCCCGCCTGCTCGTCGAGCGGGCGCACCAGGATGCCCTCGAGATCGAGGCCGTCGCGCGCTTTGAAGCGCACGACCTCCTGCCGCGCCAGCCGCATCGTGTCGAGCCACGGATTGCTGCGCGTCAGCCGCGCCGGCGTCGTCGCCCCGGACTCGAGCAGGAACACCTCGGCGGGATGGGCGGGCGTATGCGCCAGCAGCGCGACCGCGCCGTTCCGCGCGCGCTCCATCGCCGTGATGATGGGGCCGCCCGCGGCGACGATCGTGCGGCGGCCCGTGCCGTCCTTCCGCACCTCACCGACGACGGAGGAGACGCCCTCTTCGCTCATGTAGACGAGCGTGTCGGCATCCCTCCACGCGAAGGCGCGGACGTGCGCCTCGTAGTCGGGCATCAGGTCGCGGAGCGCGCCGCCGCCGGCCGGCGCCACCATCAGCCGGCCCTCGGACGGATCGTTGATGTCCGCGGCCGAGACCGTCGCGATCGTCGTCCCGTCCGGGCTGAAGCCGACCTGGCCGATCTTGCCGGGGTTGTCGATCTTCGTCACGAGCGTCCCCCGGGCGGCGTCGACGATGTGGATGCGGCGCTGCATCAGGTCATCGTCCACGAGCGCCGTCGGGGCGTAGAGGACGACGAGCTGGGTGCCGGCGGCGTTCCAGCCGACGACCGCGGCGGCTCCGGGCAGGTCCACGAGGCGCGCGGCGCCGGCGGTCAGCCCGTCGAGCGGCGCGATCCACACGCGCAGCGGCTGCAGCGTCTCCTCGAAGATCTCCTGGGTGAAGCCGCGGCGGGCCAGGTCCTGGCGTTCCTTTGACGGCGCCTCGCGCGCGAGGAACGCCACCTGCCGCCCGTCGGGGCTGAACTCGAACGCGGCGATGTCGGTCGCGTGGGCGAGCACCCGCTGGCCCTCGCCGCCATCGCGCGGCACGACGTGCAGCGATCGCGCGTCATCGCCCGCGCGGCGGGCCAGGAAGGCGAGGCCGCGCCCATCGGGCGTCCAGCGCACGCCCCCGACGTTGACGGCGCCCGTCACGTACGGGCGCGACGCGCCGCCGGCCTTGACGACGTGCAGCTCGGTCCAGGCGGCCCCATCATCATCCTGGAACGGGATGCGGGGCACGGCGAGCACGTAGGCGACCTCGCTGCCATCGGGCGAGGGGGCCACGGCGGCCACGGTGCGGATCTTCGCCACGTGGTGCGGGGTGAACGCCTCCTGCGCCACGGCGGTGAGCGTGCTGGCGGCGACCAGCGCCACGGCCAGGGCCGGTGCGAAGGCGTGCGTAAGTCTGCTGGTTCGGAACATGACGCGACTCCTGAACAGGCCGGTGCGGCCGGTCCCCGCGTGTACCCGGATAGGACGCACGGACACCTCCGTTCGTCCCCCCAGTATGCCACCGCGCCCCTGGGACCGGGGGCGCAGGAAAGGGCTACCTCTGGAACCGGGCTCTGCGGTACAAACGACCAGCAAATACGACCTGAAGGGGGACGCCAGTGGGCACGAGTCGCCGGGACGTGATCAAGCAGGGAATGGCGGGCACCGCGTGGCTGGCCACGCTCGGGATTCCCGAATCGGTGTGGGCGCTCCAGCCGGGCGACGAGCCGGTCGTGTTCACCGACTACACCGAGGCCTTCCGCGTGGAGGCGAGCGCCGGCGGCCCGCGCGTGCGGTGCTTCGACCTGCGGCGGCTCACCTCGTGGGCCACGCCGAACGACGAGTTCTACACCTTCCACCAGACGGAGGCGCCCACGACGGACACGGCGCGCTTCCGGCTGCGCGTCGGCGGTCTCGTCGAGCGCCCGCGCGAGTTCACCCTCGAGGAGATCCGCGCGCGCGCCGACCGGCGCGACGAGGCGGTGACGCTCGAGTGTTCCGGCAACTCGCCGCGCGCGGCGCGCATGAACGGGCTGCTGAGCAACGGCGTGTGGACCGGCGTGGGGCTCCGGTCCATCCTCGAGGAGTGCGGCGTGAAGGCCGAGGCGCGCGAGGTCGTCTTCCTCGGCCTCGACATGGAGCGCGAGAAGAAGTGGCAGGCGCGGAACGAGGAGTTCGAGGCGCCGCACGGCCGCAGCGTCTACCTGCAGGACGCGCTGCACCCGGACGCGATGCTCGCCTTCGCGCTGAACGGCCAGCCGCTGCCGCACGAGCAGGGGTTCCCGCTCCGGCTGATCCTGCCGGGCTGGTACGGCATGACGCAGATCAAGTGGCTGTCGCGCATCGAGGTGATCGACCGCCGCTACGAGGGCCAGCACCAGGTGCGCAACTACCTGAGCCTCCGCTCCGTCGACACGCCGGAGGGCCCGCTGTGGCTCGACATGTCGATCTCGAAGACGAACATGAAGTCCGCGATCGCGCGCGTCACGCGCCGGCGCGCGGGTGGGGCGTGGGAGTACACGGTGTCAGGCGCGGCGTGGGGCGGGCGGGCGCCCATCGCAGCCGTGGAGGTGCAGGTGGATGAGGGCGCCTGGCAGCGCGCCACGGTCGAGGCGCCGCGCGGGCAGTACGCGTGGCGGCTGTGGTCGCTCACGACGCGCGACCTCGCCCCCGGCCCGCACACCCTCGCCTCGCGCGCGACCAACGCCGACGGCCTCGTGCAGCCGACGACGGAGGAGCTGCGCCGGTCGATCCAGAGCGGCCGCGAGGACTTCGCGATCTGGCGCCGGACTATCGAGGTGGGCGCTTGACGCTAGCGCGAATGCAAAACGCAAAAATGCAGAATGCAGAATGCGAAATGCAAGAAAGGCAGGCTCGCTTCAGTTAGCGGGGTTCCTTTTTGCATGCTGCATTCGGCTCGAAGAGCCGTCTAGTGGACTGTATCGACTGAAGAGGTACTACCCGCGCCTCTGCTCAACCGCGATTCCGCGGGCCGCCCAACGGGCGGCCCGGTAGTGAATCGTCAACAACACTCCACTAGTCGTCGTGCTTGAGTTCGTATTCCCGCTGCGCGACGATCTCCTCGGTGCGCCCCTTCATGCGGCGCGCCTGGCTCTGCTTGATCGCCCGCTGCGTGCCGTCCTCGGTCTTGAGGGCGGGCAGCGAGATCAATCGCTCCAGATCCTGGCTGGCGCACTTCGGGCAGGCAGGTGTGATCGTCGGCAGCACGAGCATCTCGAACTGGTGCGCGCATCCCCGGCAGCTGTATTCGAAGATCGGCATGTCTGCATTATACGGGGCCGGCCGCCGATCTCAGTCGTCGTCGCGGCGGCCGCGGCCCCGGAGGCCCTTCACCGCGCCGCGCTGTTTCTTCGTCACCAGCCGGCGCTCCCGCGCCGCGGCGCCCGGCCGGGTGGGGCGCCGGCGCTTCGGCCGGACGAGGGCGCGCGTCACGAACTCCACGAGGCGGGCCCGGGCCGCCTCCCGGTTCTGCGCCTGCGTCCGGTGCTCGCGGCTGTCGATCACCAGGACGTCCTCGGCCGTCACCCGGCTCCCGCCGATCACGCGCAGCCGCGCCTTCACGTCGCCCGGCAGCGATGACGCGCCGATGCTGAAGCGCAGCTCGACCGCCGTCGACACCTTGTTGACGTTCTGCCCGCCCGGCCCCGACGCGCGGACGAAGCGCTCCTCGATGTCCCGGTCGTCGAGCGCGATGGTGTCGGTGATGGGAATCATGGCGTGCCCTCGCCACCCTCGTTGACAAGCGCGCGCTCGACCGCTGCCTGGAACGAGGCCTCATCGAGGGCCGGATAGCGAAACAAGGCGGGCCGAATGGCGTCGAACAGTTCGCGCAACCGCGCAGGCTCCACCAGATGCGCCGCGAGCATGCTCCTGACATCGGCATGATCTTGCGTATGGCCGCGCTCGATCTTTGCAAGGGCTTGCGCATAGAAGTCGTAGTGGTAGAACGCGATCGGCCCCTCCCTGCGAATGTACAGACTGCGCGTGTCCCAGCCGGGCAACTCGGGGATGAAGTGGGCGGGCGACGCGAGTTCGATGTTCACCTCGAGCCGCTCCTTGAGGTCCGCGATGGCGCGGAGGAGTTCGTCACTGTCCGGGACGAGTGCCAGGTCGATGTCAATCGTCGTTGTGCGCCAGCCGAGCAGCACGGCGCTGGCGCCGCCCGTGAAGTACACGCGCGCGGGTTGCCGCCCGGCGTGACCGAGGGCCACCATGAAGCGGTCGAGGCGATCGCGTTCGGTCAGGTGGCGCACGCCAAGGCTCGCTCGAAGCTCACGAGACGGCGGATCAGGGCATTGTAGCGAGAGTGGGCGGTGGCGGGATCTTCGGCGGCGAGTCGCTGATAGAGCCGATGCTCTGCCCCGTCCACATCCGTATCCGGGACGGCGATCCCCAGTTGGCGCAGTCGGGGGGCTCCGATCAGGACAAGCAGCGCGCGATCCGAGATCACGCCGGCGGCCAGATCATCAAGACCGTCGCGCACCAGATCCGCCCCAGGCAATGGCCCCACCATCCCCATATTCTACGCGCACCGTCCCCTCGACCGGTCGCGAACCCGGCGTCTCGTAATATCATCCCGCCATGCGCGTCGACCCACTCCCCGTGCGCCGCGCAGGCGCTGTCGTAACGGTTCTCGCGGGCCTGGCGCTGACCTTCGCCCCCGCAAGTGCGCGGCAGGATGTCGCGCCTGCCGCCCTCGCCGGGGCGGCCGAGGCCGCGGCGAAGCTGCCGCGGCTCCACAGCCTGCTCGTCAGCCATCGCGGTACGCTCGTGCTCGAGCGCTACTACAACGGCACGCGCCCGTCGCGGCCGGCCAACGTGAAGTCCGTCTCGAAGAGCGTGATCTCGGCGCTCGTCGGGATCGCCGTCGATCGTGGGCACATCACGAGCCTCGAGCAGCCCATCGCCGACTTCCTCCCCGAGATGGCCGATGCCGGCGCCGGCAAGCGCGCCATCCGCATCGTCGATCTGCTGACGATGCAGTCGGGGCTGGAGTCGACGAGCGGTCGCAACTACGGCTCGTGGGTGCAGAGCCGCAACTGGGTCCGGGACGCCGTGCGGCGTCCGCTGCTCAGTCCGCCCGGCACCGAGATGGACTACAGCACGGGGAGCTCGCACCTGCTGTCGGCGATCCTGACCCGTGCGACGAAGCAGAGCACCTGGCAGTTCGCGCAGGAGGCGCTGGCCAGACCGCTCGGGTTCTCGCTGGCGCGCTGGCCGCAGGACCCGCAGGGGATCTACTTCGGCGGCAATGACATGCTGATGACGCCGCGCCAGATGGTGGCGTTCGGCGAGTTGTACCTGGGCCGCGGCCGCGTGGGAGACACGCGTGTCGTGCCCGGGTCGTACGTGGACGCATCGTTCGTCCCGCGCGGCCAGTCGCGCTGGGGCAGCGACCGCTACTACGGCTACGGCTGGTGGATCCGCGACCTGGCCGGCCACCCGACGTTCTACGCGTGGGGCTACGGCGGCCAGTTCATCTTCGTCGTCCCCACACTCGATCTCGTCGTGACCACCACCTCGGTGTCCACACCCAGCCCGGACCGCCAGGGACATAACCGGTCGATCTACAGGCTTGTGGAAGACGAGATAGTGAAAGACATACGGAATCTGGTGATCTCGTGATGTGGTGATGTGGTGATCTGATGTGCGATGTGAGATCGGCAGATCTACCTTCTGATCTGGTGATCTAATGATCTGGGGATGTGTTGATCTGGTGATCTGGTGACCTGTTGCTGGCGCCGACCTGCGGTGGCAGGCGCGGCGAACCGGCTCTGACACGGCCGCGGTCGCTGGCGACTGGCACATCAGCCGATCGACAGATCAGTAGATAGCTCTGTCGATCTCACATCGCACATTCAGATCACCAGATCACGACGTCACGAGATCACCAGATTCTTATCTTCCGAATCTCCTGATCTATCTACCCACCTCGCCACCCCCCAGACCACCACCCAGGCGGCGATCGCGAGCATCAGGACGCGGATCAGGGTGGCGGCCAGGGCCGCGTCGACGACGGGGGTCGGGAACTGGCTGAAGGCCTCCCAGCGCTCCGTGGCCCAGTGCCAGCCCGTGTGGGCGACGAGCGCCGACAGGAGGATCGTGCCCATCCGTTCCGCGACGACGAAGCGGAACAGCAGCCCGAGCGACGGCAGCAGCACGGCCAGGACCACGAGCTGCCCGAGTTCCACGCCCACGTTGAACGCCAGCAGCGATGTGACGACGTGGCTGCCCGCCAGCTGCAGCGTGTCGCGCAGCAGGAACGCGAAGCCGAAGCCGTGGATCAGGCCGAAGCCGAACGTCACCCACCAGCGGCGCTGGAGGCGGGCGCCTGCGATGTTCTCGAACGCCATGTAGACGATCGAGACCGCGATGAGCGTCTCCACGAGCGGCGGAAACCACAGCGCGTCGGGCGCCATGCCGAACGCCGACGCGATGAGCGTCACCGAATGGGCGATCGTGAACGAGGTGACGATGACCACGAGCGGCCGCACCCTGCGAAACGGGATCACCAGGCACAGCAGGAACAGCAGGTGGTCCGGCCCGTCCAGGATGTGGAAGAAGCCTTCGCGGACGAAGCGGTACGCCGACTGGTGCCACCGCGGATCGAGCGCGACGAGGCCGTGCTCCTCGTGGATGTCGAAGACGCGCTCCACGCCGCCGGGCATCAGGAAGCGGAGGACGACGTTCACGTTCAGCCCGAGGCGGGTCAGCCCGGGCTCGATCGCGAACGCCGCCGTCTCCGACGTGATCGGATAGACGAACATCACGTCGAGCAGGCCCTGCTCCCAGTAGAGATCGATGTCGTCGGGCAGCCGCGGTCCGTGCAGGCTGGCCATGGCCGCCTCGAACGAGGCGAATGATCGGTCCGAAGGAAGCGAGACGCGCACGGCGCGGACTTCGGGCCGGCTCAGCCGTTGGCCGCCCTCGTAGACCTGCACGTAATCGGAGATCCAGACCTGCGCGGCCTCGCGCAGGATGGGGTCGGCGCGGCTGATGTCGAGGTAGCCGGGGCCGAGCACCGGCACCTGCATGTCGCGCATGGCCTCGAGCGGCGCGCGCACCAGCAGCACGAGTTCGGTGCCCGAGGGCCGGAGCAGCGCCTGCACGGTCACTTCGTTGGGCACCTCGTGCGCGGCGGGCACGGCGGGCCGCATCAGGACGAGCAGGAGCACGGCCGCCAGGGCGGCCCACCGGGGGCGTCGCGTCAGCATCAACACGGCAGGAAGCGTAGCAGAAAAAAAAGAAGTCGCCCGCGGCGCGCCGGATTTACGTATACTTCCCCGGATCAGAGAGGGAGGGTCCCGCATGGGCCGTATTGTGAAGTCGCGTGGAGTGATGGTCGGAGCCGGGGTGGTCGTGTTGCTCGGGGTGCTCGCGGTGGCGCAGTCCACGTTGGACCGTGTCGCGGCGCAGGGCCAGGCCGCCGTGGAAGCCCCGATGTTCGAAGTCGATCCGTTCTGGCCGAAGCCGCTGCCGAACGCGTGGCTGATCGGCATGACGATCGGCATCGGCGTCGATGACCGCGATCACGTCTTCATCGTGCATCGTCCCGATACGTTCACGGCGCGGACCGAGATCGGCCTGGCCACGGACCCGCCGACCGCGGAGTTCTGCTGCCGGCCGGCGCCGCCGCTGCTGGAGTTCGATCCGGCGGGCAACCTCGTCAACTCCTGGGGCGGACCGGGTGAGGGCTACGACTGGCCGGGCTCGAACCACGGGCTGTGGCTCGATCACAAGGGCAACATCTGGATTGGCGGCAACGGCCCCAATGACGCGCACGTGCTGAAGTTCACGCGCGACGGCAAGTTCCTGGCGCAGTTCGGCAAGCCGGGCGCCCGGCAGGCGCCCGAGAGCGGCGGCAAGCCCGTGTTCCAGGCCAACAGCCACGACCCGTCCAACTTCGGCCGCGTTGCCAAGATCTTCGTCGACCCGCGCGCCAACGAGGCGTACATCTCGGACGGCTACCTCAACAAGCGTGTCGCGGTCATCGACGCCGACACCGGCGTGCTGAAGCGCTACTGGGGCGCCTACGGCAACAAGCCGGACGATGCGAACCTGGGGCCGTACAACCCGGAGGCGCCGCCGGCCCAGCAGTTCCGCAACCCCGTGCACTGCGCGGACGTGTCGAACGACGGCCTCGTCTACGTGTGCGACCGGCCGAACAACCGCATCCAGGTCTTCAAGACCGACGGCACCTATGTGTCGGAGATGTTCATCGCGCGGCGCACGCTCGGCGACGGCGCCATCTGGGACGTCGCGTTCTCGAAGGATCCCGAGCAGCGCTTCCTCTACGTGGCCGACGGCAAGAACGAGCGCGTCTACATCGTCGAGCGCAAGACGATGACGCTGCTCACGAGCTTCGGCGACGGCGGCCGCCAGCCCGGCCAGTTCTTCGGCGTGCACAGCATCGCCACCGACTCGAAGGGCAACATCTACACGACCGAAACCTACGAGGGCAAGCGCCTCCAGAAGTTCGCCTTCAAGGGCATGGGCAAGGTCACCACGATGCACCAGGGCGTGCTGTGGCCGCGGCAGACTCAATAGGGCTCGTCGCGCAACGACGCTCAAGAGGGCCGGGGCTTACTGCTCCGGCCCTTTCGTCTGTACGGCCTTGAGATCTGGTGGTCTCGTGATGTGGTGATGTGGTGATCTGATGCGCGATGTGGAGATCCGCAGATGTAGCTTCTGATCTTCTGATCTGCGGATGTGCGGCTGGCCGCCACCCTCGACGCCAGCGCTCAAGCCTGCGCTTACACCGGCACATCAGCCAGATCAACAGATCGACAGGTCAACAGATCAACAGATCAACAGATCAACAGATCAGCAGTTCAGCAGATACATCTGCAGATCTCCACATCGCGCATCAGATCACCACATCACCACATCACGAGATCAGCAGATATCTATCTCGGGAATGCCCGCGCGTCCGTGGGCGGCATCGTGCCCTTCCCTTGGCTCGAGGTGCGTGATGATGCTCAGGCGCGCGCCCACCGCCCGGTGGACGGCCGCCTCGATTTCCGACGCGTCGTGGTGCGCGTCGGCCAGCGAGACGCCTGACGGGAACAGCAGGTGGACCTCCACGAACAGCGTCGTGCCGGTCGTGCGGTAGCGAAGCTCGTGGTAGGCGAGATGGCGCGCGGCCGTCTCCTCGTCGAGGATGCGCCGCACCAGCGCCTCCACCTGCGGGTCGCCCTCGTCCATCAACCCGCCCACCGCCTGGCGCATCAGCCGTCCGCCGGCCCAGAGGATGTTGCACGCGACGGCGATCGCGACCAGGGGGTCGAAGGGCAGCCAGCCCGTGGCCAGCGTCAGCAGCAGCCCGCCGACGACGCCGAAGCTGGTCCACGCGTCGGTCAGCACGTGGTGGCCGTTGGCGACCAGGATGATCGATCCGGTCCGGCGGCCGAGCCACACGAGGTAGCCGCCGAGCGCCACGTTGATCAGTGAGGCGGCGGCGACGTACCACGTCCCCGTCGAGAGGTTCTCCAGCACGAGGCCCGCCATCCACTTCTCGATGGCGGCATAGATGATGTAGAACGCCGCGACGATGATGAGGGCCCCTTCGACGCCGGCGGAGAAGAAGGCGACCTTGTCGTGGCCGTACGGGTGCGAGTCGTCGGCGGGGCGGACGGCGATCCACAGGCTCCACGTCGCGAAGGCGACGGCGAACACGTGCACGACGGACTCGGCGGCGTCCGAGAGGATCGCGGCCGACCCCGTGATCGTGTACGCGTAGGTCTTGCCGGCGAGCATGAGCACGCCGACGGCCAGCGACAGCCGCATGGCCAGCCGCTGCTGGGCCATGCCTTCCGCGGTGTGGTTATGTCCGGCCTGGAGCAGGCGATCGAGGGTCTGCATCGGGGCGTGTCCGCCAGAGAATCCAGAATGACAGCGCCAGCAGCGCCGTCGCCGCCGCGTACCCGGCGGGCTCCAGGGCGGCCAGCGACCACCCATAGTACCCCGTCACGAGCGCGATGCCGTTGTTCAGCGCGTGCCACACCATCGCCGGATAGATCGATCCGGTCAGCATCGTCACGGCCGCGAAGAGGACCCCGAGGAACGCGGTGGGGAACAGGCGGAACAGGGAGACGTGGAAGAGGCCGAAGATGATCCCGACGAGCAGCGCCGCCGGCACGGGACGGAAGAAGCGCCGGAGCGACTGCTGCAGCACGCCGCGGAACGCGATCTCCTCGCACACGCCCGGCATGAGCGTGAGGAACGGCAGGAGCATCCAGAACGACATGCCCTCCGGGACCAGGTACTGGCCGAAGCTCTCGAGCACCTCGACCGGCACGGGGACGATCCGGTTCGCGAGCTGGAAGACGCCGGTGCCCACGGCAATCCCCGAGGGGGCCCCCACGAGCACCGCGACCCAGACCTCCCACCGCGGGACCCGGAGCAGCAGCGTCTCGCGCCAGTCGAGCCGGAAGCGGCGCATGAAGAGGAACGACCCGCCCACGAAGATGCCGCCCAGGTTGATGAGCAGCTGCAGGCGGATGTCGAAGTCCGGGCCCGTGTTGAGCGAGACGAGCAGGAGCACGGCCCACATCACGGCAAACCACGTGAAGATCCGCTCGGGGCGGAGCGCGGGCACGCCCGGGCGCTCGTAGGTCTCGCCGGTCGAGGGCACGATCAGGCGCTCGGTGGAGAGCGTGCGGGCGGCCAGCCGCATCGTCCAGCCCGCGGCGCCGGCCGTCACAGCCCAGGCGATGGCGAGGAACAGCCAGTCGGCGCGTCCGACGAGGACCTCCTTCACCCCGACGCTGATATTCGCGATGGGCACCAGCACGATGGCCGACCGCAGCGGCACCGCGGGCATCATGGCGGCGAGCGCCAGGCCCGCGCAGGCGAGCATCATCGGCATGAAGTTGATCTGGGCCTCGCGATACGAGCGGGCGTAGCCGGACACGAGCAGGAGCATCGCCGAGATGAGTGCGGCCAGAGGCAGCACGAAGAGGAACAGGCCGGCCGCCAGCGCCGGCGTCACCACGGTGGCGAGCGGCGCCGAGGTGGGGATCAACTCGAAGCCCACGTACACCAGCAGGTTGGCGACCTGGACGCCCGCGATCAGCACCCCGACCGCCAGGACCAGGAGGAACTTCGCCGTGACGATCTCCACGCGCGTGGCGGCCGTCGTGAGCAGCGTTTCGAGGGTGCCGCGCTCCTTCTCGCCCGCCAGCGTGTCCTGCGCCACGATGGCGCCGCCGGTGAAGAGGAAGACGAGGAGCAGCAGGGTGGCGACGCGGCCAAGCGCGAGTCCGGCCACCTCGTCGCCGCCCGAGAGGTTCTCCTCCCGCACGGCAAGCACGGCCTCGACCTCGGCGCCGAAGCCGGCGTCCGACGCGAGGGCGAGGCGGCGCGCGCGCTGTTCCTCGCCGAGGCGCTCCCGCAGGCGTGCGGCCGCCGATTCCGAGGCGTCCCGGTCGCCGCGGTAGACGACGGTGAGCGCCGGCAGATCCGGCGGGAGCGTCGCGAGCCATTCGTCGGCGCCGACGAGCGCGGCCGGCCGTCCGGGGCCACGGCGCTCGTGGCGGGCCGCCTCCTGGACCGCGCGCGCCTCGGTGGCGTCCACCACCACGTCGACCTCGCCCCGCTCGAGCGCCGCGCCAGGATCGTCCACGCGCGCCTCGCGGAACCGGGCCGACCGCGCCTCGCCGCGCACCGCGGCCGCGGCCACGAGGGGGCGGGCCTCCTCGGCGAGGACGCCGTCGACGGCGTAGGTGTACGCACGCGCCTCGAGCGCCCGCGTCCGCCGCTCCTCCATCAACTGCTGCGCGAAGAGGAAGACCGGCATCAGCACGACCGGCAGCACGATCGACATGATGACGGTGCGCCGGTCGCGCAGCATCGTGCGGAGCTCGGTCGTGAAGAGCGTGGCGATGCGGCGGGTCGCGGGGCTCATGGCGTGGGGGCCGCGCCGGCCTGTTCGACGTAGTGCACGAAGATGTCTTCGAGGTAGTGGCGCCCGGTCGCCGCGCGCAGTTCGGCCAGCGTGCCGCAGGCGTGGATCCGTCCCCGGTGGATGATGGCAATGCGGTCGCACAGCCGCTCCGCCTCGCTCATGATGTGCGTCGAGAAGATGATCGTCTTGCCGTCGTCGCGCAGCTCGCCGATCACCTTCTGCATCTCGAGGGCGTTCAGCACGTCGAGGCCGACCGACGGCTCGTCGAAGATCAGGACGGGCGGGTCGTGCGCCACGGTGCGCGCAATCGAGACCTTCTGCTTCATGCCCTGCGACAGCGTGTCGACGCGCGCGCCGGCGTACTCGCCGATGCCGAAGCGCGTGATGAGCGCCTCGACGCGGGCCGCGACCGCGGCCTCCGGAAAGCCGTTGATGCGGGCGAAGAACTCGAGCGTCTCGCGGCCCGTGAGCCGCGGGTAGAGCGCGGTGCTGGCCGAGTAGAAGCCGAGCGAGCGCCGCACGTGCTCGGGCGCCGTCGCCACATCGTGCCCCATCACCGCCGCGCGTCCGGCCGAGGGCGCCAGGATGGTGGACAGCATCCGCAGGGTGGTGGTCTTGCCGGCGCCGTTGGCGCCGAGCAGGCCGAAGATCTCGCCGGGCTGGCACGCGAAGCTGATGTCGTCGACGGCCCGTACCTCGCCGCGGCTCTGGTCCACGTAGATCTTGGTGAGGCCGGCCACATCGACAGGGATCATCGCGCGGTCTCCTTGGGAGCGGGGGCGGCGCGGCCGAACAGGCCGCGAACAAAGGTGGCGAGCGTGCCGCTGTACGATCCGGCAACGACCGCTTCGGCGGCGACGATGGCGGCGGCGAGCCGCAGGAGCCCCGCGATGGCCGCCAGCGTGACCGCGACGGTGATGCCGATGAGCGGCCACTGGAAGACGCCGCTCAGCGCATCGCGGATGACGAGCGCCACGTTCACGACCGGGATGGCGGCCAGCGCCGGCGAGAACGCGGTGCCGCGCGAGCTGAGGAACACGGTCGGCAGCAGCACGAGCAGGTAGAAGGGCGTGATCATCGACTGCCCCTCGCGGAACGTGCGGGCAAACGACGCGAAGACCATCATCCCGGCCGCGATGAAGGCCGAGAGCAGGACGGCGCCGGCCGCGAGGACCGGGAGCGCCTCCGGGCGCACGCTGAAATCGAGCGCCACCGCCCCGCCCGCCAGCTGCCCCACGATCGTGCGCATCGTCAGCGCCATGGCGGCGACGTTCAGCAGGCCGGCCACGCAGCCGAACGTGGCCACGTACAGGTACTTCGCGACGACGATGCTCGTGCGGGAGGCCGAGGTGGTCATCAGCGTCTCCCAGGTGCCACGCTCGCGCTCGCCGGCCGTCGTGTCGATGGCCGGGTAGAAGCACCCCACGGCGACCATGACGACGAACATCAGCGGCAGCATCAGCCCGAGGAGGAAGCCGCCCATGTCCCGCTCGCTGGCCACGTTGCGGCCCTCGACGAGGAACCCCGCCCAGTCGCGCGCGGCCACGCCACGCGCGAGGGTCTCGGTGCGGATCTGGAGGTCGCGGTACTGCTCGAGCACCTCGACGAGCCGCTGCCTGGCGGCGCTGCTGCGCTCGTGGGAGCCGTCGTAGACGACGAGCGCCTGCAGGTTCCCGGGAAGCGCCGCGACGGGATGCACGGAGAGTTCGAGACGGGCGTCGAGCGCGCCGGCGCGAAGCGCGGCGGCGTCCTCGCCGGCCGGGTCCACGATCTGGAAGCGGCGGTCCTGCCGCAGCGCCCGGTCCAGCGGCGCATGCGCCTCGAGCGGGCCGGAGACGACGATCCGGGAAGCCATGTCGTCGGTCTGGCCGCGCACGAACGAGATGCCCGTGAACATCAACCACATGAGGCCGGGGTACAGCAGGATCGGCAGCAGGATGGAGTTGATGACGATGCTCCGCTCGCGGAGGGCGGAACGCACCTCGAAGCGATAGAGCGTGAGCAGGGGGGACATCAGCGTATCTGGTGATCTCGTGATGTGGTGATCTGACGATCGGATGTGCAAATGTAAGATCTCACATCTATCTTCTGATCTTGTGATCTATCTCGAACTGGCGATCTGGCGATCTGGCGATCTGCCGGGTCGGCGGGTCCGTGCACTGTGGCGGACTTCCGAGACTCGGTCTCCCTGGCGCCACCAGCCCCGGGCCCTGGGGACGCGGCTCGGGGCGCTGGCTGGTTCGCTCGCCAGATGGCACGATCATGAGATAGATTCCCACATCACCAGATCACCACATCAGATCCTGCACATCCTCAGATCACCACATCAGATCACCACGTCACCACGTCAAGAGATCACCAGATGCGCCATATCTATCTATTCGTCTCGATCTTCGCTGCGGCGTGCAGCCCCGCGCCGGCAGAGTATGACGTTCTGATCAGGAATGGCCTTGTGTACGACGGGACGGGGGCGCCGCCGGTGGCCGCGAGCGTGGCCATCACCGGCGACCGCATCGTGGCCGTGGGGGCGCTCGAGGGCGCGCGCGGGCGCACCGAGGTAAATGCCGCCGGCCAGGCCGTCGCGCCCGGCTTCATCAACATGTTGAGCTGGGCGGACCGGTCGCTGCTTGTCGATGGCCGCTCGCAGAGCGGCATCCGGCAGGGCGTCACGCTCGAGATCTTCGGCGAGGGCTGGTCGATGGGCCCGCTCAACCCCGCGATGAAGGCCGAACTCGTGGCCGACCAGGGCGACCTGAAGTTCGACGTGCCGTGGACGAGCCTCGGCGGCTACCTCGAGCACCTGGAGACGAAGGGCGTCTCCACGAACGTGGCCTCGTTCGTCGGCGCGACGACGGTGCGGATTCACGAGGTGGGGTACGACGACCGTGAGCCCACGCCGGAGGAACTGGCGCGCATGCAGGATCTCGTGCGCCAGGCGATGCGCGAGGGGGCGCTGGGCGTCGGGTCGTCGCTCATCTATGCGCCGGCCTTCTACGCGAAGACGCCGGAGCTCATCGCGCTCACGCGTGCCGCGGCCGAATCCGGCGGGATGTACATCTCCCACATCCGCAGCGAAGGCGCGCGGCTGCTCGAGTCGATCGACGAGCTCATCACGATCGCCCGCGAGGCGAACGTCCCCGCCGAGATCTACCACCTGAAGGCCGCCGGCCGCGAGCACTGGGGCAAGATCGACGCGGCGATTGCGAAGATCGAGGCGGCGCGCGCCGAGGGCCTGCGCATCACCGCCGACATGTACACGTACGAGGCCGGCGCCACCGGGCTCGACGCGACGATGCCGCCGTGGGTGCAGGAGGGCGGGGACGCGGCGTGGATCGAACGGTTGAAGGACCCGGCGATTCGCGCGCGCCTGCGCCGCGAGATGACGACGCCCACCGACCAGTGGGAGAACTTCTTCGTGGGCGCCGGGCCCGAAGGCATGATCCTCGTCGGCTTCCGCAACGACGCGCTGAAGCCGCTCACGGGCAAGACGCTCGCCGAGGTGGCGGCCATGCGCGGCACCTCGCCCGCGGACACGGCGATGGACCTGGTGATCGAGGACGGCAGCCGCGTGGGCACGGTCTTCTTCCTGATGTCGGAGGAGAACGTCTCGCGCCAGCTGCGCCTGCCGTGGGTGAGCCTCGGATCGGATGCCGGCTCGCTCGCGCCGGAAGGCGCCTTCCTCGGATCGAATCCGCACCCGCGCGCCTACGGCAACTTCGCGCGGTGGCTCGGCAAGTACGTCCGCGACGAGCGGCTCGTCACGCTCGAGGAGGGCATCCGCCGCATGACGTCGCTGCCCGCGGCGAACCTCGGCCTGGCCGGGCGCGGCCGCCTGGTTGCGGGCCAGATGGCCGACATCGTCGTCTTCGACCCGGCGACGATTCGCGACCACGCGACGTTCGACAAGCCGCACCAGTACTCGACCGGGGTGTCACATGTCTTCGTCAATGGCGTGGCGGTGCTGCGCGACGGCGAGCACACCGGCGCCACCCCGGGACGCGTGGTGCGGGGACCGGGATACACGCCGTAGGCGCCCGGCTTCACGCTGCCGGCTCTCGGCTTTCGGCTTCCAGCTGTCGGCTTTCGGCTCCCGGCTCCCGGGGATCAGCTGTCGAAGGACTGCCGCAGCCGCTCGATCTTCGCGTCACGCTCGTCGTGGAGCTTCTGCACGTCCCGGCGGAACTGCTCGTCGATCGGCTGACGCTCGCCCGGATCCCAGATGCCGGCGGTCGCCGCCTTGTGCATGATCTCGCGCTCGGCCACCCGCGCCGCGTACACCCGACGCACCTCGGCCACGTCGGCCTTCTGCGCGTCGGTCACATGGCGTTCCTCGATGCCGGCGTCGGCATCCTGTTGGCGGAGCCGAGCCATCGCCACTTCGTAGGCGCTCTTCGGCGCTTCATCAGTCATGACTTCATCATAGCGGGCAGCGGGCGGCGAAATACGAAATGCAGCGCAGAGGGCAAAAGGCAGGATGAAGCCGAAAGCCGAAAGCCGATCGCCGAAAGCCGATCGCCGAAAGCCGATCGCTGAAAGCCGATCGCTGAGAGCCGATCGCTGAAAGCCGACAGCCGGCTACCGATCCCCGTCTATGATCGGAGTATGCCTCCCCTGACCGACGACACCGTGTACGAGCGGATTGGCGAAGAGGGCTTCGCGCGGCTCGTGCGCGGGTTCTATGCGCAGGTGCCGGGCGACGATCTGCTCGGCCCGATGTACCCGGCGCACGACCTCGAGGGCGCCGAGGTGCGGCTGCGCGATTTCCTGGTGGGCCGCTTTGGCGGGCCGCCGCGCTACATCGAGGAGCGCGGGCACCCGCGCCTGCGGATGCGGCACATGCCGTTTGCCATCGACCTTGCGGCGCGCGATCGCTGGATGCAGCTGATGACCCGGGCCCTCGACGAGGCCGCGCTGCCCGAGGACGTGACGGCCCTGCTCCGTGAGTTCTTCGATGGCGTCGCGACGTTCATGGTCAATCGCGGCGGCTGACCGTCCTGCGGTCGCGCCGATCAGCCGAGGGACGTGACCGCCTCGTCATGGTCTCGCGTACTCGTAATGACGGGGCGGTCAGGCGGCCGTGCCGGTGGCCTTGCGAATGAACAGGACGTTGCGGCCGTTGCGCCGGGTGTAGGTCACCTCGTCCATCAGGGTGCGGACCAGATGCACGCCGAGGCCGCCGATCCGGCATGCGTGCCGTGCGGGGCGCGTGTATCGCGATGGTTCGATCGGTGTCCGGACCGGCGCGGTGACCGCGTCCGCCCAGCCCCAGGCGGCGTCGAACCGGGCCTGCGCGCCGGCGGGGTGGTCGTGCAGTTCGAGGCGAAAAGCCGTCGAGCTCAGCGTGAGGCTGCCTCCGAGGGCGGCCGCGTCCACGGTCTCGCCCCGGCGGACGAGCCGGGTGTACGCGTCGGTCTTCGAGATGCCCTCCCGAATCGGCGCACGGAGCTGCGGCAGCCGCGCCTGCAGGTACGGCCAGAGTCCCTCGCCCGCCTCCGCGGCGTAGCGGCGCCAGTCGTCCACGTGCGGTTCGTCGGCCAGGGGGAAGTGGACGGCGGTGAGCGAAGAGGCCACGAAAGGACTGTCGCAGTAGGCGAGGACCTCGTCGGCCACGGCCCCATGGCCGCCACAGGCGGGCGACGGCGGCGAGTCGTTGTTCGCGGGGAAGTGGCGTCACCGGATCCAGGCCGACATCGTGGGGGCCGTTTCGCTGGAAGATATTGACACAGCGTCGGTTGTCCTGCATCATCTGTGGCGGATCGGGGGGCGGACAGCCCCCCGGCGCGTGGAGAACACGTGCAAAGAAATACAAAGGATTACAACGAGGCGGTTGGGGCGTGTCGTATTCTCGAAAGCGTAACGACAGAGGGGAAGCACCGGGTGGGGTGTCTCCAGTGAGCCGCAGCACCCCGCCCGGGTTTTTTCGCGCCGCACCAGGCGGCACCGAGTCGAGACCATTCGTGACCACTGAGACAAGAGGGACCATGTTCGAGACCACTGGAAAGAACGTCGATCGCCGGAGCTTCCTCCGCGGGTCCGCGCTGTTTGCCGCCGCTCTCGGCATGACCGTCGTGCCCGGCATTGCCGGCGCGCAGCAGCCCCAGCAGGAGCCGAAGAAGGAAGAGAAGCCGAAGGATCCGTTCGCTCCCGAAGAGAAGAAGGACGGCGTCCTGGTGGATGCCGACGGCCGCGAGTACCGCGTCTGTCCGCAGTGCGCCTACAACATGTACAAGCAGGGCCGCATGTGGTTCTGTGAGAACTGCGGCTACAGCTACGTCGAGTAGCGCGCCCCCGTTCTGAGGTAGATTGAACGCCCGGCTCCCGCAAGGGGGCCGGGCGTTTCGCGTTTGCGGCTGCGAACGGCCAACAGCGAATTGCGAACAGCGAACAGCGAATAGCGAACAGCGAATATGTCCCTGCACGGCAAGACCCTCTTCATCACCGGCGCCAGCCGCGGAATCGGCAAGGCCATCGCCCTGCGCGCCGCCGCCGACGGCGCCAATATCGTCATCGCCGCCAAGACGGTGGTGCCGCACCCGAAGCTCCCCGGCACCATCTACACGGCCGCCGAGGAGGTGGTCGCGGCGGGGGGGCAGGCGCTGGCCGTCCGCATGGACGTGCGCGACGAGGAGGCGGTGGCGGCCGGCGTCGCGGCCGCCGTCGAGCGCTTCGGGGGGATCGACATCCTCGTGAACAACGCGTCGGCCATCACCCTGACCGGCACGCTCGACACCCCGATGAAGCGCTTCGACCTGATGCACGGCGTGAACACGCGCGGCACGTTCCTGTGCTCGCAGCAGGTGCTGCCGCACCTGCGCCGCGCCGCGAACCCGCACATCCTGAACCTGGCGCCGCCGCTCGACTCGACGCTGCAGGCGCGGTGGTTCGCGCCGCACCTGGCCTACACGATGGCGAAGTTCGGGATGAGCCTGTGCGTGCTGGGCATGGCGGAGGAGTTCCGCGGCGACGGCGTGGCCGTCAACGCGCTGTGGCCCAGGACGGCGATCGACACCGATGCCATCAGCCTGATCGCCGGGTCCGAGGGCCGGCGGCGGACCCGGTCGGTCGCCATCATGGCTGACGCGGCGCACTGGATCCTCACGCGCCCCAGCCGCGAAGTGACCGGCCAGTTCTTCGTGGATGAGGACGCCGTGCGCGCGGCCGGCATCACGGACCTGTCCCGCTACCGGCCGGACGGCGTCGCCGAAGAGGCGCTGATGCCGGATTTCTTCGTCTGAACGCCCACCCCGGGACGCACTCCGGGAGGGGGCCTGCCGGCGCCAGCTCTGGAAACAGGCCTGTTTTCGCGGTCGAGGGCGATTTCGCACGGGCCATTCAAGCTGACGCCCACGGTTGCCGAATGATCAGGCAAGTGTCGTCCGCCCTCCGGGACGTTCCCGGGACGGGGTTGGCGGCGGGAGCCTGACAGAACCGTGAGCACATCGGCCCTCGCCCTGGCGTATCCGGAGCCCCTGCACCCGCAACCGCGGCTGTACATCATCGACGACGACCGCAACGTGCTGGACGTCGTGGGACGCTTCGCCCGTCCGCACGGCTTCGACGTGCTCAGCTTCGACAACGCGACCGACGCGCTGCTCGAGGTGACGCGGCGTCCGCCGGATGCGGCGCTGATCGATCTGCGCATGCCCGGCATGAACGGGATGGACACGCTCCGCGAGATCAAGCGGCGCGCGCCCTTCTGCGAAGTCGTCCTCATGACCGGCTACGGCACGATCGAGAGCGCGGTGGAAGCCGTCAAGCTCGGCGCGACCGACTACGTCCGCAAGCCCTTCGACTTCACGCGCCTCAAGGACCTGCTCGGCCTCATCCGCGCCGAGAGCGATCGCCGCCAGACGGTGGCCGCCCTCGAGTCGGACCTGCTCAAGCAGAGCCAGTTCCACGGGATGATCGGCCGCAGCGCGCCGATGCTCGAGCTCTTCAGCCTGCTGCGCCGCATCGGCCCGCACTTCACGACGGCGCTCATCACCGGGGAAACCGGGGTGGGCAAGGAGCTGGTCGCCCGTGCGCTGCACGCCACCAGCAAGCGCCGCCACAAGCCGTTCGTCACCCTCAACTGCTCGGCCATCGTCGAGACGCTGTTCGAGAGCGAGCTGTTCGGCCACGCGCGCGGGGCGTTCACCGGCGCGCACGAGACCCGCGCGGGGCTGTTCGAGAAGGCCAACGGCGGCGTGATCTTCCTGGACGAAATCGGGGAGCTGCCGGCGCCCGTGCAGGCCAAGCTGCTGCGCGTGCTGGAAGCCGGCGAGATGGCGCGCGTCGGGTCGAGCGACGCCCAGAAGGTGGACGTCCGCGTCGTGGCCGCCACCAACCGTGTGCTCGAAGACGAGGTGGAGGCGGGGCGCTTCCGCAGCGATCTCTACTACCGCCTGCACGTGGTCGAGCTGAAGGTGCCGTCGCTGCGCGAGCGCCGCGACGACATCCCGCTGATTGCGCGCGCCTTCCTCGAGGAGAACGCGCGCGAGTATGCCAAGCCGCTCCGCGGCCTGACGCCCGAGGCCGAACACGCGCTGCTGCGCCACGACTGGCCGGGCAACGTCCGTGAACTCCGCAACGTGCTGGGCCGGGCCTCGATGCTGGCCGAGACCGAGTGGATCGACGCGCCGGATCTGCTGATCGGCGCGCCCCCGGGACCGCGCGCGGTCACGATCGGACCCGTGCGTCCGATGGGCGAGGTGGAGCGGGAGCAGGTGGTGCGCGCGCTCGAGGAGACGCGCGGCAACAAGAAGGAAGCGGCCCGCCGCCTCGGCATCAGCCGCCGCGCCTTCTACCGCCGGCTCGAGAAGTACGGCATGCACCAGCCGGCGATCGGCGACGAACCGGTGGCGTTCGACGACTGAGCTACGGGCGGTAGTTGCCGAACTGCAGCGCGACGTCGAAGTCGTGCTCCCTGAGCGCGGCCATGGCCGCTTGCAGGTCGTCCTTGGCCGGCGCGCTGATGCGGAGCTGGTCGCCCTGGATGGCGGCCTGCACCTTCTTGAGCTTCTGTTCCTTCAGGAACTTCACGATCTCGCGGGCGGCGTCGCTCGGAATGCCCTGCTGCAGCGTCACCACCTGGCGCACCGTGCCCCCCGAGGCCGGCTCCACCTCGCCGGGCTTCAGGTTCTTCACCGGCACGTTCCGCCGGACGAGGCGGACCTGCACGACTTCCCAGACCGCCGACAGCTTGAAGGCGTCCTCGGCGGCCAGCGTGAGCGTGGCTTCCTTCTGGTCGAGCTCGATCGTGGCGGTCGATCCCTTGAAGTCGTAACGCTGGCCAATCTCCTTCCGCGCCTGGTTGATGGCGTTGTCGACTTCCTGCAGGTCGATGATCGAGGTCACGTCAAACGAGTAGGTGGTGGCCATCCCGATATCGTAGCTGATTCGCCTCGCACGGACGAGCTGGGCGCGGGTGGTGGACGGAAGTGATTGAGTGCGGCCCGTGCGAGTCGTATACTCACCCCGCTCGATGGAAGGCCTGCCGATGACGCACCCTGCGGCCCCGCTGGTCCTCGTCGTGGACGACTACGACGATGCACGCGAGATGTACGCCGAGTACCTGCTCGTGTCGGGCTACCGCGTGGCGATGGCCCGTGACGGGCACGAAGCGGTGGCCGAGGCGACGGCGCTCCTTCCAGATCTCGTCCTGATGGACCTGTCGCTGCCTGGCCTCGACGGCCTGGAGGCCACCCGGCAGCTCAAGGCCGACCCCCGCACGCGTCACATCCCGATCGTCGCCCTCACCGGTCATGCCCTGTCGAGCGCCGCCGAGGGCGCGCGCGAGGCCGGGTGCGACTCCTTCGTCCTGAAGCCCTGCCTGCCGGACGAGGTCCTCGTCGAGGTGAAACGCATGCTGGGCCGCACCGTGGTCTAATCCCCTCATGGGGGACGGTATCCGCATCGGCATCTCACAGTGCCTGCTCGGCGCCGAGGTCCGCTGGGACGGCGGACACAAGCGCGACGGCTTCCTCGTGGAAACGTTCGGACGGTATGTCGAGTGGGTGCCCGTCTGCCCCGAGGTGGAGTCCGGCCTGCCGGTCCCGCGTGAGACGATGCGCCTGGTGCGGTCCCCGCGGGGGGGCGCCCTCGTCAACGGCGTCCTGGTGCGGCTGATCTTTCCGAAGAGCGGCGGCGACTGGACCGACGAGATGGCCGAGTGGAGTGCGCGGCGCACCGGCGCGCTCGAGGCCGACCGGCTCGACGGCTACATCCTGAAGAAGGACTCGCCGAGCTGCGGCATGACGCGGGTGAAGGTCTACGGCGACACGGGCCCCTCGGCGCGCGTCGGACGCGGGCTGTTCGCCGAGGCGCTGATGGCGCGGTTCCCCGACCTGCCGGTCGAGGAGGAAGGGCGTCTGAACGACCCGCGGCTCCGCGAGAACTTCGTCGAACGGGTGTTTGCGTACCACCGCCTGCGGGCGCTCTTCGACGGCCGCTGGACGGTCGGCGGCCTCGTCGCCTTCCACACCGCGCACAAGCTCACGCTGCTGGCGCACCAGCCGGCGGCCTACCGCGACCTCGGCCGGCTCGTTGCCGGGGCGAAGGCGTTGCCGCGCCCGGAGCTGAAGGCCCGCTACACGCGCGAGTTCATGGCGGCGATGTCGGTCGTGGCCACGCCCGCCAAGCACGCGAACGTGCTGCAGCACATGCTCGGCCACCTCCGGGGGAAGATCGACGCGCCCGCCCGCGACGAGATCGCCGCGCTCATCGAGGAGCACCGCCGCGGCATCATGCCGCTGATCGTGCCGCTGACGCTCCTTCGCCACCACGTGCGGCGCCACGAGGTGACCTACCTGGAGGGGCAGACGTACCTCGAGCCGCATCCACGGGAACTGGCGCTGCGCAACCATGTCTGAGCACGAGCCCGTCGCCGGTCTCCGAGGCCGCGTGCCACAGACGCCCGTCCCCCCCGTGCGGCAGGTGCGACGGGTGCCCCGGGTGCGTGTGGGGGACGTCGCGGGTGAGCCGGGGGCACCGCAGGCTGGCGACGATCAGGTGGCCGTCGAGGAACCGATGGAGGTGCGCGTCAACCGCGCGCCGTTTGCCGTCATCATGCGGACGCCCGGGGCCGACCGGGATCTGGCCGCCGGCTTCCTGCTCGCCGAAGACGTCGTGCGCGCCGCCGGCGAGATCGGCGCCATCGAGGTCTGCGAGGACGCCGATGTCGAGGCGCGCGACAACACGCTGAACGTGACCGTGGCCGGCGACGCCGTGTCGCGGCTGGCCGTCAGGCTCGGCGAGCGCCGGCAGGTGATGATGACGGCGTCGTGCGGCCTGTGTGGCCGCCGCACGATCGAATCCCTCCGCGCCCGCGTCACGACGGTGGCCGGGGACTGGACGATGCCCGCCGCGGTCATCCGGGAGCTGCCGGTCCGGCTGCGCGCCGCGCAGCCCGTGTTCGAGGCCACCGGCGGCCTGCATGCCGCGGGGCTCTTCGACCTCGACGGCACGCTGCAGCTGGCCGCCGAGGACGTCGGGCGGCACAACGCCGTGGACAAGCTCGTGGGCCGCCGGCTGCTCGAAGGCCGCCTGCCCCTCGATCGCTCGGTGCTGGTCGTCTCGGGCCGCACGTCCTACGAGCTCGTGCAGAAGGCGCTGCTCGCCGGCATCCCGCTCGTGGCTGCCGTCTCCGCGCCGTCGAGCCTCGCCATCGAGCTGGCCGAGGCCTGCGGCATCACGCTGTGCGGCTTCGTCCGCGGCGGGGCATTCAACGTCTACACGCATCCCCGCCGGGTGGTCTGACACCGCGGGCGGCCCGGCAGGAGCCAGCGACACTAGCGGTGCGGCACGCGCAGCTGCAGCGCGCCGCCGGTGGCGGTGAACCCGGCGTCGATGAAGCACTCCGCCTCCGGCGCGCGCGAGGCGGGGAGGCCGTTGATCTCCTCGATGAGCCAGCCGCGCTGGCCCTCCGGCGCGCGATGCGCGAGCGCGACGATCTCGGCGGCCAGCGCGCGTCCGGCGCGTCCGCGATCGGGGTCCTCCGCCGGCAGCGAGACGAGCAGCACGCGGTTGCCGCGGGCGATCCACGCGGCCAGGTGCCCGTCGACGAGCACCACGCGCGCGCCGACGGAGCGGCTCGCGCCCCGTGCCGTCTCGCCCGTCCATGTGGGCCAGGGGAGGAGCGTACCGAACGGACTGGCCGGGTCGGCCGCCGCGAGCGTGACCGCCTGCGGCGCCTCCGCCGCGTCGCGGCTGGCGCGCAGCAGGTCCACGGCCCCCGGTTGTGCGAACTGCGCCGCGCCGAGGCCCGCGACGAAGTACCCGCGTCGCACACGGCCGGCCTCCTCGAGCCGGCGCAGCACGGGGTAGAGCGTGCTGAACCCGCCCGGCAGGGATTCGACCTGCGCCACCTCGCGCGTCACCACGCCGTGGCGCGCGAGCAGCTGCTGCGCCATCGCCGTCGCCCACGCCGTCGTCGTGCGGCCCGCCGGCGCCACGATCGCCGTCCAGCGTCCTTCGGCGGATGCGGGCAGCAGGCGGCGCGACCGAAAGGGCGCCACGCGTCCGGCCTTCCGTGCGCGTGCCGGCGGACGCAGGAATCCGCGCAACGCCTGCAGGGTGTCGTTGGTCACCCGTCCCTGCCAGACGAGCGTCCAGAGCGCGTCGACGGTCTCTTGCGGATAGCCGCCGCCGGCCGCCTCGTGCAGCGGCGCGAAGAACGTGGCCCCGTGGGACACGAGATGCGCGAGGATGCGTGCGGCCCGTTCACCGGCGGCATCGGCCGCAGCGTCCGGCACGGGCGGCAGCAGGTGCGGCAGGTGGTCTGTCAGGTACAAGGCGAGCCGTCCGTCGCGGTCGCCGAGCGGTTCCACGCCCACCCACGTGACCTCGCCGGCCGCCAGCAGCGTGTCGAGCTGCGCCGGTTCGTAGCCCGCCACACGCGCGGGCAGGATCTCCTGTTCGAGCAGCGACGCGGCTACCGGCACGCCCTGCAGCTGCTCGATGACGTCGAGCAGCGCGTCGAGGCCGCGGCGGGGTGCGGCGAGTCCGTGCCATCCGACGATGAAGCGGCCGAGGGCGCCCGCGTCGACGGGCTCGACGGCCTGCCGCAGGCGGGCGAGCGATCGGTGCCGCACCGCGCGCAGCACGTCCGCGTCGCACCACTCGCGCCCCTGTCCCCCGGGGCGGAAGGCGCCCTCGACGAGCCGGCCGGTGGCCGTGAGGTGGACGAGCGCGGCCTCGACCACCGCGGGGCCGAGGCCGAAACGCCGGGCCACGGGGCTCACGGTGAAGGGCCCGTGCGTGCGCGCGTAGCGGCGGAGCAGGTCCCCCATCGGATCGGCGACGGGCTCGAGGAGCGCGGCCGGCAGGCCCGGGGGGAGCGGCGCCCCCACCACATCACGGTAGCGCCCGGCATCTTCGACGGCGACGAGCCGGCGCTCGCCGCCGATGGGAAGCTCCACGATCCGGCGCGCGGCCAGGAGGCTGGGCACCGCGACCTTGGCGACGCCGGACTCGGCACGCGCGTCGAGGGCCTCGCGCGTGAGATCGCCCACGCGCAGGAGCAGGTCATGCACGGCGTCGGCCGACCGCGCGTGGAAGCGCGCCGGCAGATGCTGGCGCTCGGCCTCCACGGCCTCGATGGCCGCCGGGTCGAGCAGGTCGCGCAGCTCGGTGGCGCCGATGAGCTCGGCCAGCTGCGCCGTGTCCACCGACAGCGCCTGCGCGCGGCGTTCGGCGAGTGGCGCGTCGCCGTCGTACAGGTAGTTGGCGACGTAGCCGAAGAGCAGCGCGGCGGTAAAGGGCGACGGCGTGCGCGAGTCGATGGTCACGACACGGCGTGTGCGGCTGCGGATCTCGCCGAGCACGGTGACGAGCGCCGGCACGTCGAAGACGTCCCGCAGGCACTCGCGATACGTCTCGAGCAGGATCGGAAACGACCCGTAGCGCGCGGCGACGGCCAGCAGGTCCGCCGCCCGCTTGCGCGTCTGCCAGAGCGGCGCGCGCGCGCCCGCCCGCC